>DASYNF010000239.1:0-24837 GCA_036008685.1 Actinomadura sp. | reverse complement strand
CTCATATCGCGGGTGCGCGAGCGCGCTCGTGGTGACCGCGGTGATGGCCGGTTGCGGGCAGGGCCCGGCCGCGGACCGGGGTGCCCGGGAACCGGCCGCATGGCTGCCCGCCTTCGACATCAATCCGGTGCCCCGCGAGGAGCTGCGGACCGGCGGGACCCTGCGGTGGCCGCTCGCGCGCTTTCCCCTCCAGTGGAACCTCATGCGCGCCGACGCCGTCCGCGGCGCCGCGGACGACGTGCTGCAGGGCCTGCTCCCGTACGTCATGCGGTGTGACGAGAAGGCCGTTCCCCATCCCGATCCGGACTATCTCACCGACGTGCGCGTGAGCGGCAGGGCCGGCCGGCAGGTCGTGACCTACACCCTCAATCCCCGGGCGCGCTGGTCCGACGGGACCCCGATCACCTACCGGGACTACGTCGCGCAGGCCCGTCGGCTCCGTGGCGGTGACGAGCGGTTCCGGGTCGGCGCCATCGCCGGATACGACCACATCGCCGAGGCCGAGCGCGGGGCGAACGACCACCAGGTCGTCGTGACGTTCGCCAGACCGCTCGCGGACTGGCCCTCGCTGTTCGGCCCGCTCTATCCCGCGGCCACCAGCGAGCGTCCAGAGGTGTTCGACCGAGGCTGGTCCGGCCGGATCGGGGTCACCGCCGGGCCCTTCGCCGTGCAGAGCCTCGACGGCACCGCCGAGACCATCACACTGGCCCGCAATCCCCGCTGGTGGGGGCGGCCGGCCAAGCTCGACCGGATCGTCTACCGGGCCATGGACCGGGCCGCGATGGCCCCGGCCTTCGCCGCCGGGCGGATCGACCTCATGGACGTCGGTCTCGACGCGGCGATCCGGCCGGGGAGTGCCGTGCGGGGCGCCGTCATCCGCGCCGCCGGGGCACCGGACGCGCGGAGCCTCGCCTTCAACGCCTCGCTGGCACCCCTGTCGGACGACGGGGTCCGGCAGGCGATCGCGTCCGGCATCGACCGGACGGCGGTCGCCGTGGCCGGGTTCGGCGATCCCGGGCATCGGAGCCCCGCACTCGGCAACCACGTCTACCTCAACACCCAGGAGGGCTACCAGGACAACGCGCCGGAGTCGGGGACCTATGACCCCGATGAGGCGATGCGGCTGCTCGACCGGGCCGGATGGGTCCGGCGCGGGGACCACCGTGTCAAGGACGGAAAGATCCTGGAGCTGCGCTTCGCCGTTCCGCCCGCCGGGCCGGCCGGCCCGGCGGAGACCCGGCTCATCCGGGAGATGCTCCGGCGGATCGGGGTACGGACGGTGCTCGAGACCGTGCCGGCCTACGATCCGTACCGCCCGTATCTCCCCGGCCACCCCGGCGGCGGGTCCGCGGCCCGGCGTGACTTCGACCTCGCGACGTTCTCCGCCCCCGGCTCGCCCTTCCCGTTGTCGTCACCGCGGCAGGTGTTCACCGGCCCGGGTGTCCATCGCACCGGGTCCGCGGGGGTCGACCGGGCGCTGGACCGCGCGCTCGCGGAGCCCGACCCGGGCAGGGTCCGAGAGCTCGCCAACGACGCCGACCGGCTGATGTGGCGGCGGATGACGGTGCTGCCGCTGTACCAGCGCCCGCAACTGGTCGCGATCCGCCCGTACGTCGCCAATGCCGGCGCACGGGGGTTCTACGACCTGGTGTACGAGGACATCGGGTTCACGCCCTAGGCCCGGCCGCGCCTCACTCCCGGGGCAGCAGCGCCGCGCGGCCGAGGCCGCGCAGCGACGCGTCGAGCACCTCGGCGGTGTGCGCCACCGCGATGTCCTCGCCGCGGCGGCTGAGCGCGGTCGCGATCTGCATCGAGCAGCCGGGGTTGGCCGCCACGAGTAGCTCGGCACCCGTGGCATGGACGTTTCCGGCCTTGCGGTCGCCCAGTCCGCGCGCCGCCTCGGGCTGCAGCAGGTTGTAGGTGCCCGCCGAGCCGCAGCAGATGTCGCCCTCGGCGATCTCCTTGATCGTGAGCTCCGGAATGTCGCCGAGCAGGGACCGCGGCTGGGTCCGGATGCCCTGGGCATGGGCCAGGTGGCACGCGTCGTGGTAGGCCACCGTGATCGGCAGGGGATGCCGTACCGCCCGGGGACCGAGCTCGGCGAGGAACTCGCTCAGATCGCGGGTCTTGGCACTGAGCGCCGCCGCCCGCGCGGCCCACTCGGGGTCGTCGGCCAGCAGCTCCTCGTAGTCCTTCATCGCCGAGCCGCACCCGGCCGCGTTGACGACGATGGCCTCCACGTGCTCGAACTCCGCGATCGCCTTGCGAGCGAAGGCGCGGGCCTCCTCGGCGCGGCCCGAGTGCAGCGACAGCGCGCCGCAGCAGCCCTGGGTCCGTGGGATCACGACGTCGCAGCCCTCCAGCGCCAGGACACGGGCGGTGGCGGAGTTGACTCCAGGGAAGAACTCTCGCTGGACACAGCCGGTGAGCATGCCGACCGTGGCCCTGCGATCGCCGTGGGCGGCCAGGCGCTCCGGCAGCCGCTGCGGCCGGCCGAGCGGCGGGGCGAGCCGTTCCATCGCGGCGAGCGTGGGCGAGATCCGCTCCAGCAGGCCGCTGCGCCGGACGAGCCGGTCCAGCCCGCTGCGCTGGTAGAGGCGCAGCGGCCCGCGCAGCGCCCGCAGCCGCCGGGGGTAGGGGAACAGCGCGAAGATCGCCTCGCGCAGTGCCCTGTCCTTGCGGCTGCGAGGGTGCCGGTCCTCGACCTCCGCGCGGGTGACCTCGATCAGCCGGTCGTACTGCACTCCGGAGGGGCAGGCCGTCACACAGGCCATGCACCCCAGGCACTGGTCGAAGTGCTCCACCATGGGTCCGCTCAGCGGCGTGCCCTCCGCGTGCTGCTGCATCAGGTTGATGCGGCCGCGTGGAGAGTCCATCTCCTCTCCCCACAGCACGTACGTCGGGCAGGTCGGCAGGCAGAACCCGCAGTGCACACAGTCGTCGATCAGCTTGTTGACGTCCGCGCTCATCAGATGCCTCCTGCGAAGCGGCCGGGGGACAGGCGGTGCTCGGGGTCGAACTGGTCCTTGACCCGGCGCATGAGCCCGAGCGCGGGAACCGGACCCCACACGTCGAGCCGCTCCCGCACCCGCTCGGGCGCGGTGCGGACGACGGCGTGGCCGAGGGTACGGACGGTGTCGAGGACCTCGGTGACCTCGGCCGGCTCGGCGGTGCCCGGCAGCGCCAGCAGCCAGACCCCGTTGCCGGCGGATCCCCGCACCCTCCGGCCCGCGAGGAGCCGCAGGACGTCGGGCAGCCGGGCCGGTTCGGTGGCGAGCCGGATCAGGATCTCGCCGTCCGGGTCGCCACCCCACCACGGCGGCGGGGTCTCGGACACCCCCGCGCCGGGGCCGAGGAGCCCGGCCGTGTCGCCGGCGCGGGCGGTGACGCCGTCGGCGACCCCTTCCACCAGGACGGCGATGGTGATCGGGCCGCCCGGTGGTGCGTCGACCTCGATGGCGCTCGGGACGAGCACCGAGTGGCGTACGGCCCGCACGGCCTCGTGTGCCCGGTCGATGCCGGTGACCTCCACGGTGACGTAGGCGCTCGCCTCCGGCACCGGGTGCAGCCGGAAGGCGGCCTCCACGATGAGGCCGAGCGTGCCGTGGGACCCGGTGAGGAGCTTGCCCAGGTCATATCCTGCGACGTTCTTGACGACCTTCCCGCCGGCCTTGGCCACCACCCCGTCGGCCCGCACCATGGTGACGCCGATCAGCAGATCCCGGGGGGTGCCGTACCCCAGCCGGAGCGGCCCGGCCGTCGCGGTGGCGAGGGTGCCCCCGACGGTGGCCTCCGGCCGCGGGGCGTCGAGCGCGAGCCGCTGGCCCTCGGCCCTCAGGACCTCCGCCAGCCGGCCCATGGGCAGCCCGGCCTCGACCTTGACGACGAGGTCACCGGCGGCGTGCTCGATCACCCGGTCGAGCCGCCGGGTGTCGATGAGCAGGTCGCAGCGGCGCGGCGGGACGCCGTGGTCAAGGCGGGTTCCCGCTCCGCGCGGCACGACGGCGAGGCCGTGTTCGGCCGCCACCCGCATGACCTCGCTCGCCTCCGGCACCGTGGCCGGTGCCGCGACCTGAGCCGGGATCACACCTTGCACGGCGTCCTCCGCCGTGCCGGGCCGGGTGTCGCCGCACACTTTCGCCAGAGCCTCCAGCGGCGTGCTCATATGCCTCCGTCCATGGATGAGCTGTGGGGATCGGACAGGGGATCGGGCATCAGAACTGCTCCGCCCGGCCGGAGGCGACGAGGGGATGGACGCCCTTGCGGACACCGGGCACCTCTCCGCACAGCCGTGGGGTCGGGAAGATCTTGCCGGGGTTGCACAGCCCGGCCGGGTCGAACGCGCAGCGCACCATCTGCATGGTGTCGAGGTCGTCGGCGGAGAACATCCTCGGCATGTGGCGCGCCTTGTCCACGCCCACCCCGTGCTCGCCGGTGATGGATCCGCCGTGCTCGATGCACAGGTCGAGGATCTTGCCGGAGACCTCTTCGGCTCGCTCTCCGGCACCGGGCTCGGCGTCGTCGAACAGCACGAGCGGGTGCAGGTTGCCGTCGCCCGCGTGGAAGACGTTGGCCACGCGGACGCCGCTGCCGCGGGACAGCTCGTCGATCCGGGCCAGCACGCCGGACAGCGCGGTGCGCGGGATCACCCCGTCCTGGACGATGTAGGCCGGGCTGATCCGGCCTACCGCCGCGAACGCGGACTTGCGGCCGGCCCAGATCAGCCCGCGCTCGGTGTCGTCCGCGGCGATCCGGATCTCGAAGGCTCCCGCGTCGCGGCACAGCCGCTCGACGTCGGTGAACTGCCGCCGCACCTCGGCGGCCGGACCGTCGAGTTCCACGATGAGGACCGCGCCGGCACCGGCCGGGTAGGAGCAGTGGACGGCCGCCTCCGCCGCCTCGATGGACAGCGCGTCCATCATCTCGATCGCGGCGGGTACGACGCCGGCGCCGATGATGGCCGACACCGCCTCGCCGGCCGCCTCCATGGAGCCGAACGCGGCCAGCAGCGTCTGCACCGTCTCCGGCAGCCGGGTGAGCCGTACAGTGATCTTGGTGGTGATGCCGAGGGTTCCCTCGGCGCCGATGAAGGCCCCGAGCAGGTCATAGCCCGGTTCGGCGCCGATGGTGACGATCTCGCCGTCCGGGGTGACGACCTCGCAGGAGAGCACGTGGTGGGCGGTGAAGCCGTACTTCAGGCAGTGGGCGCCGCCGGAGTTCTCGGCCACGTTGCCGCCGATGGAGCAGATCTGCTGGCTGGACGGGTCCGGTGCGTAGTAGTAACCATGTGGCCGCACGGCCTTGGTGACGTCGAGGTTGATCACTCCGGGCTCGACGACGGCCCGCTGGTTCTGGATGTCGATCTCGAGGATCCGGCGCATCCGCGAGGTCACGATCAGTACCCCGTCCGTGCGGGGAAGGGCCCCGCCGGACAGCCCGGTGCCGGAGCCGCGGGCGACGTAGGGCACGCCGGCGGCGACGCACTCCCGTACGATCGCGGCGACCTGCTCGGTGGTGTCCGGCAGCACCACGATGCCGGGCGTCGCCTTGTGATAGGTCAGCCCGTCGCACTCATAGGTGCGCAGCCGGACGGGGTCCGTGATGACCCCATCAGCCCCGAGAAACTCCGTGAACCGCCCCGCCATCGCCGCAACGTCCATCGCCATCACTCCTTCAGCACACGCCCTCCCCCGCGGTGGCGCAATGGTCGCCTGCCAGAAAAATCCCCGTCGCCCCGTGGTCGTGCCGTGACCGGGACCGGGTCACGTCCTGCGGGCGGGCGGGTGCCGCAGGACGTGACCTCGCGCGATCCCGGGCTCGCGCGGTCGGTGGTGGTCAGGGCATGCGCTCGTAGGCGGGCACGGTCAGGAAGTCGGCGTAGTCGTCGGCCAGCGCGACCTCCTTGAACAGCGACACCGCCTCCGTGAAGCGCTGCTCGTCGAACCGGTCGCCCTGGGCCTCACGGATCTTGCCGAGCTCCTCGTTGATGATCTGCTCGACGAGCTTCTCGGTGACCTGCGTGCCCTCGGCCAGGATGACGTCGTTGTGGATCCACTGCCAGATCTGGGAGCGGGAGATCTCGGCGGTGGCGGCGTCCTCCATGAGGTTGTGGATCCCCACCGCGCCGTTGCCGCCCAGCCAGGCGGCGATGTACTGCAGCGCCACGTCGACGTTGTTGCGGAGGCCGGCCTCGGTGATCTCACCGGGGGTCCGGTTCACGGCGAGCAGGTCCGCGGCCGAGACCTGGACGTCCTCGCGCAGCCGCTCCCGCTGGTTCGGCCGCTCGCCGAGCACGCCGTCGAAGACCTCCTGGCAGAGCGGCACCAGGTCCGGGTGGGCGACCCACGAGCCGTCGAAGCCGTCCCCGGACTCGCGGGTCTTGTCGCCCCGCACCTTCTCGAAGGCGGTCCGGTTGACCTCCTCGTCGCGGCGCGACGGGATGAACGCCGCCATGCCGCCGATCGCGTGCGCGCCACGCTTGTGGCACGTACGGACCAGGAGCTCGGTGTAGGCGCGCATGAACGGGGCGGTCATGGTGATCGCGTTACGCTCGGGAAGGACGAAGTCGGCGCCCCGGGAGCGGAACTTCTTGATCATCGAGAAGAGGTAGTCCCAGCGCCCGGCGTTGAGTCCGGCGGAGTGGTCGCGGAGCTCGTACAGGATCTCCTCCATCTCGAACGCCGCCGGGATCGTCTCGATGAGCACCGTGGCGCGGATGGTCCCGCGGGGGATCTCCAGCTCGTCCTGAGCGAGGTTGAAGACGTCGTTCCAGAGGCGGGCCTCGAGGTGACTCTCCATCTTGGGCAGGTAGAAGTAGGGGCCCTTGCCCTTGTCCAGCTGCCTGCGCGCGCAGTGGAAGAGGTAGAGCCCGAAGTCGAACAGCGAGCCGGACATCCGCTCCCCGTCCACGAGGACGTGCTTCTCCTCCAGGTGCCAGCCGCGGGGCCGCACCACGATGGTGGCGAGCTCGTCGTCGGCCTTCAGGGCGTAGGTCTTGCCCTGGGGGGAGGTGAAGTCGATCGTCCGGTCGAGGGCGTCGCGGAGGCTGAGCTGCCCCTCGACCATGTTCTCCCACAGCGGGGTGTTGGCGTCCTCGAGGTCGGCCAGCCAGACCTTCGCGCCCGAGTTCAGCGCGTTGATGGTCATCTTCCGGTCGGTCGGTCCGGTGATCTCCACCCGCCGGTCGACGAGTCCCGGTGCCGGTTCGGCGACCCGCCAGCTGTCGTCCGTACGGATGCCGGCGGTCGCGGGGAGGAAGTCCAGGCCGGTCCCCGCGGCGAGCCGCCGCTCCCGCTCGGCCCGGGCCGCGAGCAGCTCCTTGCGCCGGGGGCCGAACTCGCGTTGCAGCGTGGCGAGGAAGCCCAGGGCGTCGGGCGTGAGGACCTCTTCATAGCGGTCGTGGAGGGGGCCGGTGATCTCCACGCCTTCGGCTCCGGCCATCTGTCGTCCTTTTCGTCTAGTGAAAACAAACTTCTGTTTAGCGGAAGACTAGTGCTCTGTAGAGATGTCGGTCAAAGGGTGGGGGCGCATGGACGTGTGCTTGGCGCGTTGTCGACCGTCATACCCGGTGGAGGGGCGCCGGAGGCGTCGTGGAGCTTGAGCCGGGCACAAAACCAGGTGAACGCCCAGGCCGCACATGAGACGATCGATGGGAAGACCGGGCCGCGTTTCGGCGTTCCATCTCTGAGGCCAGCGTTCCATCTCTGAGGACATATGACTGCTGCTTACTCCGAAGACCACGAAGACCAGCCCGTGCGCGGCGACCTCGAGCTCGCCGAGAGGCAGGCGCTCAGGCGCGTCGCCGGGCTGTCCACCGAGCTGCACGATGTCACCGAGGTCGAATACCGCGCCCTCAGGCTGGAGCGCGTCGTCCTCATCGGTGTCTGGACCGAGGGGGACGTCAAGCAGGCCGAGAACTCCATGCGTGAGCTGGCGCTGCTCGCCGAGACCGCGGGGTCACAGGTCCTGGAGGGCCTGATGCAGCGCCGCGGCACGCCGGACCCGGCCACCTACGTCGGTTCGGGCAAGGCCGCCGAGCTGCGCGACGTCGTCATCGCGACCGGTGCCGACACCGTCATCTGTGACGGTGAGCTCGCTCCCGGACAGCTCCGCCAGCTCGAAGAGATCGTCAAGGTCAAGGTCATCGACCGGACCGCGCTGATCCTGGACATCTTCGCCCAGCACGCCCGCAGCCGTGAGGGCAAGGCGCAGGTGGAGCTCGCCCAGCTCAACTACCTGCTTCCGCGCCTGCGAGGCTGGGGCGGAAACCTGTCCCGGCAGGTCGGTGGCCGTGCCGCCGGCGGCGTCGGCATCGGCGGCCGTGGCCCCGGTGAGACCAAGATCGAGCTCGACCGGCGGCGAATCCGTACCCGGATGGCCAAGCTGCGCCGTGAGCTCGTCGGGATGACGACCGCGCGGGACACCAAGCGGGCCGAACGGCGCCGGCGCGAGGTGCCGTCGGTGGCCATCGCCGGTTACACCAACGCGGGCAAGTCCTCGTTGCTCAACCGGCTCACCGGAGCGGGCGTGCTGGTCGAGGACGCGCTGTTCGCCACCCTTGACCCGACGGTACGCCGGGCGAGCATGCCGAGCGGCCGTGGGCTCACCCTGACCGACACCGTCGGCTTCGTGCGGCACCTGCCGCACCAGCTGGTCGAGGCCTTCCGCTCCACGCTGGAGGAGGTCGCCGAATCCAACCTCATCCTGCATGTCGTGGACGGTTCCGAGGTCGACCCCGAAGCCCAGATCGACGCCGTCCGTGAGGTGTTCCGGGAGATCGGCGCGGACAATGTCACGGAGATCGTGGTGATCAACAAGGCCGACATGGCCGATCCGCTCACCGTGGCCAGGCTGCGGCTCAGGGAGCCGCACAGCGTGGTGGTGTCGGCCCGCAGTGGCGCCGGTATCGACGAGCTGCTCGCCACGGTCGAGGAATGGCTTCCGGGCCTCGAACACGAGGTGCAGGTATTGGTCCCCTACGACCGTGGTGACGTGGTCGCGCGGGTGCACGAACAGGGCGAGGTGTTCGCCCAGGAGCACACCGCCGAGGGAACGGCGTTGCACGCCCGCGTGCCGGTCAGCCTGGCCGGTGAGCTGGAGCGATACACCACGCTGACCGCCTGAGGAGCCCTTTCCGGCAAGGGGCCCGCAGGGAGGCCCGGGCGGTTCCCGGATGTCGGGATCGCCGGCGAAAGCAGGTCGCCGAACGGTTACATCTCGCCGATTCTCCTTGACGATCGCGTGTGACTCCGTACGGTCTGATGTCCTAGAGCGGGTGATGACGGCGGTGACCAATGGCGGAGATTTTTACACGGCTTTGCAGGCCTTACCTTCTTTGTCCGGTTACTCGATCGGAACTTTTCTCGTGCGGCCCCCGTTTGGCGGCAAGAGCTTGTTCCTCCGGCCTGGAGTGCACTACCGTGACGAAACCGATATTTCCGGGTTCGTTGCTCCAGGTGGTCAGTCGATCACCGACAATCCCCCGATGGCTCGTCGGCACCCAGTCGGCGGTTTCGATCGAGAGCAGGTGACCCTCTGCATGACGTCCGGAATCGCCTTCCCGCCGCCGAGCGTCACATCCGGTGGGTGACGCGACGATGACCGTACGGCTGTTGACGAACATCGGCAGGCTCTGGACCGGCACCGACGTCTGCAGCAACGCCGCCATCCTCATCCACGACGACCTGATCGTCTGGGCCGGGCCCGCCTCCGACCTGCCACAGAGCGTGCCGGGGATCATCGAGGACATCGTCGACGTGGACCATGTGGAGAACCTGGGCGGCGGCCTGGTCACACCGGGCCTCATCGACGCGCACTCCCATCCGGTCTATGCGGGAAACCGCTGGGCCGAGCTGGCCATGCGTACGAGCGGATCCACCCATGCGGAGATCACCGCGGCCGGCGGCGGGGTCAACTCGACGGTGACCGTCACCCGGGGGACCGACCCGTGGACGCTCTGCAACAACGTGCGCGAGCGGCTGCGCCAGTGGATCGTCGGCGGCACCACGACGGTCGAGGCCAAGACCGGATACCACCTGACCCGTGACGGGGAGCTCGCGGACATCAGGCTGCTGCGCTCGCTGGAGAGCGAGCCGGCCATGCCGCGCATCCATGCCACCTTCCTGGCCGCGCATGTGCTCCCCCCGGAGTTCTTCGGGCGCCGGCGTGACTACGTCGAGGCCGTCCGCCTGTGGGCCGGCGACGCCGCCGCGGCAGGAGCCGACAGCATCGACGTCTACTGCGACGAGGGGCACTTCAGCGCCGACGAGGCGCGGGCCCTCCTGCTGACCGGCAAGCACGCGGGGCTGAAGGCCCGGATCCACGCCTGCGCCCAGGACCGGGTCGGTGCGGCCCAGGTGGCCGCCGAGGTGGGCTGTGCCTCCGCCGATCTGCTGACCGAGGCGGGCGAGGAGGACATCAAGGCGCTGGCCCATGCCGGTGTGACCGCGACCGTCTGTCCCGGCAGCGCGCTGCGCACCCGCCGGACCCCGCCGGTACGGGCCATGCTCGACCGCGGTGTCACCCTCGCCCTCGGCACCGACCACAACCCGGGACAGTGCGGGATCACCTCGATGCCGCTGGTGATCGGGCTCGCGGTCGCGATGTTCGGGCTCAGCGTCACCGAGGCCCTGCGGGCCGCCACGCTCGGCGGTGCCTCCGCGCTCCGCGTCAAGGATCGCGGATCCCTGTCACCCGGCATGCTGGCCGATGTCGTCCTCTGGGACGCCGACCATGAGGGCGCCTTCGCCTGGGCGTTCGGCCTGCGGGCACTGCGGGTCTGGCGCGGCGGCGTCGCCGTCTGATCGGCCGGCACTCCGGAGCCCGGCCTCGGATATCCCCTGGGTCACAGGAGTAATCTCCCGTCATGGCTGCCGCGGTCGCGATCGTCACGGATTCGACCGCCTATCTGCCGGAAGGGCTCGCCCGCCGGCACCGGCTCACCATCGTCCCGTTGCAGATCGTCATCGGCGGCGCGGCGTCCGAGGAGGGCGTGGACATCACGGCCGCGGACACCGCCCGGGCACTGAGGCGGTGGGACCCGGTCACGACCTCCAGGCCGTCGCCTCAGCGCTTCGCCGACGCCTACGGCGCCGCGGCGGCGACCGGGGCCCGGGGCATCGTGTCGGTCCACCTGTCCGCGGCCATGTCCGGGACGGTCGAGGCGGCCCGGCTCGCGGCGGAGGAGGCGGACGTCCCGGTACGCGTCGTGGACAGCGCCACCATCGGCATGGGGCTGGGTTTCGCCGCGCTCACGGCCGCCGCGGCCGCGGCGCGCGGCGCCGCGCTCGAGGAGGTCGCGGAGGCCGCCGGCCGCCGGGCCCGGGCGTCCCGATCGCTTTTCTACGTCGACACGCTCGAGCACCTCCACCGCGGCGGCCGTATCGGTGCGGCCGCCACGCTCCTCGGCTCCGCGCTCATGGTCAAGCCTCTCCTCGGCATCGCCGACGGCCGGATCGTCCCTCTGGAGAAGGTCCGGACGGCGTCACGGGCGCTCTCCCGGATGGAGGACCTGGCCGTGGACTTCGCCGGGGACCTCGAGGTGGACGTCGCCGTTCAGCACCTCGGGACGGAGAGCCGCGCGCAGGCCCTCGCCGGCCGGCTCCATGAGCGGATCTCCCGGCTCGGCGTCCTGCACGTCGGTCAGGCCGGTCCCGTGATGGGCGCCCATGCGGGGCCGGGCATGCTCGGCGTCGTCGTCGCCCCCCGGTGAGCCCCGGGCCTCGGCCCCGGCGAGGTTATCCACATTTCTCCGCGGGTCTTACGGACGGCTCCGAGGCTGCCTAGCGTCGAGCACCATGAGAGCCAGCAGATCCGCGGGACGCGGCGGTGGTGCGGTGACGGATCGGCTTCGCGGCATCGCCGGCCGGACACCGGCCGGCGTTCCGCGTCCGCCGGACTCCTTCGGAGCACCGCACCGGGGTGAGCCGGACGTGCCGCCCAGACCCCCGAACGCCCCACCGGCGTCCTTCTTACGGTCATCGCCCCGTCCGCCCGACGGCGCCGGGGACCGGCCGGCGGACGCTCCCGGCCCGGACGGGCCGCCCAGTGATACTCCGCACCGGGACATGTCGCTGAGGGACCGGTTGGACCCCGGGCTCCCAGGCGCACGAGCGCTCGCCGCCGTGGCGGTGGTGGCGGCCGTCATCGCCGGCGGCTATCTGTGGACGGCACGGCCCCGGCCGCAACCCGTCCCCGCCGCCGCCGCGTCCCTTGTGGCGTCGCCGGCGCGCCCGGCCGCCTCTCCGCGGCCTCCTGTGACATCCGGCCCGACGCCGGCCGGCACGGTCGTCGTCCATGTGGCCGGCAAGGTCCGGCGCCCGGGCGTCATCACGTTGCCCGCCGGCTCCCGCGTCACCGATGCGATCCGGGCCGCCGGAGGCCTGCGGCCCGGGGTCGATACGGGGAGCCTCAACCTGGCCAGGCGCCTGACCGACGGTGAGCAGATCCCGGTCGGCCTGCCGGCCGTCGCGGCCTCCCCGGGCGGTGCGCCGGGATCCGCGCCCGGCGTCCCACCCGCCGAGCCGGGGACCGTGCCAGGGACACCGCTGGACCTGAACACCGCCACCGTCGAACAGCTCCAGGAACTTCCCGGCGTGGGCCCGGTCCTCGCGCGCCGGATCGTGGACCACCGGACACAGCACGGCGGTTTTCGCGGGGTCGAACAACTACGGGAGGTGTCCGGGATCGGCGAACGGCGGTTCGCCGAGCTCAAAGATCTCGTACGGGTATGAACGAGGGGTCGCAGGGACATGACCTGCGGCTCGTGCCGCCCGCGCTCGCGGCATGGCTCGCGTCGTTCGCGCTCATCCCGGCGGGTCCGGGACTCTCGTACGTGGTGGCTGGGGTCTGCGGAGTCGTGGCCACGGGGCTGCTTCCGCGCGGGGTCCCGGGAGCCGTTCACCACCGCCGGGCCATCGCCGGGGCGGTCCTGGCCTGTACGGCCGCGGCGGCGGGTGGGGTGGGGGTGAGACTGTCCGCAGTGGGGTCCGGCCCGCTGCGGGAGCTGGCGACCGGCGGAGCCCAGGTCTCTCTCGAAGCCGTCATCACGGCCGATCCCCGGTCGCGGCAGGCCCGAGGCGGGCGGGTCGTCACGGTCCGGGTCCGTGCGGAATCGGTCCTCGGCCCTCGGCCGGTGGATGTCCGGGTTCCCGTGCTGGTGCTGGCCCACGGGCGTTGGGCCCCGATGTGGGAGGGACTGCTGCCGAGCCAGCGCGTACGCCTCACCGCCCGGCTCGCACCGCCACGGCGGCCCGAACTGCTGGCCGCCGTCGCCCTCGTACGCGGGCCGCCGGCCGTGCTCAGCGGCCCGTCGGCGGTGCAACGAGCGGCCGGCGCCGTCCGGGCGAAGCTGCGCGAGGCCACGGACGACCTGCCGCCGGCGCAGCGGGGCGTGCTCCCCGGCATGGTCGTCGGAGACACCACCCGGCTCGATCCCGGGATCGCCGACGACTTCAAGGCCGCCGGGCTCACCCATGTCCTCGTGGTCAGTGGGGCGAATCTCGGTTTGATCATCAGCGCGGTGCTGGCGATCACCAGAGCCGCCGGGCTCGGCCGCAGGTCCGGACCCCCCATCGCCGCCTTGGCGGTGCTGGCCTTCGTCGTCGTGGCCAGGCCGGAGCCCAGCGTCCTGCGTGCGCTGGTCATGGGCTTGATCGGGCTGCTGGCACTGGCCGGTGGGCGGCGGCGGCACGGTGTGCCGGCCCTCGCCACCGCCGTCCTCGTGCTCGTACTGATCGATCCTGAGCTGGCCCGGTCGTACGGCTTCGCGCTGTCGGTGCTCGCCACCGCGGGCCTGCTGGTCCTGGCTCCGCCATGGCGCCAGCGCCTGAGCCGGCGGATGCCACGCCCGGTCGCCGAGGTGCTGGCGATCGCCGCGGCGGCACAGGTCGCCTGTGCCCCCGTGCTCGTCATGCTGACCGGCGAGCTCAGCCTGGTCTCCATCGCCGCGAACCTTCTGGTCGCCCCGGCCATCCCGGTCGCGACCCTGCTCGGTGCCCTGGCGGCGGCCGTCGCACCACTGGCCATGCCGATCGCACGCCTTGTGGTCCGGCCGGCCGGGCTCGCCGCCGGCTGGATCGTGATGGTGGCCCGCAACGCCGCCGGGGTGCCGCACGCCACGCTGCAGTGGCGCGACGGCCTGCTCGGAGCGGTGTCGCTGCTCCTGGTCATGGCCGCAGTGGTCCTTGTCCTGCGTCGCCGGCGACTCCGGCGGATCGGCGCCGCCGTCTGCGCGGGACTCCTGGTCACCGCCGTGGTCATGCGGATCGTCCTCCCCGGCTGGCCGCCCCGGGGCTGGCTCTTCGTGGCCTGTGACGTCGGTCAGGGGGACGCCCTCGTCCTCGCGACGGGGAGAGGACGAGCCGTGGTCGTGGACGCGGGGCCGGCGCCGGGTCTAGTAGACCGTTGCCTCCGGGATCTGGGCGTCACGGAGGTCCAGATGCTGGTCCTGACCCACCCGCATGCCGACCACGTCGACGGAGTGCCCGGGATCCTGCGCCACCGTACGCTCGGCACGGTCCTGCCGAGCCCGCTGAGCGCGGGGGAGGAGCGCCGGCTGACCCCGGGCCTGACCGTACGTCCCGCCGCGCCCGGCCAGAGCTGGGCCGCCGGACCGCTGAGCCTCGCCGTGCTGGCACCGTCGGAGACCGGACCGCACGTCTCCGGACGGGATCCGGGGAGCGCGGTCAACAACGCCAGCGTGGTCCTGGTGGCGCGGCTGCACGGGCTCAGCCTGCTGCTGACCGGCGACATCGAGACCGATGCCCAGCGGGCGCTCACGGCGAGCGTTCCGCCGGTGGACGTCTTCAAAGTCCCCCATCACGGGTCGAGCCGCCAGGATCGGGACTTCGTGGCCGCCTCCCGGGCCCGGATAGCGATCATCTCGGTCGGGGCGGCGAACACCTACGGGCACCCGGCGCCCCGGACGCTGGCACTGCTGCGGAGCCTGGGCATGCACGGCTACCGGACCGACCTCGACGGTGACATCGCGGTGCTCAAGACCGGCGGCCGGACCGCGGTCGTCACCCGCGGTTCGTGAACGACCGGGTTCGACTCGCAGCACCCGGCAGGAGCGGCCGGCCCGGGTGGGGGGTGGGTGGCCGGCGGGAGGGGCGGCGGAAGCGGGGGAGCGGCGGCGGGGACGAGGCCGGCCACGCTCCCGCCCCGCCCGCATGCACACAGGACTGCGGGTCCAAGCCGTCTCACGGATGGAACACGACCGGATAGAACACGACACGAAGGGGTAAATCGCGTAACGCGGGCGACGGGAGAAAGACGGGGCGTTCGCCATGGCACGGTGTGAAGTCTGCGGTAACGACTACGAGATGGCCTTCGAGGTGCACGCACAGGGGGCCGTGCACGTCTTCGACAGCTTCGAATGCGCGATCCACCGGATGGCGCCGATCTGCGAACGCTGCAAGTGCCGGGTCATCGGCCACGGCGTCGAGGCCGACGGGCACTGGTACTGCTCGGCGCACTGCGCCCGCACCGCTGATCCGGGCATGGCCGGGCTGGTGCGGGACCACGTCTAGACGGTCTGAGGCTGCCGGTGACCTTGTGGCGCGGTGATAAGGCTCAGCGGGGTCGTTGTCGTCGGTCGTCGATTCGCCCCTTGAGCGGGGCAGGACGAGTCCGCGTCCGGGTCACCCGGCCTCCTTGCTGACGTAGGCGAACGGACCTCGGACACCAGCGCTGAACCGCTCGGCGGCCTCCAGCGCGAGTTTGATGCGCTTCTGTGGGGCCATGCGGGACCGGGCCGTGGCATACAGCGCGCCCAGCGCGACGTCCTCGCCACAGCCCACGGCGGCGAACCCGTCGGCCGCTTCAGCGACCTGATAGTCCGATTGGACGCAGAACAGGCGGCCGTGGACCCCGATCAGGAAGGTGCCGCCCTCTTCGCGTTCGCTGTCCTTAGTGGCCCAGCCGCCTTCCTTGAGGCAGTCGCGGACCGCATCGACGAACTCGGTGACCATGAACCTCTCCAGGTCCCCGTTCGGTTCGGGAGCCTTGAGGGCGTAGCGAAGCAGCTGGCCCATCCGGAACGAGGTGGTGAAACCCATCGCGAACGGGCCGGTCGTGAACACCTTGGCGTCGGCGCGGACCGTGAGGGCCAGGCTGTCATCGACTCCTGCGCTGTCGCCGCCGATGTGGACGGTGCCGTTGTGTACGAGACCGACGATCGCTGTCATGGGGGTGTCCTTGGTGTCGGGGGTGCCGTCTCGTCCAGAGCGCGGTGCCGGGGGATCTCGGCGTGCTCCCGGCACACCGGCGCGACCTGCTGTGGTCGCGTTCACCGAGCCGGCCTGGCGGGACGTGTTCGGCGGCCGGGACGGCGACGCCGCAGGCGATCGCGTCCCTCGTTCGCGCCGTGACTTCGCGGCCACGTGGCGACCCGGTGCGGAAGGGGTTGCTGGGCGAACTGCCGCAACGCTCGCCGGAGTTTCGCGAACTCTCGGGAGGCACGAGGTCGTCGCCCGGCCTCCCAACGTCAAGAACCTGCGCCGACGGCCCCACATGCCGTCATGTACGTGGCCCCCGGTCCCGAACGCGTCCGTACGACGGCTACTTGAACCACAGGTCCATGGTGTTGGACAGGTTTCTGAGGACGTTGACCACCGGCGCGCCGATGGGGGTGGCGCCGGCCAGCAGGCCCCAGCCGCCCAGCAGCAGCAGCTCGTACCAGCGCGTCTGCTTGGCCCAGATGGAGACGACGATACCGCCGGTCAGAACCGCGAGGAGAACCATGCTCGCGCACCTTTCACGCTCATCAGTGACATTGATCTTTTGTTTATCAGTCGGTGGCGTAGCGGGGCGCCCCGGTCATTCCGGATCAGCTGGTGCGGCGGGCCCAAATCATACGTGTGCGGCTGAACAGACGCTCGGTTCGGCGCGGAGGGCTCGGCTCGGCTTCGATCAGGCTCGCCGATCATGTCCGCGCCGCTACAACCGGCGGATGGTCCTCGTTTCGAAGACGTGCGGATGTGTCTCGTCAGCCGGACAGAGCCGGGTCCTCCTCGGCATGCGAGGTCGTCTCGGCCACGCGATCCGGTGACCCCAGATGGCCCGCTCTCGTCACGGCCGCGCGTGGACCACCGGAACAGTGGCATCCTGCTGGAGTGCCAGCAGATGCGATGACGATGATCGTCGGTGACGAGGAGTTGCTCGTGGACCGGGCCATCGGCGATGTCGTGGCAGGCGTCCGCGCCGCCGACCCGGAGGCCGATGTCATCGACCTCACCCCCGCCACACTGGAGCCCGGCAGGCTCCCCGAGCTGACCTCGCCGTCGCTGTTCGGAGGAGGAAAGATCCTCGTGCTGCGGTCGGCCCAGGATCTGGGCAAGGACCTCGCCGCCGAGATCACGAACTATGCCGCTCACCCGGCGGACGACATCACCCTCGTCCTGGTCCACCACGGTGGGGCCAAGGGCAAGGCCCTGCTGGACAAAATGGGAAAGCTAGGCGCCCGCAAGGTCACCTGCTCCAAGATCACCAGGCCGGGCGAGCGCATCGGTTTCGTCCGTGCGGAGGTTCGCCGGGCCGGCGGCGCGATCACCGAAGAGGCCGCCCGCCTCCTGCTGGACGCGGTCGGCAACGACCTGCGCGAGCTGGCGAGCGCCTCCAGCCAGCTGGTGGCCGACACGGAGGGGGCCATCGACGACACCGCCGTGGCGCGTTATCACCGGGGGCGCGCGGAGGTCAGCGGGTTCACCGTCGCGGACCTGACCGTCGAGGGACGGCTGGCGGACGCTCTCGAGCGACTGCGCTGGGCCCTCGCCACCGGAGTCGCACCGGTGCTGATCACCAGTGCGCTCGCCCAGGGCGTACGGTCCCTGGCCAAGGTCGGTGGAGCGCCGCGCGGGTTGCGCGGCCCGGGCCTGGCCAAGGAACTGGGCATGCCGCCGTGGAAGGTCGATCGGGTCCGGACCCAGCTGCGGGGATGGTCTCCCGACGGCGTGGCGCAGGCCCTCTGTGTCGTGGCCGAGACCGATGCCCAGGTCAAAGGCGGTGCCGCGGATCCGGCCTATGCCCTCGAGAAGGCCATCGCGGACATCGTGGCGGCACGCGGCGGCCGCTGACGCAGCGGCCGCCCGGTCCGGCCCTACCGCTCGACCCTGCCGGAAACGGGCGGACAAGGCCGGACACTGCTCCGACCTCGGGATCACGCACATGGTCGACGACCGGCTGGACGTGCACCGGGCCCTTCGGGGCCTGGTCCCCTGCCTTTACCTGTTCGGCCACCAGCCGGAGCCGGCACCGGACCGGGTGCGGCATGTCCCGGACTGGACGGAGGCGGAGAACGCGATCACCGCAGATATCGAGGCGGCACGCGGTCGACGAGCCATACGCCGTTGGCACTGAGCCGGAACTCATGGCCCGCTTCGGCCATCGTCCGTGCGTCGACGGTGAGCACGACCGGATGCCCACGCCGGGCACCGACCTGCCGGGCCGTTTCCTCATCAGGTGACAGATGGACGTGGTGGCGGCCCATGGGCCGCAGGCCCTCGCGCCGGATCGCCGGCAGGGACCGCTCGACCGTCCCGTGATAGAGAACGTCCGGCGGCACCACGACCGGAAGCTGGAGGTCGACCGGCACCGAATGTCCTTGACTGGCCCGGATCCGCTCCCGGGACTCGTCGAAGGCGAAGCGCCGTTTGGGATTGTCCGCGACGGTCCGGTCCAGCTCTTCGCGGCTGATGGGAAAGCCGTGGCTGGCGGACGCGGCCAGCAACTCGCCGACATCGGTCCAGCCGCCCTCGTCCAGCGTGATCCCGATCCGCTCCGGCCGGTGCCGCAGGTGCTTGGCCAGAAACTTCGAGACCTTCACCAGCCGCCGCTCATCCATGACGTTCTCTCATGATCCTGAGCTCAGGTGCGTGGCCGTCGCGGCGCCGCCGCCGTGGGCCGTCGGCGCGAACCACCGCAAGATCACGGCGGTGCTGGGGAGAGCGGGCCGACGTGCGGCATGCCTTCCCCGTGGACGGCTTTCCTTGTGCGCGTTTCCCTGTGCACGGTCGGTCGTGTTCCGCGCGGCTGGAGGAGGGAAGCACAACAACGCCGTGCCCCCATGGGGGCACGGCGTTGCGGACGCCCGGGTCTTACTCGGACAGGGCGGCGGCGCGCTTGGCGATCGCCGACTTGCGGTTGGCCGCCTGGTTCTTGTGGATGACGCCCTTGCTGACGGCCTTGTCCAGCTTGCGGGAGGCGTGCCGCAGCGCTGCGGTCGCCTCGTCGGGGTTGCCGGCGTCCGCGGCCTCGCGGAACTTGCGTACGGCCGACTTGAGCTCGGTCTTGACGGCCTTGTTACGCAGACGGGCCTTCTCGTTCTGCCGGTTGCGCTTGATCTGGGACTTGATATTCGCCACGAAGAAGCCTCGGATTTGGAAGTCGTTGGGGATGGGGCGCGCAGTCCGCCTCGCCGGCGGGCTTCGGGCACGACAAACGCGCCACACGCGATTGGGTAGTCTATCAAGTCAACCGGCCTGCCCCAAACCGGCGTGCGTCCTGGCCGGCTCAGCGGTAACCGCGCAGAGCATCACGCGCGGCATGCGACCATGGATAGTGCAAGATCTCCACTCTACGCACCGTACAAGGATCCGCGTGCCCGCGACTCCCGCACCCAACGAGACCGATCCCGCGGTGATCCGCAACTTCTCCATCATCGCGCACATCGACCACGGCAAGTCGACGCTTGCCGACCGGATGCTGCAGCTCACCGGTGTGGTCGAGGGCCGCCAGATGCGAGCGCAGTACCTCGACCGGATGGACATCGAGCGTGAGCGCGGCATCACGATCAAGAGCCAGGCGGTGCGGCTGCCCTGGCAGGATCCGGCCGGCAGGTCCTATGTCCTCAACCTCATCGACACGCCCGGCCACGTCGACTTCTCCTATGAGGTCTCCCGGTCCCTGGCCGCCTGTGAGGGTGCGGTCTTGCTGGTCGACGCGGCACAGGGGATCGAGGCGCAGACGCTCGCCAACCTCTATATGGCGCTCGAGGCGGATCTGCACATCATCCCGGTACTCAACAAGATCGACCTTCCCGCGGCCCAGCCGGACAAGTACGCCGAGGAGCTGGCCGGCATCATCGGCTGCGACCCCTCGGACGTGCTGCGCGTCTCCGGCAAGACCGGTGAGGGCGTGCCCGAGCTGCTCAACAGGATCGTCGAGACCGTCCCGGCGCCGACCGGTGACCCGGACGCTCCCGCGCGGGCGCTGATCTTCGACTCGGTCTATGACACCTACCGCGGCGTGGTGACCTACGTACGGGTGGTCGACGGGCGTCTGTCCCGGCGCGAGAAGAGCCTGATGATGTCGACGGGCACGGCCCACGACACCCTCGAGGTCGGGGTGATCTCCCCCGAGCCCAAGCCCGTGGGCGGGCTCGGCGTCGGCGAGGTCGGCTATCTCATCACCGGCGTCAAGGACGTGCGGCAGGCCCGGGTGGGTGACACCGTGACGATCGCCTCCCGCCCGGCCCCGACCTCGCTCGGTGGGTACGACCATCCGAGGCCCATGGTCTTCTCCGGTCTCTATCCGATGGACGGCGACGAATACCCCGAGCTCCGCGACGCACTCGACAAGCTGCGCCTCAACGACGCCGCGCTGGTCTATGAGCCCGAGACCTCGGTGGCCCTCGGCTTCGGGTTCCGCTGCGGCTTCCTCGGCCTGCTGCACATGGAGATCGTCCGGGAGCGGCTCGAGCGCGAGTTCAACCTCTCCCTGATCTCCACGGCGCCCAACGTCGTCTACCGGGTCGTGATGGAGTCCGCCGAGGAGCGCGTCGTCACCAACCCGAGCGAGTTCCCCGAGGGCAAGATCGCCCAGGTCTTCGAGCCGATGGTCAAGGCGACGATCCTGTCCCCCAGCGATCACATCGGCGCGATCATGGAGCTCTGCCAGGGGCGCCGGGGTGTTCTACAGGGCATGGACTACCTGTCCGAGGACCGGATCGAGATCCGCTACACCCTCCCGCTCGGCGAGATCATCTTCGACTTCTTCGACCAGCTCAAGTCCCGTACCCGCGGCTACGCCTCCCTGGACTACGAGCCCACCGGCGAGGAGGAGTCGGACCTCGTCAAGGTCGACATCCTGCTGCAGGGGGAGTCGGTCGACGCCTTCAGCCAGATCGTCCACAAGGAGAAGTCCCGCGAGTACGGCCTCATGATGACGGCCAAGCTCAAGGAGCTCATCCCGCGGCAGCAGTACGAGGTCCCGATCCAGGCCGCCGTCGGTGCCCGCATCATCGCCCGCGAGAACATCCGCGCCATCCGCAAGGACGTGCTCGCCAAGTGCTATGGCGGTGACATCTCCCGTAAGCGCAAGCTGCTGGAGAAGCAGAAGGAGGGCAAGAAGCGGATGAAGACGATCGGCCGGGTCGACGTCCCGCAGGAGGCCTTCGTGGCGGCCCTGTCGACCGGGGGCGCCAAGAAGTGACCGCTTCACGGGCCTTCCCCATGCACTAAGCGGCCGATCGGGCCGATCGGGCTGATCGGAGACGCCACCAGGTGAGCGTCGCCTCGAGCGCGGCGTCCAGCGGAGTGGGTGTCACGCCGAAGGTCGTCTCGAACGCCGAGGAGTCGAGGACGTACGGCCGGTCGAACTGATGGCGGGTCTCTCTCAGCTCCCGCATCATCGGGGAGGCCGCGCCCAAGGCGTTGAAGACCCGGCGCGGCACCTGGGTGAAGCGGGGGGCCGGGGCGTCCGCGAGGGCGCGCAGCCGTTCGGCGACCTCCCGCGCCGACACGGCCGGCCCCGTCGGGATGTGCCATGCGCGGCCCCAGGCCCGTTCGCCGACGGCGGCGGTGGCCAGGGCCCGCGCCACGTCGGGGAGGTAGGTCCAGGCGTGCGGGATGTCCGGGTCGCTGAAGAACATGATCCGTTTGCCGGTCAGGAGTGGCGGCACGAACCGGTCGCCGAGGTAGGACTGGTCCCGGGCGCCGGGCCCGAAGTAGTCGGAGCCGCGCAGCTCCGTGACCCGGGCGCGCCCCGCCCGGTGCGAGGCCAGCATGTCGGCCCACATCGCCGCCCGCACCCGGCCCTTGACGCCGGTGGCGTCGAGCGGCCGGTCCTCGGTCATCGGCCCGTCGGCCGGTCCGTACACGTACAGGTTTCCCAGGGTGACGAGGACCGCGCCGGTGGCCTCGGCCGTCGCGAGCAGGGATGCCGCGACCGGCGGCCAGTCCTGCGGCCAGCGGTGATAGCGCGGGTTCATGCAGTTGTACAGAGCGTCGGCGCCCTTGGTGATCTGGGTCAGCCGGTCGCGGTCGGCGGCACTCGCGGCCACCCTCGTGACGCCGGCGGGCCCGGAGCCGGACCGGGTGACGACGACCACCTCGTGGTCTTGGGTCGAGAGGAGCTCTGCGAGCCGGTGCCCGACCTGCCCGGCGCCGATGATGACGTGCTTGCCCATCTCTGTTCTCTCCTTTTACGTACGGTGCGGCGCATGCCGCGGGCGGTCAGTTGTCCTCGATGAAGGTCTTCAGCGCGGTGAGCCACTCCTCGTGGCCGCTCCGTAACGTGGCGGAGGAGTAGAACAGCGGCAGCAGTGGTCCGGCCAGGGACTCCTGCATGGTCACCCGGGTGCGGCCCACGTCGACCAGGTGCGGAGGTCGCCGATGACCTCCCACACCCGGCCCACGGGTGCGTCGACGACGAGATCGGAGGAGTTGGTCAGTTGAGCCGCCGCATCGATCCGGCCGTTGCGGGCGTACTCCTCGTGCAGCACCGCGAGAGACGGGCCGGAGTAGAAGAGCTTGGTCGACATCGGGGCTCCTTTTTGAGTTCATCGCTCTGTATCGAGAGCAATGCTCTGCCTTTGGCTGTCGGACGTCAAGAGCGGTGCTCTCATTTCTTTTCGCCGCTCTGCTAACGTCGGTGTATGAGCGCGAGCCGTACGGCCCGGGAACGAGTACGGGCGGAGCTGACCCGCGAGATCACCGAGATCGCCCGTAGGCAACTGGCCACCGAAGGGGCGTCCGGGTTGTCGCTGCGCGCGGTCGCCCGCGAGATGGGGATGGTCTCCTCGGCGATCTACCGGTACTTCCCCAGCCGCGACGACCTGCTCACGGCGCTGATCGTCGACGGGTACAACGCCATAGGCGCCGCCGTCGAGGAGGCCGAGGTCGCCTGCGCCCGCGACGACTACACCGGACGGTGGCTCACGGTCTGCCGCGCGGTGAGGGAGTGGGCGCTGGCACATCCGCACGAGTACGCGCTGCTCTACGGTTCACCCGTCCCCGGCTACCAGGCGCCGCAGGACACGGTCGGACCCGCGATGCGCGACACCCTTGTGTACGGGACGATCATCAGTGAGGCTCACCGGGCGGGTGTACTGGATCCTCCAGACATCTGCCCGCCGCCGCCACGGTCGTTCGCCGAGGACGCCGGCAGACTGCGCGGCGCGGTGATGCCGGAGGTCCCCGATGACGTCATCGCCCGGGCGCTGACCGCCTGGACCGGGCTGTTCGGCATCGTCAACTTCGAACTGTTCGGCCAGTTCGACAACAGGATCAACGACCGCGCGCCGCTGTTCGACCACAACATGACCTGTCTGGGCCGGCTCATCGGCCTTCCGGCGACGGCCGGCTGAGCGTCACGGAGGCGAGGCCTCATGGCTCGCCTGGTCCTCCCCGTACAGGATCAAGCCCGCCGCGGGCACCCGTACCGGCACCCGCCCGCGTTCCCGCATGGACGGAGCTTAGGGAGGCGGCCTCGGCTGGGTACATGGAAATGCCCTCTTTCGCACCGAGGGGGCTTGGTGTCCGACCGTAATGCTCGCTGGTCACGTGCGGCTGGTCATGCTCGGCTGGTCACGCTCGGTTCGTCACGTGCGGCTGGTCACGCTCGGCTGTTGCGGTCCGGCGCGCCCGCTGAGAGGGCGACTGGTCGGGCCCGCACCAAAGATCCGATCCCAAAGATCCCGCGCCGAGGATCCCGCGCCCGTGCCAAAGACGAGGCGTGTCCGTCGGCAGCGACGGTTCGATTCCGGAGATCCACACACGCCACCGCCGACTCCGCCGCCTCCCGGCCCGCCGGCTCCAAGGCGATCACCCCTACGGCCTCCACCAACTCCCCGGTGGAAGCCCCAGACGCCTCGGCAGCGATCCGTCGCATACCCGTAACACCAAGCAACCCCACCGACAAAAATCGAAGAAATGTTCGAACGCGCCCTGCGGATAAGTCAGTCCTCACCTGGTGGACAGCCGCCGAGATCACGTGCCTGCCACGACAGCACGCGCGCTTGTACCCACCTTCAGGGCCCATACCGCTCGGGAATGTCCCGCCACGGCGCACCGGTCCGCAACCGCCACAAGATCCCGTTCATCGCCTGCCGATGATCACGCCACCGCCGGCCCCGCCCATCGGAGTGCGGCAGCAACGGCTCGATCTGCGCCCAGGCCGCATCGGTCGGCTCACCATGTCACACCACATAGGTCACCGAACCGGCTCGACACCACCCCGGATGATCGTTCGCCAGACCGGACCTAGGAGCGCCAGAGGACGCCGGTCGGCTGCGCCGGGGTGAGGCCGACCGAGCCGGCCCAGGTCAGAGCGGAGGGCTGGGGAAGGTAGGCCCGGTCCAGGAAGAAGGCTCGGTTGATCGAGGTGACCGTCACCGGGGCGCCGTTGTCGCCGGCGCCCATCGGCTGCCGGATCGCCTCGACACTCAGGATGTCAGCGCTGGTCGTGCCCTCGGGCAGTTCGACCGTGGTCGCCGCCGGCAGGTCACGGGCGATCGACGACGTGGGGATGGCGTGGTCGGAGCGGTAGAGCCTGGAGGGGGCGGACTTGAGCCGGACGCCGACCGAGACCCCGGGTGCGGAGCCGGTGCCGGCCGGTGCT
>DASYNF010000238.1:0-9538 GCA_036008685.1 Actinomadura sp. | reverse complement strand
GTGGGTGCCCGCCGGCGCGCGAGGTGAGGCCATGGGGCTGCACAGCACCGCCCTCACCCTGGGGCTGGCCGTCTCCGCTCCCATCACCGGCTCCATCATCGACACCTACGGCACCCTCTGGTCCTTCGCCATCGCCGGCCTCGCCGGCCTCCTCCTCGTCATCCTGGCCATCCCGTTCTGGCGCCGCGCGCCCCAGCCCGCGCGGTCAGTGGTTCCCGAGCCCGCCGCGGCCTGATCTCCACCGCAGGGGGGGCGTCGTTCTTGGGGGACCACGCCAGTGAGCAAGTGAATCTTCGAACCTTTCTCGCTGCGATCGACAGGATTCGCGCCCCGTCAGCTCTCTCATTTCTTCAGCTCACGAGGATCTGGGCGCTGGATTCCTTGAGTTTGGCGTTGGCCCAGCGGATCTGACGCAGGGTGTCCGGATGGCAGTCCTGGGTGAGACGGAGGAGTTCGGTGTCCTTGGTCGCCTGGGCGGCCTGGGCGAGCATCTCCCAATCCGCTGACAGCCCGGAGGCGTCGGTGTAGATCTTCCGTAGATCTCGCAGCATGAGGAGAGTGTGCTGGCCGCGCCGTCCGAGGAGTTCGCTGCTCTTCTCGCGCAACCGCTCGGTCAGCGTTCCTTCGCCTTCGGGTTGGGGGTCGAGCTTCACGTCGTAGCGCGGGCCAGCCTCGGCCAGGGCGCGGACGTGCCGTTGCGACCATGTGGCCAGATCGCGGGCGAGGTGGTGAACCTCATGATCGACCTTGTACCGCTCCGACACCAGCAGCAGGTGGTGGGCGAGCTCGTTCTCGTCACGGTAGAGCTCGCGGAAGACAAGTCCGATCTTCACGCCTTGCCTCCTTCGGGTGCGGGCGGTCGTACCTCGTCGGCCTCGGCCGCCGCTCCGCCGGCGGTCGGCGGGATGTCGTCGGCCAGCGGAGACGAACCGGTCGTGGTCGGGGCGGAAGCCGGGGTGTCCCGCGGGCCGATCAGCCGGATCCGGGCTGCGGCGGTCTTGTAGATGGGCTGTTTCGAGGCGGGGTCCCAGTCGGTGAGGGTGAGCTCGTTGGCGGCGCGGGGAGCTCCGTCCGGCTCATGGCCGGCGTCGGTGTCCCAGTAGCCGTAGTGAAATGGCAGGAACAGCACGCCGTCGCGGATCGCGGTGATGCGCGCACTGGCTCGGACGGCTCCCCGTGGCGTGGACACCTCGACCAGGTCGCCTTCGCTGATGCCGGCGGCTTCCGCATCCGGCAAGGACAGTTCGATCCACATGTCCGGAGCCGCCGCCTGGAGCTGGGGGGCCCGGCCGGTCTTGGTCCGAGTGTGGAAGTGGTAGAGGGTACGACCGGTGATGAGCAGCAACGGATGGTCTTCGCCGGCCGGCTCGTGCGGCGGCAGGTAGGCCGCGGCCTTGATGATGGCCTTGCCCGTCGGGTTCATCGCCCGGTATTCGGTCGGCTCGAGGGGTGCGCCGGTGATCAGGTCACGGCCGTAGCTCTCGCAGTAGCCGGGATCACTGAAGAACCGGCCATCGGCGTACAGCCGTTCGGTGCCGTCAGGGTGTTCGTCGTTGCAAGGCCATTGGATTCCGCCGCGCTCGCGCAGCTTGGCGTACGTCAGCCCGGTGTAGTCGCACGGGCGGCCTCTGCCGCACTCCTTCCACGCCTCGAACGCCGACTCCGGATCCTTCCACTTCACCAGCGGCCCACCGTCCTTGTCCCGCAGGTCCAGGCGGGCGGCATAGTCCAGGAAGATGTCCAGATCGCTCCTGGCCTGCCCGGGCGGAGCGACGGCCTTCTCGGACAAGTGGACGGTGCGGTCGGCGTTGGTGAACGTACCGGTCTTCTCGCCCCAGGTCGCAGCGGGCAGCACAACGTCGGCCAATCGCGCGGTCTCGGTGAGGAACAGATCCTGTACGACGAGAAAGAGCCGTTCCTGGGCGAGGATCGAGCGGACCCGGTGCAGTTCCGGGAGAGAGACCGCGGGGTTGGTGCCGCTGACCCACAGCATGCGAATGGAGCCGTCCTCCACGTAGCGCATCATCTGCATGGTGTGGGTGGGCGGGGCGTAGTGCGGGATCTGCGTCGCCTCGACGTTCCAGAGCCCGGCCAGTTCCTCGACGTGTGCGTCGTTGGCCCAGTTGCGAAATCCCGGAAGGTCACCGTCCGCGCCGCACTCGCGGGTGTTCTGCGCGGTGGGCTGCCCGTTCATCTGCAGCACCCCGCAGCCCGGCCGGCCGAGCATGCCGCGGATCAGGTGCAGGTTGTTGACCTGTACGGCCGCGGCGGTGGCCTGGTGCGACTGGTAGAAACCCTGGAGCACGGTGGACAGCAGCCGCTCGGCGCCGCCCAGTATCCGGGCCGCCTGCCGGATCTGCTCGGCCGGGACATCACAGATGGTGGCCACGCGCTCGGGTGGGTAGTCCCGGAGTCGTTCGTCGAGCTCTTCGAAGCCGAGGGTGTGGGCGTTGAGGTAGTCCCGGTCGATCCAGCCATTCGCGATGATCTCGTGGAGGAGACCGTTCATCAGCGCCACGTTCGTGCCCGGCTTCGGCGCCAGGTGGACGGTCGCCGCCCGAGCGACCGGAGTCGGCCTCGGGTCCACGCAGATGATGGCGGGCGGGCGGGGACCGGCCAACCGGTCCAGGATCCTGCTCCACAGCACCGTCTGGGTCTCGGCCACGTTGTGCCCGAACAGCGCGATGACGTCGGCGTGGTCGACGTCCGTGTAGGAGCCGGGCTGGCCATCGCAGGCGAAGGACTCCTTGAGGGCGGCGGCCGCCGTGGCCGTGCACAAGCGGGTGTTGCCGTCGAGATGATTGGTACCCAGACCGCCCCGGGCGATCAGGGACAGGGTGTAGTACTCCTCGAGGAACAGCTGGCCGGTGGTGTAGAAGCCGATCGCCGACGGGCCTTGTTCGGCCATGAGTTCGCCGGTCCGTTCGACGACGCGGTTCATCGCCGTGTCCCAGTCGGTCTCCACCAGCCGTTCGTTCACACGTATCAGGGGGCGCGTCAGCCGGTCCGTGGAAGCGTTGGCCTGCCAGCCGAACAGATCCTTCGGATCCAGACGCCCGTGGTTGACCCGGTCGGCGGCGTGTCCGCGCACCCCGACGATCCTGCCGTCCTTCACGGCGATATCCATCGCGTCACCGTTGGAGTGCAGAATCGACGCTGTGGGCACCCACCGGTCGACGCTCTCAACGGTGACCCCATCCTCCAGGTAGGAGTCCACCCGTACCGGCCACGGCTCGCCCGGCCCATAGGGCGTGCGGGTTCCCCACGGCTCGGCGATCCGGTCCCTGGCTACCAACTCCGCCTCCTCTATCCTCCGGCTCCATGCGGATGACTCACCATTGCGACATCATCAGCCGATGACCGACGTGCGGGTGGTCATGACGCCGTCCTGACCAACAGGTCGTGCGCCTGGCCGCTCCGGACCATTTCCGCTCCTCATATACGTCTCGCCACGCACTGTGCCCAGTGACATGCGGACAAACCCATTCGAGGAAAGACGCAGGAAGACGCAGGAAGCGGTGGCCACGCCGGCGCTTGGGCCCAGTCGCATTCGCTGGAAACTTTGGGCCCAGCTCAGGCCGTGGCCTTCCGGCAACGCTGGTTCGAAACCGGTGGGCATAGGCAGCACTTCCAGCACGCCGATGGCCAGGAGCGACGGCTCACTGCGTTACCGCCGAGATTTCAGGGAGGCTTGCGGCCGTGCGCAGTATGGGTGATTTGGCCCGGATATGGCTGCCGACGGCGCTGGACGCCTCGACGTCGGTCGCGGAGACCTTGGACAGCACATTGGGTGCCTTGGGATCACACATCGTTGACGCAGCGAGTGCCCCAGGACCAGGTCGCAGGCGGCGATCAGGCCGGCGTTGCCGTCGGAAATGACCAACACCGGGGCTGCCAGGCCACGAGTGACTTGAGATACTTCCCCTATGTCTTCCGGGCTCATTGTCCTCATCATCGCGTTCGCGTTGCTGATCCTCACGAACCTGCCTCGCCGAGACCGAACGACGTCGTACAAGAACGCAGACCACAAGGGCGTGGTCGTCTACTGGCGTCCCGGTTGCCCCTACTGCATGAAGCTGCGCACGCGCCTGCGCTTCACGCGGCTGCGCTACAGCGAGGTCAACATCTGGAGAGATCCCGAGGCGGCGGCGTTCGTCCGCTCGGTCGCGGACGGGAACGAGACCGTACCGACCGTGACCGTGGCCGGAAAGGCGATGGTGAACCCATCGAAGGGACAGCTGCTTGAAGCGATGAAGACGCACACGCCGCACCTGGCAGCCGGTACTGGGCAGCCGACCGGAGAGCGTGACTGACAGAGCAGGCGTGACGTCCCCAATCATCGCCACCGACTAAGAGGTGCTAACACAATGAGCTGAGGCGGCGCCAGCAGATCAGGGGGTTCTGATCCGGGGCGGCCGACGGAAGCTTCGTCACGCGTGCAGCGTGAGGTCGGCGACGAGCCGGTCCATCCCCGGGAGCCCGAGCATCAGCCGCTGGAACGCGCGTGCGTTCCAGCGGAACGCCGGGTCCTCCAGGACGTGTCGGCACGCCTCTGTGAGCTTCGTGGCGTCCGGTTCCCGACGGCTCGGTCAGGACCAACGACCAGCTCTTCGAGGAGCTCGCGCGGGCCGAGCGCGACGGCACCATCCCGGCTCTGCTGGAGAAGACGCTCCGCGCCCGGGTCGGCGACACCCGCTTCGTGCTGAACCGGCTCGCCGCACTGCCGCGCGGGCTGTCCGAGGTGGTCGACCCCCACCGGGTGGGCATGTCCGGCCATTCCGCGGGCGGTTTCACCGCCGCCCAGTCCATGTACGAGGACCGGCGGATCAGGGCGGGCATCGACATGGACGGCACGCTCGAGTTCAACCCCGAACCGAATGGGACGAACCTCGCGCCGGTCGCCGCCCACGGCCTGCGCCGGCCGTTCGTGCTGATGGGCAGCCAGGGCAACGACCACACGACCGAGCCGGCGTGGGGGCGTTCTGGTCGCACAGCCGCGGCCGGCACCGCGATCTGACCTTGCGCGGGTCCAAGCACCAGACCTACACCGACCTGACGGCGATCATGCCGCAGGCCGGGCTGCCCCGGAACGTCGTTGAGGACGCCATCGGCACGACGGAGCCGGTCCGCGCCGTGGTGGCGGTGCGGGCCTACGTGACCTCGTTCTTCGACCGCCGGCTGCGGCATCGGGACCACCATCTCCTGGACGGCCCGTCACCGCGCTATCCCGAGGTGACCTTCGTCCGCTGAGCCACCTGGGCCCGCTGGGCGACGGCATCCGTGCTCACGACGGCACGGCTCTTGAACTCCGTCGGTGTCCGGCGGAGGATCTCCAGAGCACTGAACCTCGCCGGCGCATCGCCGCCGCTTCGGTGGCGTCGGGCCGATGGAAGGAGGCAACGTCGGATCGGGGCTCATATCCGGTCTCACTGGGCTCGCCACTGGTGCCGCCAGCACCGTGCTGGCATCAACCTTTACGAAATCAGCGCCATGTCCCTTCCGTTCGCCCTCGATTCAATCTTCTCCTCCTACTGAACAACCGCTCACTCGGACCCGACGTGAGTCAGAGACCGCCAAGACAAAGCACTCGAGGGTTCGTACTGCTGACAGCCACCGCGCTCTTCAGTTTGCTGGGGCAGTTGGTAGTACTGTTCGCGGCAGGTTCGGGTTCTCGGCATTATGGATGGCATATCTTCTTCGCGGCAGTATTCATTGTCATCCTCGTCGGCGGCGTGATCTCCTACGTTCGAGAGCGAAGGACGCGGTAAGCGTTCGCCACCGTACGGGCCGAGTGCACCGACCGGATGCTGATCTACAACGACCAGCACCTGCGATCGGTGCTCGGCGAGTATCACAGGGCGGCGTAGACGACCTTACGAATCCCCAGGTCGGCCCACCGCGATGAGTTTTGGAGCAGTACGGCCATTCGATTCCTTCGCTCGGCCGGACCGAGATTTTGCATTGGTCCATTGAGAGAGCACTTTCTTCAACCCGGCGATATCGCCGCCGGTCACGCCGGTAAGAGCGGACAGAGGGCCGTTACAGAGAGGGCTCTCTGCCGTCGACCCGCAGGTCACCGGGACGCGAGAACGCCATTTCGTAAGAGCTGACGAGACCCTTGACAGCACCTTTCGGCTGGCGCACTCCCAGCTTCCGGGAGCGCTCTCCGAACCCACCCCGCCGATGTTCCTGGGAGACGCCGTGATCTCGTCCCGCAGTCCTGGCCGCCCCCGCTCAGGGCTGATCGCAGCCCTCGCCCTCGTCATGCCGTATCTCGCCGTCGGCCAGGCCCCCGCCTCCGCCGCGCCGGTCTGCGGCACCCAGCGGGCCACCCCGTACGGCTACTCGCTGTGGGAGATGGAGGTCTACGGAACCTGACCGGGCGCGTACAGGCGCGTCGCCGGCGTTAGCGGCGAAGCCGGATGCCATGACCACCGACGCCGGGCGTGCCCTGCCGCCGCCCTAGAAAGATCGGGTTGGTGAGCGCGGCCATGGCGCCTGGTGTCCCACCCGTCGGGCCGGTGCCCGGGTGGCGGACCTCCGCGCGCACGTACGTGGAGACCGCGGGAGTGGTTCGCCAGCTCACCGTGGCGCTCCCACTCGCGGGCAGTGACCCGGTGAAGGCCTCCCCCTGGTCGGTGATGAGCCGGACCGTGCCGTTCGGCACTCCTTCCACCTGCACCGTCGCGGTCACCGTCTCGTCGGACGCCGCCGGCAGGCGTTCGCCGATGCCGGCTGAAGAGCGGCGACCGGTCACAGTGAAAGCGAGGCCGACATCGGCGGACTCCGCGATCCACGTACGTCCGGCCTTCAGCCCGGCGAGGATGGCGGCTCGGCGCAGATCGTCGGCGAGGACCACGTTCTGGGGCAGTCCGATCACCTGTCCCGGGTGGTGCGCGTCGCTGTTGCCCATGGCCGGCAGCCACTTGCCACCGTGCGCCGCTCGGCCCAGCATGCTGTTCCACTGCAGGACCGCCATCTCATCGTCCTGCGTCCACGGGCCGTTCCAGACCTCCACCGCGTCCATGCCCGCGTAGTCGAATGCCCACCCGCAGGCCATGCAGGTGGAGAAGGGGTGCGCGACCACGGCGATCGCCCCTGACTTGTGGATCTTCCGCAGGAACCCGGGGAGCTTTCCGTCCCGGGCGCGGTAGCGCCAGTCGATCCAGGTGCCTGCCGGCAGACCCGCGGCAAGGAAGTGCCCGTTATGGGTGGTGATCTCTTCGCCGAGCATGATCAGAAGGTCATCGCCGGCGTACTGACCCCATACGCCATGCGAGGCCGGTGTGTTGTGGTCGGTGGAGACCATGAAGTCGAGCTTGCTCTGCCGTGCCCCGGTGGCCACCTCGGAGGGCAACCGTCTGCCGTCCGAGTAGACGGTGTGCAGATGGCAGTCGCCGCGGTACCAGGCCCGGCCACGCCCCTTGGCCCGGGTGGGCGGGTAGTTCGGGGTGAAGGCCGGACCCGGGGTGCCGTAGGTGAGGGTGATGTCAACCCTCCAGTCGAGTCCGGCCGGTGCGACGGTGTACGGGCCGAGCACGATGTACCAGGTGCCGGCGTTGACCGGGCCGGGCAGGTAGCCAGGTGTCGCCGCGGATCTGCTGATCGAGAAGCTGTTCCGGAACCCGCCCGACCAGCCGCGGAAGCCTGCCTCGTCGCCGAGCCCGTGTCCGCGCTCATCGAAGATCCCGATGTCGAGAGCGTTGCCCCGGACCCCGGGTGGCACGGACGGCCTGTCGTAGCTGTAAACGACGTCGATCTGGCTCACGCCGCGCGGTACCTTGACCGGCAGGTACACGAGGTCGGGCACCCCGATGTCGAAATGGCCGGTGACGGTCCGCGTTTCGGGCGACGTCCCGGAGGCGTGGGCGAAGTCGACCGGTGCCAAGGTCGCCACACCGACCAGGCCCGCCACGGTCACCGCGGACAGGAAGCCTCGACGGGACAGAAATGTATGCCCTGCCGACTCGAGGCCGCCGACGTCGACCGGGACAGCCCCCGCTACGTCCGCCTGATCACCACATCCGCGCATGAAACGCCCCAACAGTCACATAGGCGACAGATGGAACTACGGTCCTGGACAGTGGCGGCCACAACGTTGCAGTCACGTGGCCGCTGGAGGAAGCAGCCATGGCGGTGGGGCGCGACCGCCCGGCCGCGCGGTCACCAGCGCCGGTGACGCGGACGGTCGACTGGAGAGCCGGTCGACCGTCGACGCGACCTGCTGCTGGGGCGCTCGTGAACATCCTCGCTGTCAGGCGGGGAATCCGACGGCGTGGGTGTCCATGAACTCGCGGACGCCCTCGATGCCCATCTCCCGGCCCATGCCGCTGTGGTCGAAGCCCCCGAAGGGCGCCCGCTCGTCCAGGTGGGCGGCCCCGTGCGCGTTGACGAACGTGTAGCCGGTCCGCAGCCGTGCGGCCAGGGCGGCGGCGTGGTCGAGGTCCTGCGTCCAGACCGAGGAGGCCAGGCCCGCCCACGTGTCGTTGGCACGTGCGACGGCGTCGTCCTCGTCGTCGAAGGGCAGGATCGGCAGGGTCGGGCCGAACTGCTCCTCGACCACCACGCGGGCGTCGTCGGCCGGGTCGAGCACCAGCGACGGCCGCAGGAAGTTGCCGCGGGAGATGTCGGCGCCCTCGGCGGGCTCGCCGAACTCGCGGACCTCGGCGCCGGATTCCCGGGCCTCCGCGGTCAGTTCCTGGACGTACTCCAGCTGGCGCCGGCTGTGCAGCGGGCCCATGGTGGTGCCCTCGTCCAGGCCGTGGCCGAGGCGGGTGGTGGCGAGGATCCCGGACAGGCCCTCGACCACCTCCTCGTAGCGCGACCGGTGCACGTAGAGCCGCTTGGCGGCCATGCAGATCTGGCCCGTGGAGTCGAACGCGCCGGTGAACAGCCGCTGCATCGCCTCCGGGCCGAGGTCGGCGTCGGCCAGCACGATCGCCGGGTCGTTACCGCCGAGCTCCAGCGCCACGCGGGTCAGGGACTCGGACGCCATCGCCATGATCCGCTTGCCGCCGCCGACACTCCCGGTGAAGCAGACCTTCCGCACCCGGTCGTCCTGGACCAGCGCGGCACCGATTTCGGCATCGGTGCCGGTGACGACGTTCAGCACACCGGGCGGGAGTGACTCCGCCACGAGCCGCACCGTACGGACGGTGGCCAGCGGCGCGGTGGGCGGAGGCTTCACCACCACGGTGTTGCCGGCCAGCAGTGCCTGGGGGAGTGATGCGGCCAGGATCGCCAGCGGCCAGTTGAACGGGACGATGATCGTCACCACGCCCAGCGGCAGGTAGGAGACCTCGGTCCGGTACGGCGGGCCCGCCAGCCGGCTCACATGGTCCAGCTCGTCGGTCAGGCCGATCGCCAGGTTGAAGCGGTGCTCGAACACGATGGAGTCGATGAAGGACTCCATCCGGATCTTGCCGTTCTCGCGGGTGAGGACCTCCGCCGTCGCCGGGCGGTCGGCCTCGAGCGGCGCGATCGCCTTGATCAGCAGTGCCGCCCGCTCCTGCGGGGTGCGCGCCGCCCACTCCGGGAA
>DASYNF010000237.1:0-33677 GCA_036008685.1 Actinomadura sp. | reverse complement strand
CCACCGCCGGTCAGTACCGCAGGTTCGCGAGGTAGGTGTAGCTGTTGCGCGCGCTCTGGAACGGGTCCGCGGGCCGGTCGTGCTCGACGAGCCACTGCTTCACGCCGCCGTGGCGGGCCTCCCGGAACATGGCCGCGAAGTCCAGCACCCCCGATCCCACGTCGGCGAAGTCCCCGTCCGGCGCCATGTCCTTGACGTGCAGCGCCGGGAACCGGTGCGGGTTCTCGCGGAAGTAGTCCGCCGGGTCGCCGCCGCCCTTCACGGCCCAGTAGAGGTCCAGCTCGAAACCGACGAGCGCGGGATCGGTCTCCTTGAGCAGGACGTCGTAGAGCATCCGCCCGTCCACGACCCGGTGGTCGGGCTCGTGGTTGTGGAACAGCAGCTTGAGCCCGGCCCGGCGGGCGGCGAGGCCCGCCTCGTTGAACCGCCGGGCGGCCTCACGGTAGCCCTCCAGACTGGCCATCGATCCCGGCAGGCTCGGGACGACGATCCACTTGCCGCCGAGCGTGCGGACGTCGTCGAGGGCCTGGTGCAGACCGCTGCCCGTGACGATGTCGTAGCCGACGTGCTCGAGGACGGCCTTGAGACCGGTGGCGTCGAGCATCCGCCGGATCTGTGCGGCGTCGTGGCCGTGTCGCCCGCTCACCCCGACGGTGGCGTAGCCGATGGCGGCGAGCTGCTCGAGCGTGCCCTCGAAGTCCTGCGCCAGCGGGGTCCGCATCGTGTAAAGATGCATGCCGATCGCGCTGCGCGGGATGCGCCGTCCATGGCCCCGCCCGCCGGCCTGGTCCGCCGTCCCGGCGTACGCCGGAGGCGCCGCCGCCGCGCCCGCGACCCCGGCCGCCGCGGCGGCCCCGAGCGCCGCGCCGAGGAACGAACGCCGTGCCATCCCAGTCCGGACAGGCCCCGTTCGGACAGGGCCCGTCCGGACGGTGTTGTTCGCAGCCGCCGGGTTGCCCGAGCTCGCGTCGCCGGATGTCCGGTCCATGCGTGACCGCCTCTCTTCCGTGTGATCGGTGTGCGGTGGGAGCGGCGGCCGGGGCGGGTCACGCCCCGGCCGGCCGTCATCCCGGCCGTGGTGGGGTTTCGTCGGGTCCGGTCAGCTCACCTTGATTCAGCTCACCTTGATGACGGCGGCGCCCGTGGTGGTGTCGCCCTTGTCATCGGTGACGGTCAGGTGGGCGGTGTAGGTCCCCTTCCTGGCATAGGCGTGGCTCGCGGTCACCGCGCCGTCCGCCGTGGAGTTGTCGCCGAAGTTCCAGTGGTAGGTCTTGGCCGTACGTCCCGCGTCGAGCCGGACCGTCCCCTGCAGCGACACCGTGAGCGGAGCCGCGCCCCGCGACGGGGTGGCCTTCACCCGGACCTTGGCCGCCGACTTCTTCTGCACCCCGCGGCCGTTGAAGTGCAGCCAGTCGAGCGCGAGCAGATCCGGCCTGCCGGCCGCCCAGGCGGGGTTGGTGAAGACGACGTACAGCTTGGACGTCCGGCCGAGCTCCCGCAGGCCCGCGGTGGGCGAGACGACGTTGTCCCAGCCCCCCGTGTCGGGAATGGTCGTCTTGCCGAGCAGCCGTCCGGTCGGCGAGCCGGCGCGGAACTCCACGTCTCCGCCGAGCCCGCCGGAGGCCGCGCCGACGGTCACCGAGTCGATCCCCTTCAGGTTCGCGGGGTCGAGCGTGATCCAGTCACCGCTCTGGATCCCGGTGAGCCGCCTGCCGCCGGAGGCGCCGGAACGGGAGCTCACCTGGGCGCCGCCGTGCGCGCCGCCCGTGGCGTTGAAGTGCTCGGCCTCCCGGAACGTGGGGCGCAGGGTGAGCGACGTCGATCCGACCAGGCTCGGCACACCGGGGGCGCCCTTGTCCTGGTACTGCGCGCTGATGGCGTAGTAGAGGTTCTGCCCGGGCCCATGGCTGTCGCCCGGGTCGGTCACGATCTCACCGCCGCAGCCGGTGTAGTTGTCCAGCGGGTGGAGGTGGCTGTCGTGGCCGAGCTGGGACTGCACCACGACCCGGGTGCAGTCGATCCCGCGGTCCTCGGCGTCCTTCACCTTGATCGTGAAGGGGATGGTGTCGCCGAAGTCGAACATCCCGCCGTCCGGCGGGGCCGCGATGGTCACGACCGGGCGGGTGTTGCCGACCGTGATGTCCTGTACGGCCACGCCGGTGTAGTCCTTGGGGCCTTCGACGGTCAGCCGGGCGCTGAACTGTCCCTTCGTGGTGTAGGTGTGGGTCGGATCGGCCTCGGTGGAGTCGGTGGTGCCGTCTCCGTCGAAGTCCCACGCGTAGGTGATGGGGGCTCCGTCGGGCGACATCGAACCGGCGCTGGAGAACTTCACCGTCAGCGGCGCGGCTCCGGACTCGGGGCTGCCGGACATCTTGGCGACCGGAGGCCGGCCGTCCGCGACATAGTCGATCCGGTAGATCCCCGCGCCCTCGTTGCCGCCGCCGCGGCCGGTGCCACTGCCCTCACCGAAGTCGATGACGTAGAGGGAGCCGTCCGGACCGAAGTGGGCCTCGAAGGGCTGCACCCAGGACATGTCCGGGAACACGGTGTTGATCGACTGGAGGTCGCCCTTGTGCGCCGGTGCGAACCTCTTGTCGATGAAGGTCTGGTCCTCCCGCTGGATCGAGAAGGTCTTGAACCACCTGCGGGTGAGCTCGAAGGTGAGCCACTTGCCCTCGAAGTACTCCGGGAACTTGGTCTTGCTCGGGTTCGCCGGGTCGTAGTCGTAGACGGGGCCGCTCATGGGGCCGCCGCCACCGGTGCCGAGCTCGGGGAACTCGGGTGAGGCCGAGTAGGCGTACCACACGAGAGCCGGCTGGGCCGGGGGCAGATCCCGCAGACCGGTGTTGTTGGGCGAGTCGTTGACCGGCGCCGCGCAGTCGAACTTCGGTCCCGAGGTCTGGGTGGCGAAGTCGTAGTCGTTGAACGGGGTGTTGTCGCCGACGCAGTACGGCCAGCCGTAGTTGCCGGCCTTGGTGACGCGGTCGAACTCGACCGTCCCCTCGGGGCCGCGGTCGGCCTTGGCCTGGCGTGCGTCCGGGCCGTAGTCGCCCACGAGCAGAGCCCCGCTGAGCGGGTCGGTGGTGATCCGGAACGGGTTGCGCAGGCCCATGGCGTAGATCTCCGGCCGGGTCCTGGCCGTGCCCGGAGCGAACAGGTTGCCGCCCGGCACCTTGTAGGTGCCGTCGGCCTGCGGGGTGACCCGCAGGACCTTGCCGCGCAGGTCGTTGGTGTTGCCGGCCGTACCCTGCGCGTCCCAGGCCCGGCGCCCCGGGCGCTCGTCGGTCGGGGCGAACCCGTCGGAGGCGAACGGGTCGGTGTTGTCCCCGGTGGCGACGTAGAGGTCGCCCTTGGCGTCGAAGGTGATCGAGCCTGCCATGTGCGAGTTGGCCCGGCCCTCACCCCGCCACGTCGGGAAGGTGAGCAGCCGCTTCTCCGAGGCCGGGTCGGCCTTGTCGCCGGACACCGTGAACCGGGACAGGTTGATCTGTTTCTCGGTCTTGTCGGAGTTGAGCAGATAGACCCAGTGGTTCTCGGCGAACTTCGGGTCGAGGGCGAGGCCGAGCAGCCCGTCGGACTGGCTGGTCATGTCGGAGGAGTAGCCGAGGTCCAGGGCGGTGGAGACCTTGAGGGAGTCCTGGTGGACGACCTTGAGCTGTCCGGTGCGCTGGATGAAGAAGACCCGGCGGTCCGGCGCGACCGCGAGCTCGAAGGGGTCGGCCAGGCCGGCGGTGACGAGCGGCACCCGCTGGAAGTCGCCGGTCCGGGTGGCCGAGCAGTCCCCGGCGACGGCTCCGGCGGCCCACTGGATCCCGCCGAGCACGTGCTTCAGGAACGACGGGTCGGAGTAGGCCGAGCTCGCGTGGCCGAGCGCGGTGTACCACGACCTTCCGCCGTCGTACTTCTGGCACCAGGCGATCGGATGGTCGACTCCCGTGCCGAGACCGTCGATCCCGTCGCGCATCTTGATCTGGGCGAGCGTGTGCACCTTGCCGGTGGGGTTGGTCCGGAACTGGTACCACTCGTCGGTCCGCTCCCAGAGATCCGGCAGATCCCTGGTCGAGGGATGGACGTGGTCGAGGACCTTGACCCGGCCGGTCTGGACGGCCGGATGGTGGTCGAAGATCGCGCCGACCAGGCCCTCGTACCACGGCCAGTCGCGCTCGCTGCCGGACGCGGCGTGCAGACCGATCCAGCCGCCGCCTCCCCGGACGAACTTCTGCAGCGCGGCCCGCTGGCCGGCGTTGAGGAGGTCGCCCTTCTCCGGGGTGGAGTTGGTGTTGTTGAAGACGATCGCCTTGAAGCGGGCGAGGTTGTCGTCGGTGAAGGCCGCCGCGTCATCGGTGGCCTCCACGTCGAAGCCGTTCTCGGCGCCGAGTTTCTCGATCGCCGCGATCCCGGCCGGGATCGAGTCGTGGTGGAAGTTCGTCACCTTGGAGAAGACGAGGACCCGGTACGGCTGTGCCGCGGCGCGCGCGGGCGTGGGGGCCACCCCGAACGCGAGCACGAGGGCCAGCAGCACGGCGACGGCGATGAACGGAGAGAGGGATCTGCGGAGCAGGGGACTCATGGCGCTCCCGATGGGGGTCGGCGGGGACACAGTGAGAACACGGTGAGAACGCGGCTGACAACGTGATGACAACGTGAGAAAGCGCTTTCCGAACAGCCCCAAAGTAAGCTCTCGCCAGTGATCGGTCAATGGCACCCCGCCATCGGATCGGGCGCGACCGGGACCGGACGGAGCACCGACAAGATCACCGCCAGCGGCGCGCCGGCGACGATCCGTCCGCCCAGTGGTGGTCGGCGGTGCCGACCACCACCACGACGGTCACGAGCGGATGCGCCGGCCACAGCCGGCGCCGGGTTCAGACGCCGGTCCGTTCCAGAGCGCGGTCGTCCTGGGTACGGCTGTCGTCGTCGAGCATCCTGAAGAGCTTCTCGCCCTCGACGTCGACGTTCGGCAGGATCCGGTCGAGCCATCGGGGCAGCCACCAGGCGCCGCGGCCGAGCAGTGCCATGACCGCGGGCACGATGGCCATGCGGACCACGAACGCGTCGACGGCGACGCCGGCCGCGAGCGCGAAGCCCATGGTCTTGATCATCGCCTCGCCCGAGAAGATGAACCCGGCGAACACGCTGACCATGATGATCGCGGCGGCGCTGACGACGCGTGCTCCGTGCCGGAAGCCCGTCACCACGGCCTCGGTGGGCCCGGCACCGTGGACGTGCTCCTCACGCATCCGCGTCACCAGGAAGACCTGGTAGTCCATGGCCAGGCCGAACACCACGCCGATCAGGAAGATCGGCAGCATGCTGATGATGGGACCGGTCTGCTCCACCCCGAGCAGCGAGCCGAACCAGCCCCACTGGAACACGGCCACGACGGCGCCGAAGGTCGCGGCCACGGTGAGCAGGAACCCGAGCGTGGCCTTGAGCGGCACGAGGACCGAGCGGAACACGAGCATGAGGAGGATGAAGGCCAGGCCCACCACGAGCGCGAGGTAGGGCGGCATCGCACCCCCGAGCTTGGCCGAGACGTCGATGCCCATGGCGGTCTGCCCGGTCACGACCACCCGGGCGCCGGGGCCGCCCATACCGCCCTCGGCCCGGTGCCGGATCGCCGAGACCAACCGCTCGGTCGCCTGGCTGCTCGGCGCGCTCTTGGGCACGGCCGACAGCAGCGCGGTGTCACCCGCCCGGTTGAACTGCGCGGGCGAGACCACGGCCACGCCGGGCAGACGCCTGACGGTGTCGCCGACCCGCTTGGCGGCGGCCTTCGGGTCCGCGCTGCCCTTGGCGTCGACCACGACCGTGAGCGGGCCGTTGAAGCCCGGGCCGAACCCCTGGGCCAGCAGGTCATAGGCCTTGCGCTGGGTGCTGGCGGGGGCGGCGACGCTGTCGTCCGGCAGGCCGAGCCGCAGGCCGAGCGCGGGGAGCGCCACGACGCCGAGCCCGAGGACGGCGACGAGCAGCACCGGGAGCGGGTGCCCGGTGACGAACCGGGCCCACCGCTCCCCCAGCGAGGGCCGGCCGCCGCCGGCCTCCGGGGAGCGGGCACGCAGCCCCGGGATGCGTCCGCCGAGGACGCGCTTCCCGGTGAAACCGAGAAGCGCGGGCAGCAGGGTGAGCGCGATCAGGACGGCGATGACGACGGTCAGCGCGGCGGCGAGCCCCATCTCGGTCAGGATCGGGATCCCCACGACGGCCAGGCCCGCGAGGGCGATGACGACGGTGAGCCCGGCGAACACCACCGCCGAACCGGCGGTGCCGACCGCGCGGCCGGCCGCCTCCTCCTCGTCCCCGCCGACGATGAGTTCGTGCCGGTAGCGGGAGACGATGAACAACGCGTAGTCGATGGCGACGGCCAGGCCCAGCATGAGGGCGAGGGTGGACGTGGTGGAGCTCAGCTCGATGAACCCGGTGGCGGCCGTGATGGCGGACATGCCGATCGCGATCCCGAGAATGGCGGTCAGCAGCGGCAGCCCGGCGGCGATCAGTGAGCCGAACGTGATGATGAGGACGACGGCCGCGACGGCCACGCCGATGATCTCAGTGGCGCTCTGCTTGGGGATCGCGACCAGCGCGTCGCCCCCTATCTCCACCGTCAGGCCGGCCCGGCGCCCCGAGTCGGCGGCCTCCGTGAGCGCGTTCCTGGCGGCGTCCGTCAGCTCGATGGGCGAAACCTTGTAGACCACCTGGGCGTAGGCGACCCTGCCGTCGGGCGACACGCTCCTGGACTGGTACGGGTCCACCACTCCGGCCACCTGGGGGGCGGCTCTGAGCCTGCCGACGACCTGCTCGACCGCGGCCTTGCGGGCCGGGTCGGTGAGCGTCCGGCCATCGGGTGAGCCGAAGACCATGCGGGCCGTGGCACCGCCGGCCGCCGCCTCCGGGAACCGGCCCTTGAGAAGGTCGATGGCCTTCTGTGACTCGGTGCCGGGCATGGAGAACGACGCCGAGGTCGGACCGGACAGGGTGGCGGCACCGACGCCGAACAGCACCAGCAGCCCGACCCAGATCGTGGCGACGAGTCTTCGCCGCCTGAAGGACAACCGGCCGAGCCGGTAGAGCAGAGTAGCCATCGAAGGCTCCCGTCGTGGTCGTCGGCGCAGGGGCCGGCGGTCGGATGAGGTCCCGCGGACAGGCGTGCGGAACCGCCCTGACGGCCTCCTGGGCCATCGGGCTGGGGTGAAATGTCTGGCTGGGGATGTCGCCGCCGCGTCGGCGGCTCGGGATCTGGACGCCGGAGACTCCCCCGGCGGCGGCTCAGTCGGGTGAGGACCGTTCACGGTCCGGGGCGGGCAGGCCGGCCCGCATCTGCGCGAACGCCTCCCGGACCAGGTCGGCGGGCTCGGCGTCGATCCCGCACTGGGCCCACAGCTCGAGTGCGGTCCGCATGGCGACGCCCACGGTGGCCGCGAGCAGATGCGGATAGAGATCGCGTTGGGCCTCGGTGCCGGTACGGTCGGCGATGACCTGGACCAGCTCCCGCTCGATGTCCGCGAAGCCGCACATCTCGTGCGCCACCAGAGCCGGGCTGGCCTTGAGCCGGCGCACCAGCGCGACGATGTCCTCCAGTGGCACCTCGGAGCCGAGGAGGAACGGCATCACGGCCTGTTCGAGCGCGTCCCAGATCGGCTCGCCGGCGGGTCGCGCGCGCAGCGTCTCGCCCACCTCGCGCCCTCGCTCGAACAGCGGCGAGACGATCGCCTCCTCCTTGCAGGAGAAGTAGTTGTGGAACGTACGCGGTGAGACGTCGGCCGCCGCGGCGATCGCCTCGGCCGTCACCGCCTCGACCCCGTGCTCGATCGTCAGGCGCATCGCCGCCGCGCTGAGCGCCGCGCGCGTGGCGGCCTTCTTGCGCTCCCTGAGGCCCACCTCAACGGTCATGCCGCCAGCATAACGAACTTGCCGTCTCTGCAAGAATCGTGTTGCTGTCATTTTGCGTGATGCGCATCTCTCGTTGGGCAAGCGATCTCGCGCGGTGGGCTGAAGGTGGGCCGAACGCACGACGCCCGGACGGCGGTCCGCCGGGATCATCGTGATCCGGGCGATCCCTGCCGTCCGGGCGTACGGGATCGGGTCGAGGTCAGTACCGAAGGGTCAGCGGTTGAGACCCGACATCCGGTCGGCGGCGTAGCGCTCACCGGCGACGGCCGACCGGGGGGCCAGCTCGTCGATGGCCTTCAGCTCGCCGGCCGTGAGCTCCACCTCCACGGCGCCCGCGTTCTCGTCGAGGTACGTGCGCCGCTTGGTGCCCGCGATGGGGACGACGTCGTCGCCCTGGGCGAGCACCCAGGCGATCGCCAGCCGGGCCGGCGTGGTCCCCTTGGCCTCGGCGAGCTCGCGGACCTTCGCTACCAGCGCGAGGTTGTGATCGAGGTTCTCGCCCTGGAAGCGCGGGTTGGTCCGGCGGAAGTCGTCGTCGGCGAACCGATCCGCGCTCGTGATGGCGCCGGTGAGGATGCCCCGGCCCAGCGGGCTGTAGGCGACCAGCCCGGCGCCGAGCTCGCGCAGCGTGGCCAGCACCCCGTCCTCGGGATCGCGAGTGAACAAGGAGTATTCGTACTGTCCGGCGGTGACGGGGTGGACGGCGTGGGCCCGGCGGATCGTCTCCGGCGCGGCCTCGGAGATGCCCAGGTGGCGGACCTTCCCCGCCTCCACGAGCTCGGCGAGCGCCCCCCACGTCTCCTCTACCGGCACGTCCGGGTCGACCCGGTGCTGGTAGTAGAGGTCGATGTGCTCGACGCCGAGCCGCCGCAGCGAAGCCTCGCAGCACGCGCGGACGTAGTCCGGGCGGCCGTTGACGCCGCGGCCGCCGTCCGGGGTCCGCTCGATGCCGAACTTGGTCGCGAGCACGACCTCGTCCCGGCGTCCCGCGATGGCCCTGCCGACGAGCTCCTCGTTGGTGAACGGCCCGTACATATCCGCCGTGTCCAGCAGCGTGATCCCCAGGTCGAGGGCCCGGTGGATGGTCGCGATCGACTCGGTGTCATCGCCCTGACCGTAGAACTCGCTCATGCCCATGCAGCCGAGCCCGAGCTCGGAGGCCGGCAGGGTGCCGAGGGTGCGCTGTCTCATGTGTTTCGCTCCTGGAGCTCGTCATAGATGGTGATCTTGTCGTCGATGAGGGCCAGATCCTCGTGCAGCTGCGCGATGCGGGCGGCCACCTGGGCACGGTGGGCGAGCAGGAGCTCCCTGCGCTGGGCGGCCGTCCGCGCGCCGGCCCGGGCCAGCCGGGCATACCGCGCGACCTCGGCGATCGGCATTCCCGTGGCGCGCAGCCTGGACAGCAGCCGAAGCCAGTCGAGATCCCGTTCGGTGTAGCGGCGGTGCCCGCTGCTGGTGCGCGGTGGCGGCTCCAGCAGCAGATCCGCCCGCTCGTAGTAGCGCAGGGTATGGGCGCTCAGCCCGCTGCGGGCCGAGGCCTCGGCGATGGTCAGCCCCTCATCCATGCCGTCCAGCTTGGACCTTCGAGTGCGCTCCACGTCAAATCGGCCCATCGCCGGAGCCTTCCCCAGGTAGGAGGCGTGGGGCTCAGGGCCGGCGGGTGTTGGCGCGCCGGGTCGGTGACGCGGCCGCCGGGTCCTCCGGCCACGGATGGCGCGGATAGCGGCCGCGCAGCTCGGCCCTTACGCTCCGGTAGCCCTCCCGCCAGAACGAGGCCAGGTCCGCCGTGATCGCGGCGGGCCGGCCGGCCGGGGAGAGCAGGTGGACCACCAGCGGCACCCGCCCGCCGGCCAGCCGGGGCGCGGCCTGCCAGCCGAACAGCTCCTGCAGCTTCACGGCCAGCACGGGCTGCTCACCGGAGTAGTCCACCCGGATCCGCGAGCCGGTCGGCACGGTGACCCGCTCGGGCGCGAGCTCGTCGAGCCGTGCGGCGCACTCCCACGGCAGCAGCCGGCGCAGCGCCGCCGTGAGGTCGATCCGGGCCAGATCCGCCCGGCGCCGGGCTCGGGCCAGCGGCAGCCACTGTTCCGCGCGTTCGAGCAAGGCGGCGTCGTCCACGGCCGGCCACGGCTCGCCGAGAACCCGATGGCAGAAGGCCAGCCGGTCGCGCAGCGCGATGGCGTCCCGGCTCCAGGTCAGCAGGGACGGCCCCTCCCTGCGGAGGCCGTCGAGGAGCGCGTCCGTGACGAGCGCCGGGTCGGGATCGCGCAGCGGCACGACGGACAGTTCGACGGCGCCGAGCCGCTCGACCCGCCGGGCGGTGACGTCGCCGGCGGCCCAGCGGACCTCCTCGGCGGAGGTCAGGAACGGGGCCGCCGCACGCCGGGCGATGTCCTCGTCGATGACGACGGCCTGGCGGATCCGGGCCGAGGGAGAGCCGGCGGGCCGGTCCGCGACCGCGACGGCCAGCCAGGGGGCCGAGGCGAGTCCGGACCCGGGGGCGGGGTCCGCGCCGGTGCCCGACACCATGAGGTGCCCCGAGCCGGGCCGGGCGCGCGCCACCCGCTCCGGGAAGGCCAGTGCCACCACCAGCCCGGCCACGGCGTCATCTCCGGTCAGGCGTGATCTCGTGGCCGTCCGGCCGTCCGGCCGGCGAACAGCCGCGAGATCACGGTGCTCCGGGCCGGGGAGGCCGGCGGACAGGGCGGCGGTGAGGCGGCGGGCCTCCTCCCGCCAGCGGGCGGCCGGCCCGGTGCCGCCCCGGCGTACGGCCCGCCAGATCGCGGTCAGGTCGTCGCCCGCCTCCCGCGGCAGCGGCTCCGACAACAGGGCCACGACCTCCGCCGCGGGGCGGGTCCCGACCTGCTCGGCACCGTCCAGAAGCGCGCGGGCCAGCCGCGGATGCACTCCGACCCGGGCCATCCGGCGCCCCCGCGTGGTGGCCCGGCCGCCGGCGTCCACCGCGCCGAGCGCCCGCAGCGTCTCGCCCGCCGCCGCCATCGCGGCGGCGGGTGGAGCGTCGAGCAGCGCCAGCCCGGTCGCGTCCGGGGCGCCCCAGCAGGCTGCCCGGAGGGCGAAGCCGGTCAGGTCGGCGAGTGCGATCTCCGGGCGTGGCCGGTCGGGCAGGCGCGTGTGCTCGGCCTCGCTCCAGCAGCGGTAGACCGTCCCCGGGGCCTCCCGCCCGGAACGGCCCGCCCGCTGCCGCGCCGCCGCCCGGGACGCCCGTACGGTCGTCAGCGCGCTGAGCCCGCGGGCATGGTCCACGCGCGGTTCACGGGCCAGCCCGGAGTCGACGACGACCCGCACGCCCGGAACGGTCAGGCTCGACTCGGCGACCGAGGTGGCCAGCACGATCCGGCGCCGCTCCCCCGGCCTCAGCACCGCGTCCTGTACATCGGCGGCGGCCTGGCCGTGGACCTGAAGCACCTCGGCCCCGGACTCCCGGGCGGCCCCGGAGACCAGAGCGGCCACCTTGGCGATCTCGCCCACGCCGGGCAGGAAGCACAGCACGTCCCCGGCGCGCTCGGCCAGCGCCCTCCGTACGGTAGCGGCCACGTGGTCCAGCAGCCCGGGATCGACCCGCATCCCGTGCGGGGGGCGCGTGGGGCGGGCGGGCGGTGTCCAGACGACCTCGACGGGATGCAGGACGCCCTCGGCCTCCACGACGGGCGCCGGGGCGGACCGGCCCGAGCCGAGCAACTCGGCCCAGGGGCCGGTGTCCGCTGTGGCGGAGGCCGCGACCAGCCGCAGGTCGGGCCGCAGCGCCTCGCGCACGTCGAGCAGGAACGCCATCGCCGTGTCGGCGTCCAGATGGCGCTCGTGGCACTCGTCGAGGACCACGGCTCCGACCCCGTCCAGCTCCGGCTCGTACTGGAGCCGCTGGAGCAGCACGCCGGTCGTGACCACCTCGATGAGCGAGCCCGGCCTGCGCTCTCCCCGGACGGTGAAGCCGACCCGCTCCCCCACCCGCTCGCCGAGCAGCCAGGCCATCCGGCGCGCGGCGGCCCGGGCCGCGAGCCGCCGCGGTTCCGCGACGATGACCCGGCTCGGCCGGTCCGGCCCGCCGGTGATGTCCGGCAGCAGCCCCGCGAGCGCGAGTGGCACCAGCGTCGTCTTGCCCGTGCCGGGCGGCGCGGCCAGCACGGCCGTCCCATGCTCCTTCAGGGCGGCGTGCAGCCGCGGGACGACATGCAGGACCGGCAGGTCCATCAGTTCACGGTGCACCTGACCAGTGTGCCCGACCACCACCATGGCACCCGCCGGCCCGGGTGACGGTCAGTGCCCGACGGTCAGCGTCAGGATCGTGAAGGAGTATGCCGGGAAGGTGCGCTCGAACCGCGGGCCGAGACCGTCCAGCGCCTCCACGCGCGGGCTGATGAGCTCGGGCTCGGTGAGGGTGTTGCGCAGAGCCGGATCACCCGCGAGCACGGTGGCCGTGCCGGCCCGGGCGACCGGTCCCCCTCCGGCCACCTCGACCGTCAGCCGCTGCGGGATCGGGGACATGTTCACGACCTTGACGTGGACCTTGCGGCCGTCCCGGGTGGCGACCGTGCGGAGTCCCGGATCGCCACCCGAGAGCACGCTCGTGACCACGTGGTCACCGCGGTGCTCGGCGAACATGCGCTGTACCTGATAGGACGGTGAACCGTACGACGTCGCGGCGTCGAGGCCGATGAGGTTCGTCCGCCGGTTCGGCGCGTTCTCGTTCACGATGAGGGACGCGTACATCGATCCGAGGACCACATCGGCGTTGCGTTCCAGCCCGGTCAGGAATCCCGCCTCTCCCAGGCCCGCGGCCAGCGTGCCCGTCGGACTTCCGTCCAGCGCGCCGTACTCACCGACCAGGACCTTCGGTCCTGAGCGGTCCGCGGCGTCGTAGCGGCCGGCATTGCCGGCGAACCACGACGGGGAGTTCTCGTAATGGTCGTCGATCACGTCCGCCGGCCGGCTGTTCACCCACGTGGAGGCGACGACCTTCAACCTCGGGTACCTCTGCTTGATGGTGTCGTAGAACGTGGCGTAGCGCCGCTCGTAGCTCCCCGAGCGGTCGAACCAGTCCTCGTCGCCCACCTCGACATAGCGGATCCGGAAGGGCTCAGGGTGCCCGTCCGCGGCCCGCTTCGCCCCCCAGGACGAGGTCACGGGCCCGGTGGCGTATTCGATCTCATCGAGCGCGTCCTGGATGTACGGGTCCAGCTCTCCGGCAGGGACATGGGTCCCCTTCAAGGAGTATCCGGCGTAGACGCCGAGCACGGGTTCGGCGCCCAGGTCCTCGGCCATCCGGAGATATTCGAGGAGTCCGAGCCCATCGGTCGACCAGTCCCCCGACGCGCCGTCGTGGTGTCCCGGGCGCTCCCAGACAGGACCGATGGTGTCCTTCCAGGTGAAGCGCGTCCCGGATGTGTCGCCCTCGAGGTGGTCGCCGCCGGGCACCCGCAGCAGTCCCGGGCGGAGCGCGGCGAGCCTTCGCATGACGTCCGTGCGCAGGCCGTGGCCTTTGTAGGTCGGTGGGAAGAGCGAGACCGTCGACAGCCAGAGCGCCTCTCCGGACATGGCGCGGCAGCCCCGCCGGCAGGGCGATTCGGCGGCCACGACGATCCTGGTGGCGCTGCCGGCCGGCACCACCGCCGGCGTGGTCAGGCTCACCTGATGGCGTTCCCACCGGTCGCGAGTGACGCCGGGCACCACGGCCCGGGCCACGACCCGTCCGCCGGCCCCCTCGAGCGACACGACGACGCGGCCGGTGAAGCCGGACGTCACCATGGCGTGCAGGCTCGCCTTGTAGGTGGTGCGAGGCTTCAGCGCCACGCCCCAGTAGCCCTCGTTGGCCGCCCCCACCCGTCCGCCCGGGCCGAGCCGGTCCAGGCCGACCCTGAGGGACCGGCCGATCGCGGCGCTCGGGCCCAGAGCCCGGTCGAGCGCGATGGAACCGCGGGCGTCTCCCCCGGTCACGGCGGTCCAGTGCGCGGGCGAGGCGTCGCTCTCCCTGAACGTCCGGTTGCGGACGAGCTCGGCGTAGAGGCCGCCGTCGCCGGAGTGGCTCATCTCCTCCGGTGAGAGCCCATAGGCCTCCTTGTGGAGAGCCGGACCGTGCGCCGAGGCGTCGACGGTCAGCGCGGGGGGGTCGGCGAATCCCTCCAGCGTCCCGGCCGTCAACGCGGTCTGGTAGACGCGGACGTCATCGATCGTGCCGTCCACGTGATCCGCCGGAGCGCCGGCCCACTGACCGCGACCGATGGTGAGGTGGCCGTTCGCCCGCCAGGGTGTCGTGAACGCGACCGTCTGCTGGTGCTGGCCGTTGACGTACAGGCTGATCTCGCGGGCGGCGGCGTCATAGACACCCGCCAGGTGATACCAGGTCCCCGGCTGCGGGCCGGCGGAGGCCTCGGCCCGCACATCGGTGGCCGTGGTGCTGTCGGAGGTCGACCGGGTGAAGGCGAACCTGCCGTCGTCACCGCGGGACTGCAGGTAGAAGCCGCCGACCCGGTCCCCGTCGACGCTCATGATGGTGTGGAAGCCGGTCGCGGCGTCGAAACGCACCCAGGCCATGACCGTGAAGCTGCGCGTGGTGTCGATGACGGGTGCCCCGGCGTCCGCGAAGGCCCCCGCCCCGTTGACCGTCACCCCGAGTGTCCGGTCCCGCCCGGGTCCCCAGGACGCACCGCCCGTGAGGACGGCGTCGTGCTCGTTGCCCGAGTCGTCGGCGGCCACGGTGCCCTGGCCCTCGTCGAACTTCCAGTGCGCCACGGGCGTGGCGGCCACCGCGGCCATGGGACGCGCCAGATCCGGAAGGAGGAGCAGCGCCGAACACATCACCATGATCAAGACGATGCGCCGCACGGAGCCCTCCGCCGTTCGATATTTCGAACAAAGTTCGGAATGTCACCGTGAAAATGTCACGGTATGTCCCAAGGGTCAATACTGAGACTCCATGGTCACAGAAGCGGTCCGGCGTAGCCAGGCAAGACCGGCCATGGGCAGGAGCAAAGGTATGAAACCGTAACCACTGCCGTAGTGCGACCACACGGTCGCGTCGGGGAACGCGGCCGGGTCCACGAGGCTGAAGGTTCCGATCAGGAGCACCCCGGCGAGCTCCGCGGCACAGGAGGCCATGGCGAGGCGGCGACGGCCGCCCGCGAGCCCGGCCGTCGCCGCGAGGTAGATGAGCGCGGCGACCGCGGACAGCGCGTAGGCGAGCGGGGCCTCGTGCCACCTGGTGGCGATCTGGACTCCGGACCGTGCCCCGGCGGCCAGGGTGAAGACGACGTAGACGAGGACGAGCACGCGTCCCGGTCCGGCCCAGGTCGGCCGCGGGGCCCGCTCAGGCACCGGTGCCCTCCCAGACCTGCTGCATCCGGAGGACGACCACGGGCACGACGAGACACGCCACCCCCGCCACGACGGCTCCCCAGCGGGTGCGCTCGGCGAGCCCCAGGAACCCTCCGACCAGCACGATGACGAGCGAGCCGGCCAGGTAGCCGACGAAGATGGCGAGCTCCTGGGGCCGCTCTCCCCCGGCGAGCTTGACGATCGCCATGACGGCCTGCGCGAGGAGCCCGAGCTCCACCATCACGAGGGCCCACAGCTGGGACCGGCCGATGGGCCGGTTCCGGGCGGCGGGGACGAACGTCCAGGCCGCCGCGACGAGGGAGACCATGATGAGCACCGTCGCGAGGCCGTCGATCACCGGCGAGCCTCCCGCGTCCGAAACCTGCGAAATCCGTCCTGGGTCATTTCCGGCCAGCCTATCGACGCCGCGAGGTGGTCCCGCAGCGGGCGGACGGCACGAGGATCGAGGAAGCGCCCCGGGTGCGGGCTCCTCGGAGGAGGACCGGCCGGCCGCGGGTTAACGCGGCCGGCCGGTGGGGCGGGAGGGGGGAGCCCTGCGGGAGCCCCGATGCCGATCCCGGCCCGCGGAGGCGGGTATCAGTGCTGGACGGCGCCTTCGGCGTGCGCGCCGGTGAGCGACCGGACCTCGATCTCCGCGAACTTCCCGGAGTTGTGCTCCTTGCTCAGCACCGCGCCGAGCCAGCCGCACAGGAAGCCGAACGGAATCGAGACGATCCCCGGGTTCTCCAGCGGGAAGAAGGCGAAGTCCACACCGGTGAACAGTGCCTTGGGCCCGCCCGAGACCACCGGGGAGAAGAACACCAGGACGACGGCGGAGCCCAGGCCACCGTAGATCGCGGAGACGGCGCCCGCGGTGTTGAAGCGCTTCCAGAAGAGGCTGTAGAGGATGGCCGGCAGGTTGCCCGAGGCGGCGACCGCGAACGCCAGGGCCACGAGGAAGGCCACGTTGAGCTTCTGCGCGAAGATGCCCAGCACGATCGCCACCGCACCGATCACGAACGCGGCGATCCGCGCGACCATCACCTCCTCCTTCTCGGTCGCGGTCCCCCGCTTGAACACGTGGGCGTAGAGGTCGTGGGAGAACGAGGACGACGACGCGAGCGTGAGCCCGGCCACGACGGCGAGGATCGTGGCGAATGCCACCGCGGCGATCACCGCCAGCAGGATCGTGCCACCGACGTCCCCGAAGACGAGCTCTCCGATCTTCTGGGCCAGCTGCGGGGCCGCCGTGTTGCCCGCCGGATTGGCCTTGGCGATCTCCTTGCTGCCGACCAGTGCCGCCGCGCCGAAGCCGAGCACCAGCGTGAACAGGTAGAAGACTCCGATGATGCCGATGCCCCACAGGACCGACTTGCGGGCGTCCTTGGAGGTTGGGACGGTGTAGAAGCGGATCAGGATGTGCGGCAGGCCCGCCGTGCCCAGGACCAGCGCCAGCCCCAGGCTGATGAGGTCCAGCTTGCCGCTGAGCCCCTGTGCCGCGGTGGCGTAGCGCTGGCCGGGCTGCAGGAACGCCTCTCCCTTGCCGCTCTGCGCCGCGGCGTCGCGCAGCAGCGTGGAGATGTTGAAGCCGAACTTGCCCAGCACCAGCACGGTCATCAGGGTGACGCCGGTCATGAGCAGGACGGCCTTGACGATCTGCACCCAGGTGGTGCCCTTCATGCCGCCGACGACGACATAGACGATCATCAGTACGCCGACCAGCACGATCGTGGCAGCCTTGGCGAACTCGCTGGTGAAGCCGAACAGCAGGGACACGAGTGCGCCCGCGCCGACCATCTGGGCGAGCAGGTAGAAGATCGACACCGTGATGGTGGAGACACCCGCGGCCGTGCGGACGGGCCGGGGGCTCATCCGGAACGCCAGCACGTCGGCCATCGTGTACCTGCCGGAGTTGCGCATCAGCTCGGCGACGAGCAGTAGCGCGACCAGCCAGGCGACCAGGAAGCCGATGGAGTAGAGGAAGCCGTCGTAGCCGTACAGCGCGATCAGGCCCGCGATGCCGAGGAATGACGCGGCCGACATGTAGTCGCCGCCGATCGCCATGCCGTTCTGCAGACCGGTGAAGGAACGCCCGCCCGCATAGAAGTCCGTGGCGTCCTTGGTGTGCCGGCTCGCCCAGACGGTGATCACCAGCGTGGCCGCGACGAAGACGACGAAGAGCGTGATGGACAGGGTCTCGTGGCTCATCGGGCCTCCCCCTCGACGTCGCCGCGGAGCTTGCCGGCCAGCGCGTCCAGCTTGGTGCCGGCGTAGCGGGAGTACAGCCAGGCGATCAGGAACGTGGAGACGAACTGCAGGAGGCCGAAGATCATGGCCACGTTGATGTGGCCGAACACCTTCGCGCCCATGAATCCCCGGGCCCAGCCGGACAGGACCACGTACAGCAAATACCACGCCAGAAACGCGGCGGTCATGGGGAAGGCGAAGGACCGGAAGCGCTTGCGCAGCTCCTGGAACTCCGTGCTCCCCTGGGTCCGTTCGAAAACGGTCCCCTCGTCTTGTGCGGTGCTCACCGGGCCTCCTGCGATGTGGTCTGAGTCACGCACACCGTAGGGGCCACCCGTTCCGGTGAGGAGAGGGTCGTCGGCGGGCGTCCCGAGAGTGCGGTCACCCGCACTCTGACGCGACGAACGGTCGTTCTCGCGCGGTCAACGGTCGGGGTTACGATCACAGGGACGTCACGGCGGCCGCCGTTCACGTCCCCCGCGGGTGCCAGTCGCCGCGGTCGAGGTCCAGCGTCTCGGGAGCGTGCAGCCGCACCATCGTGCGGGTCACGCCGGCGGGGACGCGGCCGGGGGTCAGCAGGGAGACCAGCACCATCACGCCGAAGGCCATCGGCACCGTCCATGCCGCCGGCTGGGCGAGGAGCACACCGGGCCAGCCGTCCGGCGGCCCACCGGCGATCGTCCAGAGCCCCGCCGTGCAGGCGAGCAGGCCACCGACCAGCAGCCCGGCAAGAGCTCCCACGTCGGTGAGCCGCCGCCACCAGATGCCGAGCACGAGCAACGGGCAGAACGTCGAGGCCGCGACCGCGAAGGCGAGGCCGACCACGTCCGCGACCGGGAGCGCGCGCGCCAGAGTGCCGAGCGACAGTGGCACGGTCACCGCGACGAGCGTGGCCACGCGGAAGGACCGGATCCCTCCGCCCAGGATGTCCTGGGCGAACACCCCGGCGACGGACACGGCGAGCCCCGAGGAGGTCGACAGGAACGCCGCGAACGCCCCGGCGGTGACGAGCGCGCCGAGCAGATCACCGAGCCCGCCTCCGACCAGGCGGCCGGGGAGGGTGAGGACGACCGCGTCGCCGCGCCCGGACGCCAGCAGGTCGGGTGCGTAGATCCGGCCGAGCGCCCCGTACACCACGGGCAGCAGATAGAAGGCGCCGAGCAGCGCCAGCACCACCAGCGTCGTGCGCCTGGCCGCCCGCCCGTCGGGGTTGGTATAGAAGCGGACGAGCACGTGCGGCAGCCCCATGGTGCCGAGGAAGGTCGCGAGGAGCAGCGAGTAGGTCGCGTAGAGCGGATGCTCACGTGACCCCGCCAGTGGCATCAGCCACTGCTCGTCGGTGACCCCGGGTGAGCCGTCGGCCCGCCACGCGAGCAGCAGGAAGGCGACCGGGACGGCGAGGGCGGTCAGCTTGAGCCAGTACTGGAACGCCTGGACGAAAGTGATGCTGCGCATCCCGCCCGAGAAGACGCTCACCACGACGACCACGGCGACGAGCAGGCCACCGGCCCACACCGGCGCGCCGGTCAGCGTTCGCAGCACCAGCCCGGCGCTCTGGAACTGCGGCATCAGGTAGAACCAGCCGATGAGCACCACGAGGACGCTCGCCGTCCGCCGCACCCGCATCGACTCCAGGCGGGCCTCGGCGAAGTCCGGGAGCGTGTAGGCGCCGGACCGGCGCAGCGGCGCCGAGACCAGGACGAGGAGCACGAGATATCCGCCGGTCCAGCCGACCGGCAGCCACAGCATGTCGGCCCCGTGGGCGAGGATGAGCCCGGCGATGCCGAGGAAGGAGGCCGCCGACAGATACTCGCCACCGATCGCGGAGGCGTTCCACAGCGGTGAGACCGTACGGGAGGCCACGTAGAAGTCCGAGGTGGTCCGGGAGAGCCGCAGCCCGAACATGCCGATCGACACGGTGGCGATGACGACCACCATCACCGCCGCGACGCTCACGTCGCGCGCCGTGGAGTCACCGGCGGTCCACCAGCTCCGCGAAGTCCCGCTCCGTGTGCTCCGCCTGCCGTACGTACCACCAGGCACAGGCCACGAACATGGGATAGATCAGCCCGGCGAGCAGCACCCACGGCAGTGGGACACCGAGCAGGCGCAGCCCTCGCAGCCCGGGGGAAAGCACGAACAGCGCGGGCAGGCCGCCGACGACGCCCGCGACCACGAGACAGACCGAGACCGCGAGCCGGAGCTGCGAGCGGACCAGCGAGCGCATGTAGACCTCACCGAGCCGCGTCTGCTCGTCGATCTCCCGGGTGCCCGGGTGGCGGGGCCGGGTCGCGGCGCGGGTGCGCGGGCTCGTGATCACCACCCTGCCGGGGGGCTCCCCCTGGGCGCGGCCTCCGATGGGCTCCTGACCCGTGCCCGCGGTGGTGTGGTCCCGGCGGCCGCCGTCGGTCACCCGGTCGCCGTCCGCCGGTCACGCCGCATGAGCAGGTCCCGCAGTTCCCTGGTGTGACGCCTGCTGACCGGCAGTTCGATGCCGCCGACCCGCACGGTGCATCTGCCGGAGTCCAGGCGCAGCTGCTCGACGTGCTGGAGCGCGACCAGGTGACTGCGGTGCACCCGGACGAACCCGGCCTCGCGCCATCGTTCCTCGAGCGTGTTGAGCGGGATGCGGACCAGATGGCTGCCGGAGGCCGTGTGCAGCCGCGCGTAGTCGCCCTGCGCCTCGACATAGTGCACGTCCGCCGCGGGAACGAACCTGGTCACCCCGGACAGCTCCACCGGCACCGGCTCCGGCTCCGCGGCCGATGGCGGTCCTCCGCCGGTGGCCTGGGCGACGCGGCGGACGGCCTCGGCGAGACGTTCCCGCCGCACCGGCTTGAGCAGGTAGTCCTCGGCCTTGATCTCGAACGCGTCGACGGCGTGCTGCTCGTAGGCGGTCACATAGACGATCCGCGGCGGGCTGGCGAAACGCGACAGCAGCCGGCCGAGCACCAGGCCGTCCAGTCCCGGCATGCGAATGTCGAGGAACACCGCGTCCACCGGCCTGGCCTCGGCGAGAGCACGGTCGAGGCACCGCAGGGCCGCCGCGCCGTCGCGGGCCGTGTCCACCGCGGCGACGCGTGGGTCGGCGCGCAGGAGATAGGCGAGATCGTCCAGCGCGGGGAGTTCGTCGTCCACCGCCAGGACGCGCAGACCGTTCACCGCTCCTCCGCACCACACCGTCGGTCGACTTCCCTAGAGGGTGTTGAATCGGCCAGGCGATGTCAATACGCGGGTCGATACGGCGGGGTCGATGCGCGGGCCGGCCGCTGTGGGAACGCCGGCCACGGGAGGGGCCGGGTCCACGGCGGTCACGTCGCCGAGACGCCGGGACGGTATTTGGGCACGCGCAGGCTCACCTTCATGCCGGCGCCGCGGGCGGTCTCGACGACCAGGCCGTAGGCGTCGCCGTAGACCTGTCGCTGCCGCTCGTCCACATTGGCCAGCCCGATGCCGGCGCCGGTGCGCGCCTCTCCGGCCAGTAGGCGGCGCATCCGGTCGGGATCCATGCCGACGCCGTCGTCCTCCACGCTGATCAGGCATTCGGAGCCGAGATCCTCGGCGATGATGGTGATCCGGCCCAGCCCGGGCTTGACCTCGAGCCCGTGCCGTACGGCGTTCTCCACCAGCGGCTGTACGCACAGGAACGGGACCGCGACCGGCAGCACCTCCGGGGCGATGCGGAGGGTGACGTGCAGCGCGTCCCCGAACCGGGCCCGCTCGAGCAGCAGGTAGCGGTCGATGCTGTGCAGTTCCTCGGCGAGCGTGGTGAAGTCGCCGTGCCGGCGGAAGGAGTAACGGGTGAAATCGGCGAACTCCAGCAGCAGCTCACGCGCCCGCTCCGGGTCGGTCCGGACGAACGAGGCGATCGTCGTGAGCGAGTTGTAGATGAAGTGCGGAGAGATCTGCGCGCGCAGGGCGCGGACCTCGGCCTCCATGAGGAGCGTGCGGGACCGGTCGAGGTCGGCGAGTTCGAGCTGCGTGTCGACCCACCGGCCCACCTCCTCGGCGGCGCGCACCAGCCCGGCCGAGGCCTGGGTGCCATAGGCCGTGAGGGTGCCGACGACCCGGTCGTCGGTGGTGAGCGGCACCACGATCGCGTGGCGTACGGGACAGTCCAGATCGGCACAGGCCACGACGTCGGGTCCGAGCACGCGGGTCCGGCCGCCGGACAAGGTCCCGCGCGCGTGGGCCAGCGCCGACCCGGCATGGTGTCCGCCGGCGCCCTCCCAGGCCAGCAGCTCCTCCGCGTTGGTGATGGCCAGTGCGGCCTGGCCGAGGAGCACGCGCAGATGCCGCGCGGCCTTCTCCGCGCCCTGCGCGGTGAGGCCGGAGCGCAGCGGCGGGGCGGCCAGCGAGGCCGTGTGCAGGGTCTCGAAGGTCGCGCGGTCGACCGGGCCCCCGAGATCACGACGGCCGCGCAGGATCCTGCGCAGCGTCAGGACCGGAACACCGATGAGCGCGACGACGACCAGTGACGCGGCAACCGCTTCCACGGTGCCACGCTAGCGCCTTCGGGCCAGATCACGGGTGCCCTGGCGCCCCGGCCCCATCACCCCGGCTCCATCACGCCGGCCCCATCACCCTGGCCGCCTCTCCCGTTCGCCGTGACCCCGGCCGGACGCTCGCCCCGATCTCCTCGTCGCCGCCTCGCCGCCTCACCGGCCGGCCGAAACGGCGACCAGCCGGTCGGCGATGTCCACCAGGTCTGATCCGGCAAGGTGCGGAAGACAGCAGCCACAGAGGGTTCTGGCGCTCTCGCGCCAGCCGCGCGGCAACGCGGTGAAACCGGTCAGTGCTCCGGTGAGGGCACCGGTCAGGGCCGGGGCCGAGTCGGCGAGTGAGGCCAGGCAGGCCGCCGCGGGGACCGCGCGGGCGAGCCGGCCACCGGAGACCTCGGTGAGGGCGAGGGCGACCGCGACCGTCTGGGCCGCGGCCACACCGTAGCTGTAGACGTGGTCCTGCACCGCCGCGTCCAGGGCCGGCACCGCCGCGAACGCCTCGCCCTCCGCCCGCGCGGCCGCCAGGGCGGCCAGCGTGGCGCACCGGATCGCCGTGCCCTCGGGGAGCTCGGCCACCGCCGCGCCGACCACGGTGGTGGGCGGCGCACCGGTCAGGGCCACAGAGACCCCCGCCGCCATCGCCGCCGCGCCGTGCACGCCGTCCTCGGCGTTGGTGATCTCCGCGTCGGCGCGGCCCGCCCGTACGGCCGCCCCGGGGTCGCCCGGGTGGAGCGCGCCGAACGCCACCGCCCGTACGGCCGCGGCGTCGTCGAAGAAGTGCGGGTTGTCGTGGCCGCTCACGGGCGGCCCCACCCCGCGGGTCAGGTTGTCGAGTACGGTCCGGACGGAGATACGCGCACGGACGCCCTCGGTGCGGGCCAGAGCCTCGAAGGCGGTACGGCGATCGAGGCGCGGGAGGAGCGCCGTCCAGGCGAGCCACTCGGCGTCATCGGACGGCCCGATGGCCAGGGGCGCGACGTCCTGGTTGAGCGCGAAGGGCACCGGCACCGCGGTGAGCCCGTGTTCGTCGGCGAAATGGTCGAGGTCGCGGGTCAGCCTGCGGATCCAGGGCGGCAACAGGGCGCAGCGGTGCCGTGCGGACGGCCACCCGGCGGCGTCCCCGATGGCGAGCCCGATGAAGGCGCCACGGACCCGATCCCGGAGCCGGTCCCCGGCGCGTGCCGGCCGTCCTGTGGTGCCCTCGTCATCCTCCGGCGGTGCGCCCTCCCCCTTGTCCCGGGGCTCCGCCGGCTCCCGCCGACGCCCGTCCCCGGGCCCGGGCCCGGTTCCCATTCGCGTGGTGCCGTTCATGGGCGTGCTGACGCTCGTCGGCGTGCCGGTTCTCATGGGTGTGCTCGTGCTCTTACCGGTGCTCGCGGCGGACGCCGGTGCGCTCGCGCGGGGTCGCGCTCGTACCGGTCCTCGTACGCGCGGCCGCGCTGGTACGGACGCACGGCGAGACGACGGCGGGCCGGCGCGCTCACGCGGAACCGCCGCCACGAGGGCGTCCGCCACCTCGCGGACGTCCAGGCCCGCCACGGCCGGCAGACACGTCCCCCGGACCGGGCCGATCGCGGCGCGCCAGCGGGGCGGCACCCCGACCTCACCTCGGCCCGCGCCTGCCAGGGCACCCGCGATGGCGGCGTTGGTGTCGGTGTCGCGGCCGAGGGCGACCGCCGTGACGACCGACCGCTCCACCTCACCCTCACCGAGCAGGTATGCCGCGAACGCCAGGGCCACGGCCTCGGGGGCCAGATCCGCCCAAGGCGAGTGCCGGATCACCACGGCCTCGTGCAGGGCCGCGGTCAGCGCCGCGCCCAAGACGCCAGGGCCCGTGGGCCCGTACGCGGAGGCCAGAGCGCTCGCCGCGCGCAGGCTCCGGCCGGTCCAGGAGCCGGCGGGCACGGCCGAGAGCGCCGACTGGAGCACTTCGGCCGGTGGGGCGCCGGTCATGGCGGTGGCCACGGCCGCGGCGACCACACGCCCGCCGTGGATCCCCTCACCGCTGTGGCTGACGACGCCGTCGACGGCGACGAGCCTCGCCGCCTCGGCCGGATCGCCGGCCGCGAAGATCCCGTAGGGCGCCGCCCGCATCGCCAGGCCGTCGGACCAGCCGTGCTGGTGCCACCTGCCCGTGAGCGGCGGTTCGAGGCCCCGGCGCAGCGCCTCCACCGTGCCGAGCTCGGAGAACCCCGCCCCCGGCATGGCACCCAGGTTCCCGTCCAACCTGGAGACGATCTCCTGCCGCCAGGCCCGTGCCACGTCCTGACTACTCAGCGCGGAGCCATGGGCCTCCAGCAGCAACGCCGTGAAGACGGCGTACTCGGTGTCATCGGTGCAGGCGGGTGCGCCGTCCGGCCCTGGTTCCAGTTCGGTCAGCCGGCCCCAGCGGCGGACGATCTCGGCAGGATCGAGATTCTCGGCGGGGCGCCCCAGAGCGTCCCCGGCGGCCAGGCCCAGAAGACAGCCCCTTGCCCGGGCCGGATCACCGGCACCGCCGGTCACCCAGGACCCGGGCGCGCCCCTGCCGGACCGGCGACGGGACATGGGGCGGGGTCCCGCACCGGATGGTGTGGGACCCCCGATCCCGGAAACGCTCCTGTCAGCCGCGGTCATCACACCGCTGCCCGGCCTGCGCCGTCACGGATCGTGTCACGGCCGGCCTCAGGCCCAGTCACCGCCGTCGTCGTCCCAGTCACCGCCGTCGTCGTCCCAGTCACCGCCGTCGTCGTCCCAGTCACCGTCGTCCCAGTCACCGTCGTCCCAGTCACCGCCGTCGTCGTCCCAGTCACCGTCGTCGTCCCAGGCGGGGAGGACGTTCACGGCCTGGCTTGCGGCCGGCACGGCCAGGGTCGCCGCGGCGGCGGGAGCGGTGGTGGCCACGGACACGGCGGTCACCGCCGCGACGGCCAGGCTGGAGAACGCGACAGTGATGCGCTTCAGAATTCCCACGGAAACTACCTCCTTGGAGAATTCGAGCCATAAAGGCTGGAATCGAGTTTCTGTGGAACGGAGTCGGCTTCTACGATGCGACGTCCGCCGTCACACCGGCACGTGGCTGTACTAACGGCCCCGTTGCTACGAATGCCCCCCTACCACATCTTCCGAATAACTCCATTCCCGGGGCAAACTAGGCGAAACGGTGAAAAATCGGACTTGACCTTAAATCAACGAACTCAAGAGAACGGCTTGAGAAAACGAAATCGGGGTCCCGCACCTCCCGGTGCGGAACCCCTGACTCCAGCGGCATTCAGGCGATGGCGGTCCGGATCGCCGCTACGCGTCCGACGCGGACACCGGTCCGTCTGCCGCCTCCATGCGACGGACGATCATCACCAATCGTCACAGCAGTCGTCCCAGCAGTCACAGCAGCCTCCGCCGCCGCCGCCCCAGCCGCCGCCGCCCCAGCCGCCGCCGCCCCAGCCGCCACCGCCCCAGCCGCCGCCGCCGCCACAGCCGTGGTGCCCGTGTGCGACGAGACTGTGGACACCGGTCGCCGGGACCGCGGCCGCCGAGGCGGAGGACGCGCCGACCACGAGTGCGGCCACCGCCGCGAAGAGCAGGCCGGAGATCGCGAGAGTGATGCGCTTCAGAATTCTCACGGAACTTCCTCCTTGGAGAATTCGAGCCATAAAGGCTGAATCGCTTTCGCGGTATAGGGAGATCGCACGGCACGGCATAAACCGCACATCGTGAGCAATATGGACATTGCCCATCTATCGCCCGTATCACCTCATACCGCACCTTCCGCTAACGCCATCCCCTGGACTCATGTCACTAAAACGCTAAGTATCTAGTCTTGACCCCGCATCGAGACACTCGGAAAAGACCCTTTAATCCCACAGCACACAAGATCGGGGCCTCGCACCTTGCGGTGCGAGGCCCCGGATGCCGGATCCCCGTCCAGGCCGCGCTAGATCACTGCCACCCGGCCAAGGCGGCCGCGGCCGGACGCGGTGACCGGCGGTCAGTCGTTCCAGTCGTCATCGCCCCAGCCGCGGTCGCGGTCGCCCCAGCCGCCACCGTCCAGACCCCTGAAGCGGTCCAGGCCCCTGAAACCGCGGTGCCGGTCGAAGTCGTCACCGCCGCTCCGGCTGATGTTGTTGTTCCGGTTGATCACGATGACCTCGGAGTGGCTCCGATGATGGTTGACGTGCCGGTTGCCGTGGTGGCGAAGACCGCCACAGCCACAACCGCTGCCGCAACCGCAACCACGGCGATTGCCGCACGAGCTGGCGAGCACTCCCTGTTGCGTCCCTTGCTCAGGCGTGGCGGCCAGGGCTTCGGCACTGGCCGAAGTCGCCCCGCCCACCACGAGGGCAGCACCTCCCGCGAAAACCAGGCCGGACATGGCGACCGCCACGCGCGTTGGAATTCCCATGGAAATACCTCCTTGGGGAATTCAAGCCGTAAAGGTTGAATTCGGGCTCGTGCGAACAGGGCCGGTCTCGCAGCGCAAACTCCTTCGCACCACGCAATGAGCACATTATGGACTCACCACCTGACTCCCTGCCGCATGTTTCGCTATGGTCATCCCCGGGGGCCGACAGGGCGAAACTGCGACATGTCGTGCTTGACTGCAATTCGACAGCCTCGACGACTTCGCTTTAATCCGACCTATTAGTCAAGCTTGCTCGTATTTATATTATTACATCCCAATACATCCAAATACGTCTGGGTATGTCTGTGTATGTCTGCGTATGTCGGGGTCCTAGCGCTCACGGCTCCTCACCACCACAGCCGGGAGGCCCCGCATCCTCTCCTGCGGGACCCCTTCGCCGGTGACACCTGGACGGGCGGCGATCGACGTTATCCGGACAGCGCCTCGCCGCCGGGGACGCCGGGAGCCGGCTCTGCGTCCCCGGCCTCTTCCCCCGTGCCGGAGGCCGTTGCCGGGTCGGCTTCGGTGCTCGACGGTGATTCAGGGGCCGCGGCCGGCATCCCCGGGCGGGCGGACACGGCCGGCCTCATCTGCATGAACTCCTGGTCCGTCTCCTGACGTTGCCGCTGAGCCTGGTCGTTGGCGCTGGCACTGTGGTTGTAGTTCCGGTTGATCACGATGATGCGCTGGTGATGGTGGAAAACGTTCCGATACCGGTTGTTCTGCGAGTCACGCCGGCTCGAGCCGCAGCCACAGCCACAGCCATGCGCGCGCACGGCCCGGTGACCACCGAACCTGCGGACCCCCACCCTGTGGCGGGCGAATCTGTGGCGCGCGAATCTGTGGCGGGCGAATCTGTGGCCGGCGAATCTGTGGCCGGCGGACCTGCGCACGGCCACACGGCGGTGAACGGCGGCTCTGCCACCTCGGACTTTTCCACCACGGGCCCCGTGGGCGGCCTTGCCCCCCTGCACCGTGTGAGCGGACGACACGGCCTCGGCGCCTGCCGGAGTGGCGCCGCCCACCGCGAGGGCGGCCGCTCCCGCGAAGACCAGGCCGGACACGGCAACCGCCACGCGTTTCGGAATCCTCATGGAACTTGCCTCCTTGGAGAAATCGGGCCATAAAGGCTAGATCAGATTTTCCCGGAACAAGGTCGACCACTAGTACCTACCAGCGATGAGCACATCAATGGACCCACCGAGCAATTCAGGGCCGAATGTTCCGCTAAGGTGATCCCCCCCGGCCAAGTAACCGAAACCGTGGAATGTCACTTTTGGCGGTCAACTCGCCAATCGTGGCAAAGCCATTTAGAACCGCAGTCGGCATGCATATGCCTGCTGAAAGCTCCGCTCATGAACGGCCGGCCATACGAGTCATGAGGGGGCCATGGGGCCGCGGCGGGACGGGGTCTCGCACCGGCCGGTGCGAGACCCCTATGCCGACAACACCCATGCGAATGGCGACCACCACTGCCCGGCCGATGCCACCGCCGGAACACCTGATGGCGCCCCGCCCCATGGCGCCGCAGCTGATGGCGTCGAGTGGGCGGCCCGGGCGGCGTCTCTAGCCGTCTTGGGGTTCCATCTCGCGGAAGCGGCGCTCCGGCGTCATGAACTGATGTCCTCTCCCATGCTGGAACTGCTCAGCGTCGCTCTCGCTGAGGTTGCGGTTGCGGTTCACGACGATCACGCGCTTGTGCATGCGGACGTTCTGGTGGTCGTGCTCGGAGAACCTGTCGTGGTTGTGGCAACTGACGCAGGGCCGGTGGATCTGGTGGATCTGAGGCCGGATGATGGACCTGTGGATGGAGACCCTGCGATGCATCACGTGTTGAGGGCGGTGAACAATGACGGCACGGCGGGCGTAACCGCCAGGACGGCCGCCAGGACGGCCGCCCCCCCCACCCCCGCCGCCGCCACCGAAAACATTGCCTCCGGAAATCGCCTGGTCGGGCGCGGTGACCGCGGCCTCCGCTCCGGCCGCGGGCGCCAGTGCCAGCACGAGGGCGGCACCTCCCGTGAAAGCCAGGCCGGACACGGCGACCGCCATGCGCTTCGGAATACCCATGGAATTTGCCTCCTTGAAGAAATCGAGCCTTAAAGGCCGGATTCGAATTTCTACGGAACAAGGTCGGCCCCGCCGCGACATCTGGTGTCGCAGCGAACAATGGGTAGACGAATGGACCCACTGCTTGACTCTATAGCCTATGTTCCGCTTAGGTCATCCCCTGGGCCAACCCCACGAAACCGCGCGATGTGAGACTTGAGATTCTTGACATTCCTGCTTTAATGAACAGCGATCTCAATACAAAGCGCGCCGAGTCGGCCTAATCATCCATATCTCGCTTACCGGCCACAGATGGGATGGGGTCCCGCACCCGTCGGTGCGAGACCCCATTACGCCGGCGACATGTCCGTCGGCCACGGTGAGATGACGATCCGCCTCACCGACGCCGACCGGGCGCCGTCAACGCCGCCAGGTCAGTCCTCTTCCTCTTCGAAGTTCCTGAAGTTGCGCGGCTGGTTGAACTGCTGCCCCCGCTGGCGCTGGAACTGTTCGTTGGCGCTCCTGCTGAAATTGTTGTTGCGGTTGATGACGATGACCCGCTGGTGGTGCCGGAAGTTATTGCGTTGGTGCGAGTTCCATCTGCTGTGTTGTCGCCCGCCGCAACCGCCGCCACAACCACAGCCCCTGGAAACCAGCTGACCGGGCGCCATGACCGTGACCTGGCCACTGGCGGGGGCAGCCGCGCCCACCGCCAGCGCCGCACTGCCCGCGAAGACCAGGCCGGACATGGCAACCGCCACGCGTTTCGGAATTCCCATGGAATTGCCTCCTTGAAGAAATCGGGCCATAGAGGCGCCGAATTCGGATCTCTACGGTCGGAGTCCGGCTTCACCCATGTGACGTACAGTCGTCGCACTTGATCTGGATGGGTGAGTGCATCCAGTCCGCCACACTCCGCTCCGCATATTCCGATTAGATAATCCCCGGGAGCTCATCCATGAAAACCACCTCTTGCGAGACTTGGCTTTGAATCGAGCGTCTTGACAGGCATGCTTTAATGAGTCCCAATTACTTCCGCTAAGACGCTTTATAGGTGGTTACATCAGTGAATGTCTGGATTGACCGATACGTTCTGCTATGCCGTTTCAGCGGAGAGGGGGGTCCCGCATCCATCGATGCGAGACCCCCTAGTCGGTCGCCGACGCCCGGCTAGGCCGGGGGTGTCATCGGCTGGTGGCGCTGCTCGAGCTCCTGCTGCCCCCGCTGGCGCTGGAACTGTTCGTTGGCGCTCCTGCTGAAGTTGTGGTTCCTGTTGATCACGATCACACGCTGGTGGTCGCGCCAGGAATTGTGGTGATACTGGCGCCACCTGGTGCTGTTACGCCCACCGCAGCAGCCATCCGCAACGAGCTGCTGGGGAGCGAGGACGGTCTGGGCGTTCGCCGGGGCCGCCGCGCCGACCGCCATGGCCGCACCGCCGGCGAACAACAGGCCGGACACGGCGAGCGCCATGCTCTTTGGAATTCCCATGGAACTTCCTCCTTGGAGAAATCGAGCCATGAGGCTCAATGTGGATCTCTGCGGAACAAGGTCGGCCCTGCGGCGCGACTGCCGTCACACCGAACAATGAGCAAATCAATGGACCCACTGCCTGAGTTCATGCCGCATGTTCCGCTAACGTCATCCCCCGGCCCAACTCCACGAAACCGCTAGATGTGAGACTTGGCATCCATTCGACATTGTCGGCGGAGTCGATTTAATCGGAGGTGGTCACCCGTATTATCCGGTTTCATGGGACGCTAAAGACGTCATGTCCATATCGCCGGGCTTTCACCTGGAAACGCCGTTGCGATTCGGTCTCGGGTACAGGCCCGAAGCCCGTACGGGAACGGCGACACGTACGGGGTCCCGCACCGACGGCGCGAGACCCCTCTGTGCCCGGCACACCCGAACGGGTCACGATCACAACATCCCTGGTCGTGCTTCTTCAGCTGACGGGACGCTCTTGTACGAAGGGACGCTCTTGCATGAAGGGACGCCGGTTTTCGAGCTCCTGGCGCTGCTGGTTCCGCTGGAACTGGTTGTCGAGGCTCCTGCTCAGGTTGTGGTTCCGGTTGACGACGATCGCGCGGGAGTTGTCACGCACGTGGTTGCGCTGATGACGGTGCCAGCGTGAAGTGGTACGCCCGCCGCAGCAGCCGTCGGAGACGACCTGTTGGGGCGCGGCCGTCACGGCATGGGCGCTGGCCGGCGCGGCGGCGGCCACCGCGAGGGCGGCCCCCCCTGCGAACACCAGGCCGGACACGGCGACCGCCATGCTCTTCGGAATTCCCATGGAACTTGCCTCCTTGGAGAAGTCGAGCCATAACAGGCCCAATTCGGATTTCTATGGAACAAGGTCGGCCCCGCAGTGCGACTGCGGTCACACCGGACAATGAGCAAATCAATGGACTCACTGCCTGACTCTATATCCCATGTTCCGCTTACATGATCCCCGGGGCGAACTTCACGAAACCGCACCATGAGAGACTTGGCGTCCATTCGACGTTCTCGGCGATCGCGCTTTAATCAACACGATCACGCATATTTGGTTGGCTATGAGCCCCTACATAACCGTATGTCCATATCGCCGTGGCCGTGGGGAACAATGAATCCACCAAAGCGGGTGCGCCCCGGCGGATCCGGCCACGCGGTCGCCGAGGCGTACAGAGGAGAGGGGGCCCCGCACCTGTCGGTGCGAGACCCCACCCTGCCGGGATACGCGTGCGGCCGTGGCGATGTCACGACAGGTCGCCTCTTCCCCGTGTGTGCCGGTACGGCGCCACTATGGCGGCCGGACCGATCCTTCGTCCGGTCTAGTCCTCGTCCCTCCTCTGCTCCACCGGCCGCTGGATCACCGGCTGCTGGAACATCGGCCGCTCTTCCATCTCCTGCCTCTGCTGGTGGCGCTGGGCCTGGCCGCTGTTGCTCCTGCCGAAGTTGTGGTTCCGGTTGATCACGATGACGCGCTGGTGGTGCCGATAGTTATTGCTCTGCCAGTTGCGGAAATGGTGGTGGTTGCGGCTGTGGCAGCCGCCACCACCGCCGCAGCTCCGCCCACCCCACTGAGGCGCGGCGGTCACGGTCTGCGCACCGGCCGACGGCGCCGCGCCGACCGCGAGGGCGGCCGCACCCGCGAAAACCAGCCCGGACACCGCAACCGCCACCTGCTTCGGAACTCCCATGGAAATTGCCTCCTTGAGGAAATCAAGCCATAAAGGCTGCGTTCGGATTTCTATGGAACGAGATCGGCGCCGTGGCGAGATTTGAGGTCACACCTGACACTGAGCGAGCCAATTCGCCCACCGCCTGACTCCATACCGTATGTTCCGGTTACATGATCCCCTGGACCAAGCTCACGAAACGGGGCCATGGGAGACTTGGCATCCATTCGACGTTCTCGGCGAACCTGCTTTAATGAAGACGATCATGCATATTAAGCACTTTTATGCACTACTAAATGCGCGTATGCCCAGATCGCTATGAGTGTCCATCTCAACTCACATAAGCCGGCCGGGCGCGTCAGGCCATGGCGCCATGGCCCCGCAAAAGGGAGGGGTCCCGCACCGACCCGTGCGAGACCCCGAGTACGAACGCGCGTTCTCGCCCCGCACCTATCCCTGCCCAGGGGTCCTCGCCGCTCCCGGCGCCCGCGGAGCCCCGATTCCGGGGGCCTCCGAATCCACGGACTGAAGGGCCTGGTTCCCACCGCCGCCGCCGCCGCCGCCACCACCACCGGCACCGCTGCCGCCACCGGCGGATGACGAAGCGCCCGACGACGTGGCCGCCGAGGTGGCCGACGACGTGTTCATGCGGCCCTGGTCCGCCCGGTTCTGCTCCTCCCGTTGGCGCTGCATCTGGCCACTGTCGACCTTGGCGACGTTGTGGATCCGGTTCACCACGATCACCCGCTGGCGGCCGCTCTGCCGATGGGAGTTGCGGTTGGTATGCCGGTTGGTGAGCCGGGTGGTGTGCCGGTTGGCCGAGCACCGCGAGTCACCGCATCCATGGACGGAAATCACCTGTGAGGGTGCGGCCACCAAGGCCTCCGCGCCGGCGGGAGTCGCGCCGGCAGCGAGGCCCGCACCCCCCACGAACACCAGGCCGGTCACACCGACCGCCACACGCGCTGAAATTCCCATGGAACCTGCCTCCTCGGAGAAATCTGACCACAAAAGGCCGAATTTCGCATTACAGTGAAATAGAGTGCGTCCTCGCGGCATCACACCTCCGTCACCACGGAGAAGAAGGAATGCATCAAGAGACCCACGCCCGGCTTCATGCCGCATGCGCCGCGTACGTCATCCCCTGGACCAAGTCCATGAAACCGCGAGATGTATGACTTGGCTTCGATTCGACATCCCGGACAGTCATGCTTTAATCGAAGACAGTTACCGCCCCTACCCGCTCTGATGCCACTCCATATGGATATGTCCGGGCCGACGCCTGATGGTTCTCTTTGGCCAGCGGGGTTCCGGTGAACCACATTTCTTCAGAACAATGGTCGCATGACCATATAAAAGAGGGCAGGGTCTCGCACCCATGAGGTGCGAGACCCTGCAATCACGCCTGCGCCACCCTGCGGACGGAAGTCAGATCACGACCGCGGCCACGCTCGGATTCACGCCGTGACTCAGTCCTCGAAGTTGTTGTTGTTCGGAGCGACATTGTTGGGAGCGTTGTTCGGAGCGTTGTTGTTGTTGTGCCCTGCCTGGGGCGCGCTGGTCACCGCTTGGGCGCCGGCCGGGGCGGCCGCGCCCACGGCGAGGGCGGCCGCTCCCGCCAGAACCAGGCCGGACATAGCCACTGCCACGCGCTTCTGAATCTCCATGGAACTTCCCTCCTTGCAGAATCTGGCCGATAAGACCGGATTTCAACTTCCGAATTCTTCGATTGTCAAGAGGACAGGGCCTCGCACCCATGAGGCGCGAGACCCTGCAATCACGCCTGCGCCACCCTGCGGACGGAAGTCAGATCACGACCGCGGCCACGCTCGGATTCACGCCGTCACTCAGTCCTCGAAGTTGTTGTTGTTCGGAGCGACATTGTTCGGAGCGTTGTTCGGAGCGTTGTTGTTGTTGTTCCCCGCGCTGCCGCCGCCCTCTCTCCTACCACCGCCGCCGCCGCCACCACCGCCACCGCCACCGCCACCGGCGGCGGCCGCCGCGGCGCCACGCCTTCCGGCCGCGGCCGAAGCACTACCGCCACCGCCACCACCGCCGCCACCCGCCTGGGGCGCGCTGATCATGGCTTCGGCGCTCTGCGCGCTGGCCGGGGCG
>DASYNF010000236.1:0-23763 GCA_036008685.1 Actinomadura sp. | reverse complement strand
CAGCGCGTGCGCGCCAGCGCGGCGGCCGCCTCGGCCGACTCGTTCAGCTCAGCGGGGGAGGTGGCCGGCAGATGCCCGAGGGGCTCGAGGGTGGCCGGGTCGATCGGGCGGGCGTCCTCCCGCTCGTCCGCCGGTGCCGGCATGTGGTCTGTGCTTGTCATCCGAAGACCTGTCCTCCATCGACGATGAGCGTCTGCCCGCTGATGAATCCGCTCGACGGCGAGCACAGCCACAGCACGGCGCCGATCAGGTCGTCGGGGCGCATGCCGCGGGAGATCGAGCGGCCGCCGGCCGCCTGCGTGAGGTACTCGCCGGTGTTCAGCGTCCTGCTCGCCTCGTCGTCGACCAGGCCCGGGGCGACCGCGTTGACCGTGATCCCGTACTGCCCCAGCTCCCGGGCGGCGGCCCGGGTCAGGCCCTCGACGGCCGCCTTGGACGCCACATAGTGCGCGAAGCCGGACGCTCCCGACCGCGCGACCGTGGAGGCGATGTTGACGACCCGCCCGCCCCCGCGTTCGCGCATCGCCGGCACGGCCGCCTTGATGGCCTGCCAGGTGCCGCGCACGTTGACCGTCAGGACCCGGTCCCAGTCGGCGTTGGTCAGCTCGGTGAGGGGCCGCTTGGTGCCGATCGCCTGGTACAGCGCCGCGTTGTTGACCAGCGCGTCGACCCCGCCGAACCGCTCCTGCGCGGTCCGTACGACGTCGGCGAGATCAGCGTCGTCGGTGACGTCCCCGGGGACGAACGCGGCCCGGCCGTGCCCCTCCGCGGTGATCTTGGCGGCGAGCGCCTCGCCCGCGTCACGCGCTCCCGGCAGGTCGGTGGCCAGCACGTCGGCACCGGACCGGGCGAAGGCCGCGGCGTAGGCGGCACCGATCTCCCCGGTGGCCCCGGTGACGATGACAGTCTGACCGGTCAGCATGCCCGGGATCGCGGATGAGCGGTCCTCCATGGGGATTCCTCTTCTCTGTCGTGGGTCTTGTCCGCCGTGGTGTGGGGTCACACGGACGCTTCGGCCGCCGGCTCCGCGGAGGCGATCGGACCGCCCTGGGTGTCCGGCCGTGGCGCCTTCGCGAGGGTGACGTCACGCGTCTCCGGGCTGATCAGGTTGGCGGCCAGATAGATGACGAGCACGCCGATCACGAAGCCGATGAGACGCGACGGGATGTCGCGCAGTTCGGGGCTGGCGAGGCTGACGAACGTCGGCAGGAGGCCACCGATCATGAACCCGATGTTCCAGCACAGCGCCGTACCCCGTGAGCGCAGCGCCGTCGGATAACGCTCGTTGAGATAGGCGATCACGGGTGCGTGGCAGCCGCCGGCGATGAACGTGAGCGCCATCGCGGTGAGGGTGAGCGTGCCCAGGTCGTCGGCTCCGAGCTTCGACATCCGCCACAGCAGCAGCGGTGCGACGACGATGTTGACGGCGCCGAGCGTCAGCATGGTCCTCCGGCGGCCGAAACGCTGGCTGGCCATCCCCGCCAACGGCGCGGAGATCAGCACGATCAGGCTGCTGGCCAGCAGGAGACCGCCCTTCGGGGAGGGGCCGAGTCCGTTGATCTTTTCCACGAAGGTCGGCAGGTATCCGGCGGTGAGGTAGTACATCCCGCCGGCGCCCGCGGCCACCCCCAGGTTGACCGCGAACCGTCCGCGCTCGCCCCGCGCGACCAGGGCGCGCAGCGGTACGTGGGCGCTGGTCCGGGCGGCGGCCTCGCGCCAGGCCGGCGACTCCTCGACGCTCACGGCCGTCACGAAGCTGAGCAGGGCCGCGACAAGCCCGGAGAAGAACATCACCCGCCAGCCCCAGACGTTGAACGCCTCGCCGGGGAACGCGGCCGAGACGCCGAGGTAGAGCGCGCTGGCCATCGCCGCGCCGATGGCGCTGCCGGAGCCGCCCACCAGGCCGGACATCAGCCCCCGCCGGTGCGGTGCCACGCTCTCCGTCCCGAGCGTGTGCGTCGAGGCCACCACGCCCCCGACGAACACGCCCTGGACGACCCGCAGCAGGAGGAACAGCGCCGGCGCGAGCAGGCCGACGGCGCCGTAGGTGGGGACGAGACCCATCAGCGCGGTCGAGACGCCGACACCGGTCAGCACGGTCACCAGCGTGCGCTTGCGCCCGTGCCGGTCCGCGTACTGCCCGAAGATGAGGGCGCCGAGCGGGCGGAGCAGCACGCTCACCGCGAAGGAGGCGAAGACCGCCGCGAGGCTCAGGGTCGGCCGGGACGAGGGGAAGACCTGCTTCCCGACCGCTCCCGCGACGTAGAGCACGATGAACAGGTCGAAGAGGTCGAAGGACCAGCCGGCGACTGAGGCGAAGCCCGCGGCGAAGGGGCTTCCGCGAAATCGCCGGGCGGGCATCCGGTTAGCGGATGGCATGGGGGTCACCTGCCAGGGGACGAGGAGCGGGGACGGACGAAGGACGCGACAAGGCGACCAACGTCCATCGCGGGTTACGGTCGGTTGGCGGCTCGTTCACCGTCCGACCGTATTCCTCGATTACACGTAACCCGAGTGGACGGCGCGATACGCAAATGGCTACATCAGCGATAGGCACTGCCTATGCCGGTCTACGCCGGAGTGCCCGGCGACCGGCTAGGTCCGGCCGGGTCCGGTCGCCCGGGAAGACGGGAAGAGGGGTCCGTGAACCGGCCGCTTCGTGGATCCGCAGGTCAGGGGAGCACGGAGCGGACCGCGTCCTGTGAGCGGCCCACGACCGTCGTTCCGTCGTCCGCGGTGATGATCGGCCGTTGGATCAGGATCGGATGCGCGGCCAGGGCCTCGATCCACCGGTCACGGTCAGCGGGCCCTCGCCCCCAGGAGGCGAGGCCCAGCTCTGCCGCGACCGGTTCGCCGGCGCGGGTGATGTCCCAGGGCTCCAGCCCGAGACGCCGGAGCACGTCGTCGATCTCCCGTGCGGTCGGCGGGTCCTCCAGGTATCGCCGCACCGTGTAGCCGGCGCCTTCTTCGTCCAGCAGCGACAGCGCGGAGCGGCATTTCGAACAGGCCGGGTTGATCCAGATTTCCATGGCCCGGGTCCTCTCTGGTGGCGGCCGGGATCAGGCATTCAGTTCATACCATCGGGCCACGCCGGCCGGCGTGCGCTTTCCCGGCCATCGCCGGTCACCCGGCGGGAGAGGACCACGGCCCGGAAAAGCCGGGGGCTCGCGTGATGCGCGTGGCCCTCGCCCTGTGGAGGACAGGTCGAGGGCCACGGCGAGCGGTCAGCAGTCCCGGATCACGGCGCCGTTGTTGTCTTTGGCCTGGTCGTTGCCCCACCGTGAGAGGTAGTAGGCGGATACGTATGCGCCTCTGCCGTTCTTTCCGGCGTAGACCACGTCGAGGTCGGTCTTGAGCCACCAGTGGTTGTACTGCGTGCCGGAGCGCACCTCCGCGCCCCAGACCTTGCAGTAGACGTAGTTCGTGCCGGCGTTCAGCACGCCCTGGGCGTCGTTCATGTTGGCGTCCCTGTAGCCGGTCGCGTTGGCGAACGTGTCGACCCAGTACGTGCCGCCACCACTACAGCCGTTGTCGCTGGTCAGGTACTTCTGGTGGTACGAGCCCGGATAGGGCGCCAGCGACTGGCCGTTGATGACGATGGTCTGACCGGCTCCGTTGTAGAGCTGCTCGTAGTGGATGTGCGCGCCGGAGCTGTTGCCGGTCGAGCCGGTGGTGCCGATCGATTGGCCCTGGCTCACAGACGTCCCGTTGGCGACCCCGTAGGACGAGAGGTGGAAGTAGTAGGTCTTCCAGCCGCCGCCATGTTCGATGGCGACGTAGTTACCGGCGCCGCTGGGCTGGCTGTAGTTGTAGGCGGTGCCGGACGCCGAGGCCAGCACCGGCGTGCCGGCCGTCGAGCCGCCGTCGGTGCGGATGAAGTCCAGGGCCAGCCGGACCTCTGTCGAATGATGGTCGTAGGTCCAGGTCTGCCCACAGGGATAGGGCGCCTTGAAATTGGGTGCCGCGAGAGCGGGTTGTGCCGGCTGTGCGACGAAGAGTCCCACCAGGAGCGTTAGTGCGACAAGCGCCGCGCGAATCGGTCGCATCGACCTTCCTTTCCGTCGTGCTCAGCAGTCGGGGATTGCCTTGCCGTCGTTGTCTTTGGCCTCGTCGTTGCCCCACCGTGAGAGGTAGTAGGCCGATACATAGGCGCCCTTGCCGCTCTTTCCGGGATAGACCACGTCCAGGTCGGTCTTGAGCCACCAGTGGTTGTACTGGCCGCCGGAGCCGAATTGGGCGCCCCAGACCTTGCAGTAGACGTAGTTCGTGCCGGCTTTCAGCACGCCCTGGGCGTCCTTCAAGTTGGCGTCCTTGTAGCCGGTCGCATCGGCGAACGTGTCGACCCAGTACTTTCCGGCGGTGCACGCGTTGGTGCTGGTCACGACCGGGAACGAACCGTCCGGGCTGAGCCGGTACTCCGTTCCCTGGATGACCGGATAGACCATCTCGTCGGTCTCACCGTCACCGTCGCCGTTGTAGTCGTAGAGCTGCTCGTAGTGCAGGTGCGCGACCCCCGTGCCGACGGATCCGGCCGTGCCGATCCATCCGCCCGCGGGGACGCTCGTCCCCACCGCGGCGCGAGCGCTCATGTGGAGATAGACCGTGAACCAGCCGTTGCCGTGATCGATCTCCAGGCCCCCGGGGGCGAACCACTGGTGGACGCGGCCGGCCGCCGACGCGACCACCGCGCTACCCGCCGTGCCTCCGCCCTCCCGGAACATGTCGAGTTTCTTGTCATCGGGGTTGTGGCCTGTGTACGTCGTGAGCTGCCATCGCTGGCCGCACGGGAACGGCATCTTGAAATCCGGTCTCGCCGCGACATTGGCCGTCGTGGTGGACGCACTCGCCTGGGTGAACCCGTGAGTCAGCGCAAGCGCTGCGCTCAGCGATGCGATGAAGGCGAGTAGAGCGGGGGCTCGGCCTTTCATGGCGCAATATTCTCCTTATTCGGCCTGGTGGGCGGCAGGCAATGTTCGACAACGATTCCGAGGTCGCTGGGGCGGGAGTCGCCGTTGCCGACTTCTTACTTCCGGTTACTTCTGGTTCGGGTCGGAGGTTATTGTCATGGCACCAGCGCAGGCCGAGAATCTGGAAGGTTATAGGGTGAGCGTGATCGTCCAGCACGATTGGCTGATTTCGGCGGGCCCGCGGTTTCGCGACCTGGAGTTGACGGCGGGTCAGGCGGCGACATTCGGCAGGGGCGCCGGCGGTGTGCCCGTCGATGTGCCACTCGGCGATCCAGGGGTCTCGCGGCTCGCGGGACGGATCCGGTCGGTCGAGGACCACTGGGTCATCAGCAACCTGGCCCGCGGAGCGACGCTCGTCGTCGAGAATCCCGAAGGCGCCGGGGAGTTCGTCAAGGTCGCACCCGGGCGAGCGGACATGCCCGTCCCGTTCGAATTCAGCCGGGTGGTGGTGCCGGCCTCACGCGGGTCGGTCTCCTTTCTCGTCTTCGCTCCCGAACACGTCTACGCGGACGTCGACACCGCCGACGACAGCGGAGAGACGACCACCGTCGCCTTCCCGCTCGACGAGACCTCGAAGTACTTCCGTGTCCTGGTCGCTCTCTGCGAGCCACGTCTGCGCGACGGTTCCTCCGTCGTGATCCCGTCCGTACCCGCGATCATCGAGCGGCTCGGTACCGGGGACGACAGCCTCACCAGGCCCGCGGTGAACTTTCATATCGACTATCTCGCCCGTAAGAAGCTCCGGGTGAAGGAGCCCGGCGGCAAGGCCGACTGGCAGCGGGCCGCCCTGGTGTCACTCGCACTGAAGTTCAACCTCGTACGGGAGGAGCATCTGGAACTGCTGCCGCCTGTGGGCGGTAGCGCGCCATATGGACCCGGACCTGACCGATATAGGGACGCACCCTCGCCGGGATCCCGCCTGCCCTGACCACGGTCGTGGTGGACGTACGGTAGGCGGCGGCGAGATTGAGCGCGGGGTCGCCCGGCACATCGGTCAGTTCCGAGCCGTATCGGCAGAAGAAACGGCCCATCGCGGGAATCGACTCCTCCGGCCGCATGGCCGCCTCGGCCGCACGGTCTCGCCGATCAGGCGGCAGATGGTAACGCAGCACCCTCGGCGTCCAGCGCGCGATGCCGTACTCGTCCATGTCCGGGTCTTTCAGGTTCGAGTCGAAGTTCGACTCCGCCTTCAGCATCGCGGCGATGAGCGCCGGGCTCAGGCCGCGTTCCTGGCACGTCGTCCCGGCGCGGACGATGAGGTCGTAGTACTTCGGCGGAATGTCGGTGCCGGTGCGGAGATACCGGGAGTGGCCCGTGGCCGGCGTCCTGGCGGGCTCCGGCCGGCCGCCATCGGACAGGGCGACCACGCTGGGAACCGCGCCCACCATCGCGGCCCCGCAGACCGTCATGATGACGACCCGCCTCGTGCGGCGCTTGAGCCGCCCCTGCGCCTCCTCCACGGTCGCCGGGGTGCCCGCGAGGTCACGGAGCCGGGCCAGCAGGTTCGCGGCGTCGTGGCGACCCCGCCGCCGGTGTTCGGCCGCCAGGCAGTCCTCGATGAGCTTGTGCCAGGGCGGGGACAGCGCGGGCGACAACGCCAGCTCGCCCCGACCCGCCGCGAAGGCCTCGATCTCCGCCCGGCGGGCCCGCTCCGTCGAGCCGGTGAACGGGAGCCGTCCGGTGAGCACCTGGTGGGCCATGACGCCCAACGCCCAGATGTCGGCGGTCGTACGAACCGCGGCCCCCTGGTCGCCGACAGGCTCGTTCCGCCGCTCGGGTGCGACGTAATCGGGGGTGCCGATCGGCGGCATATAGGCGTGGGTGCCGTCCAGTTCGGCGGCGAGCCCGAAGTCGGCCAGCCGCGCCGAACCGTCCGCCATGATCAGAATGTTGCCGGGTTTGAGATCACCGTGCACCCAGCCCGACGTGTGCAGATGCTCCAGTCCCTCACAGATTTCGATCAGCAGCCGGGGAGCGTCGGCGACCGGCCCGCCGCCACCGCGGCGCAGGAGGGCGCCCAGCGAGCCGGCCGCCCGCTCCATCACCAGTACGGTCGCGCCGTCGAGCTCGGGGTGACCCGGGTCGTCGACCGTGTGCGTCTCGAGGAGCCGGATGAGGCGGGGATGGCTGAGCCGGTCGTACAACGCCAGCTCCCGGCGGGCCATCTCGGCGAGATGACTCAGCCGGCGCGGGGTCAGTGTGCCGGTCGGGATGAATTTCAGCGCGACCCGGTCCTCACCGCCGGCCGCGGGTCGCGCCTCGTAAACGCCGCTCCAGCTGCCGCCCGCGATCCGTCCGCAGACCTCCCAGGCCCCGACCCGGTATCCGTCGGGGACTTCCACGGCCCAGCGGCGACCGTCCATGCGGTCGGCTCCTGACTCCTGGGCGGCCACCCGACCGAGCATGTCTCATTCCGGCCGCGCGGGGAAGCCCGGTGGCGGGACCGGTGGCGCACCGCGGACGAGACCATGCCCGCCGACCCGGATCCGGCCTTCACAGGCTCGCGGTCGAGAAGAGCGACATCGGCTGTGGGAGGAGAAGGATCGCTGGTCCGCGCCGGTGTGACGGAATCGGCGCGACCGGGTAGGCCAAGGAGCATGTGGCGACGAGCGATGCTCGAGGGAGCAGGTGCCGGACTCATCGGCACGGTGGTCATGACCGCGGGTGAGAAGCTGGAACAGCGCTACACCAGCCGGCCTGACTCCCATGTGCCTGCCAGGACGCTGCAACGGCTCGCAGGGCTGCCGGAGAACCCTCGCCGGCAGCCCGTGGCCGTGAACCTGGCCATGCACTACGGGCAGGGCATCCTCCTCGGGGCCCTGCGTGGGGTGATGGCGACCGCCGGGCTCCGCGGGCCATGGGCGTCGATGATGTTCTGGGTCGTCCGCCTCACCAATGACCAGATACTCGAGAACGCCACCGGCGTCGGCGCCCCGCCGTGGACATGGCCGCGCCGCGAGCTCGTGATCGACCTCCTGCACAAAGGGGTTTACGCGTTCACCACCGGCCTGGTCGCCGACGCGCTGGCCGCTCGCCACGGGCCTGGCCCCGGGCAGCGGCACGCGAACCTGCGGCCAGGCCGCCACCAGGACGTCGGACCGCCCGCCCGCTGACCGCTGGACCGTCACCGTCCCCTCGACCGGCAGCGGGCCCGGGCTCTGGTCCCGCAGGCCGTCGACGAACCCGAGGAGGCCCCTCGCCACCACGAGCGAGTGGAGTCGTAGCTCTTGCGGCGGGAGCGGTCGGCGCTCCGTGCCTCCGCGAAGTCGTGGCACAGCCGGGGCCACCAGTCGGCTGACAGCGGATCGGGGTCGTACGGCCAGGGCAGCACCTCGGTCACATGGATGATCCCGTCGCCGGTAACGACACCGAGCCGGTGGTCGTCGAAGAGGGCGAGCTTCACGGGGACTCTCCACGGAAGGTCGAGGTCACGTGCTGCGGCGTGGTCAGGGTCTCCTCGTCCACCCGCGGTGGCGGCCGTCAGCTCGGCCGCGCGAGCTGACGGCCGAGGAACGCCAGGTGCGCGGGGGCTCGGTGCCGCCAGTACGTGTTGTCGTGGCATCCCTCGAACAGTCCGCCCGCGGGTTCCTTCAGCCGGACGCGTATGCGCCTTGTCACGTCCGCGAAGGGATCGCTGCGCCCGCAGTCGATCCAGGCCGGTATCGCCTCGATGCGGCCGAGGGTCCTGTGAACGTCGTGCCGCGCGAAATCGTCCACGTCGTCGAACGCACGGGCGTTCGTCGCCCGCGCGTTCTCGTAGGAGGGGAAGACGGCCGGCGAGGACGCGACGATCGCGCCCATCCGCGCCGGCCCGAGTGTCCGGCCGAGGAGCAGCGCGCCGTAACCGCCCATCGACCACCCCAGCACCCCGATCCGGTCGGTGCGCAGACCCTGCCGCTCCAGCCGCGGCAGCACCTCGGCGGTGATCATCCGTTGCGGGTCGTCGCCGGAGGCCCGCGGATGCCAGTACGTGCCGCCTCCGTCGACCCCGACGAGGGCGAACGGCGGAGTCCCGTGTACGACGGCCTGGGCGAGGAAGCGGTCCAGCGCCTGCCCCAGCACACTTCGCGCGTCACCGCCGAGGCCGTGCAGCGCGACCGCCACGGAGAGCCGCCCGGCCGCACCAGACGGGGTCACGATCACCATGCGGACGTCCCGGCCGCGGGCCGCCGACCGGAACGTCCGCTCCCGCACGATCGCGCGTTGCGCGGGCACGGGCGGGGCGTCCCCGCACCGGCCCAGCGCACGGTCGAGCGGGACCCTGCCCGGCAGGACGTCCGCCTCGACCAGGCCCGCGCCCAACCCGGCCACGCCGACGACACCCAGACCTCCGGTCATGAGAAACCCACGCCTGCCGATCAATGAACATCCCTCTCCGAGACCATCATCAATCCAATACGACGAGTGGAGAACCGGCCGGGTTCACCAGCGGAGACCTGGATCTCCACGTCGCCGTGAGGCCTCACCCGGGGCGCCGAACCGGCGGATCAGAGAGTCCGCGCCGCGCAGTGGGCGTAGTCCTGCCGCCACGGCCGCAACCGCTCCAGGGCCGAGGCCGCGGCGATCACGCCCGGATCGTCGTAGCGGCGCCCGATGATCTGCAGCCCCACGGGCAGGTCGCCCTCCGCCAGGCCGGCGGGTACGGAGATCGCCGGGTGTCCGCTGTAGTTGATCGGATACGTCATGCACCACCCGATGAGGGGATTCACCGCTACACCGTTGATCTCGCTGGGACCGGCGGTGTGGCCGTCGGCGGCGTTCTCCACAGGCAGGCAGGCGAGCGTCGGCGTGACGATGAGGTCGTACTCGCCGAAGACGTCCTGGATGGCGTCGTACACCTCCGAGCGCATCTGCTGGTCCCGCAAGGTCTCCACCGTGCTGCGCCGGTACGACGCCTCGACGTGGGCCCGGTACTCCGCGGGAAGGTCGTCGGCGTGGTCACGGAGGAGATCGATGCCCTGCGACTTGAAGATCTCGAAGACCTCGACCCCGGACATCATGCGGCACCAGAGCTCGGCCAGTTCGCCCTGGTCGTACGGCATCGTGATGCCGACCTCATCCACGGTCGCGCCCGCGTCGCGGAAGACGGCCACGGCCTGTGCCGTGACCGCGGCGACCTTCGGGTCCACCGGATACATGCCGAAGTCGGGGCTGTAGGCGATGCGTACCCCGTCGAGCGACCTTGCGCAGGCGCCGACGTAGTCGACGGTCTCCTCCAGGGCGAACGGGTCCCGGGAGTCGTATCCGGTGAGCACCGAAGCGCCGAGCGCGACGTCCGCGACGCCGCGCGCCAGCACGCCTTCGAAGAGGAACGGGCTGATGCCCCCGAACGCGTTGGGCCGGGTCACGAACGGGACCCGCCCAAAGGACGGCTTGTAGCCGACCACGCCGCACCACGAGGCCGGGATGCGCACCGATCCACCGCCGTCGGTACCTTCGGCCAGCGGCAACAGGCCGTCGGCCACGGCGGCGGCCGAACCGCCGGAGGACCCGCCGGAGTTACGGCTCGGATCGAACGGATTGCGCGTGGGGCCGAACAGCGGGTTGTCGCACGTCCCCCGGAAGCCCATGACGGGTGAGTTGGTCTTCCCCAGCAGGATCGCACCGGCCTCTTTCATCCGCTTGGCATAGGTGCAGTGCGACTGGGTCACGTTGTCGCGCAGGGCGGGGATGCCACCGAAGGTCGACGGCCAGCCGGGATTGAAATCGAACAGGTCCTTCAAAGCGGTGGGGACGCCGTGGAGCGGCCCGAGCTCGTCGCCGCCCATGACGGCCTTCTCCGCCCGGCGGGCCGACTCCCGCGCCTCGTCGGGCGCGAGGAAGACGAAGGCGTTGAGGCTGGGGTCGCGCTCCGCGATGCGATCCAGGAAATAGTCGACGATCTCGACAGGCGACAGCTCCCGGCTCCGGACCGCGGCGGCCAATCCCGCCGCACTCTGGTAGGCCATCTCCTCAGTCGGGGACATGGGGCTCCTTTCGGGTAGACAGCCGATTCAGACTATGATCCGCGTCGGTTCGAGGTTCAACGCCGGCAGACCCGTTCAGGTTCCGACCGGCCCCTGGGGAGGTCCTCAGGCTGGGGTGCGGCAGAGCGGTGCGGGAGCGGTGGTGTAGGGCTTGGAGGTAGGGGTTTGGGAGAAGGAGCCGATGATGATCGAGAATGAGTCCGACGGTGTGACCAGCAATGAGTCCGACGGTATGACCAGCAATGAGTCCGACGGTATGACCGGCTTTGCCGATCTGGGGCTGAGGCCCGAGCTTCTCCAGGCGTTGTCCGGTCTGGGTTACGAGGAGCCCACTCCGATCCAGCGCGAGGCGATTCCGCCGTTGTTGCAGGGGAGTGATCTGGTCGGGCAGGCCGCGACGGGGACGGGCAAGACGGCGGCGTTCGCGTTGCCGGTGCTGGAGCGGATGGCCGGCGACGGCGGGAAGGCCGGGCCGACGGCACTGGTCCTGGTGCCCACGCGGGAGCTGGCCGTGCAGGTCTCACAGGCCTTTCACAGCTACGGCCGCGGGTTGGGCGTGCGCGTCCTGCCGATTTACGGCGGACAGCCGATCGTCTGGCAGTTGAAGGCGCTGAAGCGCGGGGTCGACGTCGTGGTCGCCACGCCGGGACGGGCACTGGACCACATCGGCCGCAAAACGCTTCCTCTGCACGATGTGAAGGTCGTCGTGCTCGATGAGGCGGACGAGATGCTGGACATGGGGTTCGCCGAGGACATCGAGGAGATCCTGCAGACGACCCCCGAGGATCGCCAGACGGTGCTGTTCTCGGCGACGTTGCCGGCCCGTATCGAAAGGCTCGCGGGCCGCTATCTCCGCGACCCGGCCCGGATCCAGATGGGCCGCGAGGCGCCGGCTCCAGGCGAGGCCCCGCGGGTGCGGCAGAGCGCGTATGTGGTCGCCCGGGCGCACAAGTCGGCGGCGCTCGGGCGCGTGCTCGACGTGGAGGCGCCCACGGCCGCGATCGTCTTCTGCCGCACCCGCGCCGAGGTCGACGAGCTGGCAGAAACTCTCAGCGGACGCGGTTACCGCGCCGAGGCACTGCACGGTGGCATGACCCAGGAGCACCGCGACCGGGTCATGGGACGGCTGCGCAGCGGGGCGGCGGAACTGCTCATCGCCACGGACGTGGCCGCGCGTGGGCTGGACATCGAGCAGCTCACCCACGTGGTGAACTACAACGTCCCGTCCGCGCCCGATTCCTACGTGCACCGCATCGGGCGGGTCGGCCGGGCCGGCCGCGAGGGCGTGGCGATCACTCTGGCGGAGCCGCGCGAGCACCGGATGCTCAAGACGATAGAGCGGGCGACGAAGCAGCGCATCGCGGTGGAGAAGGTCCCGACCATCGCCGACCTGCGCGCGCGGCGCCTGGAGCTGACCCGCGCCGTGCTCCAGGAAAGCATCCTCGGAGACGACCTGGAGGGCTTCCGGGTCGTGGTGGAGTCGCTCGCCGAGGAGTTCGACGTCATGGAGGTCGCGATGGCCGCGGTGAAGCTGGCGTCCGACGCCAGCGGGACGGCCACCGATGAGGAGGAGATTCCGCAGATCGCCCAGAAGACAGGGCGGGAGGGACGAGACCGCCGAGAGGGGACCGGAGGCCGGGAGCGGCGCGGCCGTGCACCCACACAGGGCATGACGCGCCTGTTCTTCGGCGTGGGCCGCAATGCCGGAATCCGGCCACAGGACCTGGTCGGCGCGATCGCCAATGAGTCGAGCCTCACCGGGCGCGATATCGGGGCGATCGAGATCACTGACCGGTTCTCGCTGGTGGAGGTTCCGGAGTCCGCGGCCGACGAGGTCGTCGCGGCTCTGCGACGCAGCACCATCAAGGGGAGGAAGGCGACGGTCCGCCGGGAGCGTGAGACGGCGAACAGGTGATCCGGCGAGGTGAAGCCGTGAACCGAGGCCTGTCCAAGCCGGCCCGAGTGTCAGCCCGTCACCGCCGAAGCGGCGTACCGGAACCGCGGTGAAGGCCTGAGCGGCGGCGGTGATCTCCTCGGTGCTGCGATGGAACAGCATCACCGTGAGAGCCCCTATCGCCGCCGCTCTGCCTCAGGGATCACTGTCCTCTGGGTGAACAAACCTCCATGTCAAGGTCATGATGCCGTCTTCCTCTGATCAGTTCCGCGTCACTGGTCACCCCTAGCGTCGTTGCTCTCGATTACTTGCGGCGGCAAAACGCGGCAGGGGAGCGGCAGGAGACGCAGTGTTCAGACGACGAAAACGCACCGTGCTGGCCATCACCGCGGTGCTTTCGGTCATAGGCCTGTCGGGCGCGGTGGCCGAGACCGGGTGGCTCGACTCGCAGAAGGTCGGCCGGCAGACCGACGGCTCGATCGTGACCCCCACAGGGCAGCGCCTCACCCCGGCCGGGCAACAGGTCGAGTTCACCGGACGACCGCTCGACGTCACCACCCGGCCCGACGGCAAGACCGCCGCGTTCCTCAATGCTCAGGGATCCCTGATCGTTGTCCTGGACATCGCCAGCCACCAGGTGCTGCAGACGTACGGGGTCTCCGGTACGAGCGCCTCGTTCGCGGGCATCGCCTACTCCCCGGACGGCACCGAGCTGTTCGCCTCCAGCGCCAACGGCAAGATCGTCCGGGCGAACGTGGGCGCCGATGGCAAGATCACCGGCGCACATGCCATCGCGCTCACCGGTGGCAAGAACTCCAACCCCTACCCCGGTGGGCTGGCCCCGTCCACCGACGGGCGCACGTTGTACGTCGCGCTCAGCCAGGACAACGCGCTCGGCGTCGTCGATCTCAAGGCCGAGAAACTCACCACCGAGATCGCCGTCGGCAACGCTCCGCACGCCGTCGTCCTGACCGGCGGGAAGGCCTACGTCACCGATCAGGGTGGCCGGAGCGCCCGGCCTGGTGACTTCACCAACGACTCCGCCCGCACCGCGCTCGTCGCCGACCGGCAGACCGGTGGCGTGGCGACGGGAGCCGTTTCGGTCGTCGACCTCGCGGCCGGCAAGAGCATCAGCACCGTCCCGACCGGCCTGCAGCCGACCGGTGCCACCCTGCACAACGATGCCTTGTTCGTGGCGAACTCCCTCGACGACACGGTGTCGGTGATCGACACCCGCACCGACCGCGCCGTACAGACCATCGACGTACAGCCGCTCCCCGGCGCCCCGCTGGGCAGTGAACCGAATGCCCTGACCTTCGCCGGCAAGAACACGCTCGCGGTGAGCCTCGGCCGCAACAACGCGGTCGCGCTGTACAACTGGAAGGGGACCGACAGGCCAGCCGCGTTCCAGGGTCTCGTCCCGACCGGCTGGTATCCGACCGCGGTCACCGTGGACGGTGCGCACAACCGCCTGCTCGTCGCCAACGGCAAGGGCGTCGGTTCACTCGGACCGGCCGGCGCCGACGGCGGGCACGGGGTGCAGGCACTGATCGGTAGCGCCGGGTCCTTCCCACTGGACGACGAGAAGCTGAAGACCTACACCGCCCAGGTGCTCCGCAACGACAACCTGAGCCGGTCGGAGGAGCACAACAGGCCACGGAAGAACGTCAGGCCGGTGCCCGTACCCGCCAAGCCCGGTGAGCCGTCGACGATCAAACACGTCTTCTACATCATCAAGGAGAACCGCACCTACGACCAGGTGCTCGGCGACGCGGGCCGGGGCGCGAGCGACCCCAAGCTGAGCATGTTCGGCCAGAAGGTCACCCCGAACCAGCACGCCCTGGCCCAGCGGTTCCCACTGCTGGACAACTTCTACGCCGATGGTGACCTGTCGGCCGACGGCCACCAGTGGGCAGTGCAGGCCAACGTGCCGGACTACCTGGAGAAGGCGTTCGGCGGCTTCGTCCGCAGCTACCCGTACAACGCGGGCGACGCCATGGCCTACACCAAATCCGGATTCCTGTGGGGCAACGCGCTGGCCCATCACCGGAGCGTGTCGATCCTCGGTGAGTACGCCGACAAGTTCGGCTCCACGAACGGGCAGGCCTTCGGCTCGTGGCAGGACTGGTACCACGACTATCAGGTGATGTCCGGTCAGGCCACCGGCCCCGTGCACGCCGAGCCCGGCGCCTTCTCCGCGTCCAGCGACGTCCCCCAGGTGAACGACCTGCTGGTGCACGACTACCCGAACTTCCAGATGGGGATCCCCGACCAGTACCGAGCGCAGGTGTTCAAGCAGAAGTTCGACCAGTGGATCAGCGAGAACAAGCTGCCCAACCTCGTCGTGGCGCACCTGCCGGACGACCACAGCGCGGGCTCGTCCCGCGACCTGCCCACCCCGAACGCCATGGTCGCCGACAACGACCTGGCGCTGGGCAAGATGGTCGACTGGATCTCGCACAGCCCGGTGTGGAAGGACTCCGCGATCTTCGTCACCGAGGACGACTCGCAGGCGGGCATCGACCACGTCGACGGGCACCGGACGACCGGCTATGTGATCAGCCCGTGGACCAGGACCGGCGTGCTGGACAGCCACTTCGGCTCGCAGGTCAACATGGTCCGCACGATCGAGCAGATCCTCGGTCTGCCTCCGATGAACCAGATGGACGCCGCGGCGGCTCCCATGCGGGACCTCTTCACCACCAAACCGGACCTGCGGCCGTTCACCGCCCTGCCCAACCAGATCCCGCTCGACCAGATGAACCCGGGGAGCACGACGCGGTCAACGGGGTCGGACAGGTCGCCCGCCACCGCGGGGATGACGTCGATGCAACGCCAGTGGGCGGACGCCTCGGACGCCATGAAGTTCACCGACCCGGCCACCCCGCCGGACCAGGGGGACTGGAACGTGCTCAACCACGCCATCTGGTACGCCACCAAGGGCTATGGGACCCCGTACCCGGGTGAGCGGAAGGTGCTCGCCCCCAGAGAGGTCCCCCGGCACGGTGGGGACGAGATGGACCCGGACGGCCACTAACCGGCAGAGCACGCTGCCGCCGGCTCCCGGCGGCAGCTGAGCCGGTCGACGATAGGACCATCGAGAGGGCGCCCGGTGAAACGCCGGGCGCCCTCCACTGTTGATGTGGCACGGGGTCATGGGCTCAGGCGGGCTGCTGCTCGTCTGGAAGCCAGCGCAGTGCGAACCAGAGGTCCATTCGTACGTCCGCGTCGTCGAGATCGGTGTCCAGGAGCTCGGCGATCCGGGCGATTCGCTGCCGCACCGTATTGCGGTGCACGCCCAGCGCTGCCGCCGTACGATCCCAGCCACCGTGCAGGGAGAGCCAGGTCCGCAGGGTCTCCAGCAGCGCCGCGGCTCCCGGCGTGCCCGCGGTGGCCAGCGGCGCGAACCGGGCGCGGGCCAGTGCCGAGGCTTCGGCGGGATCGACCAGACCGTGCAGGCCCGCGTCCTGGACCCGGTGGTGCACCGAGGTGGTTCCTCTGGCCAGGGCTTGGTCCAGCGCCCGCGCCGCCTGGGCATCCGCCACGGTCAGGTCTGTGGCCGGAACGGGTGAGCTGAAGCCCAAGGTCCAGCCGAGCCGGGCGAGGGCGGCCGAACGGTCCGCCGCGCCGCCGTCGGTCACAGGTACGAGGGCTCGGAGGATGCCGCCGTCCACCGCCAGGTAGGAGGTGCCGAGGGCGGTACCCAGCGTCGCCAGATGGACCGGGTCGGCGGTGGACGGCGCTGGCGTACGGGCGGTGCCCGAGGGCTTGCGGCGGCCGTGCACCACTCGCCAGTGGGACGAGGGGCCCGTGCCGTCGGGGTGCAGCAGGGAGGCGACCTGTGCGGGGTCCGCCCCCAGCAGGAGCCCTACCAGCGCCGCTGAACCGCCGGTGTCATCGCCGAGCGCACGACGGGGGCCGGTGAGCAGCGAGAGCAGGACCGTGCCCACCCCGGCCACCTGGTGGTCGACAGGACTGAGCTGTGATCCGGCGGCCAGCCCCAGCACGAGTGCGCCGGCATTCTGCTCCGTACCCGGCAGGGTGTGGACGATCAGCTGCCGCCCCGCGTGGTGCTCGGTGGCCGCGCTCGGGAGGCGGGACGGGGCATCCGGTCGACGCTGTTTGGCCACGGTCGAGGTGGCCAGGGCCCGCAGCCGGTCCGGGACAGGCACGTCCGGCCGGGCGCCGGCGGCGAAGAGCTCGGTGCCGTGGACGTCCATCAGGACGGTCCAGGCTCCTATGCGAGCGGCGAGCTGGCGCAGTACCGCTTCGACCGCGTCGGGGCGGGCGGCGGCGGAGGCCAGCGCGGACTGGGCCTCCGAGACGCGCCGGAGGTCGCGGTTACGGGCCTCCGCCATGGCCAGATGGAAAGCCCGGCCGACGGCGACGAAGGGCGTCTGTGGCGGAACCCGCAGCAGGGGCAGGCCGTATCGGTCGCAGGCGGCGAACAGCTCCGGCGGCACCTCGGTATGGACCGGCGCGAGGCCGAAGCCGAGGGCGGCGATCCTGGCGGCGACCAGCCGCCGGACGTAGACGTCGATACCCGTGGCGGTCTCGGGGAAGTGCACCCCGGCGGTGAGCAGGAGCTCCCCGCCGAGCAGATACCGGGCGGGGTCATCGAGCTCGCTGCTCTGCACCATGCTGATGAGCCGCTCCTCGGCCGGGCCTCCCACCTGCCTCAGATGCAGGTCAGGGTGGGCGATCAGCTCCATGAGCCGTACGGCGCCGCCCCCGGGCGCGGGGGAGTGAGGGGTAGCGGGCACCGGCGCCTCCCTTCCCACTGTTCATGTGTCCTCTTCGGACGTCCCGGCTGTGCGTTTCGTCCGTTCTCTCGGACGAAAGTGGATGGAACATACACTTCTCCGCCGCTCGGCGGCCAGTTACGTTCTCCCACAGCACCCCTACCGGTCGCGCACAGCCCGGTGCGGACCGGACCGATCGGAGAGCCGCATGGCCGTCGACTATCTCGTGATCATCGCCTACCTGCTCGGCCTGCTCGGCGTCGGCTGGTGGGGCATGAGACGGGCCCGCTCCAAGAGCGATTTCCTGGTGGCGGGCCGCCGTCTCGGCCCGCTGCTGTACTCCGGCACGATGGCCGCCGTCGTTCTCGGCGGCGCCTCGACCGTGGGCGGGGTGCGGCTGGGTTACAAGTTCGGGCTCTCGGGCGCCTGGATGGTCATCGCCATCGGCCTGGGCCTGCTCGTTCTCAGCATCTTCTTCTCCGCGCGGATCGTCCGGCTGAAGGTCTACACCGTGGCCGAGATGCTGACCCTGCGCTACGGCGAAGCGGCCAGCGTGATCTCCGGCCTGGTGATGTGGACGTACACACTGATGCTGGCCGTCACCTCCACCATCGCCTACGCCACGGTCTTCGACGCCCTGTTCGGGCTGCCGCGCTGGGCCTCGATCATGCTCGGCGGGCTGATCGTGGTCGCGTACTCCACGCTCGGCGGGATGTGGTCGATCACGCTGACCGACATGGTGCAGTTCGTGGTCAAGACCCTCGGCGTGCTCCTGCTCCTGCTGCCGATCGCGGTGATCAAGGCCGGCGGATTCTCGGGGATGGAGGCCAAGCTGCCGTCCGGCTATTTCTCGGCGACCTCGATCGGCGGGCAGACCATCATCACCTTCGTCCTGGTCTATGCCTTCGGGATGCTCATCGGGCAGGACATCTGGCAGCGCGTTTTCACCGCCCGCACCGACAAGGTCGCGGCGTACGGCGGCACCGTGGCCGGTGTCTACTGTCTCGTCTACGCGGTCGCCGGAGCGCTCATCGGCAGCGCCACCAAGGTGCTCTACCCCCATCTGGCCAACGCCGACGACGCCTTCGCCACCGTCGTCAAGCTCGCCCTGCCGGTGGGGATCAGCGGACTGGTGTTCGCGGCGGCCCTGTCGGCGATGATGTCCACGGCCAGTGGCGCGCTGATCGCCTGCGCGACCGTCGCCACCAACGACATCTGGAAGCGGGTACGCCCTCTGCTGGGCCGCGGCACCGCGCGGGACCCGGAGGAACGGGACCTGGAGCAACGGGACTCCGAGGAACGGGACGAGCTGCGCGGCAACCGCATCGCCATCCTGGTTCTGGGACTGGCGGTGATCGGCATCGCCTGCATGCTGAGCGATGTGGTCTCGGCCCTCACGATCGCCTACAACCTGCTGGTCGGCGGGCTCCTGGTGCCGATCCTCGGCGCCCTGGTCTGGCGGCGGGGCAATCTGCAGGGCGCCATGGCCTCGATCGTCGCGGGCGGAGTGACCGTCATCGTCATGATGGCCGTCAAGGGTGTGCTCGCGAACGAGCCCATCTACTACGGGCTCGGGATCAGCCTGGTCGCTTATATCGTGGTCAGCCTCGCGACCCGGCCCACCGACGCGGCGGTGCTCGACGCCTGGCGCAGGCGCCTGGCCGGTGAGCAGCCAGAGGGCGCGGCGGAGACGGCGGAGACGGCGGAGCCCGTGTCGTCCGGGACCTGAGGAGCGGCCGAATGACCCCGGAGAGCGTTCACGTTCGTACCGGTGGCGACGTGGTCGTCGAATCCCTGGCCGCGCTCGGTGCGCGCACGGTCTTCGGCATCCCTGGACAGCACGCCCTCGGCCTCTTCGACGCCCTGGGCCGTTCGCCGCTGCGCTATATAGGCCTGCGGGTGGAGAACAACGCCGGCTTCGCCGCCGACGGCTACGCCCGTACGACCGGTTCGGTGACGCCGCTGTTCCTGTCGACCGGACCCGGCGCGCTGACCTCGCTGGCCGCGTTGCAGGAGGCCGCCGCCGCCTCGGTGCCGGTGCTGGCCGTCTCCAGCCAGATCCCCTCGGCCGGGCTCGGCGGGCGCCGCAGGGGCTACCTGCACGAGCTGGTGGACCAGCAGGCGTCCTTCCGGGATGTCGTGAAGTCCGTGCACATCGCCCGTACCGTCTCTCAGATCCCCTCGGCCCTCACGGCGGCCTGGGAGTCGGCGCTGAGCGCCCCGAGCGGCCCGGTATGGGTGGAGATCCCCCAGGACGTCCTGCTCACCGGCGCCACGGTGCCGCCGGTGACCGAGCTCGTCGCCGCGGCCCGCCCGCTTCCCCCACGGCCTGAGCTGGTCGCCGCGGCGGCGCGCCTGCTGGCGGAGGCGGAGCGGCCGGTGGTGCTGGCCGGTGGCGGGGTGGTGCGCGCCGGAGCGAGCGAAGCGCTGCTGCGACTCGCGGAGAGGTCGCGCAGCCCGGTGGCCTGCACCTTCGGCGCCAAGGGCGCCTTCCCCTGGAGTCATCCGCTGTCGCTGCGGTCCTGGCTCGAGGACCGGCACACCACCGAGCTGCTGGAGGACGCCGACGTACTGCTGGTGGTCGGGTCCGGCCTCGGCGAACTCTCCAGCAACTACCACACCTTCGCCCCGCGCGGCCGGGTGATCCAGGTAGAGGCCGACCTCGGCAAGCTGGAGGCCAACCACCCCGCGCTCGGCGTCCACGCCGATGCCTTGGCCTTCCTCGATGCGCTGGCCCAGGCTCTGCCGGTGCGCGAGCCGGATGGCCGGGCCGAGTCGATCGCCTCCGGCCTGCTGAAGCGGGTACGGGAGCGGATCGACGGCCAGGGCCTGGAGCTGGAGCAGCAGGTCCTCGCCGACGTACGCGCCGCGCTGCCCGACGAGTCGCCGGCCTACTTCGACATGACCATCCTCGGCTACTGGGCCTGGTCCGCCTGGGACGCGCGCCATCCCGGCGGGATGCAGTCCGCCCAGGGCGCGGGTGGGCTCGGGTACGGGTTCCCGGCCGCGCTCGGCGCCGCCGCCGCACTCGACCGGCCGGTCCTCGCCGTCTCCGGCGACGGCGGTGCGATGTACTCGATCGCCGAGCTGGCCACCGCGCGGCAACACCGGCTCCCGGTGACCTGGCTCATCGTCGACGACGGCGGCTACGGCATCCTGCGCGAGTACATGACCGGAGCCTTCGGTGAGGCCACCGCGACCGAGCTGGCCCGGCCGGACTTCGTCAGGCTCGCGGAGTCCTTCGGCGTCCCGGCGGTGCGGACCTCGCCGGACACACTCCGCGCGGATCTCACCCGGGCGCTCTCCGCCCCCGGCCCCTCGGTCGTGGTCCTTCCGGCGCTCCTCCGCATGTTCGCTCCGACGCACCTCTGAAGAGACGCACCTCTGAAGACTCGCGACGTCGGCTGTGCCGACGGCGAAAGCCGGAGCCTCCACCGGGACATCACCGAACGCTCGAGCTGGCGCCCGTGGCTACCAGGTCACGGAAGTGAATCTGTCTACTCCAAGGGGTGATCTTGGTGACATTACTCGCTAGTATCGACCAGTCGGGGGACGGACCGAATTCCTCTCGTCCACCGAGGTGATGCCTTGTATCAGCAGGTCCTCGACCCCGTCGCCCACTCATTCGGGTGGAGCTCTCTGGTCGCGTCGTTCCCCCTTCTCGTGCTCTTCGTCCTGCTCGGCGGTCTGCGGACCCGTGCCTGGATCGCCTCTCTGGTGTCCCTGGCCGTCGCCGTGGTCATCGCCACCGCGGTGTACGGGATGCCGGTCGGGCAGGCACTGCTCGCCGGATCCGAAGGCGCCGCGTTCGGGTTCTTCCCGATCCTCTTCATCGTCATCAACGCGATCTGGGTTTACAACCTGACCGTCGAGTCCGGCCACTTCGACGTGCTGCGCAGATCCTTCGCGCAGGTCAGTGACGACCAGCGCATCCAGGCGATCCTCATCGCCTTCTCGTTCGGCTCCCTGATCGAGGCGCTGGCCGGATTCGGGACGCCGGTGGCGGTCACCTCGGTGATGCTCATCGCGCTCGGCCTCAAGCCGATCAAGGCGGCGGTGGTGGCCCTCGTCGCCAACACCGCCCCGGTGGCGTTCGGCGCGATGGCCACCCCCATCCTGACCCTGGGCAAGGTGACGAGCCTGCCCAGCGACACGCTCGGGGCGATGGTCGGGCGGCAGACCCCGATCCTCGCGGTCTTCGTGCCGCTGGTCCTCGTCGTCATCGTGGACGGCCGGCGCGGCCTGCGGGAGACCTGGCCGGTCGCGGCGGTGTGCGGGATCGTCTTCGCGGTGGCGCAGTACGTAACGGCGAACTTCCTGTCGGTGCCGCTGACGGACGTGGTGGCCTCGCTGGTCTCGGCCGCGGCGGTCGTGCTGGTCGTACGTGTGGGGCGGCCGCGGGCGGCGCGGCGGCCCGCGGTGGTCGCCGGAGGCTCGGTCGACGAGCCGACCGCGGACTTCGCCGAGCGGGTCGCGCGTCCGGACTCGCGGGCCGACGTGGTGCGGGCCTACGCCCCGTACGCGATCATCATCGTGGTGTTCGTGATCTGCCAGCTCGGCCCGGTCAAGGAGTTGCTGGACAAGGCGACGCGGACCTTCTCGTGGCCGGGGCTGCACCTGACGAGTCAGGCGGGCAAGCCGCTGGGGCTGGTGACCTTCACGCTCAACTTCCTGACCACACCGGCCACCCAGATGTTGCTGGCCGGGATCATCACCATGGTGGCGCTCCGCGTCGGCCCGGGCCGGGCCCTGCGTGCCTACGGTGCGACGCTGGTGCAGCTGCGCTGGGCGATCCTGACCGTGATGGCGGTGCTGGGGCTGGCGTTCGTCATGAACGCCTCAGGACAGACGATCACACTCGGCACCTGGATGGCCGGGGCGGGCGGTGCGTTCGCGCTGCTGTCGCCGATCCTCGGCTGGCTGGGTGTGGCGGTGACCGGCTCCGACACCTCGGCCAACTCCCTGTTCGGCGCACTGCAGATCACCGCGGCGGACAAGGCCGACCTGTCCCAGGTGCTCATGGCGGCGTCCAACAGCTCCGGTGGCGTGCTGGGCAAGATGGTCTCGCCGCAGAACCTCGCGATCGTCGCGGCCGCGGTCGGCCTGGACGGCCGCGAGGGCGACATCTTCCGCCGCGTCGTCGGCTGGAGCCTGCTGTTCCTGGTGGGCATGTGCGTGCTCTCCGGCCTCCAGTCGACCGGCGTCCTGTCCTGGATGGTGCCGTGAGCCGCACCGCCGTGACCGTACCCGCCGGCCCCGAGAGGTGATCACCGGCAGGTGATCGACGGGATCCGGCCGCAGCCGTGACCGCCGGCCACGCGGCTGCGGCCGGAACCAGCCCATTGCCAGCGCCACGCGGTCCCGGCGGTCACATCGCTTCTGGGAGAGTGGAGCCATGGGTGATCGGCCGCGCAGGCGGCGGGGGGAGGGCGACCAGCTCCGCGTGGAGGTGCTGGCCGCGGTCAACCGGCTGCTCGACGAGTGGGGCAGCGACGAGAAGCTCACGATGCGCGCGGTCGCCAAGGAGGTCGGCGTCGCCGCACCGAGCATCTACCTGCACTTCGCCGACAAGACCGAACTCGTCTGGGCCGCGCTGTCGGACAAGTACGCGCAGCTCGCCGCCCAGATGCGCGCCGCCGACCAGGCCGCTGTTCCCGACGGCCCCCGGGCCCGCCTGCTCGCCCAGGTATACGCCTATTGCCGCTTCGCCCTCGGCAACCCCGGCCATTACCGGCTCATGTACGAGGTCCGCCAGCCCGCGGCCGATCCCGCTCGTCTCGGCCTGCACCCCTCCCGCATGGTCTCCAGCGGCTTCCGCCGGGCCCTGGCCCGCTGCCTGGAGGGTGGCTACCAGCTCTCCCTGCCGCCCCACCAGGCCGGGCACATCCTGTGGACCGGCTTGCACGGCATCGTCTCCCTGCAGCACAGCCTCTCCCTGGCCGCACCGGAGGACGTGGTCACCGGCCTGGCCGCGGGCCTCGTCGACATCCTCGTCACGGCCGAGCCGGTCCCCGACCCCGCCGCCCCACCCGAGACCGAGATCGAACGGCTGATCGCCGCGACGGTCGTCGACGACGACTCCTGAAGCGGTCTCGCGCCGGATGCGCGCTACCGGGTCCGACCACGTTGACGTGGCCGCAACGCGCGCAGACCGTCCAGCACACGGCCGAGCTCCTCGGCCGTCGCCGCTTCGA
>DASYNF010000235.1:0-4898 GCA_036008685.1 Actinomadura sp. | reverse complement strand
GGCGGTCAGCTTGTAGTAGCGGCGCGGTGGGCCGGTCGCCGACTCACGCCAGGTCGTTTCGACCTGTCCCTTCCGGCGCAGCCGGGACAGCAGGGGATAGATCGTGCCCTCGCTGGTCACCATGCCCTCGACCTCGGCGAGTAGCCGGACGATCTCGACGCCGTATCGCTCCTTGTCGCGCAGTAAGGCCAGCACGCAGTACGGCAGTGCGCCCCGCCGCATCTGCGTCAGCAGGTTAGATGCGTCAGCAGGTTAGATGCGTCACCAGGTTCCATGCGTCACGAGGTAACTGGGCCCGCCGGATCCGGCCAGTGCAGGTGGTGAGGCGGCTTGCTCCCGTTCCCGGGAGCCGGCCGGGGCTCAGCCGACGATGCCGATCCGTCGGTTCTGGTGATCAACGCGAATGGACCTGGACGAGTCCGTGGCCGCCGTCGGTGCGCCAGGGCTTTCCGGTGGCATCCAGGTCGCCGAGGGTCGCCGGGGCGATGCCGACGACGACGTCGGATTTGAGGGTCCGGAGCGCGGCGACGGATCCGGGGAAGTAGGACACCACGTCGGCGAACGCTGTGGTGGGTGGCCAGTCGCGGTCGCCGACGAGCCGCCGGTAGTTGAGGTCGCCCTTGAGGACGGTCAGCGACGCCCGCCCGAACCCGGCCGCGAGGTCGGCGGGCATGCGGTGGTAGGACCAGGGCCCGCAGTAGAAGTCGTGGGTGGAGAGCCTGAGCCTGCCGTCCGCCGTCGCGGCCCAGAGCCTGCGCGAGATCTCCGAAGCGGCCCCGCCGGTCTCGGCCAGCCGGCGGAGGCAGGCGATGGCGTCGGCGGTGGTCGCGTCGGACACGTAGTAGGGGTGCGGCTTCACATGCAGTGAGATCGAGGCGGCCTGCCGGTGCTCGAGAAGGTGGTCGATGAGGACCAGGTCGGCCAGCAGCTCCCGGCCGGCGTTGTCGGCGACCAGGACGAGATCGGCCGTGGGGCCGAGGATCCCCCACAGCGCGGCGCTGTCGTCGGCGACGAGCCCCTCGGTCTCCGGGTGCTCGGATCCGGGCCTTTGGCCGATGCGAAACCCCAGGTCCGCACGGTTGCCCCACAAGGACGCCAGCAGCTTGGCCTGCCCCTGCTCCTCGACCGGCAGTCGCTCCAGTGCGTCCAGCGCCGCCAGGTCGGGTTCGAGCGCGGGGTCCCGGAGCTCGGCGGTCTTCAGGTGCTCGAACGGATCGACCCGGTGCCACGGACCGGGATCGAAGAAGCCGACCGCCTCGAGCAGCCGGCGGTAGAAGTAGGATTCCGACCCCAGGAACGGCGCGTCCAGCCACGGCCTCCCGAAGTGATCGGCCCCCCACGACTCCCAGATCTCATGGTCGCGGGCCTGTGGACCGAGCGGCCTCATCAACCCCGAGGCGATCTCCTCCAGCAGCGCGTCCAGGGCTTGCCGCCGCGCCGGGTCGTACGGGTGGGAGTCCCGGATCTGCGTGACCAGCCTCGGCGTCCGGTCGTGCCACACTCCCCAGGCGAAGCCCTCCGGATCGTTGTTGAGCAGCTCCGGCGGCAAGGTGCCGTGTGGGGCGGGTTCGTGCGGCGTGGGCACTCGGCTACTCCTCGTCGGTCGCCATGGGGATCCCGATGGCCACGCTACCCGCGGCGCCGTCCGCCGGGACCGTCCCGCCGGCCTCATCACGCTCGACGGTCACGACCGGGTCCTCCTCCTCAGACCCGTCCGGCTCGGGTGTCCTGGCTCAACCGATCTGAGATGGGTTCGAGGCTCCGCCCGCGAGGCACCGCCTACCGCCCCCGGTGACCCAACCGTCACCCCCGTCACCGCGGTGATCCAGCCGGTGAAGGATCGCGAGGTGTCATAGAGCACCAGGCCCTGGGGAGCGACCACAGCGGCCCCGTCCGCGTCCCGGGAGCACACACCGCTTCCAAGTCCCCCGCAATCACCTTGCCGAGCAGGAACAAAAGAATGACCCGGAGGACATTTATTCGCACATTGACCGGGGAAGTCTAATTCGATAAATGGACACCCGGCGACCGCGGCGAAATATTCAGAAAGGGCCCAAAGTGCGACGCAATTCGTTCGTCTTCGCGCTACTGTGCATATTGATGGGGGCATCGCTCCTCGCACCCCCGACGGCGCTCGCGACGCGCTCCGCCGCGGCCCCGGCTCCTCCGCCGCCACCGGCTCCTCCGCGGGTGCCGCCGGGGTGGGCCCGGGTCAAGGGCGGCAAAATGCACAAGTCCGTCGTTCGTTCTCTCGCCTCCACCCTCAATGCTCGCTATGTCTCGGCGGAGACGGCCTACACGGGTGACGAGCACGCGATGCTGCGCGCCCGCGCCACCGAGGTCGGGCCCGGGGAACGGTTCGACTTCGAGTGGGAGAACAGCACCGGCTCATACGTGCTGCGATCCAGGCAGAACGGACGGTACGTGTCGACGGAGCTCGGTTACCCGGGTTACAAGTACGGGATGCTGCGCGCCCGCGCTACCGAGGTGGGGCCCTCGGAGCGTTACGCCCTGTTCCAGAACAAGAGAACCGCCAGGTACGCGCTGCTGTCCAAGGCCAACTCACGGTTCGTGTCGACGGAGCTCGGTTATACGGCCGGCAGCCACGGGATGCTGCGCGCCCGCGCCACCGCGATCGGCTCCCTGGAGCAGTTCAAGATCTCCTGATCTCGGCCGGACCGGGATGGAGCCGGGACGGGCGGCGCGCCCGTCCCGGCCGCCCCCTGCTCGGAGCGGGGGAGACGTAGTGCGGCCGGCGGTGCACTTCCTCGAAGGCGAGGAGCACCGGCACCACAAGGCCATGTTCCTGTCGGTGGCCGCGGACCTGGACTCCCTCGCCACGCTGCCGGAATCGACGAAACCGGCACCTCCTACTGGTCATCTCCGGGGCCACCGCCGGGCGGTCAGGTGGTGGCCACTGCGGAGATCAAGACCAACGCCGTCTGCGAGTAATGAGGCCCCCCGCCGTCGCTCCAGGGACGGCGGAAACGCGGCCCATAGCGGCCACGTAGCGGGGTGGGCCGCGGGCGGGACCGGAACGTAGGGTGAAACACATGGGGCTTGCGGTCACCGATACGTGGATCACCAGCGACCGGTGCCCTCAGGTGGCAATGGCGATACCGCCCGGCTGGGTGCTGTCGTGGCGGCCGGGATGCTACGACCGGGAGCAGGCCATCGCCGCGATGACCCGGGCCGAGCACGGCGACCTCACCACCGACCCCGCCACCGCACCGGCGAAATCCTGACGCCTTTCCCGGGCGGGGTCCGCGGCACCACACGTTGACGGACTCGGTGGCCGACATCGGCGCCCGTGTCCCCCCGGCCATGAACGTGATCAACACAGAGGGGACGCCTCCGCAGCCGCTCCTAGGGGTGTTCTTCTTCGTGTCCGGTCACCCGCACTCCTCAACGGCGGGGTGATCGATTGGGGTCATGGCTCCCCTTCTCGTACGTACCGTCCTTTGACGCGCTCTCGGGGTGGGAGGTTCGCCTCTGCGAACGAGACCGGGCCTGACCTGCGGCGGAGCGGGTGCCTGGCAGTTTGGTGCCTCCCGGCGGGGGTAGGGCGACCAAATGACCGGGCAGAGACTCGGCTCGCGCGGCGACGCCGACAACGACAACATTCCGACGCGGACGGTGCTGGACCGGACGGCCGCGTTATTCGCCGAGGGCTACATCTTCTTCGTCCGCCGCTTCGAGCGCTGGGGCACCGATGCGTTCGAGACACGGCTGCTGGGCCGGCGGGCCCTGTGCACCCGCGGCCGCGAGGCGGCGCAGCTGTTCTACGACCGCTCGCGAATCCGTCAGGCCAGGATGGTTCCGCGCCCGATCCGCCGGACACTGTTCGGCGAGGGCTCGGTCCACTTCCTGGAGGGCGAGGAGCACCAGCACCGCAAGGCCATGTTCCTGTCGGTCGCAGCCGACCCCCAGGCCCTGGCCACGCTGTGTGAGATCGCCGCCGAACGCTGGGATGCCGCCGTCCGCCGCTGGCAGTCCACCGCCGGCGTCGTGTTGTTCGACGAGGCCGTGGTGACCAACGGGGAGATCGCCTTCACCTGGGCCGGCATCCCGCTCCAGCCGGCCGAGACCGCCTCCCGGGCGCGGGACCTGGCCCAGATCGTGGATTCGTTCGGCAGCTTGGGGCTTCGCCAGGTCCGCGGCCGGCTGGCCCGCTGGCGGGCCGAGCCATGGGCCCAGCGGCTGATCGCCGCGGTTCGTGCCGGGCAACTGGACCCGCCGGCCGGCAGCGCGCTGCAGGTCGTCGCCTGCCACCGGGACCTTGACGGTGAGCCGCTGGACAACCGCACCGCCGCGGTCGAGCTGCTCAACATCGTCCGCCCCACCGTCGCGGTCGCCTGGTTCGTCACCTTCGCCGCGCTGGCACTGCACACCCACCCCGAATGGCGCGCCCGGCTGGCCGACGGCGACGAAGATCTGCTCGAGGCGTTCGCCTACGAGGTCCGCCGCCTCTACCCGTTCGCCCCGGCCCTGTCCGACCGGGCCCGGCGGGACCTGCGCTGGCGGGGCCACCGCTTCCCCCGGCGCCGCATGGTCGTCCTCGACGTCTACGGGACCTGTCACCACCCGGACCTGTGGCCGGACCCGGAACGCTTCGACCCCGAACGGTTCCTCGGCCGGAAACCAGACGCCTTCGCCTTCGTCCCCCACGGCGGCGGCGACCTGACCACCGGACACCACTGCGCCGGAGAGCGAGTCACCGCCGAGCTCCTCAAGGCCGCCACCCGGGTGCTGACCCGGCTGGACTACGACGTCCCCAGACAAGACCTCAGATGGCCACTGACGCGGATGCCCACCCGCCCGCGCAGCGGCTTCGTCATCGGCAACGTACGCCGCGTGGCCCCACGTCCCGCCCCCCAGGCCACACCCTCGAGGTAGCG
>DASYNF010000234.1:0-25174 GCA_036008685.1 Actinomadura sp. | reverse complement strand
CGTCGGCACGGCCTCCGGATCAGCTCCGGCTCAGGGGTAGGCGACCACGTTGCTCGGTCCCTGGTGGGTCGGCGTCACCGGGTCACCGACCCCGTTGATCACGTGGTCGATCGTTCCCGCCTTGTTGAGCGACACGGTGAGCAGGTCGTGCATCCGCACCCCCGACGCCACCGGCACCTCGAAGGCATTCGTGACATGCAGGCTCGGGTTGACGTTGGTGTAGATGTAGCTGCCCAGGCCCCACGCCTCGTGCGTCCGCACGCCGTCGGCGACCTTGTAGGCGGCCCAGCCGTTCACGCCGTCGTGCTGCCAGGCCGCCTGGTCGGGCGCGTCGTACGGCAGCTCGTTCTGGAAGAACACCGTCCGGCCGCGCTCGCCGTTCCAGACGACGTTGTACTTCTGGTAGTGCTCGACGAACAGGCCGGTCGCGGTCACGTCGTCGCCGTTGACGACGACGCCGGTGTCGGCCGTGTTCTGCGTCCATCCGACTCCGGTGCCGTGGTCGGCGCGCCACGCCCAGATGTGGTCGAGGATCGTCTGGTCGCTGTTGACCTCGAGGGTGGTGGCGGCCTTGCCGAGGTGCGGCCCGCCGATGCGGAAGAAGACGTCCTGCAGGGCCGTCGGGTCGGCCGCGCCGGCCACGTGCGGCCCGCCCTTGGCGTGTGGCGTGCCCACCCGCAGCAGCGCCGGGGACTCGACCGGCCCGGCGTCGATGGTCAGGCCGGCGATGTCGACGCCCCGCACGTCGGCGACGGTGAGGGGGACGGCGCCGCCCTGCGCCGTCAGGGTCGCCAGGCCCAGACCGAGCACGACGGTGCCGGCGCGCTTGACCGCGATGCTCTTCGCGACCTCGTAGACGCCCGGGATGAACAGCAGGTTGCGCCCCTGCGCGAGCGCCGAGTTGATCTTCGCGATGGGATCCGAGGGGTGTGCGACGAAGAAGGTACTCAGCGGCAACGAGCGGCCCGGGGCCGGACCGGCCTGCCACGTGGTGCCCTTCGAGTCCCGCTGGGCGCTCGGGACGAAGACGTTGTACGCGCCGGAGCCGTCGACGTAGAGGTACGGCTTCTCCTTCGACACCGGGGTGGTCGCCAGCGTCGTGTACGGCGGCGTGGGGAAGGACTGCGCCGGCGCGCCGGCCACTCCGGAGAACACCTGGTTCCAGACGCCGTTGCTCCAGCCGCCGATGCTGCTGTTGCGCGTGTAGAACTGCTGCTGGGATCCGTTGGTGATCGACTTCGCGGTCGCGGAGTCGGCGATGAAGCCGCCGCTGGCGTACTGCGGCCCGGCGGTGCAGTAGTCCATCAGCGTGGTGTTGCCGGTGATGTTCACCCGGCGCAGCGGCGCGGCCTGCGACACCGCCCAGAACTCGGTGTTCGCGCGGCACCCGGACCCACCGGTCGGATTGATCGTCAGGTTCGACAGCGAGCGCCAGAAGTTGACCAGCGCGATGCAGTTGTCCCCCGCCAGGCAGCGGTTGAAGACGTCGACCGAGCCGTTGATCGTCACGTCGGCCGGCGACCGGCCGAGGCCGGCGACCTCGGTGTAGTAGCCGACCTGGAACTTGAGGGGATGGTCCGCGGACCCGTACACGCCCGGCTTGAACAGCAGGGCGTAGCGCTGGGTGCCCATCTCGTTGTCGACCTGCTGCCGGCTGACCGCGTCCACGGCCGCCTGGACGTCGGACTGCGGCATGCCGGGGTCGAAGACGAGCACGTTCGGGCCGAGGTCCTGGCCGGCCGCGGACGGCGCCGCGGCAGCTACCCCGCCGGGGAGCACGGTGGCCAAGAGGGCGCCGGCCAGGGCGACGGCGCCCATCGCCCGGCGGGACAGGAGCCCGGGGCGACGGTGCCCCGAGCCGGTCGTGCGGCCTCGCGCCGCGCGGATGTGCATCGGGAGTGTGGCCTGCCTCTGCTCTCGGCGGAGCTCCACCCGCGGCGTGCGGACGGGGCGGCGGGACGGATATGTCCGCGGCCGTAACTTAAGACATGAAAGAAGTCGTGACCAGTGGGCCACGGAGACGCGCGGGCGGCTCAGGGAGCCGCCGGACGCCGCTCCCGCCGGCCGACCACCGCACTCCCGCCCAGCGCGGCGAGCCCGAGCACGGACAGCCCGGCGCCGACCAGGCTCGGCGCGATGTAGCCCTGCCCGGCGGCGATGACCAGGCCGCCGAGCCAGGCCCCCAGCGCGTTGGCCAGGTTGAGCGCCGAGTGGTTGAGCGCCGCGCCGAGCATCTGGGCGTCGCCGGCCACCTCCATGAGCCGCAACTGCAGGCACACGGCCAGCACCGACCCCGCCGCGGAGACGGCGAGGACGGCGAGGACGAGGGACGCCGCGGAGTGCGCGGCCAGCAGCATGAGCGCCAGCACCGCTCCCATCGTGACCCCGGCACCGGCCAGCGAGGGGAACAGTGCCCGGTCGGCCAACCGGCCACCGAGCGCCGTCCCCGCCACTCCACCGACCCCGAAGGCGAAGAGTACGACCGGCACGAAGGCGGGGCTCGCCCCCGCCACGTCGGTGACGGTGGGCGCGATGTAGCTGTACATGGCGAACATGCCGCCGAAGCCCACGACGCCGGTGAGCAGGGTCAGCAGCACCTGGGGCCGGCGCAGCGCCCCCAGCTCCGTGCGCATGCCCGCGCCCGGGGAGGCCGGCGACGACGGCACGAGGAGCAGGACGGACAGCACGGTGAGCCCGGCGATCACAGCCACCGACCAGTAGGCCGCGCGCCAGCCCAGGTGCTGGCCGAGCCAGGTCGCGGCGGGCACTCCGGCGACGTTCGCGATGGCGAGGCCGAGCATCACCGAGCTCACCGCCCGCCCGCGCACCTCGGCCGGGACCAGGGAGGCGGCGATGAGCGAGGCCACCCCGAAGTAGGCGCCGTGTGGCAGGCCGGCGACCAGCCGCGCCAGCAGCAGCGTGCCGTAACCCGGCGCCAGCGCGGTCAGCGCGTTGCCGAGCAGGAACGCGGCCATGAGGCCGAGTGCGAGCCCGCGCCGCGGCAGCCGGGCGCCCAGCGCCGCGATGACCGGCGCACCGATCACCACGCCCACGGCATAGGCGGAGATGAGGTGGCCGCCGGTCGGGATGTCCACGCCGACGCCGCGGCTGATCTCGGGCAGCAGGCCCATGGACACGAACTCGGTGGTGCCGATCGCGAAACTGCCGAGGGCGAGTGCCGCGATGGCGAGAGCCGCCCGGCGGGATGCGGGGCCGTCCGACCGGGTCGGGGGTGTCGGTTGATCGGTCGTGGTGAGGGTGTTCACGTACGGGACACAAGGCAGCCCGCGCGCCGGGCATTCCCCACCGAGCCCGACGAGGCCATTGGTTCCCTACCCTGACGTCTGTTGTTCATCCTCCAGTGGTGTGGGCGGACCTCGGGCAAGACCATGGGTACGGGTCGATCCTGAGAGCGACACTGGGACCGGGTGGACGGCCCAGATGGTCAACAGGTCTCGTTCGCTTTGCCATGAGTACCTATACGCATCAGCGGGTGATGCGTATAGGTACTCATGGCAAAGCCAAAGCGAATACGACCCCACAGGCCGCTGTCCCATCAATCCGTACATCTGCCACGAGCGGAAACTCACACAGCGCCTCGGCGAAGGCCACTCGCGGAGCCCGTGGATCCGCTAGGCGGCGAAGAGTTCCAGATGCCCGCACCGGGCGCAACGATAAGCGTGAATCTGGAAGCGCCGCCGCCCCCTCGTCTTGACGCCGCCGAACAGCCCTAGTTCAAGGAGGCCTTCGATCCACAGCGCGTATCCGGAAGCACCCTGAACTGGAGTCTCGACAAAGCCCGGTTCCAGACCAACCGCACCGCATTGCGTGCACCTGACATCGTTCATCCTGGGAGCGTAATCGTCAGCCGCCGTGATCGACCTCCGGCTGAGAAGACGACAAAGCCCCGACCGCGGGAAGAGCCCGGGGCTCCATACCGGGACCTGGCTCGTCGCCCTACAGGTCCAGCTCTCCGGTCCGGATACGGCCGAGCAGTGCGCCGAAGGCCGCGGCCGAGACCGTCAGGTGGCCGGCATCCGGGCTCTTGCTGTCCCTGACGCCAATGCCTTCGGAGAGGTGGGCAACCTCGACGCATTCTTGGCCGCCGGAGCCTCCGCCACCGCTGCGGCTCGACTTCCGCCAGGTGATCATATAAAACGCTCCATCGCCTTCGCTATGAGATCCCGTGAAGCGTCCCACGGTAGGGCGCTTGCACCGATCCGATCCCAACGTACCCCGAATTCCCGAATTTCCGTGTTGCCCTGAATCAGCCTGCCGCCCCCCGGAGCCTCGACGAACACCAGCTCCCCGCTTTCCACGGTCAGGCTGTTGAAGGAACCGTCCAGCCCGAGATAGAAGCCGGCCGACTGGGGGATGACCCGGATCGTGACGTGCTGGGACTCCGCGGCATCCCGCAGCCGTGCGAGTTGGTCCCGCATCACCTGTGCACTACCTACCGGCCGATACAGCACGTTCTCGTCGAGCAGCACCCAGACCAGCGGCGGCTTCTTTCGCGCGAACACCTCCTGCCGCTTCATGCGACCGTCCACCGCCACCTCCACGTCTTCGACCATCCGAGAGGCTGTGAGGAGCGCCCGCGCGTATTCCGGGGTCTGGAAGAGCCCAGGGATCAGCGAGAGCCGGTAGGTACGGATGACGAGAGCCCTGGCCTCGTGTTGTGCGTACTCCACGAACCAGTCCGGGTCATGGGCGGTCCGCGCGTATCGGACGAGCCGCTGGAAGTGCCCGTTGAGCCGCAGGTAGGCGTCGAGCCTCGCCGCCTGGTCTTCGTTCATGTTCCAGCCGTCCCGGGCGTGCTCGATGTTCGACACAGTGTGCCGACTGCATCCCATGACCTGACCTAACTGGGACAGCGACTTCTCATCCCTCTCTCGGAAGAATCGCAGGTCGGATGCGATCCAATGCTTGAACGACGTATCCGGGTCCAGTGACTCGATGGGAGACATGCGCCACGCTCTGGTGTGTCGGGAGTGTTGTCAACACGCGACAAGCTAGCCCGAGAGCGCCACTCTTGTCCTCAGGAATGAGGATGAACGAGGGGGGTAGAAATGGGTGCATCAGCGGTCGTAACGGGCAATTCCCGGCTAGAAGTGACCCTGGTGCCCATTCCGCAGTCGGTCTCGATAGCCAGGATCTTCGTGCGTCATCAGTTGATCTGTCTTGGGCGCACAGATCTGATCTCGGACGCGGCGACCATCGCGTCCGAGCTGGTTACCAACGCCATTAACGCGACGGCCTCGGACGACCCGAGGACACAGGGCCGCATACGGATGTATCTCGGTCCTCACGACGGCCGGCCGTTGCTGGAGGTCTGGGATTCGTGCCCGTGGATGCCGGCCTTCCGGGAGCCGGACTTCGTCGCCGAGTCCGGGAGGGGCCTGCACATCGTCAGATCACTGGCCGCCGGCCTCGGGTGGCGCAAGGAAGAGGGAGGAGGAAAGACCGTATGGGCACTTCTCGGTTAAGGGCAGTCTCGTGGGTCGGGTCCTTGTGGCTGAAGGCAGCCGTCATGAATCCGGACGCCCTTCTGTCCGGTTTCACAACCCCATGACCTGACCACCAGGGGCGGGCCCGGGGCTGGAACGCCGCGGCGGCCTCTCTCCCCCCTGATGGCCAGCCGGGCACGGCCGGCGGTGGTGAGCCTCGCCGGCTTCCCCCCGGTCAGGAGCGAATAAGCCTCCTGCCGCCGGCCGTGTCCTCCGAACTCAGGCCAGCCAGACGGCCGTGTCCTGGGGGAGGGTGTCACCGCCCAGTGGCCCGGAGGCGAGCAGCACCTCATGCCCGGCGGCGAGCGGCACCGGCTCCCGCCCCATGTTCACCACGCACACGAAGCCGCCGTCGCGGGCGAAGGCCAGCGTCTCGGGAGCGCCGTCGAGCCAGCGCATCGGGCCGGCGGGCCGCAACCGGATGGCCTCCCGGTAGAGGCTGAGCATCGATGACGGATCGGCGCGCTGCACCTCCACGGTCCGCGAGCCCCAGCCGGCCGGCTGCGGCAGCCAGGTGGGCGCCCCGTCCGGCGAGAAGCCGTACGGCGGGGCGACCCCCGACCAGGGCAGGGGGACCCGGCATCCGTCGCGGCCGAGGCGCTCGCCGCCCGTACGCCGGAAGATCGGATCGTCGCGGGCCTCGTCGGGCAGGTCGAGCACCTCCGGGAGGCCGAGTTCCTCGCCCTGGTAGACGTAGGCCGATCCGGGCAGCGCGAGCTGGAGCAGCGCCAGCGCCCGGGCTCTGCGGCCGCCGAGCTCCTCGTCCACCTCCGTCGGCGACGGCCGGTCCTCCGGCCTGTAGCGGGCCAGCCCGTAGCGGGTGACCGGTCGGGTGACGTCGTGGTTGCCGATCACCCAGGGAGCCACGACGGAGGAGCGGCCGGCCGCCGCGAGGGAGAAGTCGATGGTCTCGCGCCAGGCCTCGGCCCTCCATGGGGTCGCGATCGGCAGGAAGTTGAAGACCTGGTGCATCTCGTCGTCGACGAAGTAGGCGAGCATCCCCTCCCGCTCGTCGACCCAGAACTCCCCCACCGCGGTGCGCTCGCCCGGGAAGGCGTCGGCCGGGTAGGAGTCCAGGATCGTGCGCCAGGACCGGTAGAGATCGTGCAGCTCGGGCCGGTGATACCAGGCGGAGGGCCGGTCGGAGGGAGTCGGGTCGTCGGCGTCCGGCAGCAGCGGGTCCTTGTAGAGGCCGTGGGCCACGTCCACCCGCAGCCCCGCGACGCCCCGGTCGAGCCAGAACCGGATCACGTCCTCGAACATCGAGCGGACGGCGGGGTTGCGCCAGTTCCAGTCGGGCTGGGTGGAGTCGAACAGATGCAGATACCACTGCCCGTCCGGCGCCCGGGTCCACGCCGGGCCGCCGAACATCGACTGCCAGTTGTTCGGCGGGCCGCCGTCCCGGCCGTCGCGGAACAGGAACATGTCCCGCTCCGGACCGCCCGGGGCCGCTCCGAGGGCGGCGCGGAAGGCCGGGTGCGCGGCCGAGCAGTGGTTGGGGACGAGGTCCACGATCACGCGGATGCCGCTCCGCCCCGCCTCCGCGACGACCGCGTCGAAGTCCGCGAGGCTCCCGAAGCGCGGATCGACGTCCCGGTAGTCCGCCACGTCATAGCCGCCGTCCGCCATCGGCGAGGGGTAGAAGGGTGAGAACCAGACTGCGTCCACGCCGAGCTCCACGAGGTGGGGAAGGCGTTCTCGGACTCCGGCGAAGTCCCCCGTCCCGTCCCCGTCGGCGTCCGCGAAGCTCCGTGGATAGATCTGATAGACGACCGCGTCTCTCCACCAGCTCATCCGACCGACTCCCTCCGGTTGCGCAGGTCTTCACCATGGTATCTTTCTCCGGAAAGCGCTTACCGACTTAGAGGGGTCAGGGGATTTCGATGGGCGCGCGCACTCTCGGCGTCGTGATGAACGGCGTCACCGGCCGGATGGGCCACCGGCAGCATCTGGTCCGTTCCGTGCTGGCGATCAACTCCGAGGGGGGCGTGACGCTCTCCGACGGCAGCCGGGTCCTGCTCAAGCCCGTACTCGTCGGCCGCAGCGAGCAGAAGCTCCGCGACCTGGCCGAGCGGCACGGCATCACGGACTGGACGACCGACCTCGACAAGGCGCTGGCCGATCCGGACAACGTCATCTACTTCGACGCCCAGGTGACGCAGGCCCGCGTCGCCGCGGTCATGAAGGCCATCAAGGCCGGCAAGCACATCTATGCCGAGAAGCCGACGGCCGAGACCTTCGACGACGCGGTCGCGCTGGCCGAGGCGGCCCGGAAGGCCGGAGTCAAGAACGGCGTCGTGCAGGACAAGCTCTTCCTGCCGGGCCTGCTCAAACTCAAGCGCCTGATCGACGGCGGCTTCTTCGGCCGGATCCTGTCGGTGCGCGGGGAGTTCGGCTACTGGGTCTTCGAGGGCGACTGGCAGGAGGCCCAGCGCCCGTCGTGGAACTACCGCGTCGAGGACGGCGGGGGGATCATGCTGGACATGTTCCCGCACTGGGCCTATGTCCTCGAGACCCTGTTCGGCCGGGTGGAGGCGGTGACCGCCCGGGCCTTCACGCACATCCCCGAGCGGGTCGACGAGGCCGGGGCCTCCTACACCGCGACCGCCGACGACGCCGCCTACGGGCTGTTCGAGCTGGCGGGCGGGGCGATCGCCCAGATCAACTCCTCCTGGTGCGTACGGGTCAACCGCGACGAGCTCGTGGAGTTCCAGGTCGACGGCACGGAGGGCAGCGCGGTCGCGGGTCTCCGCAACTGCCGCGTCCAGCACCGCAGCGCGACCCCCAAGCCCGTGTGGAACCCCGACCTGCCGGTCACCGAGCCGTTCCGCGGGCAGTGGCAGGAGGTCCCGGACAACGGCGAGTTCGACAACGGCTTCAAGACCCAGTGGGAGCTCTTCCTCCGCCACGTCCTCGAGGACGCGCCGTTCCCGTACGACTTCGCCGCCGGTGCGCGCGGCGTGCGGCTCGCCGAGGCGGGGCTCCGGTCCTCCGCGGAGGGCCGCCGCATCGAGCTCGGCCCCCTCGAGAGCGGCGGTACGGCTCGGTGACCCCTGCGGCGAACGGGACCCTGGCGGAGAACGGCCTTCCCCGGACCACAGGTCCCTCGATCACTCTCCCCACGGCCGGCGGCGGCCTGGCGGTCCACCGGATGGGCGGCCGTGAGATCAGCGTGCCGTCGGGCTCCCCGGTCTCGCGCATCGCCTACGCGGCGGCGCACGTCGTCGCGGACCCGCGCGCCTGGAACGGCCCCGGCGCTCCGGCCTCGGTCGACTGGGACGCGACCCTGCGCTTCCGCCGCCACCTGTGGTCGCACGGCCTGCGCGTGGCCGACGCCATGGACACCGCCCAGCGCAACATGGGCCTGGACTGGGCGGCCACCCGTGAGCTGATCCGGCGCAGCACCGCCGAGGCCAAGGCGTTCGGAGACCCGGCCGAGCTCATCGCGTGCGGAGCCGGCACCGACCACGCCCCCGAGGCCTCCACCCTGCCGGCCATCGTGGCCGCCTATACCGAGCAGATCGAAACCGTACGGGACGCGGGCGCCGGCGTGATCATCATGGCCAGCCGGCAGCTGGCCCGGGCGGCCGACGGCCCGGACGCCTACCGGGCGGTGTACGGGGAGCTGCTCTCCCAGGTCGACCGGCCGGTGATCCTGCACTGGCTCGGGGAGATGTTCGACCCGAGCCTCTCCGGTTACTGGGGCTCCTCGGAGGTCGACGAGGCGACCGAGCACGTGCTGACGCTGATCCACGACCACGCCGCCATGATCGACGGCATCAAGGTGTCGTTGCTGGACGCCGACCACGAGGTGCGGCTGCGTGCCGCGCTGCCGGACGGCGTGAAGCTCTACACGGGCGACGACTTCAACTACCCGGATCTGATCGCGTCCGGGAGCCACGCGCTCCTCGGCGTCTTCGACCCGATCGCTCCGGTCGCGGCGGCGGCGCTGCACGCCCTCGACGCCGGGGACAGGGCCGCCTATGACGGGCTCTTCGGCCCGACGGTCCCGCTGGCCCGGAAGATCTTCGAGACGCCGACCTACCACTACAAGACCGGGATCGTGTTCCTGGCGTGGCTCGCCGGCCACCAGGACGCGTTCACGATGGTGAACGGCGCGCAGAGCTCGCGATCCCTCCCGCATCTCGCCGAGGTCTTCCGGCTGGCGGACGCCGCGGGCCTGCTGCCCGATCCCGATCTGGCCGCGTCCCGCATGCGGTCCCTGCTGGCGGTGTACGGAGTGGAGCAATGACGGGAAGCGCCGATCTGAAGCGGCTGTCGCTCAACCAGTGGACGACCCGGCGGTGGTCGGTGGCCGAGGCCGTGGACGGCTGCGTGCGGCACGGCCTCGAGGCCATCGGGCTGTGGCGCGAGCCGGTCGCCGAGCACGGCCTGGCGGAGACGGTCAAGCTGGTCCGGGACACCGGCCTGCGGGTGTCCTCACTGTGCCGGGGCGGCTTCCTGACCGCGGGCGACCAGGCGGCCTACGACGACAACCGCCGGGCCATCGACGAGGCGGCGGCGCTGGGCGCGCCCGCCCTCGTCCTGGTCGTGGGCGGACTGCCGGGGGTCGTGCCCGGAGAGGGCCCCGGCCCGGGGTTCTCCCGGGACCTCGCCGGGGCACGTGAGCGGGTGGCGGAGGCCCTCGCCGAGCTGGCCCCCTACGCGGGCGAGCGGGGCGTACGGCTGGCCATCGAGCCCCTGCACCCGATGTACTGCGGCGATCGTGCCGTGGTCTCCACGCTGAAGCAGGCCCTGGACCTGGCCGAGCCGCACCCGGTGGACCAGGTGGGCGTGGTGGTCGACACCTTCCACATCTGGTGGGACCCGGAGGTGCGGGCCCAGATCGCCCGCGCGGGTGATCGCATCGCGTCCTACCAGGTGTGCGACTTCCTCGTGCCGCTCCCGGCCGACGTCCTGCTGGGCCGGGGCATGATGGGCGACGGCGTCATCGACTTCGAGCCGCTGACCGCCGCCGTGACGGCCGCCGGCTACACCGGGGACATCGAGGTGGAGATCTTCAACGCCGACATCTGGGCCGCCGACCCCGACGAGGTCGTCACCACGATGAAACAGCGCTATCTGAGCCTGGTGGCCGGCGTACGTCCGTGATCGTCGGGTTCGGTGGCCCTCAGAAGGGCCACCGACCCCGACGATCACGTGGCACCCTCCGCCGGCAGCCTTCGTGCGCCATCTCCGGCCCCGCACCGGGACTCTGACTCCGTGAGAGGTGTGCTCGGTGGCCTGGTGAAGGGCCACGGAACACACCCCTCACACACGGTCATCCACAGAACCCGGTTCGGTATGGCGTCCGCGGAGTCCGGCGACCGAGGCTTGGTGCCATGGAGGACCCGTGCAGGCGAGCCGTGACCGCTCTTGCCGCGAGCCAGGACGGGGTCCTCACCCGTCGCCAGGCCCTGAGTCTCGGCATGTCCGCCAAGGCCATCCGGTGCCACGTCAAGTCGGGGCGATGGCAGCGTGTCTATGGGCCCTCCCGAGAAACGGAGGCCACAGCAGGCCGAGGGGATCAGCGGGGTGTCTATGCGACCTTCAGCGGGCCGATCGGCCGCCCGGCGCGGTTGTGGGCGGCCGTGCTCGTCTGCGGGGACGGCGCCGTGCTGAGCCACGAGTCCGCAGCCGAGCTCTGGGGCCTGATAGAAGGACCGGCCACGGATCCGGTCGGGCCCCGAGCCACCCGATTCACTGGGCGTCGTGATCAGGTGGTCCACGTGACGGTGCCCTCGGGCCGTACGGCCGCCCCGCCAAAGGGGATCATCGTGCACTCGTCGGCCCGGCTCGGATCTTCGCGCCATCCGGTGAAACGCCCGCCCCGTACCCGGGTCGAGGACACCGTCGTGGATCTGACGCAGACCGCTTACGACCTCGATGAGGCGAGCGGCCTGATCGCCGAGGCCGTACGCCGGGGCCTCACCACGCACGAACGGATCGCCGAGGCCATGAGCGCGCGTTCCCGGCTGCGCTGGCGCAGACAGTTGCTGGAGTCCTGCGGCATGGTGGGCGAAGGCGCTCACTCATTCCTGGAGCTGGGCTATGTCCGGCGGGTGGAGCAGCCGCACGGCCTGCCCCGGGCGGTCCGGCAGGCGCGACTGAAGACCGGCGGGCGGGTCCTCTACGTCGACAACCACTATGAGAGCTATCGCACCCGCGTGGAACTCGATGGGCAGCGCGGTCATACCGGCGAGGGGGTCTTCCGGGACGCGTCGCGGGACAACCGGGCGGCCATCGAGGGCGACATGCCGCTTCGCCTCGGCTGGGACGACGTCGAGCTGCGGGCCTGCGAGACCGCCGCCCTCGTGGCCAGGGTCCTCATCGGCGGAGGCTGGGACGGCCGGGTCACGAGCTGTGGCCCCGGATGCCGAGCGGAGACGGCACTACAGAAATTGTTGAGGGAGGGCGCCGCGTGATCCTCGGGTTCGGTGGCCCTCCTGAGGGCCACCGAACCCGACGATCACGGAATCAGAGCCCGGGTGCTGGCGCGGAGGATGACCTCGCCCTCGATCTCCTCGACTCCCGGGTCGGGCGAGTCGCCGAGGGCCAGCTCCAGCGCCCGCTCCCCCATCTCGGCCAGCGGCAGCCGTACGGTCGTCAGCGCGGGCACCAGGTCGCGGAGCGTGGCGATGTCGTCGAACCCCGCCACGGACAGGTCTCCGGGAACGTCGACGCCCTCCTCACGCAGCGCGGCGAGGGCCCCGACCGCCATGACGTCGTTGACCGCGAAGACACAGGTCACCCCGGTCCCGATGACCTCCTTGGCGGAGGTGTATCCGCCGTCCCGGTCGAAGTCGCCGTGCACGATCAGCGGAGCCGCGAGCCCCAGCTCCGCGAGTGCCTCGGTGAAGCCGGCGGTACGGTCGGCCGCGGTGACGAGCCGTGCCGGGCCCGCGAGCACGGCGAAGCGGGTGTGACCCAGCTCGGCGAGGGCCCGGGCGAGTGCGGCCGCGCCGCCGCGGTTGGCGGGGGCGATGGTGTCCACGCCGAGCAGATTCTGCCCCACGCACGCCGCCCGGCCCCCGGAGTCGCGGTAGCTCGCGAGCTCGGTCCGGAGCCTGCCGGTGACCCCCTCGTCGGCCACCCTCGAGCCGGCCAGCAGGATCGCGCGCACCCGCTGGGCCCGGAGCGTCGAGACGTAGCCGATCTCACGTTCGGGGTCGCGGTAGGTCGTCCCGACCATCACGACCAGGCCCCGGCGGTCGGCCGCCCGCATCGCCCCGCCCGCGAGCGCGGCGAAGTAGGGGTCGGTGAGGTCGTGCACGACGAGGCCGATCACGTTGCTGGATCCGCGGGCCAGGGTCTGCGCGGTCGCGTTGGGCTGATAGCCGAGTTCGGCCGCGACCTGCTCCACCCGTTCGCGCAGGGGGGCGCCCACCTGGCGGCTGCTGCCGTTGAGCACCCGTGAGGCGGTGGCGAGCGAGACGCCCGCGTGCCGCGCGACGTCTTCGAGTGTGACCACACGGACCTCCCTTGGACTGATTCGGACTGACTTGGACTGACTTGGACTGACTTGGTCCGACTTGGATTGATCTTGGAAAACGCTTTCTGTCCATCCTATTTCCGCGCGCCGGGTCCGGGCGCGGTCGTCGGGGCATACGCCCCCGGATCCGCCGTCGTGCCGGGGCGGCGACACGCGCGTCCTGTCCCCCACTAGTCTCCCGGCATGTCCTCCATCCGGGTCCGTGCCGCGACCGCCTTCACACTGCTGCTCATCCCCCTCTCCGCCGCCGGGTGCAAAGGCGGGTCCGAGTCCTCTCAGCCCACGGAATCGCTTCCCAAGGGCTCGGAGGTCCTCTCGCAGGCGTCGGCCGCCATGCGCGACGTCAACAGCGTCGGCTTCACGCTCCGCACCGAGGGCAAGCCCGCGGTGCCGTTCAAGCGCGGGGACATCAAGCTCCTGAAGAGCGGTGACGCGGAGGGCGGCATCCAGATCCAGCAGGCCGGTCAGGCCGTCGAGATGAACTTCGTGCTGGTGGGCCCGACCGTCTATCTGAAGGGCGTGACCGGGGGCTACCAGAAGCTCCCCCGGGCGATGGTCGCGCAGATCTACGACCCCTCCGCGGTGCTCGATCCCGATCGTGGTGTCGCCAAGCTGCTCACCACGGCCACCGATCCCACGACCGAGGCGCGGGAGAAGGTCGGAGGCAAGGACACCTACCGCGTCAAGGCGACCCTCCCCAAGGACACCGCGGCCGCGCTGGTCCCCGGGATCGGCCAGGACCTCACCGGTCAGGTCTGGGTCGCCACCACCGACCACCGGCCGGTGAAACTGAAGATGCAGGTCCCGCCGACGGCCGGAGGCGGTGACACGGGCTCGGTCATCGTGTCGCTCACCGAGTTCAACGCCGACTACAAGATCACGCCGCCGAAGTGATGGCCGGTTCCCGCAGACTCGCGATCGGCGTGGGCGGGGGCGTGGTGCTCCTGGCCGCGCTCGACGCCTACGTCATCGTCACCGTTCTGGTCGACGTGGTCGGGGACCTCGGTGTCCCCCTGAACAGGCTGGCCCGGGCCACCCCGGTCATCACCGGGTTCCTCCTCGGCTATGTGGCCGCGATGCCGTTGCTCGGCCAGCTCTCCGACCGTTACGGCCGGCGCCCGCTGCTGCACGCCTGCCTGGCCGGATTCGCGCTCGGCTCGGCGCTGACGGCGATCGCCGACCAGCTTCCGCTCCTCGTGGCCGGCCGTGCCCTCCAGGGCATCGCCGGGGGCGCGCTCCTGCCCATCACCATGGCGCTCGCCGGCGACCTGTGGGAGGAGCACAAGCGGCCGCTGGTGCTCGGCGCCGTGGGGGCGGCCCAGGAGCTCGGCAGCGTCCTCGGACCGCTGTACGGCGCCGGAGTGGCCGCCGTGGTCGGGTGGCGCGGCATCTTCTGGATCAACATTCCGCTGGCCCTGCTGGCCATGGTGGCCGTGCACGTCTCCGTGCCCGCACCCGCGCGGAGACCGGCCGTGCCGTCCTCCGGCGCGGGCGGTCACCCGGCCGGGGGGACGGGCCCAGCTGGAACAGGCCCAGCCGGGACGGGCCCAGACAGGACGGGCTCAGCCGAAGACGACCGGCCGCGGATCGACGTCGTCGGAGGGACCCTGCTGGCCGTCGCACTCGGCCTCCTCGTGGCCGGCGTCTACAATCCCGAGCCGGAGCAGCACGCCCTGCCGCCATGGGGAGTGCCGGCCGTCATCGCCGGGCTGGCCGTCGCGGTCGTCTTCGTCGGCTGGGAGGCCCGGGCCCGCACCCGGCTCCTGGACCTGGCGGGGGTGCACCGCCGTGGGTTCTTCGCCGCACTGGGCGTCAGCTTCGTCTCCGGAGCCGCGCTGATGGTGACCCTCGTGGACGTGCAGCTCATCGCCCAGACCATCCTCGGCAAGGACTCGACGGGCGGAGCGCTGATGCTCACCCGGTTCCTGCTGGCGCTGACGGTGGCCGCCCTGGCCGGTGGCCTGCTGGCCCGCCGGATCGGCGAGCGCTGGACCGTCACGGGCGGGCTCGTGCTGGCCGGCGCCGGCTATCTCCTCGTGGCCGGCTGGCCGGTGGACGTCCTCGCGGCGCGCTACGGGCCGCTGCCGAGGATGGACATCGACCTGATCGTCGCGGGGGCCGGCCTGGGTGTGGTCATCGCTCCCATCTCCTCGGCCGTACTGCGGGCCGTCCCCGCCGGCCGGCACGGCGTGGCCTCCGCCGCGCTCGTCGTCACCCGGATGATGGGAATGCTGCTCGGCGTCGCGGCGCTGTCGGCCTGGGGCTTCTACCGGTTCCAGTCCCTGACCGCGGACCTGGCCACGCCCCTGCCCTTCGGGGTGCCGCGGGGAGAGTACGCCCATCGGCTGGCCGCCTACCGGACGGCTCTCGAGCAGGCCCTCCATGTCGAATACCGCGAGATCTTCCTGATCACCGCCGGGCTGTGCTTCCTCGGAGCGCTCCTCGGGCCGGGGCTGGGCGCGGCCTCGCGGAAGGTACGGGAGGACACGCCGGAGCCAGAGCCCGTGAGCCGAACGCCTGGGCGAGCGACCCGCCGTACATAGGGTGGGAGCGTCGCCCTCAAGCACATCCGTGCGTTCACCCAAGGGCGGCGGAAGGACGTGATCCGTGCAACGGATGAGCGGACTGGACGCCAGCTTCTTCCTCGTCGAGGACGAAAACACCCCGCTCCACGTGGCGTCGGTCATCGTGTTCGAGGGACCGCCACCCTCGTACGGCGACCTGGTCCGGAAAATCCTCTCGAAGCTCCCGCAGGTCCCGCGATACCGGCAGCGCGTCCGCACCCTCCCGCTGCATCTCGGGCGCCCGGTGTGGATCGACGATCCGCACTTCCAGATCCTCTACCACGTCCGCCATACGGCCGTACCCGGCCCGGGTACGGCCGAGCAGCTGCGCAACCTCGCCGGCCGGGTCCTCGCGCAGCGGCTCGACCCGAGCAAGCCACTGTGGGAGTTCTGGCTCGTCGAGGGACTCGAGGAGGGGCGCTGGGCGCTCATCGGCAAGGTGCACCACTGCATGGTCGACGGCGTCGCGGGGATCGACCTCATGACGGTGATGTTCGACCTGAGTCCCGACACCGGGCACGTCGAGCCGGAGCCCTGGGAGCCCGAGCGGGAGCCCTCCGAAGTGGCACTGGTGCTCGACGGCGTCCGCCAGAACCTGGCCGGTCCACTGCGCGGGCTCACCTCCCTGCCGGGACTGGTCGGCTCCCTTCGTGACGGACGGCAGGTCAGGGAGTTCGCCGGCGGGCTGACCAGGAGCGTGGCCAGGTTCACGCAGCCCTCGGCGAGTTCGCTCAACGGGCCGATCGGGCCGCACCGGCGCTGGTGCTGGGTGGAGGGAGACCTGGACGAGATACGGACGATCCGCCGGGCCTTCGGCGGCACCGTCAACGATGTCGTGCTCGCGGCCGTCACGCGAGGCTTTCGGGACCTGCTGCGATCCCGCGGTGAACTGACGCCCGCCTCGATGGTCCGTACAGCGGTCCCGGTGTCCCTGCGCACCGGCGAGGAGAAGGGCGAGTTCACCAACCGGATCGCTCCGGTGTTCGTCAACCTCCCCTGCGGCGAGCCGGATCCGCTGCACCGCCTGCACCGGCTCCGCTCGCAGATGAACGACCTCAAGCGCAGCCGCCAGGAGGTCGGCAGCACGACGCTCACCCGGCTCACCGACACGGCGGTCGCGCCGGCCCTGCTGACGCTGGCGACCCGGACGCCGATGAGGTTGCACAACCCGGTCGTGCAGACCATCACCACCAACGTGCCGGGCCCGCCCTTCCCGCTCTACATGCTGGGCCGCAAGGTGGTCGAGCTCCATCCGTACGTCCCGATCGCCGGCGGGATGCAGGTGGCCACCGCGATCTTCTCCTATCTCGGCACGCTCTATTTCGGCCTGACGGGAGATTTCGACGCCATGCCGGACCTGGGTCTGCTGGCCGAAGGCATCCGCTCGGGGTTCGACGAGCTGACCGAGAAGGCGGCCGAGAAGACGGAGAAGGCCGCCGGGCAGGCGGGCTGACCCCCGGACCCGGCCGCAGAGGTCCTCCGCGGCCGCCCGGGTCAGCGCAGGGTGGTCCCCTCGGGGGCCCGCACGAGGCCCAGCTCGGCGCGGTCGGGCAGGCCTTCCCAGTCCCCGGGGGCCGCCACGGCGAACGCTCCCGTGGTGACGGCGCGCGCCAGCCGTTCCTCGACCGCCAGGCCCTCGAGCAGGCCGGACAGATATCCGGCCACGAACGCGTCCCCGGCTCCGACGGTCCCGGCCACGGGAACGCGCCGCGCGGACGAGCCCACGGACCCCTCGCGCGACCACACCCGGGCCCCCGCGGCGCCGTGCTTGACGACGACCTCGCCGATCCCCCTCTCGAGCAGTCTCCGGGCGGCACGGGCCTCGTCGCGTTCGCCATCGGACACCAGCGGGAGCTCGCCGTCGGAGGCGACGAGGATGTCGACATGGGACATGAGCGGCCCGAGCACCGCGGCGGCCTGTTCCTCGTCCCACAGCCGGGCGCGGTGGTTGACGTCCAGGCTGACCGTCGCGGAGAGCTCCCGCGCCCGCTTCACCGCCCATTCGACCGCGGCCCGGGGGCCGGGGCCCAGCGCGGGCGTGATCCCGGTGACGTGCACCATCCGGGGCGCGGGCCCGGAACACAGTGCGGCCGCCACGTCGTCCGGCCGCAGGCCCGCACCCGCCGAACCCGTCCGGTAGTAGTGCACCCGTACGACGTCGGCCACCCGGCGTTCCTGCAGGAGCAGCCCGGTCGGCGCACTCGGGTCGACCCTGGCCGTACGCACGTCCACGCCCTCGGCGCGCAGGGTGCGCAGCACCAGCCGGCCGAGCTCGTCGTCTCCGACCACGCCGGCCCACCGGACACCGTGTCCGAGCCGGGCCAGGCCGATCGCGACGTTGGACTCCGCGCCCGCGACCGACAGTGCCATGCTCCCGCCGAGACGCAGCGGGCCGTCCCCCCTCAGCGCCGCCATGGTCTCGCCCAGCGTCAGGACGTCGAGCCTCCTGGCGGCGGGATCCCCGGCGGTCTCCGCCATCCGTTCGCCGGCCTGTCCACCGGCCTGTTCATCGGCGGGGGCGCTCATGGGGTCACCGTCCACGGGGCCACGGCCGCGCGGAACCGCCGGGACCGGAGCCGCAGGGCGGCGAGGTCGCCCCCGTGGGGGGCGTCCCCGGCGAGCGGCGACCCGACCCCCACGGCCACCGCCCCCGCTTCGAGATGGCCCACCGCCTCCTCCGCGCCGACTCCCCCCACGGGGACGAGCGGCACGCCGGGAAAGGGATCGCGGAGGGCCTTCACATGAGCGGCGCCGCCGGACGAGGCCGGGAACACCTTGACCGCCGCGGCCCCCGCCGAGAACGCCTGCCATACCTCGGTCGGGGTCCAGGCCCCGATCAAGGTCGGCAGCCCCAGCTCGATGGCCCGCGCCGCCCCTTCGCTCATCGCCGGGGTCACCGCGAAGGAGGCTCCGGCCGCGGCCACCGCCTCGGCCTGCGCGGCGGCCAGCACGGTCCCGGCACCGAGGACTACATCGGGGCCGAGCTCGGCCCGGATCCGCTCGATGACCGCCACGGCGTCCGATCCGCTCAGCGACACCTCCAGCAGGTCGATGCCCTCCTCCACCAGCACCGCGGCCGTCCGTACCGACGCCTCCGGATCACTGCCCCGGATGATCGCCACCAGCCTGCGCGCGCGCAGCAGGCCGAGGAACTCCCGCCGGGCCACCGGGCCTTGTTCCTCTCCCAGGCCCTCTCCCAGGCCGATCACCACTCCGCCAGCGAACCGTCGTCATGCCGCCACACCGGATTGCGCCACTCGTGCCCTCGCCGATCGGCCGCCCGGACGGCGGCCTCGTCGACCGAGACTCCGAGGCCAGGGGCGTCGACCCGGGCGGCATGCCCGTCGACGAAGGTGAAGGGCGAGCGGTCGAGGACATAGTCGAGCAGGTCGGCACCGGTGTTGTAGTGCATGCCGGCGCTCTGCTCCTGGATGAGGAAATTGGGTGTGGCGAATCCGACCTGCAGGCTCGCGGCCAGCGCGATGGGCCCGAGCGGACAGTGCGGCGCTATCTGCACGTCGAAGGTCTCCGCCAGCGCGGCGATGCGCCGGGTCTCGGAGATCCCGCCGGCATGGGACAGGTCGGGCTGTGCGATGGCGATGCCGGCCTGGAGCGCCGGCAGGAAGTCGGTGCGGGAGTACAACCGCTCGCCGAGCGCGATCGGGACCGTGCCGGCAGAGGTGAGGTCGCCGACCCGGTGGAGATATTCCGGAGCGACCGGCTCCTCGACGAACATCGGATGCAGATGGGCCACGGCGTCGATGATCCGGCGAGCCGTCGGCACGGTGGCCCGGCCGTGCGCGTCCAGGCCGAAGTCCCGGTCCGGGCCGAGGATCTCCCGGGCCACCTCCGCCCGCGCGACCACGGCGGCGATATCGGCCATCGTCACGGCCTTCGGGAGCCGGCCGGCGACGTTCATCTTCACGGCGGTGAAGCCGGCCTCGACCTGCGCGCTGACGGCCTCCCGCAACCCCGAGGGCTCGTCGCCGCCCACCCAGGCGTAGACCCGGACGCGGTCGCGCACCGGCCCGCCGAGCAGGGCGTGGACCGGGGCGCCGTAGAACTTTCCGGCGATGTCCCAGAGCGCCTGGTCGAGACCGGCCACGGCGCTCGACAGGATCGGCCCGCCCCGGTAGAAGCCCGCCTTGGTCATCACCTGCCAGTGATCCTCGATCCGGAGGGGGGCCTGGCCGATCAGATATTCGCTGAGGACCTGTACGGCCGTGCGGACCACCTCGGCCCGGCCCTCGACCACGGGCTCGCCCCAGCCGACGATGCCGTCGTCGGTCTCGACGCGGCAGAACAGCCAGCGCGGAGGGACCAGGAACGTCTCGATCCTTGCGATCTTCATGTCGCCTCCCCGGCGCCGTGTGCTCCGCACGGCTCTTTCACGTGGGGTCCTTTCACGCGGAGTCCTTGGTGGCGCTCCACCCGCCGTCGACGGTCAGTGCCGTACCCGTGATGAAGGAGGCCTCCGCCGAGGCCAGGAAGGTGATCGCCGCCGCGACCTCATCCGGCGATCCGAACCTGCGCAGCACGGTCGCGTCGACGCTCTTGGCCCGTTCGTCCTGATCGACCCGATCCCAGGCGGCCGTGAGCACGGGCCCGGGGAGCACGCAGTTGACCCGGACCGCGGGGCCGTACTCGACCGCCAGCTGCCGGGTCAGCGCGACGAGCCCGCCCTTGGCCGCGGCATAGGCCGGATGCCCCGGCAGCCCGAACATCGCGTGCACCGACGAGGTGATGACCATGGCGCCGCCGCGTTCGGCGAGGCTCGGCAGCAGGCGTCTGGCGCCCAGGAAGGCTCCGGTGAGACAGACGTCGATCTGCCGCCTCCAGGAGGACAGCGAGGTCTCGTGCGCGGGGGCGACCTCGACGGTGTAGGCGTTGCTGACGAGGACGTCGACGGGCCCGAAGGTCCCTTCGGCCGCACGCGCAGCCCGGTCCCACGTCCCCTCGTCGCTGACGTCCCCGGCCACGAAAAGGGCCTGCCCGCCCTCCTCTCGCGCCCGGGCCGCGACGGTCTCACCGTCGCCGGACACGTCAACGATCACTACGGCCGCGCCCTCGGCGCACAGGCGGCGTACGGTGGCGGCCCCGATGCCCGAGGCCCCGCCGGTCACGACGGCGGTACGGCCGGAGAAACGCCCGGGATTCCCGGCCCTCACCGCCGAGCGCTCATTGATCATGTTTCAGTAGTAATGCCGCGAAGCCGACGCTGACAAGACCTCACACGGCCGGATCACCGGTCACGAGCGCGAACGACTCAAGACCACGGCCCGAGGATGGCGGCGTGATCTTGCAGGCGATCGCGCCGGCCGTCCGGCTGGGGAAAGTCGTTGGACCGCCGGAACCGACCCGTGTGATCATCACCGGATGATCGAGGATTGGACCACCCCGGAGGGGATCGCCACAGCCCGGGATCGATTCGAGGCGGCCCTGGGGTGGCGGCGGCCGGGGGCGTACGGAATCGGGTGCGTCGAGACGAGGTACGCCGGCGAGGACGGCGACGACGAACCCATGTACGAGGAGGTGCCTGGTCAGGTCACCTTCATGCGGGTCGACGCCGAGCGGCACTACCTCCCGGCGGTGATCCTGGCGACGGTCGTGGGTCATCGAGGCGGTTCCGGGTCCTACCGGATGACCCGCGCCGACCTGGACCGGGCGGTCGAACTCCTGACACCGGCGGAGGCGTGCAAGGAGTACGACCACCCGAACCTTCAGGTGTGGCGCACCCTCCAAGAGACGTTGTGGTCCGACGGCGAGGTCGTCGCGGTCTTCGCCGACGACCTTCATGAGGTCTCTGATGATCCGCATGTGAACCGGCTGCTCGAAGTGGCGGCGTGCGGGCGGCAGGACGTGGGTGAGGGCATGGCCCGCTGGTGGATCCCGGAGAGCGCGGGTGACCTGGCCTCGATGACCGAGGTATGGGAACAGCGCTGGCCCGGCTGTCAGCCGGTCGCGCATGAGCTCAAATCGACGTTCCCGGAGCGATGGGTGCGGTTCCACAGCCTCCCCGGGTCGAAGCGCTACGCGGACACGCCGGATGAGTACACGGCCCTGCTGAATCGCTACAACACGGTGCTCCATGAGTTGTGCGGCGACCCGGATCTCAGCGCCGGCCACATCGGTCCGGCCGGCCGGGATCGGTCCCAAGTCCCGGAGATCATGGTCATCACCTGCGAGGTCGGGTCGAGACCGGTGGCGACCGACCGCGACCCGAAGTCATCGGCTCTCCTGCCGGCCGCGTCTTTTTGGGCGAGCATCCCCTGGCACGGCTGCGATCCCGATCTGCTCTTCGCACATCTGCATGTGAGCCGTGTGCCGTGGCGGCCAGGCGTTCTGGATGATCTGCTGACATCCGTGGCGGACGAGCAGATCTGCGGCGTGATCATCGCTCCACCCGACCTGCGGTGGCTCTATCACCCCTACGACGGTGGAGCCGACGTGCTCCTGCCCACGAGCGCGCTGCGCGACCGCCTTGAACACCGGCACCGCGAATGGCTCTCAGTCGAGCCGTCGGGACTGTAGGCCAGAATCCGCGATTGAACTCGAACGGGCCTCACCGCTGATCGACCAGGCAGCCACCAGGCCGCGATGCCTCCCCCTCGTCCGGATCAGTCCAAGAGCGTCCACGGTCTTCCGCACCGGTTGTTACTCAGTTTGATACTCGCCCACGGTGTGATGCCGCCTCGAAGCCTGGGTGCGGAGAATGGGCTCACTCGCGCCTGGTAGTTAGCGCGATCTCGCAGCAACCACCCTGCCTGCCCATCCCGTCTGCTGTCGACCCACCCTCCGGGTAGCGGGCGGCAGCGGGGCCGCCATCTCCGTGTCCGCCAGCGGCCGGCCGCCCAACGCCGGCGCCCCGCCGCCGGTCTACTAGCCTGTCCTCTCGTCGACCTGTAGGCGGGTTCTTAGCAGGGCAGCGCCTGACCTGCATGGACGTGGTCACATGAGCTCTGACCTGCGTGTCGTGGTCTCGATAGTTCTCCGCATTTCGCGCATGATCGTGATGTCATGTGCCCCCGGTGTGCCCGTCTTCTGGATCGAGAAGCATGCGCTGTATGGATGGAGCTGGAGAGAGGTGAAGGAGCTGTGACCACTCCCGACCCTGAACGCCTCGAGATCTCCCGCAAGCTGTCCGCATGGCATTTCGAATGGCGACAGAAGCACGGCTTCGACCTCGATGACGACGAAGCCACCCCCGAGGCCATCGCCGAATACATGCGCAAAGCTGACGAGATCAAGGGACGCGATCCGGAAACCGGCCGCTCCCCCGGCGCGCCCCTTGTCCGCCGCCGCCGCCGACGCGAACGGTAGACCTTCCCCGAGACAAGCTCCGCCCTGCGTGAGGTCAGCTCCAGACCCCTCCCTGCCTTCGATAGCTGCAGACTCCGCGATTTTCGGTCAGGTTCTGAAGCTCCTATAGATCGTCAAACGGTCTGTGGGAGTGGTTGTGGTGTTGTTGGTGGAGGGGTGAGGTGTTTGTAGACCTCGCGGGCGATGAAGCGTTTGAGGCAGCGCAGGATGTCTTTTTTGGTCATGCCTTCGGTGGTGCGTCGGGGAACGTAGTCCTGTGTGCGGGTGTCGTGGCGCATGCGGACGAGAGCGATGGTGTGCAGGGCGTTGTTGGCTTGGCGGTCGCCACCGCGGTTGAGGCGGTGGCGGTTGGTGCGGCCGGAGCCGGCGGGGATTGGGGCTGCTGCGCACAGATGCGCAAAGGATGCCTCTGAGGTGAGCCGGTCGGGGTTGTCGCCTGCGGTGATCAGGAGCTGGGCGGCTGTTTCGGTGCCGATCCCGGGGAGGGCGAGCAGCGGGGGAGCGGCTTGGGCGACCAGCGGTTTGAGTTCGGCGTCCGCGTCGGCGATCTCCTCGGTGAGGTACTGGTAGCGACGGGCGAGGCGTCGTAGCGCGGTGCTGACCGCGCGGCCCGGATCGGACTTGCCGGCGGGCCCGGCGGTCGGGCCGGTCCACCTCGACCACGGTGACCTGGTTGGCCCGCAGGAACCGGCCCAGCTCGGATCCGAAGGCACCGGTGCCTTCGACGCCGACGGCCATGACCTCGCCATGTGAACGCAGCCAGCTCAGCAGCCGCTGGTAGCCCTCGGGGGTCGTGGGGAACGACTCGGTGGCCAGGTGCCGGCCGATGGAGTCGATCACTGCGGCCTGGTGGAGGTCGGTGTGAGTGTCCACACCGCCGACCACCGCTATTTGTTCTGCCATGCTGGTTGCTGCTGCCCTTCCGTGCGAGGCATGAGGGATGGCACGCGCCGGTCGGGGCGAAAGGACAAGACTGTGATGGGACCTTTGGCCGGGCTCCTATGAGGTCACAAACGCCCGACCGGCGCGTGCGCAGCGGCACCGCCCGGACGGCCGACGGTTCAGAACCAGGACAGCCGGAACGTCAGTCAAGGGACGGGTCAGACCCCCGAGCGATGCCATCCACATCCTCACAGTCAAGGGTCGAAGATCGCGAAGCGACGCCGAAGGCGCCCTTGGCAGGTCCTGGCCGACGCGGACGATTGTGCAGCGGGGGCAACCCACCCGCACGTCCTCCCTACGGCACCCCGCGCCTACCTTGTCCGGGCCGGAGCCGGCAGCGCGGGTGACCGCGCTCAGCCCCACATTGACAGGCCGCCCACCCGCCGGGCCGTGAGCCAGTACGTCACCGCGGCCCCGTGACTCCCCGCTCGGTGCGTGGACCACCGGCTATCCGGCCCGGTTACGGCTGGAGCCTCGTAGAAGCAAGGAGCCGGACGCCCGAGTCGTCGGCGCGTACGACCCCACCCACGGCCCGCCTTGATCTCGTGAACGAACTGGAACGACTGCGGGATGGACAAATACACACAGAATGACACAGAAAGGCATATAGCATATCTAAAAGTAACTATTAAAGCATGCCTGCCGAGAGCGTCGATTCAGCACCAAATCCCACATCTCGGAGTTTCGCGGATTAACGCCAGGGGATCAAACAAGTGGAACATTCGACATAAATCATGCGACGGGTCCATTAGCGAGGCCATTGCTGAGTGCGACGAAAGCCGGACCATGAAGTCGGCCATGTTCCATAAAAGTCCCAATCCAGCCCTATGGCTTGATCTCTCCAGGAGGGAAGTTTCATGGAAGCTACGAGGCGCCTGACGGTTGCCATGTCCGGTCTGCTCTTCGCGGGAGCGACTGCCCTCGCTCTGAGCGCGGCCACCCCGGCCAGCGCCCAGACCGTTATGGCCGCACCTCAGCAGGTCATATCCGAAGGCGGCGGCGGTGGTGGCGGCGGTGGCGGGGCCGCGGCGGCTGCTGCCGGCCGCGACGCCGCTGCGGCCGCCGGCGGCGGTGGCGGCGGCGGTGGCGGCGGTGGCGGCCGCCGCCACCGCCACTTCGACTCCGACTTCGACTCCGACTCCGACTTCTGAGGTTTCCGCACCCAGGTCCCAGGTGGTGATCGTCGGAGCGGGCCCTGCCGGGCTGCTGCCGTTCCACCCACCACACCTGCCGGGCATCGGCTCGGTGGTGTTGGAGAACCGTGACCGTCCTTACACACAGTCCTTACGCACAGAGAGGCGGCAGCGTGCTGGGAGGCTCGAGCAGGGCACCGCCGACGTGCTGCGCGA
>DASYNF010000233.1:0-1579 GCA_036008685.1 Actinomadura sp. | reverse complement strand
CGGGTCGATGTCCCGGGCGATCTCCTCGATCCGCGAGGTGTCGATGGTGATGCCCCGCGCGTACTCCTCGACGGCGCCGAGCAGCCGCTCCCGCAGCCAGCCGACGTGCGCGAACAGGCGGTGGTGCGCGGCCTCGCGGGCGGCCAGGTAGATCATGACCTCGCTCGCCGGGCGGTCCAGGCCCTGCGTGAACTTCTCGATCGCCTCGGGCAGCAGGGCCGCCGTGCGGCCCGGCCCGACCGGGAAGCCGATCTCGGTGGACGTCAGCACCTCGGCCGCGAGCTGGCCCAGGCCGCTCCCGAGCTGCGAGCCGAACGCGAACCCGCCCATCTGGCCGATCATCGCCAACATCGGTCCGGCCGCGGCGCGGACCTCCTCGGGCAGCCCCTCGACCCAGGCGCCGGACACGCGCTGCGCCACCGGATCGCACAGCCGCTTCCAGGTGGGCATGCTCTCCTTGACCCACTCCGTCGGCGTCCACGCGACGGTCTCGGTGGCACCGGCGGGGAAGTTCGTGGCCGGGTCCAGCCACAGCTCCGCGAGCTTGACGGCGTCGGACACCGCGGCGCGCTGCGCGTCGGTGAGCGACGACGTCGTCTGCGCGAGCTGCTGGGAGGCCATCTGCGCGGCGAGCTCGTAGTTGACCGGGCCGTCGCCGCCGGAGGCCTGCGCGCTGCTCAACATCTGGCCGAGCTGGGTCAGCATCTGACCGAGCTGGCTGACGTCGAAGCCACCGGGGCCGCCCGCGCCGGGCATGCCCGGCAGACCACCCGGGAAACCGGGGATCCCACCCGGGAACTGGCCGCCACCAGGCAGGTTGCCGAGGCCGAACGGATCATTGGGTCCATCCGGGGTGTTTTCTCCCTTGTCGCCCGATTCGTCCCGCGGGCGATTGCGGTCGCGATCCGGGTCGCGGTCGGAAGGGCCGAAGCCGAACGGGACGTCACTCATGGCGTCCACGGTACGCGGGTCCGGACGGTCCCGGCGGCTTCCCGGCCCGGGTTCGCCGGGCGCGAAAGTGCCGGTCACGGGGTCCCCTCACACGGGAACTCCACAGGCCGTCCGTAGAGTTGTCCCAGCAGGGCACGCCACTGGGCCCGGCGTTGCGGTAGGCGGGACGACACCCGGGTGCGCCTCCTCCCGCCGTCGTAGCCGGGTCCGACGGTGACGTCCGGCCGAGTCCGACCCGACCTGTAGGAGCGTGCCCGTGGCCATGCGGCCCCCGGTGGGAGCCCCGTCTCTCTCCCGCCGAACCAGGATCCTGCTCATCGCGGCCGCCGTGCTCGTGGTGGTGCTCCTCGGGGGCTCCCGGGTGGTCGACTTCTACGTCGACTTCCTGTGGTTCGGCGAGGTGGGCTTCCGTGGCGTCCTCACCACGGTCCTGTTCACCCGGATCGTGGAGTTCATCGTCGGCGGCCTCCTCATGGGCGGCGCCGTCGCGCTCACCCTGTGGATCGGCTACCGGTTCCGGCCGGTGTTCGTGCCGGTCACCGGGCCCGAGGACCCCATCGCGCGCTACCGCACGGTGATCATCTCGAGGCTGAAGCTGTTCGGCATCGGGATCCCGGTGGCGGTCGGC
>DASYNF010000232.1:0-17303 GCA_036008685.1 Actinomadura sp. | reverse complement strand
CAGGAGGCACAGGGCTGCATCCAGGCGACGGACCCACAGAAGATCTTCTACGGTGACGTCGACGCGGAGACGGCGGCCGCGGCGGCCGCCCGGCTCGGCTACCAGTCGCTTCCGGCGATGTCCCAGCCACTGACCCGGGCCGCCTGGCGGACCATTCCCAGCACCTACGTCATCTGCGAGCAGGACGCGGGGCTCCCCGTGTTCGCGCAGGAGACGATGGCCCGGCGCGCGCACCGGATCCGGCGCCTGAACACCTCGCATTCACCGTTCCTGGCGCAACCGGCCCTGCTGGCGGACCTGTTGCGGGAGGAAGTGGTCGAGGCGGACCCCAGAGGCAGACAGTCCACGGAAGATCGTAACGAGGCCCGATGAGCGGCATCACCATATCGGGTTTCCGGCCATTCACCCGCACGCAAATGCCACGGCAATTCTCCTCTTTGCCGGTTTCGACGGTCTGAAATGGGAGATATCGGTTATATCGGGTGCCGCGCTCCAGGTCCACGTTCTTGGTCCACATCATTGCCGCGGCACCGCACCAGATGACAGTGAAGGGCCCAGGCGACCGCCCCATGGCCGGCGCCGTATTCCCTACCGCATGGCGGCGATGACGCAGGTGAATGCCGGCGCCGAAACCGGTGCGATCGGCTCGGGCCTTTCCGGGGAGGTGCTTTCCGTGGGTATTCCAAAGCACATGACAGCCGTATTGTCCGGACTCTTCCTCTCGGCCACGACGGTTCTCGCGGGGGCTCCGGCCATGGCCGCCCCGGCCAGGGCCGAAGTCGCGGCCGTCGCACCGCACCACGTGGCCGTGGGCACGCCCGGTCATTGGAACGACTGCTGGGACGAGTGCGGTCACTGGAGCCGATACGACGAATGGGAAGTGTACGACGAATGGGACGAGTGGCACTGAGGCGGCCATGAGGCTCTGTCACTCCGGCTCCGGCCGGGCCGAGAGCAGGTGGTCGCGGAGATCCATGGACAGCGCGTCCATCCTCCGCGGACCGACGGCCTCGGCCCGGCCGAGCAGACCGAACACCTTGGGCCCACGCCATTCCCCGGGCAGATCCGGCATCCGCGGCACCACGTGGAAATGGACGTGGGCGAATCCCTCGGCCTCGGCGAACTGGGCCACATAGGTCTTCGCGCAGCCGGTCACCGCGTGCAATGCCCGTGACAGCCGTACCTGCCATTCTCCCAAGCGGAGCGCTTCGGCATCGGTCAGCTCGGCGATGGCGGTCACGTGCCGCCGAGGCACGAGCACGAGCCACCCCGGCAGCGCCGTCCCGAACGCGTGGGCCACCCGCCAGTGCCGGTCGGCCGCGATGCATTCGCGCGGCGGCAACGACGCGAAGCGCGCGTTGTTGTCGCATGCGAGGCAATCCCTGGAAAGCGTCACAGTCCCCGATGGTACGAACCGGCCGCTGGTCCGACCGGACATACGACGTTGTCCGGGCTTCCCCCGTGGAAGCGCCATAGACCAAGGTGGGTGGTCCCGTAGACACATGGCCACTGCCGGGGGCCCGCGGCCGCCGTTAGCGTGGGGTCGTGCTGATCCGGCGACCGATCCGTGACTGGGCGGCCGACATCGCTTTCACCACCGCCGCCGCGTTGATCGACGGGGTGTTCGTCCTCGCCATCCTGGACGACCGGATAGGCGATCTGCCCGCGGTCTCCGCCAGGATCGGGCGCCATGTCTACCGCATCGTCCAGGAAGGGCTCACCAACGCACGCAAGCACGCGCCCGGGGCGCACGTGCGCGTGACCGTGGACGGTACGCCCGCGAACGAGCTGACGGTCGAGGTCCACAACGGGCTGTCGCCGGCCGTGACCGCGACCCCGCGGCCGGGCGCCGGCGCCGGGCTGATCGGCCTGCGGGAACGCGTCGCTCTCGTGGGCGGGCGGCTGGAGCACGGCCGTACGTCCGACGGTGGTTTCCGGCTCCAGGCCTGGCTACCGTGGCCGAGATGAGCCCTCCGATCCGTGTGCTGGTCGTCGACGACGACGCGCTCGTACGAGCCGGGCTGTCACTGATGCTCGCGGGAGCCCCCGACGTCTCCGTCGTGGCGGAGGTCGCCGACGGCACCGAGGTCGTGGGCGCGGTGAACGAGCACCGGCCCGACGTGGTGCTGATGGACATCCGGATGCCCCGGATGGACGGGCTGGCGGCCACCGAGCTGCTGCGCTCCCGCCGGAACCCGCCGGAGATCATCATCTTGACCACGTTCGACTCCGACGATCACGTGCTCCGGGCGCCGGCGGATTCCTGCTCAAGCACACCCCGCCGCCGGACATCGCACGGGCGATCCGCCTGGTCGCCGCGGGCGAACCGCCGCTGTCATCCTCGGTGATGCGGCAGATGATGTCCTATGTCGCGTCTGCCGCGGCCGACCCGCGGCGCGCCCGGGCCAGGGAGTCACTGAGCCACGCGCGCGAACAATGGCACGACCACGCCTCCACCCCCGTGATCTTGCAATTGTTCGCTGGACCGGAGAGCCCGGCGGGTGCGGGCCCGTCATTGCGGCGGCCGGCGCGGATCGGGCCCGTGACGGCCCGAACAACTGCAAATCACGGCGGAGGCCTGGGCCCTGCGCGGTCACCCGTTCTTGGTGGCGCGCCAGTGCTGGCGCTTCTTCTCGTCGCGGACCACGATGCCGAGCCTGGCCAGTTCCGTGCGCAGTTGCCGCGTGTCCCCGGTGTCGTTCTTCTCGAGCGCTCTCGCGCACGCTTTGAAGAGCGCGTTGGCACTCGCGGGGAGATCGGGGGTGTCGTCGACCCAGCGACGGAAGTCCTCCTCGTACGGATCGCCGCCTTCCCGCCAGGGATATCCGTGGCGCAGAAAGGCCTCCCCGAGACGACCGGCCTTCAGGTCGGAGCTCTCCCCCGCGAGTTCCTCGGTCGCCGTACCGAGGAGCACGAGCCGCTTCCCGTCACGGAACACGGCGCTGACCGACGTACGCGTGATCTCCTGGGTCGCCCCGCGGCGTTTCAGCCTGACCGCCTCATCGGAGACGGTCACGGTGAGTCTTTCCCACTCCGCCGCACAGGCGAACGCCAGGCCGGCCAGGCTCCCCAGCACGAGGGCACCGAACGTGGCCTCCGGCTCCGGCACCCAGCACGGGCGATGCGGTCCAGATCAGGACCCGGTCCCCTATCGGCTCGGTCACGACGGTCCCGTCGCCGTGCGGCTCCACTCCTGGTTTCATCGATCGGACTCCCTCGAAGGCCTCTTCCCGGGCAGCCGTGTCCACCGTGTCTCCCCGCCTCCCCGCCTCTGCGCAGAGGCGGGGAGACACGGAGCCGGGCCCTGAGCTTCGAGCGTGGCCGATCCGGCCGGAGCAGGCGTCGGCCGAAATGCCAGTTCGCCTCTACCAAAGCCGATGTCGCCGTAGACCCATGACCACCGCCGGATACGGGCCGCGGTGGCGTCAGGACGGCCGCGGCACGCTGTGCGGCACGCTCTGCGGCGCGAGCCAGTTCAGCAGCAGACGGGTGCCGAATCCGGTGGCGCCCTTGGTGATCTCGGCCTCGTCCGAGGTCGCCCTGGCCGGGCCGGCCACGTCCAGATGCGCCCAGCGCCGCTTGCCCGCGAACTCGCGCAGGAAGAGCGCCGCCATGATCGACCCGCCGCCGAAGCCGCGCCGCTCGATGTTGGCCACGTCGGCGACGTCGGACTCGATGGCCTCCCGATACTCGTCGATCATCGGCATCCGCCACAGCCGCTCGCCGCTGCCGGCGCCCGCGTCCGTGAGCGCGCCGGCCAGATCGTCGTCGGTGGCGAACAGGGCACCGTGCCTGAGGCCCAAGGCGACTTTGGCCGCTCCGGTGAGCGTCGCCACGTCGACGACCATGTCCGGGTCCAGGCGCGTGTCCGCGTAGGCCAAGGCGTCGGCGAGGACCAGCCGGCCTTCGGCATCGGTGTTGAGGACCTCGGAGGTCCTGCCCCCATAGTGGGTGATCACGTCACTGGGCCGCATGGCCGACCCGGACGGCATGTTCTCGGCCGCGGGGATCAACCCGGTCACGCGTACGCCCGCGCCGAGGGAGCGCAGTGCGCTCATGACCGCCATGACGACGGCCCCACCCGCCATGTCGGTCTTCATGGTCTTCATGTTCGCGTTGGGCTTGAGCGACAGACCGCCGGTGTCGAACGTGATCCCCTTGCCGACCAGCACGATGTGCTCGGTGAACGACTCCGGTTCGTAGGACAGCTCGATGAGCCGCGGCGGGCGGGCCGAGCCGGCACCCACGGCGATCAGCCCGCCGAAGCCCTCGGCGCGCAGCTGCTCCTCGTCGCGGATCCGTACGGTCAGACCGGACTCGGCGGCGATCTCCTGCGCGCGACCGGCCAGCCAGGCCGGGGACTTCTCCGTCGAGGGCATGTTGGTGAGGTCACGGGCCAGCGCGGTCGCCCGGGCACCGGCCACGCCGCGCTCAAGGGCGGCCGCGGTCTCGGCGCCTCGGGTCCCGCTCGCCATATCCCCGGCCTGGCCCCCCGCCTCGGAGCCGCACACGAGGATCGTGCGGACCGGACGCTTCTTGGAGGCCTCGCCGATCCGGAACTCATAGGAGGCGAGCAAGGCCCCCTCCGCGAAGGCGGACAGGTCGCCGTCGGGAACCGCCACCACCGCGGTCTTACGCCCCTTGCAACGGCGGGCCAGCGCCGCACCGGCACGGCGCAGAGCCGACGGAGAGGCATCGCCCACCCCGTACAGCAGGAGCGCTCGTACGTGACCACCCTCGCCGTCCGCGGCCCCCTCCGGCGTCTCCGCCGCAAGGCGTAGCGATGTGGCGATGATCTCGCCCGGGTCTCCGGTGGCTTTCTCATAGGCCAGCAACTGCGCGGGCTCGACCGCGAGGAGATCGGCCAGCTCGGCGATCGCCGCATCGGCCTCGGGCCCCGGGCGCACCGGGACGGCCAGTACCTCGGCTCCGGCGTCCAACGCCACCTGGCGTACAGATCCCTCCACGGAGCGGATCCGCGTCTCGACCGGCACTTTAATCTCCCCTTTTACAACACGATCAGAACGGTGAGGGCCCCGGCGTTACCACCGGGACCGTCACCGACATTTCTCGGGGCCGATGGGCCGTTAACCCACCACGTTCTTGAGCGCGTCGCCCAGCTCACCGGCCTCGTCGGCCGATAGCTCGACGACGAGGCGCCCGCCACCTTCCAGCGGGACACGCATGACGATTCCGCGTCCCTCCTTGGTCACTTCAAGCGGACCGTCGCCTGTCCGCGGCTTCATCGCCGCCATGCGTGCATCCCCTTCCTGCCTAGGGCCGCGTGGCCGCCTCTCGCATCCACGTCATCTGTAATGGTTCATTATCTCGTCTTCGGGCCGCGAAGTGGTAACGATCAGCGTCCAGATCGGCAGACTGGCTACCTATGAATGCCCGTTCGGCCCTCTTCGACCTCTACGGTGACCATCTGCGCGACCGCGGTGGCACCGCCCCGATCGCTTCGCTCGTAAGGCTGCTCGCGGCCCTGGACATCGCCGCTCCGGCCGTCCGGACCGCGGTCTCCCGCATGGTCCGGCAGGGTTGGCTGGAACCCGTACGGCTCCCGGCCGGACCGGCCTACACGGTCACCCCCCGGGCCGTACGCCGCCTCGACGAGGCCGCCCAGCGGATCTATCGGAACCTGGGCCCCTGGGACGGCCGATGGCAACTGCTCGTCATCGAGCGGGTGCGGGACCGGGCCCGGCGCGACCGGCTCGCCGCCGGCCTGGGCTATCTGGGCTATGCCCCGCTCGACGACACCACGTGGATCGGTCCCCGCCCCTCGCCCGAGCTCGACCCCCTTCTGGAGGCCGAGCAGGTACGGGCGGAGCGGTTCCGCTCGACCTATGACGGGGATGCCCGCGGGCTCGTCGCGAGGAGCTGGGATCTCGACGGACTCGGCCGCTCCTATGACCGCTGGCTCACCGAGGCCCGGGCACTGACCTCCGGGACCACCGCCCTGGACGGAGACGGCGGAACGAGATCCCGGGACCGGACCCCCCGGCCGGCGCAGCGGGCGACCGAGCCGGCGGAGGCGCCGGAGGCGGACGCGGATGAGCGGGCCTTCGCGGTCCGTAGCAGGCTGGTGCACGAATGGCGTAAGTTCCTGTTCCGCGATCCGGGCCTGCCCGCAAGCCTCCTGCCACCCGGCTGGCCCGGCGCGGAAGCGGCGCGCTTCTTCGACACGGAGGCGGCACGTCTCTTGCCCGGAGCCGCCCGGTTCGTCGATCGTTGCCTGCGGGCCGCTTCGCCTTCATGATCGAGGCGACCCCTCACCGGCGTGATCTTTGTTCGCGGGAAAGCCCCCGCTGTTCGAGAGGACGAGGATGTCCGAGACCGTGCTGTACGAGCTGACCGACGGCGTCGCGACGATAACGCTCAACCGGCCCGATGCGATGAACTCGCTCACCGTGGAGATGAAGAAGGAGCTGCGGGCGGCCGTGGAGCGCGCGGCCGGCGACGACGCCGTACGTGCGGTCGTCCTCGCCGCGTCCGGACGTGCCTTCAGCGCCGGACAGGACCTGCGTGAACATGCCGACAACCTGTCGGCGGGCCGCGGACTCGACAACACCGTGCGCGACCACTACAACCCGATCGCCCGGACCCTGGCCGAGATGCCCAAGCCCGTGGTGGCGGCCGTCAACGGGGTGGCCGCCGGCGCCGGAGCGTCACTGGCCTTCGCCTGTGACTTCCGGATCGCGTCGGAGAAGGCCTCCTTCACCACGGCGTTCACCAAGATCGGGCTGGCACCCGACAGCGGCATGTCCTGGACACTCCCACGGCTGGTCGGTCACGCCAAGGCCACCGAGCTGCTGCTGCTCGCCGAGCCGGTCAAGGCCGACCGGGCCCGGGAACTCGGCCTGGTCAACGAGGTCGTCCCCGCGGATCGCCTGGCCGAGGCGGCCCGGGAGCTGGCCGGCCGGTTGGCCGCGGGCCCGACCGTCGCCTACCGCGCCGTCAAGCAGGCCCTCGACCACGCGGCGACCCACGATCTCGCCTCGGCCCTGGAGAAGGAGGCGGAGCTCCAGGACCTCTGTGCCAAGACCGAAGACCACCAGAACGCCACGAGGAGCTTCCTCGGCAAGGAGAAGCCGGTCTTCGAGGGCCGTTGACCTGGCCCTGGACATGGCCCTCGGAGCTCCGAGCTCCGGCGAAGAGGTCCGAGGAGGATATGGCGGCGGGCAGGAGTACGCCGCGCACGATGGTGGCGTCGATGAGGATGGCCACCGACAGCCCGGCCCCTATCATCTTGTACTCCATGGCGGTCAGGACGGCGAAGACGCTGAAGGCCGCGGTCATGATGACGGCGGCGCTGGTGACGACGCCGGCACTGCCGGCGATGCCGCCGATGATCGCGTCACGGACGTCCGCCCGGCCGTGATCGCGACACGCCCGCCGGCTCCCAAGGCCGGTCGGCGTGGTGGCTTCAGATGCCGTCCGCGGCGGCGAGGTCGCCGGTGTAGGCACCGCGGCGGTGGCAGGCCTCGAGGTGGTCGTCGACGAGACCGCAGGCCTGCATCAACGCATAGGCCGTGGTGGGTCCGACGAAGCGGAATCCGCGCTTCTTCAGCTCCTTGGCGAGGGCCTTGGAGCCGGGTGTGGACGCGGGCACGTCGGCGGAGGCGCGCGGGGCGGGCGCGTGCGGGTCGGCATGCCGCCAGGCCAGCGCGGCCAGTCCCTCCGGCAGCTCCAGTGCCGCCCGTGCGTTGTGGACGGCCGCCTCGATCTTGGCGCGGTTGCGGACGATCGCGGCGTCGGACATGAGCCGTTCGACGTCCTCGGCTCCGAAGAGAGCGACCTCGGCCGGGTCGAAGCCGGCGAAGGCCGCACGGAAGCCCTCGCGCTTGCGCAGGATCGTCAGCCAGGACAGCCCGGACTGGAAGGCTTCCAGGCACAGCCGCTCATAGACGCCCTGGTCGTCGCGGACCGGCCGGCCCCACTCCTCGTCGTGATAGGCGATGTAGTCCGGCGTGGAGACCCCCCAGGGACACCGCGCCAGGCCGTCCGTACCCGTCACCGCGCTCATGCCGCCAGCCTTCCCAGTCGCCGCAACCCCAGCCGCATGAACCAGCGGGCCACGGGGCCCACCACGATCCAGCCGACCCGGCCGAACGGCCCCAAGGGGAGATCGAGATCCTCGGCCCACACGATGGCGCACCGGCCGTCCGGCAGGGGCGTGATCTCGAACGACGCCTTCCCGCGGACCAGCCGGCCGGTGTGGCGTACGGCCACCCGGCGCCCATCGCGCCAATCCGTGATGACCATCGTGTCGAGGAAGCCCAGCGGGCCGATGCCCGTCCGCCCCTCGAGCGTGGCGCCGACGCCGTGGCCGCCATGAGCCTCGGTGAAGGGCATCCACTCCCCATGCCGCTCCCAGTCCGTGAGGACGTCAAAGGTCCGCTCCGCGCTCGCCTCGACACCCGTGCCCACGGACGCGAGAACCCGGCTCACCGGTCCCACCCCGGCTCGTGACGCCGCTCAGAGCGGTCGTACGGGCCGGGCCGCCTCCGGACACGCTCGTCGTACGGATCGAACGCCGGCATCAGTTCCCGGGCGGACCCCGACAGCACATCGGGTGGTGAGGCCGGCGGAGCCTGCGGCTCGGGTCCGGGATCCCACCGGCTCGCGCCCGGAGCACCCTCGAGTCCTGCGCTTTCGAGACCGGCGCTTCCGAGACCGTCCTTCAGATCCCCCGCCGGCCTGGCCCGTAGCCGAGCGATCTGCTCTTCCAGGATCGCGATCCGGGTGTCCCGCTCGGTGAGCGTCAAGGCGAGCTGCTCGAGCGCCTCATCGGTGATGCGGGGGTGATATCCCCACAGGCCGGTGGGCAGCCGCAGAAGGGCCGCGTCGGTGCCGGTCATCAGGTGCGTGCCCGGGAGTGCCAGCGGAGGGTGGTCGGGATGGGTCTCGGCCAGCTCCCCGCCTCGCCCCGTGGCGAGGACGACGACCGCGGCCAGGACGGCCACGGCCGCCAGCGCGATGGCGAGAACCACGATCAGACTCCTCACTCGTCCACCGGCGCGGGACTCCTGAGCGGACCTGTCCCGCCGCCGGCACCACGATCGTGCCACGATCAGAGGCATGGAGTTACGGCTAGGACCCCATGGGTTTAGTATCGGCGATTTCGTCATCTATGTCGTCGATGCCACCGGGACCGCCGGGGACCACGGGCGGACCGGGATCGCCGAGGTCTCCCCGGCCCCCTCCAGGACTCCCGGGTCCGGGCGGGCGGGACGACGCACCCGGCCGAGCGGCCGCGGACCCGGGCGTGCCGGCCGCCGTGTCCGTCTACGCCTACCTCGGGGCCCGGGTCTTCCGGGTGAGCGAGCGGGAGGCGCCGGCGGTGCGGCAGGCGCTCGACATGACCGCCTCGATCATGGGACGCCGGCCACCTGCCGTGTCCCGCCGTGGGCTCGTTCAGTCCGCTTCCGCGGCGGTGCCGGTGGCAGACCGGTGACATCGGGCCGCCACGTTCCGTTCACGTCTCCCTCACTCTTTCCCTGGATCACCGTCCTGCCGCTACAGCCGTCCCTGCCGCTGTTGCTGCTGCCGTCATGTCTGTCTCGCCGTCCGTCGTCCTGCGCCGCCACGGTCAGATGACCGGACGCGGCGGCCACCACTCCACTGTTCGGCGGGGTCAGCGCGACGGCGGAGTCCACGCCGAGGGGCACCGTGCCCGCGAAGACGAGAGCGGTCATACCGACGGCCATGCGCTTGAGAACTGCCATGGCGAATACCCCCTCGGGGCGATCAGAGCCCCTTCAGGCCGAGAGCCGGAATTGCAGAATCAGGCTGCGATCATGGGCGCGCTCATCGCGCCTCCCGCGCCTGCGAATGGGCATCGAGCCCATTTGTCCAGCCGCCACTACATGGCTATCCAGATGTTTCGCCAGCGCTCTTACGCCTGACGAAACAGGCGAAACGCCGATAAATCAGGGTTGACGAGTGTTTTACATAAAAGGGTAGCAACTGTCCGTGTCGCCCTCATCACCGGACACGTATTCCACCAGGTGAGAGGGCAGGGCCGGACACCGGACGAACACCCTCACCCGCGAGCCCGCCCTTCCTTCGCGACCGGCCGGCGGCCCATGGAAAAGCCGGAACGGCACCGCCATCGTCTAGGCGGGGTCCGATTCCGCGTAGTCCTCCATAGTGGCCTCAATGCGGGCGGGTTCCTTGGCCAAGAGGTCGAATGCCTCCGGGACCGAGGCCGTCCAGCCCACGGCGTCGAACAATTTCGGCCGGGCGAAGCCCTGGTCCAGCAGTTTCGTCATGAGTTCCCGCAACGGGTCGTAGATCCCGAACGGGTCGAGGATGACGAGAGGCTTTTCGTGCAGGCCGAGCACCCGGGCGGTCCAGATCTCGAACAGCTCCTCGAGCGTCCCGAGTCCCCCGGGGAGCACCAGGAAGGCATCGGCCCGGCGGTCCATCTCGGCCTTGCGCGACCGCATGTCCGGTGTGATCACGAGTTCGTCGTTGTCCTCGTCGGAGATCTCGACGTCCACCAGGGCCTCGGGGATGACCCCGACCGTTCGCGCCCCGCCCGCCCGGGCGGCACGGGCGACCGCACCCATGCAGGAGACCCGCGCGCCACCGCTGACCAGGGTGTGCCCACGGCGAGCCAGTTCCGTCCCCGCCTCAGCGGCGAGGTCGACATAGCGCTGCTCGATCCGGCTGCTGGAGGCACAGAAGACGCAGACCGCCAGACCCATCAGCTTCCGTTCCCGCCGGCCTCGGCGACCTGCTCGAAGGCGCGCTGCTCGGCCTCCAGCTGCTGTTCGCGGGCCTTGGTGACGATCCGTACGACCTCGGCGGGATCGTCGGTGACGTGGAACAGCCCGGGATCCGCAGAGGAGATCTTGCCGCTGGGCAGGAGCGTGCCGTGGATCCAGTCCAGCAGGCCGCCCCAGAACTCGGTGCCGACCAGGACGATGGGAAACTGTGTGATCTTTTTGGTCTGGACGAGCGTGAGAGCCTCGAACATCTCGTCCAGTGTGCCGAAGCCGCCCGGGAGCACGACGAACGCCTCCGAGTACTTCACGAACATCGTCTTGCGGACGAAGAAGTAACGGAACTCGATCCCGATGTCCACGTAGTCGTTCATCCGCTGCTCGAACGGCAGCTCGATGCCGAGGCCGACCGAGACCCCGCCGTTCTCGAGGGCACCCTTGTTGCCCGCCTCCATGGTCCCCGGACCGCCACCGGTGATCACCGCGTAGTTCGCCTCGGCGAAGCGCGCCCCGATCTCCACGGCGAGCTCGTACTCCTCGGAGCCCGGCTTGGTGCGGGCGGAACCGAAGAGACTGACCGCCGGCCCCAGCTCGGCCAGGAGACCGAAGCCCTCGACGAACTCGGACTGGATCCGCAGGACCCGCCAGGGGTCGGTGTGCAGCCAGTCCGGACGTCCCTGGCTGTCCAGCAGACGCTGGTCGGTCGTGGTCTTGGGGACGGCATTGCCGCGCAACATCGCAGGGCCCTGGCGGCGCGCACCCGGGTTCACATCCGCATCCATGCCCTTACCGTAACGGCAGGTTCCGGCCCCCATGACCTCCTCGTGTCCCAGGGCCCCGGTGAGCGGATGCGGGAGATCCGGTCAGGACAGCCAGGCCCGCATCCGCTCCTCGCAGGCGAAGATGCGCGGGATCTCCACGTACTCATCCTTGGTGTGGGCCAGGCTCGGCTCTCCAGGTCCGTAGTTGACCGCGGGGATACCGAGCTCGGCGAACCGGGCCACGTCGGTCCAGCCCAGCTTGGCCCTGGGCCGGCCGCCCACGGCCGTCAGGAAGGCCGCCGCCGCGGGATGCTCGAGCCCCGGCCGCGCGGCCGGGGCGGCGTCCGTGACCGTCACCTCGAACCCGGCGAAGACCTCCCGCAGGTGGGCCTCGGCCTCGTCGACCGACTTGTCCGGCGCGAAGCGGTAGTTGACGGTGACCACGCACTCGTCCGGGATCACGTTGCCCGCCACGCCGCCGCGGACGAACACGGCGTTGAGTCCCTCGTGATATTCCAGCCCGTCCACGACCGGGAGCGCCGGCTCGTAGGCCCGCAGGACGTCCAGGATCGCGCCCGCGTTGTGGATGGCGTTGGAGCCCATCCAGGCCCGGGCGCTGTGCGCACGCTCCCCGCCCGCCCGTACCTCCACCCGCATGGTGCCCTGGCAGCCGCCCTCGATCATCGCGTAGGTGGGCTCCATCAGCACCGCGAAATCGCCCTCGAGCAGCTCCGGGCTGTTCCGGGCGAGGCGCATGAGCCCGTTGCGGTCCGCCTCGACCTCTTCGCACTCGTACACGACGTACGTCACGTCCCGGCTGGGTTCCGGGACCGTCGCCGCCAGCCGGAGGAGCACGGCGAGACCGCTTTTCATGTCCCCTGTGCCGCAGCCGTACATCCGGTCGCCCTCCACCCGGGAGGGCAGGTTGCCGTTGACCGGCACGGTGTCCGCATGGCCGGCCAGCACCACCCGCTCACCGCGGCCACGGGCGGTCCGCGCGACGAGCGAATCCCCGTCCCGGTCCACGGTCAGATGGGGAAGGGCCACGAGGGCCTCCTCGATCGCGTCGACGAGAGCCTTCTCGTCACCGCTCACCGATTCGATGTCGACGAGGGCCGTCGTCAGCGCCGCCACGTCGGAGAACAGATCGAGTCGCATGGCCAGCAACCCTATGCCCGCGTCCGCCGCTCGCCCGGACGGGGATGGCCGCCGGACGACGGGACACAGGACGGACACAGGACGGACACGGACAGACAACGCACAGAGGACGGGCGGATGACGGCAGAGGACTGACAACGGAAAACGGACAAAGTCGCCATATGTCCGGCCATGGATTCGTAACCGGTGCACCTATCGAAGGCGGACAGGACTGATCAACGATCCCCTCGGAAGGACGATCACCGATCCGAGGACCCCCGCCAATGTCCCGAATCCCCGCCCTGGACCGTCGTCAACTCCTTGCCCGTACCGCCGCCGTCGCAGGTGGCATGGTGCTCGGCGGAGCCGCGGATCTCGCCGGTTCCGCCTCGGCCGCCGAGATGCCCCGCGTCTACACCCGCGCCGAATGGAACGCCAGGCCGCCGGCTCAGCCTGCGACCGTCATCGCGAAGCCCGATCACCTCGTCGTCCATCACACCGCCTCCGGCAACACCACCGACTACTCCCTCGGGCAGGCGTTCGCGCTGTCCCACTGGATCCAGGACCTGCACATGGACACCAACGGCTGGGGCGACAGCGGACAGCAGCTGACCATCAGCCGAGGCGGCCATGTCATGGAGGGCCGTAACCGCTCACTGCAGGCCATCGGCCAGGGCAAGAACGTGTTCGGCGCGCAGACGCTGAACCACAACGGCCACACGCTCGGCATCGAGAACGAGGGGATCTACGTCAGCGCGGCTCCCCCGCAACGGCTGTGGGAGTCCCTCGTCACGACGCTCACCTGGCTCTGCGACCTCTACGTCCTCGACCCGCACGTCGCGATCGTGGGCCACCGCGACTATGTCGCCACACAGTGCCCCGGCGACGTCTTCTACGCGATGCTCCCGGACCTGCGCAACGCGGTCGCGAGCCGGCTCGGCCGGCGGGAGCGGGAGCGCTCGAAGCCGTCGGCCCGGTCCGGGCTCCCCGGTCCCACCGCCCCGTTCGACCACGGCCCCGCGCTGGGGCCGGGCGAAGTCCCCACCTGACGAGCCCGGCCGACGAGCCCAGCCGACGAGCCCCCGTTCCGCAGTCCCTCGTCACCGAGAACCCGTCCCACCTCACAGAAGGAGCCACACCGTGCGCCTGTCACCCCGCCAACAGGAGCCCGTCCCCCACCAGCAGGCACACCGGACCCACCGGGTCCTGCGCCGTCTCACCGCCGTCACCGCGGTGGCCGTCCTGACCGGCGGCGCGCTGATGACCGGTCCCGCGGCCGGCGCCGCCCCCTATCCCAAGGACCCCAACGGCGCGACCCGGGTCAGCGGCCCGGTGACGCACCCGGAGCAGGACTACGCCGGGTCCACCATCGCCCGCAACGAAGGTTCCGTGGTCACGCCCCTGCTCGCGCCCGGTGGTCTGCCGGGTCTGGACGTCTCCGGCCACCAGGGCAACGTGGACTGGAACTCGGTCAAGGCCAAGGGGGCGACGTTCGCCTACGTCAAGGCCACCGAGGGCACCGGCTACACCAGTCCCTACTTCTCCCAGCAGTACGCCGGGTCCTACAACGTCGGCCTGGTCCGCGGGGCCTATCACTTCGCCCTCCCCGACCGGTCGAGCGGAGCGACGCAGGCCAACTACCTCCTCGCCCACGGCGGCGGCTGGTCGGCCGACAACCGGACCCTGCCCGCCGCGCTGGACATCGAGTACAACCCGTACGGCGCCACGTGCTACGGCCTGAGCCAGAGCGCGATGAGGTCGTGGATCGCGGACTTCGTCAACACCTACCACGCGCGCACCGGGCGCTGGGCGACGATCTACACGACCACCGACTGGTGGAAGTCCTGCACCGGCAACTACAGCGGCTTCGCCGCGAACAACCCGCTCTGGATCGCGCGGTACGCCAGTGCCGTCGGGGAGCTCCCGGCGGGCTGGGGGGTCTACACGTTCTGGCAGTGGGCCAGCCAGCCCGGCACCTTCCCCGGTGACCAGAACGTCTTCAACGGTTCGTCGGCCCGCCTGGTGGCCCTCGCCAACAACACCTGACCCGGGCCGGCGGCCGGCCGGGGCGGATCCCCCGAAGGCGACGCGGGAACCGGTTCCGGCCCACTCGCCCAGGTGGCGATCCCCGTTCCGGGACCCAACGCCGAGAGTCCGTCAGCGGAACCGCCCGCTGACGGACTCTCGTGGCGTCGCTAGGCGTTGACGCCGTGCTCTCGCAGGATCTCGTTGAGGGTCAGCTTGTCGTGCTGCTGCCCCTCTTCGAGCCGCTTGAGCACGAGGAGGCAGGGCAGGCCGAACTCGCCGCCCGGGAAGGTCTTGTTCCGGGTGCCGCCGACACAGACCGACCAGGCCGGGGCCTCGCCACGGGCCAGCTCGTCTCCGGTCTCGACGTCGAAGACGCGGGTGGTCTTGGTCAGGATGGCTCCGGCGCCCAGCTTGGCCCCCTGACGTACCCGGGCGCCGTCGACGACCATGCAGCGCGAGCCGACGAAGGCGTCGTCCTCCACCACCACCGGGACCGCGTTCGGCGGCTCGAGGACGCCGCCGATCCCGACCCCGCCGGACAGGTGGACGTTCTTGCCGATCTGGGCGCACGAACCGACCGTGGCCCAGGTGTCCACCATCGTGCCGCTGTCCACGTAGGCGCCGATGTTGGTGAACGACGGCATCAGCACGACACCGGGCGCGAGATAGGCCCCCCAGCGCGCGACGGCACCGGGCACCACCCGCACGCCCTCGAGACGGCTCTTCAGCGGGATCCGGTCGTTGTAGTGAAAGTCACCGACCTGGGACCGCACCATGCCCAGGACCTTGAAGCTCAACAGGATCGCGCGCTTGGCCCGCTCATCGACGACGACCTCGCCGGTGGCCGGGTCGACGAAGGCGACCCGGGCTTCGCCGGCGTCGAGCTGGTCGACGGCGGCCACGATCGCCGAACGGGCTTCGCTGTCATCGGGGTCGAGCTCGGTCCGCCGCTCCCACAGCGCGTCAATGGCGCTGGAGATGGGGCTGGTGAACGTTTCGGTCATGGCGCTGAGCCTATCGGGAGGGCCGGATGGCTCAGGCGGTGTATCCGCGCGCCCCCCAACTCCCGGTACGGTCGTTTCCGTGAGTCGACCGGACACGCGGCGCTTGCGCCTGCTGGGAATCACGCTCGCCGTAGCTCTGCTGCTCGGCGTAGGCGGTTATGCCGTCTTCTCGCACTTCCGCCCCTATCTCCACGGGTCGAACTGTGAGGTGCGGACCGCGCAGGGCAAGGAATCCCTCGATCTCGAGCAGGCGGCCAACTCGGCCACGATCGCCGCGGTGGCGTTCCGCAAGAACCTGCCGGAGCGCGCGGTCGTGATCGCCTATGCCACCGCGATCCAGGAATCACATCTGCACAACCTGGCCGAAGGTGACCGGGACTCGGTGGGCCTGTTCCAGCAGCGTCCCTCCCAGGGGTGGGGAGCGGTGGAGCAGCTGAGGGACCCCGTCTACGCGTCCGGGCGGTTCTTCGACTCGCTCAAGAAGGTCAAGGACTATCTCGACCGGGACCTGCACGACGCCGCCCAGCGGGTGCAGCGCAGCGCCGACGGCACCGCCTACGCCCGGCACGAGGACGAGGGCAAGGTCATGGCACAGGCTTACACCGGCCGGATCCCCGCGGCCGTGCGTTGCTGGTTCTCGCCGGACAAGCGAACGAAGCCGCGCCGTGCCGAGGCGATCCTCGAGCTGCGCCGGGCGTTCGGCCGGCTGATCCTGACCGGCGACGCCGTGATGGTCGGCGGCCGGCGGGGCGGCTGGTCGGTGGCCTCCTGGGGTGTCTCACACGCCCAGGCGTACGGGCTCACCGAGGTCCGTTACGCGGGCAAGCGCTGGACCGCCGAGAACGGATACGCGGGCTGGGTCACCGACGACAAGGCACCGAAGGACCGCGTCATCATCAGATGACCCACGTGGCGCCGCCCAGGCTGCCGCCGCAGAACGCAACGCTCGCTGACGCCTCAGAGACCACTACTGAAACAGGCCCTGAAACCCAAGTCCGTAGACCGGGCCACTTGTCCTCCATGGAACCGGTGAGGCTCAGGTCCGTAGCCGTGTGGTCTTGAGGAGGTGCGCCTCCAGTGGGCCGAGTTCGGCCGGTTTGGTGATCGGCTGGGCCGGTACGTGGTGGGTGTGGCCGAGGAGGGTGGTCCAGGTGGTGTCGTCGAAGGGGTTGTGGCGGGCGGTCCAGCCGCCGTCTTTGAGGTCGTGGCAGGCGCCGCATTTGGCGTCGAGGTTCCACACCTCGGTCGGGCCGCCCTTGGCGTGGTCGAGCCTGTGGTCGAGTTCGGTGCGGTGGGCGGGGACCCGGCAGCCGGGGCCGCGGCAGGTGCGGTCGCGGGCGATCACGAAGGCCCGCTGGCGCGGCGTCGGCCGCCGTCGCGGGTCCCATTGCCGACCGCCGGACTCGCCGGGCGGGCGGGTGGTGCCGTGGTGGAGCAGGGAGCCGGTGAACGGGTCGGTGACACTGAAACGCCAGATCATCTCGCCGTCACGGTCACGGGTCTCGGCGATCTGGCGGGCGATGTCGGCGATGACGGGTCCCCAGCCGGCGAGTTCGGCGGTGTGGTCGGCCAGGCCCATGAGGGTGGGCAGGTCGGTGGTGAGTTCGATGACGCCGCGGCGGTGGATCGGTGCGGGGCCGGTG
>DASYNF010000231.1:0-2004 GCA_036008685.1 Actinomadura sp. | reverse complement strand
CGTCATGCTCGGCGAGCAGCTCGCGGACTCCGCGGAGTCCCCGGCCGAGGGCCTCTACTGGACCTCCGCCGCCGCGCACCCGTCGCTCCCGCGCTCGGAGGTCACCGGGTTCGCGCAGAGCGACCGCTCCCTCGAGCAGGTGCTCTTCGGCCCGTCGAGCACGCCGTACGGCACGGTCAACCTGTTCGGCGCGCTGCGCCGCGCGATGGCCAAGACCGGCTACAGCGACCTCAAGGAGTTCCAGCGGGTCGGGCTCACCGTCCGCGGCTGACAGATCCCTTTACCTGCGCCTTCTGTACCGGAAGCCAGGAGCGGTCAGCTTCCGCTCCGCCGTGCGCTCGGCAACGGCAGCGTCCGAGGCGGCACCGAGGGCGTCGGAGGTTACGTGGGGGCCTCAGCCGAACCGCCTCCCAGTGCCCCGACTCCGCACGGCGTCGATCCAGCTCAGCGGCACGCTCCCCTTCTTCACGGGCGCGCATTGCACGGTCCACAGGTCGCGAACGGCCGAAGCGTGCAATGACATCCTGCCCCGACCGGTTGTTGCTGTAGACGGGCGCTGTAAAGCGTGTCATAGCGGCGTAGTGACCGAGTCCAAGTGGTCCAGGAATGAATGCGATGACCGGCGGAATTCGGTCGGCTCCACTCGTTCGCCGGCACGCCTCGCTGGTAGACACCCGGCGGGGGTGCAGCACGATGACCAATGATCAGTGGTTGTTTCTCATCCTGGGCCTTCTCGGGGGTCTCTATTGCGGGACGTACCTGGGCAGGTGGTGGGCCGAGTTCAGGCGAGCAAGCTTCGATATGGATCGCATCTGGAACTCACGCAAGAACTATCGCGATGGGTAGCGGGCGAAGACGAGCAGGATCAGGGGTATCAACGGCCCGGTCGGGGCCTCAGCACCGCGTCCGGGCCCGCCTCACCGGCCGCGTGTGACGCGTCATCCGGCGCGTCCCGGAAATCGAGGACGGAAACCGGCCGCAGTGCCGAGCACCGTGAGGTCATGACGAACACGACCCTGCAGGCCTACCTCGGTTACCGGGACGCTCCCGCCGCGATCGAATGGCTCGGCCGCGCCTTCGGTTTCACGGCGACGATGACGATCCCGGACGGCCACGGCGGCGTCGCCCATGCGGAGCTCCGGCTGGGCGACGCCGTGGTCGTCGTCTTCAGCGACCGCGACGGCTACGAACGTCCGCCCCGCAAGGGCCCCACCGCCGGCCTCGGCCTCTATCTGACGGTGGCGGAGGAGAAGGCGGTCGACCAGGCCCACGCCGGTGCGGTGGCCGCGGGCGCGACCGTGGTGTGGGAGCCGGAGGCGTCGGAGTGGAACTACCGCTGCCGCGTCATGGACCCCGAGGGCTTCGAGTGGACCTTCGGGATCCACCGGCCCGGCGAGCCGCAGGGCGAGTGGTAGCGCCCGATCCCACCGAGGCGCCTACCGGCCGTCAGTTCTCCCACCGCAGCGCGTGGCCGTCGAGGGTGAAGGAGACGCCTCGGGCTGGCTGATCTCCAGCGGCCTCAGTGAGGTCCGCCGATCCGGCGGCTCACGTGGGCGGGCGGGACCGCGGCAAAGGTCTGAGTTCTCGAAGAACACCAGGGCCGAGCAGCGGGGGCAGCTGACGGCGCGCACCGCGCGAACTACCCCGGCTCGCTGACGTAGGAGAAGTCGGCGTGGATCCGGCTGCACAGGTCCCCGACCGCCTCGCCGAGCGGCCGGCCGGGAACGACGGCCGGGCGTACGTCGCGACCTCCGCCAGCGCGGGCAGCCGAGGCGGCGAAGGTGCGCGCGTCCAGCACGTCGTCGGCCGGGCCGGCGGCGTCGAGCACCACCGCGAGGCCCGTCCACAGGGGACGGACGTCGCCCGGTGGTGGTGTGCATCTCGTCGGCCGCCGCCTGCTCCGGGGAGCCGGGGCCCGGGTGGCCGGCTCGCTCGCCGGGTGGGAGCGTGCTCACCGCCGCGCCGCTCCTGCTCGTCGAAGGTCCGGCCGGCTCCCGACCGGGG
>DASYNF010000230.1:0-3016 GCA_036008685.1 Actinomadura sp. | reverse complement strand
GATCTGCCGGTCCAGCTGATCGTGCCGACCCGGGACGGCTACATCACCCCCTACCTGGCCGAGCACGCCCCCGCACCATGGGTCCCGAACCTGCGGGTCCACCGGCTCGACGCCGGGCACTGGGTGCCGCGCACCCACCCCGCCCAGGTGGCCGACCTGATCGCCTCGTTCGCCGGCGAGGTGGAGGGCAGCACGCTCACCCCGGCAAGCGGAGGCTGAGGCCACCGGCAGGTGAGGGCGCCGGGCGACCGCCGGCACCTGCTGTGGCGCTATTCGCTGGTGTGGACGAAACCCTGACCGATGCCGTCGCATGGTCCTGATCCCCGCACCAGGTCGGTCGCCGGCGCGGACAACCGCAAGATCACCTGGGTCCCTCCAGGCGTGATCTTGCAGTTGTTCGCGGCTGCGGCCGTGAACCATCTCTGACCAGGTGATTCTCTGGGAGCGATCTCGTCTCACAGTGGCATTGACTCTCCATGAGGGGGAACGGGACCGAAGACGGACACAGGCGAGGAGCCGACCCATGGCTCACTGCGACTTATGGAGTGGAGCACGCCGGAGCCTGACCGGCGGATCGACATGGACGAGACCGACGAAGTCCGGGGAATGGCCCTTCAGCTCGAGTACGACGCCGACCTCGATCCACTGTTGAACCGCATCGGGGACGCGCGCTGCGTGCTGGTGGGCGAGGCCAGCCACGGCACGCACGAGTACTACGCCTGGCGAGCGGCGCTGACCCGCCGGCTCATCACCGAGCACGGCTTCTCGTTCGTGGGGGTGGAGGGCGACTGGCCGGACTGCTGGCAGGTCCACCGCTGCGTGACGCTGGCGGACGGCGCCCCGGAGGATCCACGCGAGGTCCTGGACAGCTTCCGGCGCTGGCCGACCTGGATGTGGGCCAACATCGAGGTGGTCAACTTCTGCCAGTGGCTGCGCGACCACAACGCCGGGCAGCCGCCCGAGCGGCGCGCCGGCTTCTACGGCCTGGACGTCTACAGCCTGTGGGAGTCGCTGCGCGCCATCATCCTCTACCTGGTCGAGCACCAGCCCGACTACGTGGAGACGGCGCTGGACGCCTACCGCTGCTTCGAACCGTACGGCGAGGATCCGCAGGCCTACGCGCGGGGCACGCGTCTGGCCCCCGAAGGCTGTTCCGCCGAGGTGATGGAACTGCTGACCCGGTTGCGGGACGAGGCGGCGCCGGCCCACACCGACGATCCGGCGGAGGTGCTCAACGCCAGGCAGAACGCCGAGGTCACGGCGGGCGCCGAACAGTACTACCGCACCATGGTCGGCGGTGGCCCGGAATCGTGGAACGGCCGGGACACGCACATGGCCGACACCCTCGACCGGCTGCTGGAGTTCCACGGCGAGGACTCGCGGGCGGTCGTCTGGGCGCACAACTCCCATGTCGGGGATGCCCGCGCCACCCCCATGGTCGGCTACGGGCTCATCAGCCTCGGCCAGCTGGTCAGGGAGCGGCACGGCCGTGACCGGGTCGTCCTCGTCGGCTTCGCCGGAGGGCACGGCGAGGTGGTGGCCGCCCCCCGCTGGGGCGCGCCCATGGAGATCATGAAGGTACCGCCGCCGCGCCCCGACTCGGTCGAGAAGCTGATCGAGAAAGCCGGGCTGGACCGGAACCTGTTCATCTTCTCCGACCAGGCGGACGCCGACTGGCTGGGGACCGAGCGCGGCCATCGCGCCATCGGAGTGGTGTACGACCCGGACCTCGACCGCCACCGCAACTTCGTGCCCACCCGGCTCGGTGAGCGTTACGACGCGCTGTGCTGGTTCCACCGGACCACACCCATCCGGCCGCTGCACATGGACGCCGCCCGCCGCGGCGAGATGGAGACGCTGCCCGCCGGAGTATGACCGGACGGGACCGCCGCCTTCTGCCTCATCGAGGTGAGGTCGCAGGAGGAGGCGATCGAGTGGGCGTCCCGCTGTCCCGTCGAAATTGTCATCATCCATATCGGCACCGAGCGTGCTCAAAGCCGAATGATAAGGCTAATGGTAAGACTATGGGTGTGAGTTCGGAACAGATCAAACCGGATGAAACAAACAGTGCCCGAGACCTATCGACGCCGGCCGAGAGGGTAAGCAGGCTCCTTCGGGTCGTCCTCGTCGGGTTCGAGTACGTGCTCTACGGAGTCGTCGGGCTGCTGCTCGCGGCGGCGGCTGTGTTCGTGCTGGCCGGAGCGGTCGAGGCGATCGTGAGCGCCTACTCCGCGCACAAGAACGCCGCCGAGATCAGTCTCCTCGTGCTCGACCGGGTCCTGCTCGCGCTCATCGTCGCCGAACTCCTCTACACCCTTCGCTTCGTGGTCCGGACGCACGAGATCGTCGCCGAACCTTTCCTGTTCATCGGCCTCATTGCCGTCGTCCGGCGGATCCTGATCGTGGCCGGCAGGTTCGAGCAGCCGGAGATGGGACAGGTGCCGACGAATCTCCTGCTCGAACTCGGCATCCTCGGCCTCCTCGCACTCGCACTCGCCGCATCCATCTTCCTTATTCGGCTGAGTGGCGGGAAGGGAGATTGATACCCGCGTGCGGGGCGACCGTCCGCGCCGCTTCACACCTGTGTCCTCTAGCTCCCCTCCCCGTTCACCTCGAGGGTGACGCCCGGCTTCTCGGTCCAGAAGGCGAGCAGGCCGGCGATCTCCTGAACGTTCGGAATCGGCTCCCGGTAGGACCACGCCACGTCCTCGGCCAGGCCGTCGCCGGTGTCCACCGACCAATAGACGGCGTCACCCTTGAACGGGCAGTGCGACGTGGTCGCCGACGGCTTGAGCAGATCCATCTTCACGTCGTCGGCCCGCAGGTAGTAGCGCGGCGGCAAGCCGGTCTCGGCCAGTACGAGCGGCCGGGACGAGGTGGCCACGATCGTGCCGTTCACCCGCACCACGACCTGGTCCGACCCGGGCGTGACCTCGATGCTGTGTCCTCGCCTGTTCATAGGACCGATCCCATCAGACATCACCCGCGCGCGCATTCGGCGGCGCGCTCGAGGAGC
>DASYNF010000229.1:0-43431 GCA_036008685.1 Actinomadura sp. | reverse complement strand
CGGCGCGGGGGGGGCGCGCACGACCGCAGGATCACCGGGAGCCGGATCTCAGTAGCGGTAGTGGTCGGCCTTGTAGGGGCCTTCGACGTCGACGCCGATGTAGTCGGCCTGGTCCTTGGTCAGCCGGGTCAGCTTCACGCCGAGCGCGTTGAGGTGCAGCCGTGCGACCTTCTCGTCCAGGTGCTTGGGCAGCACGTAGACGCCGATCGGGTACTCCTCGGTCTTGGTGAAGAGCTCGATCTGCGCGATGACCTGGTTGGTGAAGGAGTTGGACATGACGAACGACGGGTGGCCGGTCGCGCAGCCGAGGTTCATCAGCCGGCCCTCGGCCAGCACGAGGATCGAGTGGCCGTCCGGGAAGACCCACTCGTCGACCTGGGGCTTCACGGTGTTCCTGACGATGCCCGGGGTCCTGGCGAGCCCGGCCATGTCGATCTCGTTGTCGAAGTGGCCGATGTTGCTGACGATGGCCTGGTGCTTCATCTGCGCCATGTGGTCGGCGCGGATGATGTCGTAGTTGCCAGTGGTCGTCACGAAGATGTCGGCCTGTCCGACGACGTCCTCCAGCGTGGTGACCTGGAAGCCGTCCATCGCCGCCTGGAGTGCGCAGATCGGGTCGATCTCGGTGACGATGACCCGGGCGCCCTGGCCGCGCAGCGCGTCGGCGCAGCCCTTGCCCACGTCGCCGTAGCCGCAGACCACCGCGACCTTGCCGCCGATCAGGACGTCGGTGGCGCGGTTGAGGCCGTCGATCACCGAGTGCCGGCAGCCGTACTTGTTGTCGAACTTCGACTTCGTCACCGAGTCGTTGACGTTGATGGCCGGGAAGGCCAGCGTGCCGGCCTTGGCCATCTCGTAGAGACGGTGCACGCCGGTCGTGGTCTCCTCGGTCACGCCCCTGATGCCCTCGGCCGTGGCCGTCCAGCGGCCCGGCCGCTCAGCGATCGTCCGGCGCAGGGTCTCGAGGGTGATGCCCCATTCCTCCGGGTCGTCCGCGCCGGCCGATGGGACCGCGCCGGCCTTCTCGTACTCGGCGCCCTTGTGGATGAGGAGCGTGGCGTCGCCGCCGTCGTCGAGGATCATGTTCGGGCCGCTGCCGTCCGGCCAGGACAGGGCCTGGTCGGTGCACCACCAGTACTCCGACAGCGTCTCGCCCTTCCAGGCGAAGACGGGGACGCCCTTGGGGTCTTCGACCGTGCCCTCCGGGCCCACGACGGCCGCCGCCGCGGCGTGGTCCTGGGTGGAGAAGATGTTGCAGCTCACCCAGCGCACGTCGGCACCGAGCGCGGTCAGCGTCTCGATCAGCACGGCGGTCTGGATGGTCATGTGCAGAGAGCCCATGATCTTGGCGCCGCGCAGGGGCTGGGCGTCGGCGAACTCACGACGTACGGCCATCAGCCCGGGCATCTCGTGCTCGGCGAGCTGAATCTCCTTGCGTCCGAACGCCGCCAGTGACAGATCGGCGACCTTGTAGTCCATCGTTCGTGGCTCCTCGAGAGTCCGCTGCTTGGGGCTTCGCCGCGACGGCGCCCGGCGGTGTACGTGAGGCGGCGGCGCCCGGCGGTGTACGTGAGCGAGTCTAGGTGTGCGGGCTCCGCCACCGCACAACCGAGTGGCGCTTCCTGACACGGATTCGTCAGAATCACCGTATGCGTATCACAGAGGCGGCCCGGCGACTCGGGATCTCACCCCGCATGCTCCGCTACCGCGAGGCCCTCGGGTTGCTGCCCCCCACCCGCGAGAGCGCGGGCCATCGCCGCTTCGGCGAGAGTGAGCTGCGCGCCGTCGCGCTCGGCCTGGCGCTGGAGCAGCGCTACGACGTCAGCCCGGCCGAGCTGGCCTTCGGGCTCCGGGTGCTCGCCGACCCCGAGGTGCAGGCCCGGGTTCGCGAGCTCGGTGAGCGCATCGACCGCCTCTCCACGCCCCAGGTCCGGGCCCTGGACTTCGAGAAGGAGAAGGCGCTCCGTCTCCTGCGTCCGCAGTCCGCTCCGCCGTACGCCCCCGCGCCCCCGCGCTCCCGCCCGCCGGGCCGGTAGGGGATTCAGAGGCGGCCGGCGGCCTTCAGGGCCAGATAGGCGTCGGCCAGGGCCGGGGCCATCTCGTCCGGAGGCGCGTCGACGACCTCGACGCCGTAGCGGCGGAGCTCCGCGGTCAGCCTTCGCCGCTCGGCCCGGGCCCGTTCGGCGGCGGCAGCGTCGTAGACGGCGGCCAGGTCTCCCCGCGAGGCGGCCATCTCACCGATGCGCGGGTCGGACACGGCGGCGATCATCACCAGGTGCCGTGCGGTCAGCCGCGGCAGCAGCGGGAGCAGTCCTTCCTCCATCGCGGCGGTGTTGAGCTCGGTGAGGAGGACCACCAGGCAGCGCTGACGGACCCGCGCGGTGAGCGCCGACACCATTCCGGCCGCGTCCGACTCGATCAGCTCCGGCTCCAGTGGTGCCATGGCCTGCACCATCGAGGTCAGGAGGTCGGTGCGCGCGACGCCCTCGACCCGGGCCCGCACCTGGCGGTCATAGGCCAGCAGGTCCACCCGGTCACCGGCCCTGGAGGCCAGCGCTCCGAGGAGCAGGGCCGCGTCCATCGAGCAGTCCAGCCGGGGGATGTCACCGACCCGGCCCGCGGCCGTACGGCCGGTGTCGAGCACCAGGTAGATGCGCCGGTCCCGCTCCGGCCGCCAGGTCCGTACGACGACGTCGGCGCGCCGGGCGGTGGCCCGCCAGTCGATGGAGCGGACGTCGTCGCCGTCGACGTATTCGCGCAGCGAGTCGAACTCGGTCCCCTGACCACGAATGAGCGCGGCGTGCTGGCCGGTCAGCTCACGGAGCCGGGTCAGCTTCGCGGGAAGGTGACGACGGGACGGGAACGCGGGGAGCACGCGGAGCGTCCACGGCGCCGGCCGTGACAGCTGCCGCGCGGCCAGGCCCAGCGGGCCCGTGGATCGCACCGTGACGGTCACGGCCGCGCGGTCGCCCCGCCGGGTGGGGGTCAGGGTCAGCTCCACCCGGCGCCGCTCACCGGAGGGGATCTTCAGGTCCGCCGAACGGGGAGTCGCGCCGGCGCTCGGGGGCCAGGCGTCCCGGATCCTGGCCTTGACCCGGCGCCGTCCGAGGTTCTCCACCGTCAGCGTCACCGTGGCGCTCTGGCCGAGGCGCACGTTGGCGTCCCCGCCGCGGTGGAAGCGCAGCCCCCGGACGTTGCCGGCCAGTGCCAGGTCGGTCACGACGCCGAGCAGGAGTGCGGTGTCGATGGCGAGAAGCGTCCACCAGCTCGGCACGAACACGACCACGATCGCACCGAGGGCGGCCAGCGCCCCCAACCGCCCGGTCAGTGCCATGCCGGCCTCCGGTCGGTGCCGGCCGGGCCGTCACCGGTGGCCCGGACCCGGTTGGCGATCTCGCGCCGGCCCGCGCCCGCCCGCCGGCGTGGCTCCGTCCCTGGTGAGGAGCCTGCTGAGAAGCTCTGCATGGTCATGGCCTCAGCGCGGAGCCGGCACGGTGGCGAGAACGCCCGCGAGCACCCCGTCCGCGGTGGCGCCTTCGAGGTCGGCCTCGGGACGGAGCTGCACCCGGTGCCGCAGGGTGGGCCGGGCGAGGGCCTTGACGTCGTCCGGCGTCACGTAGTCGCGGCCGGACAGCCAGGCCCAGGCTCGGGCGGTGGCGAGCAGTGCCGTGGCGCCGCGCGGGGACACCCCGAGCCGGAGCGACGGGGACCGGCGGGTGGCCCGGCAGAGGTCCACGACATATCCGACGACCTTGGGGTCCACGTGGACCCCGCGCACGGCCTCACGGCCGGCGGTCAGCTCATGGACGCCGGCGACGGTAGCGACCGCCGACAGGTCGCGGGGGTCGAACCCGGAGGCGTGCCGTTGCAGCACGGCGATCTCCTCGTCCCGGTTCGGCACCGGCACGGTGAGCTTCAGCAGGAACCGGTCGAGCTGGGCCTCCGGCAGGGAGTAGGTGCCCTCGTGCTCGATGGGGTTCTGCGTCGCGCAGACCATGAAGGGGTCCGGGAGCGGCCGGGGCATGCCCTCGACCGAGACCTGCCGTTCCTCCATCGACTCCAGCAACGACGCCTGGGTCTTCGGCGGCGTCCGGTTGATCTCGTCCGCGAGGAGCAGGTTGGTGAAGACCGGGCCCTCGCGGAAGTCGAACTCGGCGGTCCGGTTGTCGTAGACCAGGGATCCGGTCACGTCTCCGGGCATGAGATCGGGGGTGAACTGGACCCGCTTGAAGTCGAGGGCGAGCGTCTGCGCCAGCGTGCGCACCAGCAGCGTCTTGGCCACGCCGGGCACGCCCTCGAGGAGGACATGGCCCTGGCACAGCAAGGCGATGACCAGGCCCGTCACCACGGCATCCTGGCCGACCACCGCCTTGGCGACCTCGCCGCGCAGTGCCGTCAGGGCCGTGCGCGCGGCGATGGCCTCCTTGCTCGGGCCATGGGTCTCGGGGGAGCCGGCCGGGGAGTCCTCGGCCGGCTTGCCCAGGTTCACGGCCACAGGGGGATGTTCGCTACTCAAGACTGGCGAACCTGCCTTTCCAGGTCGTCGAGGATGTCGGTGAGCCGGATCAGCTCGGCGTCGTCCGCCGGAGCGGGACCGTACAACGCGGAACCGATGAGCGCCTGCTCATATCGCGTACGGCCGGCCAGCGCGGCCACCACCTCACCGGCCGAGGCCGGGTCCTGCGCCCGGCCGCCCGGCAGGCCGAGCAAGGGGAGGAGCCGTTCGCGCGCGCCCGCGCGCAGGGCGTCGGCCGCCCTGTCCCGGGCCCGCCGCGATCGATAGAGCCGGGCCCGCCCTTCGACGGTCTCCGCGGATCTGACCACCACCGGCAGCGGCTCGATCACGACGGGTCCGAGCCTGCGGGACCGCCAGAGCGCCACCAGCGCCACGGCGATGATGAGCTGCAGGAAACCGAGCTTCACACCCAGCGGGACCAGTTCCGCGAAGCTCTTGTCTCCGCCGCCACCGGCCTCCGGGAGGTCGGGGATCAGCCACACCAGTGCGGGCCGCGCTCCGGTGACATTGACGCCCAGCGCGGCGTTGCCGTCCTTGGCCAGGTTCTCGTTGGTGAGAGGCCTGCCGGACCCGAGGACGGTCACCGTGCGGCCGCCCACGGGCAGCCGGACCATCCGCGGCAGGCCCTCGTCGGGATAGCACTTCACCGCGGAGTCCGGCGCCTCGTAGGTCTGTGCCCGCTGGAAGCCCACCCGGCCCGCCATGGCCGCGGCGGCCAGCTCGCAGCGCGGCTCGGCGGCGTCGGTGAAGCTCTGCGTCGCCTGCCGTACACCCGGGGTGAGCCGCTCCAGCGCCCGCCGGCCCGGCTCGATCAGGACCAGGTCGCCGGGCGCCAGGCGCAGGGCCTCGAGCTGGTGTGGGGTGAGACGCTCGGACCGGACGACGAGGAGCGTCGCCCCCGGGGCCGAGCGCATGCGCTCGGCGGCGTCGGCTCCGTCGCGGGACACCTGTACGTCCACACCACGCTGCCCGAGGAGCCGCACGAGCGCCTGCCCGCCTCCCTGGCCCGGGGATTGCGGGTCGAGATACTGCGGCTGCACGGTCGGGCGCAGTCCGGCGAGGATGACCGCGAGGACCATGAGGGCCAGCACCGTGAGCAGCACGAAGCGCGAGCTCCGCCAGCGTCGTCTCGCGACCTGGCCCGCGCTCGGCGGCTCACCCCCGCCCGGCCCGGCCGGGCCGGGGGGCGGTTTCACGGCGGTGCCCCCGGCCGTGGTCACTGCGGCCTCCGGAAGCTCGTGGCGGCCTGCTCCCGCGCGGCCGGTGGGCGGCGAGCCGCCCCCAGCACGAGCTCGTCGAGCATGGCCAGCCGTTCACAGCCCTCACGAGTGCCCGGACGGTCGCCGTACCAGACGTCGTCGAAGACCTGTACGCCCGCCTGGAGCGCCTCGGCGAGATCGGGCAGGGCCCGCGCCGCCTCGGCCGCGAGCTCGTCCGCCGTGCGGCCCGGGCGCGGATCCAGGATCGCGCGTTCCTCGAGGTCTCTGGCGATGGCGCGCAGCCGTTCCCGGATCGCGTCGCCCCACCGGCCCTCGGCGGCGTGCCGGACGGCGTCCGCCCGATGGTCCCGGGCCGTGGAGGGGACCTCCTCGAGGAGCGCGTCGCGGTCCGACCTGGTGTTGCGGCGGCCGCGCATGGCCCAGAGCACGAGGGCCAGGACGGTGAGCAGCAGCACCACGATGACCACCAGGGCGATCCAGCCGCCTCCGCTGCCGGCGCGGCCCGGGCCGGGCATGGTGTTCAACAACTCGCTCAGCCACTCGCCGAACCTGCGGAGGGTCCGCTCCAGGAGGGACGGGTCGTCGCGATGGTAGATCGGCCTGTTCAGCTCGCGGCGGGCCAGCTCGCGCGCCTCGTCCCGGCCGATGGGATCCCAGAGGGCCATGCTCGCCATCATGATCGCCCCTGTCCGGGAGGAGCCGCCCCGGGTGGAGGCGTGGCCGGTGACCGCGGCAGCAGTGGACTCGGCCGCCACAGCTCGAGGAAATCCTCTGGCAGCCGCTCACCGGCGGGCCGGGTCTGCCACTCGAGGTCGAGTCCTTCGCGCCGGATCCGCTGGTCGATGTAGAACAGCGCGATGACCCCGGCGTCGAACGGGCTGATCAGGGCCCAGGCGACGATCCGGCCGAGCGTGTCCACCGCCAGTGAGAGGACGAGGGACCATCCGGCCGGGTCCTGGCCGAAGACCACCAGCTGCACCACGACGAAGGGGATGCGCAGCGCGAAGAATCCTATGAAGATCGTGATGATCAGCGTGATCAGCAGGGTCCCGCAGGCCCGCCACCACCTGCGCCGTACGAGTTCGTGCGCTCGGCGCAGTGAGCCGATCACACCGCGCCGTTCCATCACGATCGCCGGGCCGGCCAGTACGACCAGGACGTACAACCACACCGTGGCCGCGATGCCGAGCGGAACGCCGATGATCCCGGAGATCACGCCGGCGACCGCGGGAGCCCCGGTCGCGGCGAACACGATCAGTGGGGCGATCGGCAGGCCGAGCGCGAGCAGCGACATCGCCATGATCACCAAGGACAGGCCGATGAGCCGCGGCAGCCGCGGCCGGCTGTAGCGCCAGGCCTGGCGGAGCGAGGTCGGGAGCCCGAACAGGGAGCGGCCCATGACGGGGGCGAGCAGCCCGGTCAGCAGCAGCACGCCGAAGGCCGAGAGGACCAGCCCGAGCGAGCCGATGGTGAACTGGGCCCCCAGGGTCCGCAGTACGGGGGTCGGCGTGACCTCGTCGCGCGCGTTGTCGCCGATGAAGAAGTACGTCCCGACCGAGACCAGCACCTGGATGCCACTGCAGATGATCAGAGAGAGGCCGAGGACCGCCCGGGCGTTGCGGCGGATGTTGGCGATGGCCCCGTCGAGGATCTCCGAGACGCCGAGCGGCCGCAGCGGAATGTCACCGCCGAGCAGCGCCGAACGGTCGAACGTCAGGTCCGGCCACCCGGGTCCCGGCCGGGTCGTGCCGCGGTGACCTGCCGGCTCCGGGCCCGCGGAGAGATCCGCCGGCGGCGTCGGTGGTGAGGCGCCCTGGGTGTCCTGGTCGGCGGGCAGGCCGGAGCCGGGTGTGGCCCAGACCTGTGGGTCCGACATGACCGCTCCCCGCGCTGCTCCCCGTAGATGACGCCGTCACGTCATCCTGTCACGGTGCGGACCCGCAAATGCTCACGCCCGCACCAGCCGGTGCGGTGGCCGGCCGATGCCCGCCCCTTGGCGAATCCACGAGAGTCCCATGTGATCCTCACGGGTTCGAGCGGCAACTCTATGATGTGAGTAAAGTAACGCCTGGCTTACCGAGGGTCGCTCCGCGAACCGGGTCCGCCCTCGCCGGCGGACGGCCGGGGCGACCCCGATCGTCCCACCGAGGCCGCGCTCGTCGCGGGCAAGGGCGGCGAACGGCGGTGAGCACCGATTGACAACCGAACAGCCACAATCCGGCGGCAATACGGGGACAAAGGCAATTTCCCCCGCGGTCGGAGACAACCGGACGTGTCGTCCGGGCGTCCAACCAATGGACCTGGGACGGCTCTGCGGTGATCTCGTTCTCGGTGCGCATCCGTGCCGGGGCACCCGGCCGCCGGGGGCGTCGCAGGTCCGCTCAACGCCGGTAGCCGGTCTCGCCTGGGTGATTGTGCCCCTGACTACGTGTAACGATGAGGGCCATGAGAGGACGTGTACTGGTCGTCGATGACGACCTCGCGCTCGCCGAAATGCTGGGCATCGTCCTGAGGGGCGAGGGCTTCGAGCCGTCGTTCGTCCATGACGGCGACAAGGCACTGGAGGCGTTCCGGGAGGCCCGGCCCGACTTGGTGCTGCTCGACCTCATGCTGCCGGGCGCCGATGGCATCGACGTGTGCCGCCAGATCCGAGCCGAGTCGGGCATCCCGATCGTGATGCTGACCGCCAAGACCGACACGGTCGATGTCGTGCTCGGCCTGGAGTCCGGCGCCGACGACTACATCGTCAAGCCGTTCAAACCCAAGGAGCTCGTGGCCCGGGTCCGCGCGCGGCTGCGCCGTACCGACGACCCCGCCCCCGAGACGCTGCAGATCGGCGACATCACCATCGACGTCGCCGGCCACTCGGTCAAGCGGGCGGACCGCAGCATCCCGTTGACGCCGCTGGAGTTCGACCTCCTGGTCGCGCTGGCCCGCAAGCCTCGTCAGGTGTTCACGCGCGAGGTACTGCTCGAGCAGGTGTGGGGTTACCGGCACGCGGCGGACACCAGGCTCGTCAACGTCCATGTCCAGCGGCTCCGAGCGAAGATCGAGCAGGATCCCGAGCATCCGGAGATCGTTGTGACCGTCCGCGGCGTCGGCTACAAAGCCGGGCCCGCGTGACCTGACGCCGGCGCCCCCCGTGAATGCCCCGTGAAGGCGTGGAAGAGATCCATCCGCCGTTGGCCCGGCAGGCTGCGCCGGGTCGTGCGGGGTGTGTGGCGGCGTACCTACACGCGATGGCGGCGGTCCATCCAGATCCGCGTGCTGGCGACCACGTTGCTGATCTCGGCTCTCGTGGTCGCGCTGCTCGGGGTCTTCCTCATGCAGCAGATCACCACCGCGCTGCTCGACGCCAAGGAGAAGGCGGCGCTGCTGCAGCTCGACGAGGGCCTGGAGGTGGTGCAGCGGCAGCTCGTGGCGGCCAGCTCCGGTGGTGCGGACAAGGAGAAGCTCGAGGACGTCGCCAACAACCTCAAGGCCCGCAGTGGCCCGGCGGGGCTGTACGAGGTCTACATCCGTGACACCGCGGACAAGTTCTACGACGGGTTCACGACCAACGAGCTGCGGCAGGACAGCGTCCCGGATCGGCTGCGCCGGGCGGTGGCCCAGGACCGGATCGGCACCCCCGAGCGCACGTACGGCCGGCTGTCCTACATCGGCTACGACCCGGTGCCCGGCCTCATCGTGGGCCGCAGCGTCGGGCGCTTCGAGCTCTACTACCTGTTCCCGCTCACCCAGGAGCAGCAGACGCTGACCGTGGTGCGACGGACCCTCATCGGCGTGTGCGCCGCTCTGGTCCTGTTGCTCGTCGCGGTGGCCGCGGTGGTCACCCGGCAGGTCGTCACCCCGGTACGGCTGGCGGCGCAGGCGGCGGAACGGCTGGCCGCAGGCCGGCTCGACCAACGCATGAAGGTCCGGGGTGAGGACGACCTGGCCAGGCTCGCGACGTCGTTCAACGACATGGCGGCCAACCTCCAGGAGAAGATCGGCCAGCTCGAGGAGCTGTCGAAGGTGCAGCGGCAGTTCGTCTCCGACGTGTCCCACGAGCTGCGGACGCCGCTCACCACGATCCGGATCGCCGCCGACCTCCTCTATGAGTACCGCGCCCAGTTCGAACCGGCCGTGGGCCGGTCCGCGGAGCTGCTGCAGAACCAGCTCGAGCGCTTCGAGTCGCTCCTCGTCGACCTCCTCGAGATCAGCCGCTACGACGCCGGTGCGGCCACGCTGGACGCAGAGTCCGTGGATCTCCGCGATCTGGTGCTGCGGGCCGTCGGCGACACCGAGAGGCTCGCCGAGCGGAAGGGGAGCAAACTCATCCTGCAGCTCCCGGGCGAACCCTGCATGGCCGAGGTCGACTGGCGCCGGGTCGAGCGCATCCTGCGCAACCTCCTCGTCAACGCCATCGAGCACGGTGACGGCAAGGACATCGTCGTGATCGTCGCGGCGGACCGGGACGCCATCGCCGTCGGCGTGCGCGACCACGGGGTCGGGCTCAGGCCCGGAGAGGCCCAGATGGTGTTCGACCGGTTCTGGCGGGCGGACCCGGCACGCGCCCGTACGACCGGTGGCACCGGCCTCGGGCTCTCGATATCGCAGGAGGACGCCAGGCTGCACGGAGGCTGGTTGCAGGCCTGGGGTGATCCGGGGGCGGGCTCGCACTTCCGGTTGTCGCTACCCCGCGTCGCGGGCACGGAACTGCGCGGTTCCCCGCTCCCGCTGGTGCCCCCCGGCGCCGAACTCGCCCGCATGCCCTTCGCACAGCTGGAGAGAAGCGAGTGAACGGTGCGCTGCTGCGTCTCTCGGTCCTGGCCTCGCTGTTCGGCCTCGTCTCCGGCTGTGCCGGCGTCCCCACGGGGAGCCGGGTCGCCTCCGGCCGGCCGGCCGAGCGGGCGGATCCCTTCAACGATCCCTATGTCCGCGTCGTTCCGGTGCGGCCGGGGCGTGACTGGCTTCCGTTCCAGGTGATCAACGGCTTCCTGTCCGCGTCGGCCAGCTTCGACGACCGGCACGCCGTCGCCCGGGAATATCTCCTCGGGGACGTCCAATGGCATCCGGATCCGTGGCCGAGCGTGCTGGTCTATGCCAACGGCAGCCTGCAGGTGATGTCCTATCGCAGCGGAGACGATCAGGCCTCGGTGCAGGTCTCGGGCCGGCAGCTCGGCATCATCCGGCCGGACGGTCAGTACGAGGCCGAGCCGAGGACGATCAACGAGATCTTCCACCTGGCGCGTGACCCGCAGGGTCAATGGCGCATCGCCCGGCTGCCCGAGTCGCTGCGGACGGGGATGCTGCTCAGCCAGCGTGATGTCGACCGGGCCTTCCGGACCATGAACCTGTACTTCTTCGCGCCCGAGGGCCGGGTCCTCGTACCCAATGCGATCTTCCTGCCGCTGATGAATCGGCGGGATCTGCCGAGTCAGATCAGCCGGGCCCTCCTCAACGGGCCGACCACCTGGCTGCACGAGGCGGTCCGCAACTCGTTCCCCCCCGGCACCCACCTGCTCGACGACGGGGTGAAGATCGTCGACGGGGTCGCGACGGTCAACCTCAGCCGCGAGGCGGACAAGGGGGACCTGGCCGGTATGTCCGCGCAGCTCATGTGGACCCTGCGGCAGCTGGCCGAGGTCAAGTTCATGAGGCTGGAGATCGGCGGGGAGGTCAAGGCCCCACCGGACGTGGGCGCGACGCAGTCGCCGAGGGACTGGCAGCTCAACAATCCCGACGCCGTCACGGGCAACAGCGCCCAGTCCGCCTATCTCCGCGGGCGTGGTGGCCGGCTGGAGCAGCTGGTGGACGAGCGGACGAGTCCCCTCAACCGGGTCGATGACCTGCGTCTCCACGATCCCTCGATCTCCTTGGACCACCGCGTGGTGGCGGGACTCGACGCGAAGCGGGAACAGGTCCTGATGGGCGCGCTCGGAGGGGTGGGCGCGCCGGTCCGGCTCCACACGCCACTGCGGGCGGGCCGGCCCGGCGCCACGTTCACTTCGCCGTCCTTCGACCGGAACGGCACGGTGTGGACCGTGGAGTCGGCGGGCGGCAGGTCCTGGCTGTGGGTCAAGGATCCCGGCCGGCCGCCCGTACGGGTCGCGGACGCCGGCTGGGGACTGCGGGGCTACCAGGTCCGCGCCCTCCGGATAGCACTGGACGGGGTACGGGCGGCGGCCATCGTCGTGGACGAGAACCGGCACGAGCAGATCCGGATCGGCCGCATCGTCCGTACCGGTCAGACCGTGACCGCAGGTGAGTTCATGCCGATCAGCTCGGAGCTGGTGGACGTGATCGACGTGGCCTGGGCGAACGCCAGCGAGCTGGCGGTGCTCGGCCGGCTGCAGCGCACCTCGGCCGAGGTTCTGCCCTACCGGGTCCCGGTCAGCGGCGGCAAGATCAGCGGTATCGGCCTCGGGGCGCAGGGGGAGATGAGCTCGATCAGCGCCGCCCCCAACTCTCCGGTGCTGGTCAGCGCCAAGGTGCCGGGCAAGGACTCCCGCAAGGACCAGGTGTGCCGGCTGAGCGATCCACAGGACCGGCTCAGTGAATGGGACTGCTTCGTCGAGGGAACCGATCCCTTCTACCCTGGCTGACCATCTCCCCGGCACCGGGTTTTCCACATTCGCCACCAGGGGTGTCGCGGGGCGCGGCGGCGTGGCAGGTTCGGCGCCATGGGGATCCTCGGTGAACTGCTGGAGCTCGTCCTGCCGGAGCGGTGCGCGGGCTGCGGGGCCGGGACCGGCCTGCTGTGCCCCGGTTGTGCTCGCCGGCTCAGCCGGCCCGCGTGGCCGGCGTGGCCCAGGCCCGTCCCCGCGGGACTGCCCGCGCCCTGGGCCGTGACGGCCTATGACGGCGCCGTACGAGCGATGATCGTCGCGCACAAGGAGTCGGGACGGACCGGGCTCGCCCGGCCGCTCGGGGCCGCGCTGGCCCGCAGTGCCCTCGCCGCCTCCTGGCCGGCCGCCTGGTCTTCGGCCGCCACCCGTACGGCCGTTCCGGATCCGGCCGGGGACACCGCGCCGTTGCTCCTGGTCCCGGTCCCGTCCGCGCGCGCCGCCACCCGGCACCGCGGCCATGACCCGACCCGTCGCATCACCGCCATGGCCGTCAGCGCGCTCATCCGGTCGGGGGTGCGGGCCCGCGCGGCCTGTGTGCTGGCACAGGCGCGCAGAGTGGCCGACCAGTCGACCCTGACCGCGCAGGAGCGGGCCGGCAACCTCCTGGAGGCGCTCACCGTGGTGCGGCCGGTCAAGGTCCGCGGACGACGGGTGGTCGTGGTCGATGACGTCATCACGACCGGAGCGACCCTCGTGGAGGCGGCGCGGGCCCTGCGCGAGGCGGGAGCCGACGTGGCCGGAGCAGGTGTCGTGGCGGCCACGCGGAGATGGTCCTGACCCCACCGGGATGGTGATTTTCGTCACGTTGGGATGGCTCGGCGGCATCTATGTGCGGAGCGTGGCGGTGATCTCTGTGGACCGGTCCGACACGCCCGGACGGATCACCCCAAAGAAGTACAGCGCGTTACTGTGAAGGTATGGACAACTGAAACTGGCGTGAGAGCCACACGGTCGTGACCAGGGCTGAGACCGACGCCGTAGGTCCGGCACGGCAAGGGGTTTCACCGCGCGTGAGCGTGGCGGCCGCCCCCTGGGGAAGGGTCAGGTGACGGTCCGTGAACATTTTCCGCCCCGAGCCCGCTGACATTCCTCGCCTGAGCGGTTAGCGTTCCTGACATGGCACCCGCCCGGGTCCGTGGTTGCGTCGGGCCGAACCAGGTCCGGCTAGCCGAAGCCAGCCGCAGGCGAAACGGCCCACGTAAGGCGACTTCTCGTCGACCGATCACGGTGCGGCTTAGAAGTAAGTCCTGCCCCGCCGGGGGATCAGATATCCCCCGATCCGGGAGAAGGGCAGTAGTGGCGAAAGCGCCGCGAGACTCTCAGCAGGCGGATGTGGGGACGAAGACCAGGTCGGCCGGGCGGGTGCCCCTGCACATGGGAGCCCGTTGCCTCCGAGAGAAGGTGGGTACTGCGTGGACATCATCGTGAAGGGCCGTCGCACGGATGTGAACGACCGGTTCCGTGAGCACGTCGGCACCAAGCTGATCAAGGTCGAGAAACTGGATCAGAAAGTGATCCGGATCGATGTGGAGGTCTCTCGGGAGCCCAACCCGCGGCAGGCCGACCGGCGCGAACGCGTCGAGCTGACGATCCAGTCGCGCGGCCCGGTGATCCGGGCCGAGGCCGCGGCCGAAGACCGGTACGGGGCGCTGGACCTCGCACTGGACAAGCTCGAGGCGCGGCTGCGCCGGATCAACGACCGTCGCAAGGTGCACCACGGCCACCGCGGCCCCGGCAGACCCGGCTGGCTGGAGCCGCTGGCCGAAGACAGAGCGGAGTTCGCGGAGCAGATCGCTCCAGAGCCGCGCGAGCCGGTCGGCACAGCCCTCGCGGACGAGGTGGACAGAGACTACGAAACGCCGCCCGACCTCAACGGACATCTCGTCCCCATCCCCATGGAAGGGGACGGTCCGGTCGTCGTCCGGGAGAAGTTCCACAAGGCCGAGGCGATGACCATCGAGCAGGCCCTCTTCGAGATGGAGCTCGTCGGACACGATTTCTTCCTGTTCCGTGACAAGGAGACGGGTCATTCGAGCGTGGTCTACCGCAGGTGCGGATGGGACTATGGGGTCATCCGCCTCGTCGAAGAGTGATTCGGCGCCTCATCGCGGAGTGACGCGGCGCGCGCCTCACGTCACCACTCCGACCATGTCATGATCTAGAACGTCCGACATGGGCCACTCCGCAAGGGAGGACGAGTGAGCGAGAACCCCGAGACTCGCGGCGCGGTGGCCAGCGACCCGATTCGTGTCCTGATCGTCGACGATCACGCGTTGTTCCGCCGCGGTCTCGAGATGGTCCTCGCGGGCGAGGACGGGATCGAGGTGATCGGTGAGGGCGGCGACGGCCTCGAGGCCGTGCAGATGGCAGGTGATCTGCTGCCGGACATCGTTCTCATGGACATCCGGATGCCGCGCCGTAGCGGCATCGAGGCGTGCACGGCCATCAAGGACGCCGTGCCGAGCGCCAAGATAGTCATGCTGACGATCAGTGACGAGGAGGAGGACCTCTTCGAGGCGATCAAGGCCGGAGCGACGGGCTATCTGCTCAAGGAGATCTCCATAGACGAGGTGCCTCAGGCGGTGCGCGCCGTGCACGGCGGGCAGTCTCTGATCAGCCCGTCCATGGCGTCGAAGCTCATCACCGAGTTCGCGTCCCTGGCCAGGCGGAGCGAGGAGCGCCACCAGCAGGTCCCCGCGCCCAAGCTGACCGACCGCGAGATGGAAGTGCTGCGTCTCGTCGCGAAGGGGCTGGGCAACCGCGAGATCGCCAAGGAGTTGTTCATCTCCGAGAACACGGTCAAGAACCACATCCGCAACATCCTGGAGAAGCTGCAACTGCATTCCCGGATGGAGGCCGTGGTCTACGCCGTCCGGGAGAAGCTGCTCGAGATCACCTGATCGAGGGACGGGTGCGGGCGGCCCGGCTCGCCCGGGACCGGGTGATGCCCCTCAGTGAACGTCCGCCGGGCCAAGGGGCATCGCCCGGCGGACCGCGTGCAGAAGCCCGGGCGGATCCACGATCTCCACCCGTACGTCGTCGCATCCGACCCAGCCGGCCGCCTCCCACAGCGCGTCGCGCAGCGCTGTGACGGCGCTCTGCGCGCGACCCGGTGTGCCGACCCGGCCCGGTTCGAACGAGACCCGCCGGGCGATCAGGGTGCGGCCGTTCCTGGCGGGGTCGACCCGGCCGATGAGCTCCCCACCCGCCAGCAGTGGCATCGCGAAGTATCCGTGCACGCGCCGCTCCTTGGGGACGTAGGCCTCGAGCCGGTGCTCGAGGCCGAAGACCCGTGAGGTCCGCTTGCGATCCCACACCAGCGAGTCGAAGGGGGAGAGCAGCGTCGTGCGATGCCGCCCCCTGGGCGGCGTGGCGAGCGCGGCCGGATCCGCCCACGCGGCCGTGCGAGCCCCGTTCCGCCCCGGGCCCGCGATGGTGACGGGCAGCAGCCCGGCGGCTCCATCGGCGAGCAGCTCGTCGAGCAGGGCCGCGTGGGGCCGGCGGAGGCGCAGGAACTCGATCAGGTCGGCCCGTGTCGCCACGCCGAGGGCCCGCCCGGCGATCCCCGCAAGGTGGGCGATGCACTCGGCGTCGCCCGGCCGCCGGCCGGCGAGTCCGGCCGGGACCGTGCGTTCCGCCAGGTCGTAGACGCGACGCCAGCCGGTGCGCCGGACGCACGCGACCTCGCCGATGTCGAGCAGCCACTCCACGGCGATCTTCATCTCGGACCAGTCCCACCACGGCCCGCCCGCCCGCGCCCCGCCGAGCTCGGTGGCCGTCAGCGGGCCTTCGGCCTTGAGCCGGTCAAGGACCTGCGTGACAGCGTGCTCGGGGACCCGGTGCCAGCGATACTCCCGGTCCCGGAAGGCCCTCCGGCGGAACTCATAGAAGGGCCAGTCCTCGATCGGCAGCACGCACGCGGCGTGGCACCAGTATTCGAACGTCGTCACCGGGCTCTCGGGCAGCCCCCAGTAGGCGGTCTCGACGCGATCGCGGCCGATCGCGCCGAGCCGCGCATAGGGGACGAGCTCGTGCGACCGGGCGAGCACCGAGATCGTGTCCAGCTGCACGGCGCCGAGGCGGGACAACAGGCCCGGCATCCCGCCGCGGCGGCCGTCCGCCCCCAGCAGCCCCTGTGCCCGCAGCTGGAGGCGGCGCATCTCGTCGGCCGAGATCTCCGTCATGGTCGCGGGCGCGGCCGGCGGAACCGGGGGGTTTTCACTCGAGGAGGCCGTCACGCCGCCGATGGTAGACGCCACCGGTGACAGGAGGCCCATGCCGGAGCGCCCCCGCTGGACGCTCTCCGCCGAGGGCCTGTTCCGGAATGAACCTAGCCGTGCGGCCGGGGCTCCTCCGGCTCCCGGATCGTCGGCCTCTCGGCCGTCTCCCCGTACGGTCCGCCGCGCCGTCGTCCACTCTGATCACCGGTGAGCGAATAGTCGACGATCTCGGGAATCACCCGAGGCTCGTCCAGCACCACGTCGGCGAAGATGTCGGCGACCAGTGCCAGCACCCCGCCGATCCCGACCATCGCCACTCCGGCCCAGAACACCGACCAGGACGGCCCCATGGCCAGCCCGACGCCGCCTACGGTGAACCCGATGATCATTATCGCGACCGCCACCCATGAGGCGGGCCTGCCGCTGTGCGAGCCTCCTGCCATCACCACTCCTTGAGGTCCGGGGGACCCGCGGTGACAAGAATCGCGGGTACCTTCGGAGACCTTCCGCTGGAGCTTGAACCGAAACACAAGCGAAACGGATCGGTATGGATTGCGTCGGAGGATGACCTCCAGCATCCTGGGGTTCGCCTACGATGGCAGCGTACGGGTGGTGTGTGCGCCGCCATTCCGCGGTGACCCACGATCTGCGAGGAGCCTCCGAGAGTGCCAGTAGTCATCGACAAGATCCTTCGCGCCGGCGAGGGCAAGGTCCTGCGCAAACTCAAGCGGATCGCTGCCCAGGTCAACTCGATCGAAGAAGACTTCGTCGAGATGAGCGACGCCGAGCTGCGCGAGCTCACCGACAAGTACAAAGAGCGCCTTGCCGAGGGCGAGACCCTTGATGATCTGCTTCCGGAGGTCTTCGCCACCGTTCGCGAGGCCGCCAAGCGGACGCTCGGGCAGCGTCATTTCGACGTGCAGATCATGGGCGGCGCGGCCCTGCACATGGGCAATATCGCCGAGATGAGGACAGGTGAGGGCAAGACCCTCACCTGTGTGCTCCCCGCCTATCTCAACGCGCTGTCGGGCAAGGGCGTGCACGTCGTCACGGTCAACGACTACCTCGCCAAGCGCGACGCCGAGTGGATGGGCCGCGTGCACCAGTTCCTCGGCCTCGAGGTCGGCGTCATCCTGGGGCAGATGACCCCCGAGGAGCGGCGTAAGGCCTACAACGCCGACATCACCTACGGGACCAACAACGAGTTCGGCTTCGACTACCTGCGCGACAACATGGCCTGGAGCCTCGAGGAGTGCGTCCAGCGAGGGCACAACTTCGCCGTGGTCGACGAGGTGGACTCGATCCTCATCGACGAGGCCCGTACCCCTTTGATCATCTCCGGCCCGGCCGAGCAGAACACCCGCTGGTACGGGGAGTTCGCCAAGATCATGCCGCGGCTGCGCCGCGGTGAGGCGGCCAAGGACGGGGTCGAGGCCACCGGCGACTACGAGGTCGACGAGAAGAAGCGCACCGTCGGCATCCTCGAGTCCGGGGTCGAGAAGGTCGAGGACTGGCTCGGCATCGACAACCTCTACGACCCGGCCAACACGCCGCTCGTGAGCTTCCTGAACAACGCGCTCAAGGCCAAGGAGCTCTACAAGAAGGACAAGGACTACGTCGTCATGAACGGCGAGGTCCTGATCGTCGACGAGTTCACCGGGCGCATCCTGCACGGCCGCCGCTACAACGAGGGCATGCACCAGTCCATCGAGGCCAAGGAAGGCGTGCAGATCAAGGACGAGAACCAGACTCTCGCCACGATCACGCTGCAGAACTACTTCCGGCTCTATGACAGGCTCAGCGGCATGACCGGTACGGCCCAGACCGAGGCCGCCGAGTTCAACAAGATCTACAAGCTCGGTGTCATCACGATCCCGACCAACCGGCCGATGGTCCGCCAGGACGTCGCCGACGTCGTCTACAAGACCGAGCAGGCCAAGTTCGAGGCCGTGGTCGAGGACATCGCCGAGCGCTATGAAAAGGGCCAGCCGGTCCTGGTGGGCACCACCTCCGTCGAGAAGTCGGAGAAGCTGTCCAAGATGCTGAAGCGGCGGGGCATCAAGCACGAGGTCCTCAACGCCAAGCAGCACGAGCACGAGAGCGCGATCGTCGCCGAGGCGGGCCGCAGGGGCGCCGTCACGGTCGCGACGAACATGGCGGGCCGGGGCACCGACATCACGCTCGGCGGCAACCCCGACTTCCGGGCCGACCTCGAGCTGCACCAGCGCGGGCTGTCGCCGCTGGAGGCGCCCGAGGAGTACGAGGCCGCCTGGACCGAGGCGCTCGAGAAGGCCAAGGAGGCCGTCAAGGGCGAGCACGAGGAGGTCACCGATGCCGGTGGGCTCTACGTGCTCGGCACCGAGCGGCACGAGTCCCGGCGCATCGACAACCAGTTGCGCGGCCGGTCCGGCCGGCAGGGCGACCCGGGTGAGTCCCGGTTCTACCTGTCGCTCGAGGACGACCTCATGCGGATGTTCGGCTCTGCCCGGGTCGAGGCGATCATGACTCGGTTGAACATCCCCGACGACGTCCCGATCGAGTCCAAGATCGTGTCCAACTCGATCCGGTCGGCCCAGCACCAGGTCGAGCAGCAGAACTTCGAGATCCGCAAGAACGTCCTCAAGTACGACGAGGTCCTCAACCGGCAGCGCAAGGTCATCTACGAGGAGCGCCGGCAGGTCCTCGAGGGCGCCGACCTCGAGAAGCAGATCCGCGGCATGATCGAGGAGGTCGTCGAGGGCTACGTGGCCGGCGCGACCTCCGACGGCTTCGCCGAGGACTGGGATCTCGACAAGCTGTGGAAGGCCTTCAAGCAGCTCTACCCGATCTCGGTGACCGTGGACGAGCTGGTGGAGGCCACGGGAGGTGAGCTCTCCTCCCTGGACGCCGAGACCATCTCCGAGAAGGTCCGCGAGGACGCGCAGGCGGCCTACGACAAGCGCGAGGGCGAGCTCGGCACCGACGTGATGCGCGAGCTCGAGCGCCGGGTCATCCTCTCGGTCCTCGACCAGAAGTGGCGTGAGCACCTCTACGAGATGGACTATCTCCAGGAGGGCATCGCCCTGCGCGCCTACGCCCAGCGCGACCCGCTGGTCGAATACCAGCGTGAGGGCTACGACATGTTCACCGCCATGATGGACGCCATCAAGGAGGAGTCGGTCGGCCACCTCTACCGCATCGAGGTCCAGGTCGAGGAGCAGGCCACCGAGCCCACGGTCGGTGCCGCCCCGGTCCTGGTCAAGGACTCCGCCACGGCCGACAGGGCCACCGAGGACAAGCCGGAGATCCACGCCAAGGGCCTGGATCAGCCCAAGCGGCCGGCCACGCTGCAATACACCGCGCCGGGCGAGGACGGCGGCGTAGAGGAGCGCGTCGAGGCCGAGGTCGAGGCGGACAAGTTCGCCGACGTTTCGCGCAACGACCCGTGTCCCTGCGGCTCGGGTAAGAAGTACAAGCGCTGCCACGGCGATCCGCGCAACGCCTGAGCGAGGACCCACGCCCGTGATCTCGCGGTCGTCCGATCGGACGACCGCGAGATCACGGGCGCTTTTCCTCTCAGGGGTGTCCCCTTCCGGGCGGCTGTGTCACCAGGTCACCGGGTATGGACGCCTTTTCCCGGAGGCGGCACCGTGGTCTCGAGGGCCAGGCAGCGCCATCGTCCGCGGAGCCGTTCCAGCCGCAGGGCCAGGGCCTGAACTCGTGTGCCCACCTGGGCTACCGCGCCCACCTCGGCCCGGCCGGGGGCCGGCGTCTGTATCCAGGAAGCCAGGATCCGCGGCGGTGCCACCCGGCCCGCGGAGGCCTCCGGAAGCGGCTGATGGGACAACTCCTGCGCCACCTTGAGGGTCACCCAGCGGGTGAGGTGGTGCAACGGGCGACGGCCGGCGAACGCCTCGAAGGCCAGCCGGATGACGACCTCGGCGGTGGTGGCGAGGTCGGTTTCGGCGGGGTGGGCGCGGTCGGCCGGGCCGGGTGCCGGCCGGAGCAAGGGCCGGGGCGGTTGCCGGCCGCCGAGGTGGGACATGCCCGGTCGCCGGTGGCCTTCGGCCGGGTGCGGTGTGGGTACGGGGGCGAGCGCCAGCGATCCGTCCACCCGGGGCATGGCCTGGACGGGCTCGAGCCGGCGGGCCGGATAGGCGAGGAGCCGGACGGCGGATCGACGGGGTGTGCGCCTGTTCATGACGGCCTCCTGTGCGGCTGGTCCGGTCCGGCGACGCGGATGGCCGGGATTCCGGCGCCGCCCGGGCGGGCGACGGCATATGACAGAGGCGCTGGGCACACCGGTTGATACGTCGTGGCCGGATCCGGTCAAGCGTCCGGGGCGGTGCCGGTCTCGGCTCCGCCGGGCCGTCATAGGAGAAAGGCCGTAGCGGTGGACGGATATCGCTTCGGGGGATGCGCGCGTCGACCGGCGGTCCCGTGGTATCGGTGGGACCGAGGAGGATTTACCGGAGCCGCGGATATTCGGGCACCCGGCCGCCCGGAGCCGTTCCGCCCGCCGAACACCTCTGGTCACCGTGCTGTGCGGCGGGTAGGGTTCGTACTGGCCAGTCCGGAGCAGAACACCTTAATTGCGCATATTTCAACACAATTGCGCGTATATCCGCGTGTGCAACCGACATCATAAAGATCCGCATGATGATCCGCGTAATGAGGGAACTCCAAGGTTGACGAACGGCGGCGGCGAGGCCATGGGCCCGCACATTCTCATCACGGCGGATCAGGTCATCGCCGGTTCGGATGAGACCCGGGTGATCAGCCCCGGTTACGTGCGTGTGGCCGGCGGCGTCATCACCGAGGTCGGCGAGGGGCGTCCCGCCGATCCGCCGGATGTGACCCTCAACGGTGGCTGCCTCGCCCCGGGACTGGTCGACCTGCAGGTGAACGGCTATTTCGGGCACGACCTCGCCAACGCCTCCGAGGCGGGCTGGCATACCGTCGTCGAGCGGTTGCCGGAGACCGGCGTCACCGCGTTCCTGCCCACGTTCATCACGGCGCCGGTCGACACCCTCACCGCCGCACTTCGCCGCACCCGGAGCCTCCTCCCGGGACTCCCGGCGGGGGCCCGAGTGCTCGGGGTCCACCTCGAGGGACCGTTCTTGTCCGAGCGCCGGCGCGGCGCCCACAACCGCGCGTGGCTCACCGACCCCACGGCCGAGGCGGTCGGCGCGCTGCTGGAGACGGGCCTCGTCAAGCTGATGACGCTGGCGCCCGAACGGGAGGGAGGCCTGGACGCCGTACGGACCCTCACGGCGGCCGGGGTGCTCGTCAGCGTCGGGCACAGTGACGCGACCGCGGACCAGATCGCCGCCGCCGCCGAGGCGGGCGCGCGCAAGGTCACCCACCTGTTCAACGGCCAGAGCGGCATCGACCATCGCGCTCCGGGCCTGGCGGCGCAGGCGCTCGCCGACCCGCGGCTGCACCCGGGGCTCATCGTCGACCTGCACCATGTCTCCGCCGTCGTGTGCGGACTGGCCTTCGCGGCGGCCGGCGAGCGGATGGTGCTGGTGAGCGACGCGGTCGCGGCCGCCGGCATGCCGCCGGGCCGCTACGAGCTGGGCGGTGAGCCGATCGAGCTGCCGCCCGCGGGACCGCCGCTGCGGTCCGACGGCACGCTGGCCGGGTCCGCGCTCCGCCTCGACACGGCCATCGCCAACGTCATGGGGCTGGGGGTGGCCCTCACGACCGCCGTGGACGCCGCCACCCGTACCCCCGCGGACCTGATCGGCCGGCCGGACCTCGGCCGCATCGCCCCGGGAGCCTCGGCCGACCTGGTATGGCTCGGCGACGACCTGCGTACGCGGGCCACCTGGGTCGGCGGGGAGCTGGTGTTCCGGCACGACCCATGAACCTCACCGAGCGCACGTCCGGCTGAGACGTCCGAAGGAGATCACATGGAGCAGAGCGCGACCGACCACCCGTCGCCCAGCCACATGCGGGCCGAGATCGGGGAGCAGCCGGCCGCGCTCCGCCGGACCCTCGACGGGCTGTTGCCGAGGATGTCCGATGTGGGCCTTGTGGCCCGCGGCACCCGCCAGGTGTTGTTCATCGCCCGCGGATCGTCCGACAACGCCGCCGCGTACGGCCGCTATCTCGTCGAGAGTCACGTCGGCCGGCTCGCCACACCGGCGGCGCCCTCCATCGCCACGGTCTACAAGCAGAAGCTGGATCTGTCCGGAGTGCTGGCCGTCGCGATCAGCCAGTCGGGCAAGACCGAGGAGATCACCGAGACGCTGAGCTGGGCCGCGGACTGCGGAGCCCGGACGATCGCGGTCACCAACGGTCCCGGCTCACCACTCGCCGAGATCGCCGAGGTCGCTCTGATCACCGAGGCCGGTGACGAGCTCGCCGTCCCGGCCACCAAGACCTACACCGCCCAGCTGGCCGCACTGGCCGTCATCGCGCTGGGACTCGGCGCGGAGGTGGACCTGACGGACCTGCGCCGGACCCCGGACGAGGTGGCCGGCCTGATCGAGGCCACGGAGGCGTCCGAAGCGCTACCTGAGATCACCGAGGAACTCGCCGCGGTGTCCGGCGCCGTGGTGTCGGGACGCGGCATGGTCTTCGGCACCGCGCTGGAGCTGGCGCTCAAGCTCAAGGAGGCCTGCTACCTGCACGCCATGGGGCTGTCCTACGCCGACCTGCTGCACGGGCCCATCGCGGTGGTCGACGAGAAGACGCCGGCGATCCTGGTGGCGGCGGACTCCGGCCCCAACCTGGCCGGCACCGTCGCGCTCGGCCGGCGGGTGACCGGAGCCGGGGCATCGGCCTATGGCATCGGGGGCGGGCCAGGCCTCGCGGAGGTGTGCTCCCGTGTGCTCCCGGGCACGGCCCTGCCGGAGTGGCTGGCGCCCCTGGCACTGGTCGTACCCGGGCAGCTTCTCGTGGAGGCGCTGGCCCGCAGGCTCGGTGTCGATCCCGACCTGCCCCGGGGCCTGAACAAGGTCACCCAGACGGCCTGACCGGCCGGCCGGGCGTCCCAGTCCCAGGACACGGCGGCAGAGCCCGGCGTCCCCGTGGACCCGCTCCCGGGCGGGGATCTCAGGCGCTGATACGCCAGCGGGCTCCGTAAGAGCGGATGACGTAGCGGGAGCGCAGCACCCCGCCGGGTTCCGGCCGGCCGGTGCGCCACTGGAGATCGGTGAACTCGACCGTGTAGGAGCCCCGGCCCGGTCCCGGCGTCGCGGCGGGCACGGTGACCTGGCGCAGCGCGAGGAGGTCCGCCGGGGCCATGTGCCGTCCGGCCTGCGCCACCCAGGCGCGGCAGCCGGTCCGGCCGAAGGTCGCCCGCGCGTAGGCCGGCGCCAAATAGACGCAGGCGCGCACGTCCGCCGCGGCGACGCCCCGGAGATAGCGATAGAGCACCACCCGGGCGGGATAGGACTGCCGGAGAACGGCACCGTCCTCGGGCGGCAGCGGAACGGTCGGCTCAGGGGTCAGCGGGGGCATGGACATGTCGGCCTTGGAGCCGCACCCACTGACCACGACCATCGAGGCGATGATCAGGGCCATGGCCGCGATCGGCAGCCGGACGCGCACGGGGGACCTCCTCACGGGCTGTGGGGGAATCCTCCCAGGGCCGGGGGCGCTCGTCTACGAGAACGTCAGGCCGTGACCGAAGTCGTATGCGCCGGGAATCCCCACCGGGAGCCTGCCCACGGGCCGCAGGGCTCCGGACATCACCTTGGCCAGGGCGCTCAGCGAGGCCGAACCGGACGAATAGGTTGCCAGGGCCGCCTTGGCCGGGCCCGTGGAGCGAAGGTCGTACGGCAGGCCGAGGGCGGCCACGACCACCGGTCTGCCGGCGAGGGAGCGGACCCGGGCGGCGGTGGCCGCACCGGAGTCCCTGGTCGTCAGCACGGCGACGTCCGCGCCCTGGAGCGTGTCGGCCGTCCGTACGCCGTGGACGCGCAGGGCGCGCGCGAGCGCCGTGCCCTTGGGTCCCGTGACGTACACCCGCCTGCCGCGCAGGGGCAGCAGTGCGCCGTCGTTCTTGACCAGCGTGATCGACTGTTCGGCGACCTGCCGGACCGTGGAGCGGTGCCGCGCCGAGCCCATGACGGCCTCGGCCTTGGCGGGGTCCACCAGACGATGGTCGAACAGGCCCCGTGCCTCCTTGAGCCCCAGGATCCGGGTCACGGCCTCGTCGAGCCGGCTTTGCGGGATCGAGCCCGTACGGACCGCGGCCAGCACGGCGTTATAGGCGGTGCGCGGGTTCGGCGGCATGAGGAGCTGGTCGGCTCCGGCCTTGATCGCCCGTACCGGCGCGACCATGTCGCCGTACTTGCGCCGGACACCGGCCATCTGCAGCGAGTCGGTGACGATGACGCCCTTGTAGCCGAGACGGTGGCGCAGCTCTCCGGTCAGCACCTTCGACGACAGGGTCGCGGGGTCTCCGGAGTCGTCGAGCCCGCGGACGACGATGTGCGCCGACATGATGGCGTCCACGCCGTGCTCGATCGCCGACCGGAACGGCGGTGCGTCCAGCTTCTCCCACTGGGCCCGCGAGTGTTTGATGACCGGCAGGCCGGTGTGGCTGTCGGTGGAGGTGTCCCCGTGTCCGGGGAAATGCTTGGCCGTGGCGGCCACTCCCGCCGATTGGTACCCCTCCACGGCGGCGCCGACGAGCTCCGCGGCCAGCTTCGGATCCGAGGCGAACGAACGCGTGCCGATGACCGGGTTGGCGGGATTGACGTTGACGTCGGCGACCGGCGCGTAGTCCTGGTTGATGCCCACCGCGCGCAGTTCGGTGCCCGTGGTGACCGCGGCCGCCCGTACGGAGTCCGGCCGGCGTGTCGCCCCCAGCGCCATGTTGCCCGGGAACCGGGTGATGTACGGCAGGCGGGTCACGATCCCCTGCTCCTCGTCCACACCGATCAGCAACGGGACCGTGGAGGCCTTCTGCAGCGCGTTCGAGAGTTCCGCGGTCTGCCGGGCCGTCCGCGTGTTGCCGGGGAAGTAGACGAATCCGCCGATGTGGTAGCGCTTGATCATGGAGATGGCCTGCGCGCTGGTCTGGAAGGTCGGCACGAAGAGCTGGCCGACCTTTTCCTCGGGCGACATCCGGCGGACGAGCGCGGGGACCACGGACGGCCGGGCCGGCGGGGTCGCGCCGGCACTTCCGGCCGGCGAGTGCCCCTTCGTGCCCTTGGAGGGCTCCCCGGAGGCGCAGGAGGCCAGGAATGTGGCCGCCGTCGCGGCGGTGACGAGGAGAACGAGTGGACGCAGCATGAGGATTTTCGACGTTAACACCCCACCCTCACTGCTCGGGCCGTGAATGCCCTGGCCCGAACGCCCCGGGCGGGGGTCCCGCGGTCGTGGTGGGTCAGCTCCCGAGGGGCACGCCCAGCAGTTCCTCGAGCCGGCCCACGGTGGCGGTGACCTCGGTGTGGTGCAGGCCGATCATCCCCATGGCCTCCGCCGCGCGGATGTTGTGCTCGATGTCGTCGATGAAGACGCACTCGTCCGGCCGCAGGCCGAGCAGCCCGAGCGCGTGCTCGAAGATGCGTCCGTCGGGCTTGCGCATGCCGACCTCGCTCGAGATCACGACGCAGTCGAACAGCTCCGTCCAGAGCTCCCGGGGATAGTCGTTGCCCCAGGAGTTGGAGATCAGCCCGGTGCGGATCCCCTGGGTCCGGGCCCGGCGGAGCGCGTCGTACATCGGCTGCACCGGTGCGAAGCCGCGGAACATCCGGCCGAGCAGGCCTTCGGCCACGACAGGGCCCCCGTCGGTCAGGCACAGCTCGGCCGCGAGCCGCCGCTCGAACTCCCGCGGTGTGAGCGTGCCGTCCTCGAGGCCGTGGATCGGATTGACGGCCCCGCCGTCATAGGCCTGCGCCACCCACGCGCGCATCACTTCGCGATAGCGCGCGGTGTCCAGTCCCTCCGCGGTGAGCCACACGGTGATGGCGTCCTTCAACGGCGAGGTCAGCACGCCGCCCCAGTCGGTGAGCACGCCGCGCACAGGCGAACCGCCGGGCACGGTCGAATCGGATTCGGTCACCTGGCCGATGGTAGGCGATGTCCGCCTGTACGGACGGGCCCCCGGTGGCCCGGCTCGAGGGCGGCGCCGTGCCGGTCGGCCGGCGTGGGCGAGTACCCCCGGGTGACAATGTCCGATTCGTCGGTGGCACCATGAAGATCATGCGGCGCGAGGGGCTCGGCGGGCCCCCCGAATACGCACAAGCCCATGCACAGGGCCTTGTGCGGGCGCACCAGGAGAGTTCGATGCGTGAGCCTCCGGCCGTTTTCGGTCTCGGCTCTCCGGAGTTTCGGGCGGGAGACCACGATGAGTCCGATTAGCGTGGCCGTTCATGCGGCCGATCTCGTCACGCGGATGGGTTTGGAGGGCTTCGTCCGATTGGCGTCTCGGCTGGCCCTGATCCCCGTCGACGAGGCATGGCGAGCCGATGTGGTCGTGGTCGCGGTGGAGAACTTCGACGCCTGCGCGATGAAGCTGCTGCGGCGGCTGTGCTCGTCGAGTCCGCGTTTTCTGGTCGTTGTGGAGGAGCATTGGTCCGCTGACCTGCAGGTGGCGGTCGAGTGTGGAGTGCGGGGGGTGCTGTGGCGGGCGGATTTCACCGCTGCGAGGTTCACCGGTTCGATCGTCTCCGTCACGGAGGGGGGCGGGGATTTCCCGCCGCTCCTGCAGGGCAGGTTGATGGACGAGGTGCAGCGGACCTACCGGGATGTGCTGGCACCGCAGGGCTTGACCGCCTCTGGTCTGACGGAGCGGGAGATCGACGTGCTTCGGCTGGTCTCCGAAGGGTTCACCGTGGAGGAGATCGCGCAGAAGCTGCGCTATTCCGAACGCACGGTGAAGAATGTCATCCATGGCTTGATGAAACGACTGAATCTGCGTAATCGTGTGCACGCGGTCGCTTATGCCCTGCGGTGCGGGTTGATCTGAGGATCGGCCGGCGGGAACCCGGCACGGACCGGCTGCGGACTGCCCCCACCGGGTCACGGCGCCCCGCCGGAGGTCGCGCCGCGGCGCCGCACCGGAGGTCACGTTGCGACGGGCGGTGCCCGGTGCACTACCGGAGACGGTCGGCCGGGGAGACCTCACGGCTCAGGGCGTGCGGAGTCCAAGGGGCAGAGGACCTCGTCCTTTCGTACGCCATCCCCGTACGGGCGGACTGGGGGCGGCGATCGTTCTTACGATAAACATTGATCTTGCGTCAAACATTGATCTTGCTTGGTCCAGAGGAAGGAAGACCCCGGATTGAGCACCGTCGTCGTCAAACGCCCTCCGCGGGCCGAAGGTCCTCGGATACCGGAAGGGCAGGTCGAACTCGCGGAGCCGCCCGTTCTGGGCGAACCGGCCACCGCCGACTTCGGTTCGGTACTGCTCTACCTGCCGATGGGGCTGGGCACCGCGGCGATGGTGCTGATGTTCTCCCTGGGGAGCGCCAACCCGGCGACCTACATGATGGCCGGGATGATGGGCGTCGCGATGGTCAGCATGACCCTGAGTCAGCTCGGCCGTTCCAGTGCCGAGCGCAAGCGCCGGATGCGCGCCGAGCGCCGTGACTACCTGCGCTATCTCGCGCAGAAGCGCAGGCAGGCCAGGCAGGCGGCGGCCGAGCAGCGGGCGGCCGTCCTGTGGGACAACCCCCGCCCGCGGGACCTGTGGGCCACGGCCATCGGACCCCGGCTGTGGGAGCGCAGAGCCGGTGCGGACGACTTCGCCGAGGTCCGCATCGGAGTGGACGCCCGGCGGGCCGCCCTGGAGTTCCTTCCCCCGCAGACCAAGCCCGTCGAGGACCTCGAACCACTCTCGGCGATCTCGCTCCGCCGGTTCACCAGGGCCTACCAGAGCGTCTCCCGGCTGCCCCTCACCGTCGCGCTGCGACGGTTCACCAGCGTGGAGCTGGCTGGGGACGGTGAAGCCGCGCTGGGGCTGATGCGGGCGATGATCGGGCAGCTGGTGACCTTCCACTCCCCGGACGAGCTCCGGATCGCCGTGCTGGCCGATGAGGCCGGCCGGGCCGAGTGGGATTGGGTGAAGTGGCTGCCCCACAACGTTCACCCGCACGAAGAGGACTCCGCGGGTCCGCTGCGGCTGGCCGCCGGGGACCACGACGCGCTGATGGAGCTGCTCGGGCGGGACTTCCGCGACCGGCCCGAGCACGATCCGACGTGGTCGCCGAGTGTGGCCGAGCCGTTCGTGATGGTCCTGGCACAGGGGGTGCGGATACCGGAGAGCTCGCCGTTGCGGGGCTCCGGGCTGCGCGGCGCCGTGCTCCTGGACGCCACCGGCGTCATGACGGGCGGGCGGAAGGCGCTGCGGCTGACCGTCCGGGACGGCCGGGTGGAGTTCCCCTCGGGCGATGAGACGTTGTCCGCCGAGGCCGACATCCTGAGCGCGACGGCCGCCGAGAGCCTGGCCCGGACGCTGGCGCCGATGCGCACCAGCGGGAGCGTCGACCTCGTCGACCGGCCGCTGGAGTCCGACTTCGACCTGACCGCGCTGCTGGGCATCCGTGACCCGCGGGGCTTCGACGTGGCCGCCAAGTGGCGGCCACGGGCCGCGCAGTCCGCGCGGCTGCGGGTGCCGATCGGGGTCACAGAGGAGGGCGAGGTCGTCGAGCTCGACCTCAAGGAGTCGGCTCAGGCCGGCATGGGACCGCACGGCCTGCTGATCGGGGCCACCGGCTCGGGCAAGAGCGAGCTGCTGCGCACACTGGTCATCGGCCTTGCCGCCACCCACTCCTCCGAGGTGCTCAACACGGTCCTGGTGGACTTCAAGGGCGGCGCCACGTTCCTCAACCTGGACCGGCTCCCGCACACCTCCGCCGTGATCACCAACCTGGCGGACGAACTCCACCTGGTGGACCGGATGCGGGACGCCCTCAACGGGGAGATGATCCGCCGTCAGGAGCTGCTGCGTGAGAGCGGTTACTCCTCCCTGTTCGACTACGAGAAGGCCAGAGCCTCCGGCACCAAGCTGACGCCGCTGCCGTCGCTGCTCATCGTCGTGGACGAGTTCTCCGAACTGCTGGCCAGCAAGCCGGAGTTCGTGGAACTGTTCGTCACGATCGGACGGCTGGGGCGCAGCCTCGGCGTGCATCTGCTGCTGGCTTCGCAACGGCTGGACGAGGGCCGCATCCACCGTGTGGAGGGGCACCTGTCCTATCGCATCGCGCTGCGCACCTTCTCCTCGATGGAGTCGCGGAGCGTGATCGGGGTCTCCAGCGCCTACGAGCTGCCCTCGGCGCCGGGCCACGGCTACCTGAAGGTGGACACCACCAACCTGGTGCGGTTCAAGGCCGCCTACGTCTCAGGTCCCAGCCCGCTGCCGGCGCCCACGGTGGGGGAAGCGGTGCAGCGGGTCAAGGCGGCCGAGGACGTGGTGGCCTTCGATCTGGAGCGGCATGCCCCTCCGCAGCAGGTGGAGGTTGAGGACGCCGCGCTCGCCCCCATGGCCACACGCGACCTCGGCCCCGCCCGCCGCGAGCGGGAGCCGGCCGCCGGGCAACAGAGGGAGGAACAGGAGAGCCTGCTCGAAGTGCTGGTCGACCGGCTCGAGGACAGCGGTCCCCCGGCCCGGCAGATCTGGCTGCCGCCGCTGGCCACCCCGCCCAGCCTCGATGAGCTCCTGCCCGGGATCGTGCCCGATCCGGTGCGCGGGATGAGCGCGGCCGGCCATCCGGCGCAGATCTCGCTGCGGGTCCCCCTCGGCGTGGTCGACCGGCCGTTCGAACAGTCGCGGGAACTGCTGGTCGCCGATCTCTCCAGGGCGGACGGTCACATCGGCGTGGTCGGTGCTCCACAGACGGGGAAGTCGACGCTGCTGCGCACCCTCATGCTCTCTCTCGCGCTGACCCATACGCCGGAGGAGATCCAGTTCTACTGCCTGGACTTCGGCGGCGGCGGTCTGGTCTCGACCGCGGGCCTGCCGCACGTCGGCTCGGTGGCCACCCGCCTGGAGCGCGACCGGGTGCTGCGGACGGTCGAGGAACTGTTCCAGCTCCTGGAGCGGCGCGAGCGGCTGTTCACCTCGATGGCCCTGGAGTCCATGGCCGCCTACCGGGGGCTGCGGGCCCGCGGCGAGATCGAGGACCCGTACGGAGACGTCTTCCTCGTCGTGGACGGCTGGTTCACCCTGCGCCAGGACTACGAGGACCTGGAATCGAGGATCATGGAGCTGGCCGCCCGCGGGCTGTCGTTCGGGGTGCATGTCGTGGCCTCGGCGGTGCGCTGGTCGGAGATCCGGACGCGGCTGCGCGACATGCTGGGCACCAAGCTCGAGCTGCGCCTGGGCGACTCGATGGAGTCCGAGGTCGGCAGCCGGGCCGCCGCGGGGGTGCCGCACCAGCCGGGCCGCGGACTGACCGGGTCCGGGTATCACTTCCTGGCCGGGATACCGCGGATCGACGGCTCCTCGGAAATCAGCGACCTGAGCGCCGCCACCAGGGCCGCGGTCTCAGAGATCGACACGTTCTGGACGGGCCGTTCGGCACCGGGCGTCCGTCTGCTGCCGACCAGCCTCCCGGCGGAGCAGCTGCCGGCCCCGAAGGGCGACCTGGAGTTCTGCCTGGGCTGGGACGAACAGCGCCTGTCGCCGGTCTGGCACGACTTCGCCGGCAGCCCCCATCTGATGGTCTTCGGCGACGGCGAGACCGGCAAGACCAACGCGCTCCGCCTGGCGATCCGGGCCATCACCACGCGCTACCAGCCGAGCGAGGCCCGCATTCTGCTCGCGGACCCGGGCCGCGGCCTCCTCCAGTCCGTCCCCGAGGAATACCGCGTCGGCTACGCGGTGGACGGCGAGGGACTGGCCGGACTCGCGGAGAACGCCACGATCTCCATGAGCAAGCGCGTCCCCGGCCCCGAGATCACCCCCGAGCAACTGGCCAGGAGGGACTGGTGGCACGGCCCGCGGCTGTTCGTCCTCGTCGACGACTACGACCTGTTCTCGGCCGCCCCCGGGATGGGCTCCCCGATGGCGCCGCTGGTCAACCTGCTCTCCCAGGGCCTCCACATCGGCATGCACGTCGTGGTCGCACGCAGCACGTCAGGCTCCATGCGGGCCATGATGGACCCGCTTCTGCGGCGGATGTGGGAGCTGGGCAGCCCGGCTCTGCTGTTCTCCTATCCCAAGGAGGAGGGCAAGTTCATCGGGGAGGCCAAGCCTCGTACGCTGCCGGCGGGCCGGGCCCAGCTCGTCACCCGGCGCGGCGTCAAGCTGCTCCAGACCGGACTGGTGGTCCGGCCCTGAGGACACCACCCGCCTGTTCGCCGGCATCCGCCCGCCCCCGCCCCCGCCTCGGCCTCGGCCTCCGCCTCCGCCCCCGGACCATAGGAGCATCATGACGACCGCCACGTCCGCGGTTGCCGTCCCCGGCGACGGCGGCACCGACGTCTGCCGGCTCACCATCGACGGGCCCAACGGCCGGGCGGACCTGGCCGTCCCGGTGTCCACGCCGGTCTCCGCCCTGATGCCCGTACTCGTGCGGCGCGTCGTCGCGGACCCGGACGGGCGCGGTGGCCCCTGGGTGCTGCAGCGGCTGGGTGAGGATCCGCTGGATCCCGACGGCACCCCGGAGACCCTCGGCCTGCGGCACGGCGACGTGCTGCACCTGCGGCCGTCGGACGGCCCGATGGCCGCACTCGACTTCGACGACGTCTCCGACGGCGTGGCCGAGGCGATCGGCAGGCGCCCCGACCGTTGGCGGCCCGAGCTCACCCGCCGGCTCCTGCTGGGCCTGTCGTGCCTCGTCCTGGCCGTACTCGCCGCCGAGGTCCTCGGCGCCGGCCCCGGCATGTTCACCGCGGCCTGCTGCGGTGTGATCGCCATCGGCCTGGCCACCGGGTGTGTGGTGGCCTCCCTGGTGGGCGACCGTGGGAGCGCTCTCGTCACCGGCCTGGGCGGATGCGGGTTCGCGGCACTCGCCGGGCTGACGGCCGGGCGGGGAACGCATGGGGGTTTCGCCCCCGGGGCATCGGGCCTGCTGCTCGCCGCGACCTGCACCGGCGTGCTCGCGGCGATCCTGCTGCTCATCGGCCGGCTGCCGCTCGCGGTCCCGGGCACCGTGCTGGTCACGGCGGCCGCCACCGGGATCGGGTCGTGCCTGTCGGCGCTCCTGGGCTGGGACGCCGTACGGTCGGCCACGGTGGTGGCCCTCGTCATGTTCGTGCTGGGACAGGTCGGCCCGCGGCTGGTGTTGCGCATGGCCCGGCTGCGCGCCCCGCAACTGCCTCGCAACGCCGAGGAACTCCAGCAGGACATCGAGCCGGAGCCGGAGGAACGGGTCGTCCCGCGGGTCACCGCCGCGAACGCCTACCTCAACACATTGGCCGTGTCGTCGGCGCTCGTGTACGCGGTGGCCTTCTGCCTGCTGGCCCGCCAACCGCAGTGGATCGGCTGGGTGCTGACCGTGGTGTTCTGCGGCGCGGTCCTGCTGCGGGCGCGACGCCTGACCGGGACCTGGCAGCGCATCCCGACCGCCGTCGCCGGCACGCTCGGTCTCGGCGTCGTGCTCCTCCTCCGCACGACCGAGGCGGGTCCGCTCGCTCGCGGCATGACGCTGCTGGGGCTCCTGGTGGTGGTCGCGCTGCTGCTGATCGGCGCGGCATGGATGCCGGTCAACAGGCCGTTGCCGCTGTGGGGACACATCGGCGACGGCCTGGAGACCGTCACGGCGATCGCCCTGCTGCCGCTGGCACTTCAGCTGCTGCACGTGTACGCCTATTTCCGGTCGCTGGCCGGCTGAGAGGGCACTGGTGCAGAGTCGACGCGACCACCTCCAGGCATACCAGTTCGCCACGGACCGGCTGGCCTCCGCCCTCGTCACCGGGGACCCCGCGAGCGGGGAGAACCCGATGCGCAGGGCCACACTCGGGATGATGTTCGGGGTGGTGATCGTGGTGCTGCTGGCCGCCGGTTCCGGCGTCTACGGCCTGCTGTCCCCCGGAGGCAACACCGGCTGGCGTCAGCCGGGCTCGATCATCGTGGAGAAGGAGACCGGCAACCGCTACCTGTTCCTCGGCGGGAGATTGCACCCCGTCGTGAACTACGCCTCGGCCCTGCTGGCGATGGGCGACCGGGCCACGGTGCGCATGGTGTCCCGTAACTCGTTGGCCGGAGTGCCGCACGGCGGGCCGGTCGGGTTCTCCGGCGCCCCGGACTCCATCCCCCAGGCCTCGGCGCTGCTGTCGGCAATGTGGGCCCGATGCGTGTTGCCGGGCGGCGGAGCGGGCGAGGTCGTGGACTTCGACCCGGCACGGCGGACCACGCCGGTGCCGGCGGACCGGCGGATCCTCCTCGTGGGGCCGAAGGGCCGTGACCACGTCCTCTGGCAGGGCGTCAAGTACCCGGTGGACAGCAGGTCCGCGCTGGTCGCGCTGGGCCTCGACACCCAGGACCCGATCACGGCCCCGGCGGACTGGCTGGCGGTGTTCCCCACCGGGCACACGCTCGCGCCGGCCCGCGTCCCGCAGGAGGGTCGCGCCGGTCCCCGGATCGCGGGACGGGCCGCGAAGGTCGGTCGGCTGTTCCGGACCACCGTGGGCGGCGGGGACCATCACTACGTGCTGCTGTCCGACGGCGTCGCGCCGATCAGCGCCACCGAATCCGCCCTCCTCGCCGCGCGCAAGGGCGCGACGGCGCCAGAGCGGGTGAGCCCGGCCGACATCGCCGCCGCGCCCGCGTCGTCGGACCGCTCACTGATGAACCGCGTTCCCGACGTGCTCGACGCGGCGCCGTTGGCCACCCGGGGGGCGGCGCTGTGCCTGCGACAGCGCTCGACGGCCCGGTCCGTGGACAGTGAGGTCGTCCTGGGATACGGTCCGGCCGCCTCCGGTGGTCCCCGCGTGCTCGTGCCTCCGGGCCGGGGTGTGCTGGCGGTGGACCAGGCCCAGCTCTCCAGGGGAACCACGGCCCAGAGGTACCTGATCACCGATCAGGGGGTGAAGTATCCGCTGGCCGACGACTCCGCGGCCCGGGCACTGGGGTACGGGTCGGCCAGGACGCTGGTGCTCCCGGAGAGGGTGCTCGCACTCGTGCCCCAGGGCGCCCGGCTCGCCAGGCCCACCGCGGCCGTGCCAGGAGGACATTGAGGTGAGACTCCCACTGAGATTCCCTCGGGACTCCGGCCCCGGGCTGGACTGCCGGGCCGTCGGCCACGCCCTGCTGATCCACCCCCGAGGGGAGCCGAGCCCTCGGGCCGTGCTCTTCGCCGGCGGGCTGGCCGAGGACCTCCAGCACACCCTCGTCGTCGTCGATCTGCCGGCCGGTTCCGACGAGGCCGTGTGGGAGTCGGTGGCCAGGGTGCTGAGCGGCCGTCCGGGAAGTTTCCGCCTGGTCTTCGGCCGGGGGGCTAGGGAGGAGATCAAGACGGCCGGGCAGTGGCTCGCGGACCGGCTCAAGCGGGTGGTCCTGGCTCCGGACGGCGAGGTGCTGCCGGCGGCCGGGGGCGCCCTCTTCGTTCCCGCCGACCGCGGATCGGGCTGGCTGCGTTTCCGGCCCGGGAAAGCCTCCGAGTGGGACTCCCAGCGGTTTCCCAAGCCGTTCTGGGAACTCTCCGCGGCGAACCGGTCCTGGGAGACCAGCCTGTCCGGCATGGTCGAGCCTCTGCCGGGCGGAGTGTGGCTACACGGCCGGCAGGAGGAGCCGGGGCGGCCGGCGAATCGCCGGCGGCTGGTGGACAGCCTGCCCTGCCGCACCGACAGGTTCGCGGTGGTGCTCGGCAGCCCTGGAGCTCCGGCGCTGCCGCTGGCCGATGTGGCCCGGTTCTGGGACAGCGTCCTGCCGTCCGCCCGCGCACTGGTCCGGTTCGTCCCGTACGGGCCGGTCGGGCTGCCGGAGGGCGGCGTGCTGGGGCAGGGGCTCGCCGACGCTCTGAACCAGCCGGTCGTGCTCTACGCCGGGCTGCCGGTGCAGAGCCGGAGGGATGACGCCCCTGACGTCCACGTGGTGCGCGAGGACGGCTCCCTCGGCTGGCGCCCTTTCGCTCGCGAACTGGCCTACGTTCCCGCCACCGCCACTCACGGCAGGGTGGCCCCGCCGGCTCTGTTCGGCTGCCGCGCTCCGGTGGACGGTGTCGCGGAGATCTCCGCGGGAGTGTACGAGTACGCTCCCGAGGCCGTGCTGGAGGTGATCCAGAGCGGGCTGTGGCTGCGCCCGCCCGAGGAGCCGCCGAACGGGAACGAGATTCGGTCCGTCCCGCCGAGCACGGGACATGCCACGATCCTGTTCGACCAGAGTTCGCCGGCGACCGCCGAGCGCATGCGGACGCTCGCCGAGGACGTGCTGGACCGGCTCGACCCGGCCGCCCGCGAATCCTTCCGGGTGACGCCGGCCGACGGGCCGGCGGCCGCCCTTCTCGTGAGCGGCGCGAAGCCGTGGCACCCGCCCACAACGGGTTCGAGCGAGCCGGCGAAGTCGCCGGCGGTCACCACCGGGCGGCCCGCCACCGCTTTCTCGGCACCGTTGCCCTCGGCCGCCGTGGCCGCGACAGTGTCCGCCCCTCTCTCCGAGACGGCCCCCGTGCTCCCGCCCGCGACGGATGGGGGAACGGAGACGGGAACCGCCGCGGCGGCCGAGGTCGCGGCGGGTGGAGCGACGCTCGCGGCCCCTGGCCTCGCGCCTTCGGAACCTCCACTCCAACGGGCCACACCTGCGACGGACTCGCCGGAGTCCGCGGAGGCGCCGGCATCGGCCGGGGGGTCGGCGCCCGGCGGGCCGGCGCCCGGGGAGCCCTCGCAGCCGTCCACCGCGCCGCTCTCGACATCGGGCCCCGCCTCGGGGACGGGAACGGAGACGGCGACCGCCGGTCCGGCCGCCCGGGAATCCGCGGTCGGGACCGGGCCTGTCGGCGGGGTGTCCGCGCCGTCCGCGCCGTCCGCGCCGTCCGGGGCGCCGGCGCCGCCGCGCCCGGCGAGGAGCACCGCGCCGCGCATCCGGTTGGAGTCCGCACCCCTGCCGGACCTCCCGTCGCCGGAGCTTTGGGCACCCGCCCCCGCCGAGCCGGACCCGGCCGGCGGGGGAGAGCCCGCCGAGCCGGCCTCCGTCCCCGCCCCGGCGGAGGAACCGAAGCGGTCGGGGATGTCCGGGAGTGTGCGCGTGCAGCCCGTCCCTCAGGCCGCCGCCTCCGCGGTGCTTCCCGAACGCGGCATCGACAAGGAGCGGGCCTGGCTGCGGCAGACCCTCAGTGAGCAGTACAACGCGATCGCCGGCTCGGTCTCGCGGGTCCTGTCCGAGTCGCCCGGCCTGCGGGGAGGGTCGCGCGCGAGCGCGGCGGACGCCCTGACCGACCTGGTCGCGGTGCGGCTCTATCTCTCCGGCCAGAACCGGCGTGTGGACCGGGCTGTGCTCAGCGCGACAGCGGGACCCCACGTACCGCTGGCTCGCTGCGTGGCCGCGGGGCTGCGGCGGCTCCCCTCGTTCCGGGGCGCGGCCGTGCTGTGCGCCGCGCTCGGCGAGGCCGAGCGGAGGTGGTACCACGAGGGCAGGCTGGTCACCGAGTGGGGGTTCTGCACCGGCCTGACCACCGCACACCCCGATCCGCCGGGCGACACCGACTTCCTGATCTGGTCGATGACGGCCCGCCGCACCGCTCTGCTCGACCCGGCCGTCCCCGACCGGGTCCTGTTCCTGCCCGGCACGAGCTTCAAGGTGCTGGCGGTTCGCGCCGGCGAGCGGCACACCGTGCTGCTGCGCGAACTGTCCCGCTCGGAGATCGGCGCGGACGGCCGGGTCAGCCTCGGGCGCGTACCGCTGGACGAGATCGCTTTGACGAGCCTCGAACAGATCGAAAGGGTCTCGGAAAAGGCCGGGACCGAGCGGACCCGGCCCGCGTACGCCGGCGTGCCCGGCAACCCGCCGGGGCTGATCGCCAGGGCCTACGCGCCCCGGCCGCACGGCACGGCCGGCCCGGCCACGCCGAGAGAGGGGGCGAGGCCGTGAGCCGCCGAGTCCTGCTGGTGGCACCGGACCGTCCGGGCGCCCACCGTTCGATCACCGAGGCGCTGGCCGAGGCCCCGGACTATGCCCTGATCACCGTAGCGGCCGGGCGGTACGAGGAGACGCTGGTCATCACCCGCGCGGTCACCGTGGCCGCGGAGAGCGGGGCGGGCGGCGTGCACGTCCACTCCGCTTCGGACAGCACCGTGATCGTGGACGCCCAGGCCGTCCAGTTGTCCGGTCTCACCCTGTCCGGCGCGGATCGGGAAGCGCCGGTGCTGGACGTACGGGGCGGGCAGGCCGCGCTTGACGGCTGTCACGTCTCCGGTGAGGCGTGGACCGCCGTCCTGGCCTGGCAGACGGGGACCGTGGCGATGCGCGACTGTCGTGTGACCAACTCTCAGGGCGCCGGCATCGTGGTGACGTCCGACGGGGCCAACGTGCTGGAGCGGTCCGAGGTCGGCCAGGCCGGCTCGTCGGCCGTCGTGGTCGCCGAGGACGGGCGGCTGGACGTGCGGGACTGCTCCCTGAACCGGGCCCGCGGCAACGGGATCTGCGTCAACGGCCGGGGCACCGCGACGGTCGAGGAGACCAGGATCACCGGGAGCGGCAAACCGGCCGTGGCGGTCGAGCAGGACGGCCGGGCGAGCCTGCGGCGGGTCTGGGTGACCGGCAGCGCCGGCCTCGACGCGTACCTGACCAGCCAGGGCGAGACCACCCTCACCGACTGCTCCTTCTCGGGCTCGGGCGGGCAGTCGGTGCACGTCGGCGGCGGTTCCGCGCCGTTCCTGCGCGGATGCGTCCTCGCTTCGGCGGCCAAGAACGGGCTCCAGGTCACCGGCGGATCCCGGCCACGCCTGGAGGACTGCGAGATCACGGGGACACCGCTCGGCATCGTGCTGCAGGACGGCAGCACGGCGGCGTTGCGCAACGTGGCGGTCCGGGAGGCGAGCGGGACCGCCGTCCTGGTCACCGGCGACGCCTCCGCCGAGTTCGACCATCTGTCCGTCTCCAGTGAGTCCGGTGACGGGGTGCGGGTGCTGGGTGCGGCGAACCTCGTGCTCCGCGAGGCCGAGATGACGCTCGGGCGCGGCATCGGCCTGGATCTGAACGAGAGCAGCAGAGGCCGGTTCAGCGGGCTGAGGCTGCGCACGTCCGGCGGCTCGGGAATCTCCATCAGCGGCGGCGCGCAGGCCGTGCTGGTGGCCTCGGCCATCCGGGACTGCGGGGTGGTCATCGGCGCCGACGGTGAGCTGTCGGCGTCCGACAGCGAGTTCTCCGGTTCCGGCGCGGACGGTATCCGGGTGATGAGCGGGGGATCGGTCACCGCGGTCGGCTGCCGGGTGACCGGGGCCCGGGGCCACGGGCTGAACGTCCAGGCGTCCGCGCGTGCCGACCTGAGTCACTGCACGATCTTCGACAACGCGGGCGACGGCGTCCGCTGCAACACGGAGGAGCCGGTCCTCGTCCAGGACTGCGAGGTGCGCGACAACGGTGGTAAGAGCGTGCACCGGCTACGGGAGGGCAAGGACCTCTCCGCCGGGCGACCGGACCCCGGCGGCCGGCGGGAGGACGGCGGGCAGGCGTTCCAGGAGCCGAGGGAGGAGCACGCCCGGCACGTCGGGACCGGGTCGCTGGCCGAACTCGACGCGCTGGTCGGGCTGGAAGGCGTCAAGAAGGAGGTCACCAGCCTGATCAACCTCAACAAGATGGCCCAGCGGCGCGAGGAGATGGGCCTGCCCATGCCCCCGATGAGCCGCCATCTGGTGTTCGCGGGGCCTCCCGGCACCGGGAAGACCACGGTGGCCCGGCTCTACGGCGCCGTCCTGGCCGAGCTGGGCATCCTGAGCCAGGGCCACATCGTCGAGGTCGCGCGTGCCGACCTCGTCGCGCAGATCATCGGCGGCACCGCCATCAAGACCACCGAGGTGGTCACCAAGGCGCTGGGCGGGGTCCTGTTCGTCGACGAGGCCTACAGCCTGACCAACCAGGCCAAGGGTTCTGGCCCGGACTTCGGCCAGGAGGCGGTGGAGACCCTGATGAAGCTCATGGAGGACCACCGGGACGAGATCGTGGTCATCGTCGCCGGCTACTCCGAGCTGATGGACCAGTTCCTCGCCTCCAACCCGGGTATGGCCTCGCGTTTCTCCCGCACCGTGGAGTTCCCCAACTACCGGCCGGCCGAGCTCGTCACCATCGTGCGCAACCTGTGCGCCAAGCACTATTACCAGCTCACCGACAGTGCCCTCGAAGCCCTGACCCATTACTTCGAAGAGGTCCCGAAGGGGCCGACCTTCGGCAACGGCCGCGTCGCCCGTCAGATCTTCGAGTCAATGATCAGCAACCAGGCGTCCCGGCTGGCGGTGCGACCGCCGGCCGACGACACCGAGCTCAGCAAGCTGACGGAGCAGGACCTGAGCGTCGAGCTCGAGCAGCGGCCGGCGCCGGCCGACCAGGACGGGGGACGGCCGGCCGACGGCCCTGGGCTCCGGCGGCTCGCCTCGATGGTCGGCCTCGACGCCGTGCGCGACGCGCTGCTGGTCCGGGTCGACGGCCTCGTACGGCTGAGGGAGCGGGGAGAGCCGGTCGCCGAACTCTCCAACGTCGTCTTCGAGGGCGCACCGGGCAGCGGACGCCGCGCCGTCGCCCGGCTCTATGCCCGGTGTCTCGCCGAGGCGGGCCTGCTGGCCACCGGTGCGCTGCATCTCCTCCCGCTCTCGGGCATCCCGGCGCGCTGGCCGGGGCAGGCCGAGACCTACCTCGGGGCGTTCCTCGAGGAGGCCGAGGGCGGCGTGCTGATGCTCGAGCTCGACGCGGCCTTCGACCGGCGGCCGGCAGGGGAGCGGACGTCGGTGATCGACGCGCTGGCCGCCATGGCGGGGTCGGCACCCGGCGTGGTCCTGGTGCTCTCCGGCGACCACCCGCGGCTGATGGACCTGCTGCGGGAACGCACCGATCTGGCGGTCGCCTTCGCCGAGTACCTCCACTTCGCCCAATACACCGGCGACGAGCTCGCGGAGCTGACGTGCCGTGAGCTCGAGGCGCGCGGCTGTGAGATCGAGGAGGACGCGCGACGGGCCCTGGTCGCACTGCTCGCCGAAGCCCGGCCCGGCGACGGGGCGCGTGGCGCCCACCGGCTCGCGGCGCACATCGCCGGCACGGCACGATCCCGGACCATCGGAGTGCCCGACCTGCCCGCTCTCGCGCCCGAGCGGTCCGACGCCGGCACGACCGTCCCGGGCCCGCCCGAGCCGCACGGCTCCTCCGCGCCGGCGCACACGTGAGGTGTTCGTAGAGGCAGACATCGCGGGATTGTCGGGCAGAGAAGGCGAGAACGCTTTCTCGCGCGTGCACGAGACGATCAGCATTGAACAGGCATGGCTGTCCTGAACCGGGACAGGCCCCCAAGAGGAAGGGATCAAGATGCCTCCTACGACGTCCGTCAGCCTGGAGGGCATGAAGCTTGCCCAGGGCAACTTCGAGAGCGCTGTCCAAGAGGCCAACTCCCAGTACTCGATGATGCAGGGCCAGATCGAAACCCTGCTGGCAAGCTGGACCGGCGAGGCCGCCACGGTCTTCGGGGGCGCGATGAACACCTGGCTCCAGGACTTCGCGGTGGTCCGGGACCAACTCCAGCTGATGCTCGAGAAGCTGCAGCAGAACGCCGGGGTCTACACGACGACCCACGACAGCACCGTGCAGGCCGCCGGCGCCGTCCGCAACAGCACGGCCGCCGGGCTGCCCGGGTTCTGACCACCCGTCATTCATCACCATTCGTCACGAGTCGTCCTCAACCTTCCAGGGAGTCGCCGCATGGCTACGTACACCGTCAACATGGCCCAGGTCGACCAGGTCGTCAGCGAGATGATGGCCGTCGCCAAGAAGATCGAGAGCACGTTGCAGGAGCTGGACAACGGCTCCAAGCAGCACCTCAGTGAGTGGGAGAGCTCCACGCGCGACGTCTACAACCAGGCAAAGCTCAAGTGGGACCAGGCCGCCGCGGACATGGTGCAGCAGGCGGGCTTCGCCAGCAGTCAGCTCGGCCACATCAATGAGAACTACGGCACGGGCGAGCAGCGTGGAACCGGCCTCTGGGCACACTGATGCCTACAGACAATGAGCTTGAAAACCGCCACCGCGCCGGCCCTCAGCGGCCCTCTGACGAAGGCGATGCCGTGACGCCCGATCCGACGCCGTGGGACGGTGACACGCACGTCCCTGCGGGGCACGGGACGGCCACCGAGCCATCGCCGCTCACCCCGCCGACGGTGCCGAAGGGCTCGGACGGGACGGGCACGACCACGGTCGACACGCCGTCGATGGACCTGTTCGCCCGCAACATGGACTCGCTGATCAAGCCGGTACAGGACGCCGCGAACCTCCTGGCGGGCGTTGCGGTGGCGCCCGGTGCCTTCTATCACGCCAACGAGATCCGGGGGAAGGTCTCCGGCCCGAACGGCGACCACGGGATCAAGGAGAATTACACGAAGGTTCTCAACGATCTCGCCAACGGCCTGGCCGACATCCGTAACGGCGTCCAGGAGCTGATCAAGAGCTACAGCAGCATCGAGGAAGCCAACGGCATGAAAGCCAAGGACCTCCAGGGCGCCATGGAGGCGGCCGGGGGCGACTTCGGCGCCATGATGACGGACAACGGGGGTTCGGTCGGAGGGACCACCGGGACCGCACCCGGCGGCACCACCGGCGGAGGCTGAGCCCCTTCGACACCTCGGCGGCGGCCGGAACCTGACCCGGCAGGACCAGGAGTCGTGGCTCGGACAGGAGCACAAGCGGAATGCCAGACTACAACCAGGGCGGTTTCACCCAAGGAAGCGATGGTGGGATCTACGGTGACCCCGGCAACGGCGGGGGTTCGGTATCCGACTACGACACCTGGGACTGGAAACAGATCAAGGCCGCCGTCTACGGCTCCGCCGCCGCGTCCGAAAGCGACGCCGCCGCCCACGCCAAATCCGTGGCCGACCCCCAGTCGCTGCAACACGCGGCGGAGGTCTTTCTCGCGGTGCAGCGGACCCTGGAGATGGTCGCCCAGAGCCTGACCGACCAGGCCAAGGCGCTCGCCGAGGATGGTGGGCCCTGGAAGGGCGCGGCGGCGGACTCGTTCCTGGACATGATGACCACCTTCTCCAAACAGGTCCGCGCCAACGCGCAGGTCCTGTCGGGTGGCGCGACGGGGACGAATTCGGTCCCGCAGCAGTTGGCGAACAACGCGGTCAGCCTGGCCACCGCGCAGGACCTCATCGTGCGCATCGACCAGTACTACGCGGCCCAGGCCCAGCGGATCGGCGTCGGACCGATGTCCAACGGCCTCATCCCGATCAGCCAGAAGCCCGTGCTTGTCAAGATGATGACCGACCAGATGCGCCAGGTTCTCAAGAGCCTGGCCGGTGAGTATCAGATCTCGATCGACGCCATCCGCTCTCCGTCCGGTGTGACCTCCCCCCTCGGGAGCAACCCGGGCGCCGGAACCATTGACCCGGGCGCCGGAGCCGGTGTCCCGGGCGCCGGAGCCTTTGATCCGGGCAGTGGAGGCATGCCTGGTGGTGTCGGTTCCGGGGGCATAGGTGATCCGGGGACCGGAGGCGGGGCCCCCGTTCCGTACATGGGGGACCTATCGACGACCCCGGGCGGTGTTCCGGGGGCCGGTGGCGGTGCCGCGGGGCTACCGCCGCTGGACCCCGCGGCCATGGACGCGGCCCTGAACCCGGGCGCCCCGGGCGGGGGTGCCGGCTCCTTCAGCGCCCAGCCGTTTCCGGGCAGCACCGACGTCGGGTTGGGGACCGGGGGTGGCGTCGGTGGGGCACCGGTCCTTCCGGGGATCGGCGGCCTGGGGAGCCTCGCCCCCTTCGGCGGGAGCACCGGAACCAGAGGGACGGGAAGGCTCCCGAGCTCCTTGGGGGTCGGATCGGCCGACCCGTCCACGTGGGGAAGCCCC
>DASYNF010000228.1:0-39372 GCA_036008685.1 Actinomadura sp. | reverse complement strand
TGATCGTCACCACGCCCAGCGGCAGGTGGGAGATCTCGGTCCGGTACGGCGGGGCCGGGAGGTGGTTGACCCGCTGCAGCTCGTCGGCCAGGCCGACCGCCAGCGTGAACCGGTGCGCGAACACGACGGAGTCGACGAAGGGCTCCATCCGGATCTTGCCGTTCTCACGGGTGAGGACCTCCGCCGTCGCCGGGCGGTCGGCCTCGAGCGGCGCCAGCGCCGCGGTCAGCAGCGCCGCCCGTTCCTGCGGGCTGCGCGCCGCCCAGTCCGGGAAGGCCCGGTGCGCGGCGGCCACCGCGGACTCGGCCTGCTTGCCACTCGCGGCCGCCGCGTAGCCGACGACGGACACGCCGTCGGCGGGATCGACGATCCGCAGCGTGTCGTCGGCGGTGTGCACGGCCCCGCCGATGAAGAGGTCGGTCCTGATCTCGGGCAGCTGGTCCAGGGACACCATGTGGTCTCGTTTCTCTCGGGTGGCCGCAGGGCCACGCAGCCGGCCGTGAACTCTGCGTCGGATCACGATAGGTCGGCGGCCGGGTGGCCTCCCGAGTCATCGGACCCGTACCGACCGGGGTGCTCCGGAGGGCGGCCGTGCGACATCTGACGTAGCCGGCCCTCACCCCCGGCCGGTCCCCCCGTGGGGAGCCAGTGTGCCTCACCGTGCCGACGCGCCGGCGCCTGGGGCCGCGCCGTTCGCCGCCGCGGTGACCATTACCGCGGAGACCCGGCACCCGGGCTGACCTGCGGGTTCCGCCCGGCGACGCGACAGATGACGTAGGGCGTCCGGCACAGACGACGCAGCCCAGCCGAGTCGGCGGGCTCGGGATTCGGGCCCGCCGACCGGCTTCTATTCCTCTAGCCGTGAGACCGGCATCACACCAGGTCCCGGCCACATCCACTAGCCGGCGTCCAGCCGGTGTCCAGAGGAGTAAGCACACGTGGCCCCACCGACAACAACGAACGCGCCGTCGAAGAAGGGCATCTTCGCCGCCAGCTTCATCGGCACCTCGATCGAGTGGTACGACTACTACATTTTCGGCACCGCCGCGGCGCTGGTGTTCGGCAGCCTGTTCTACCCGGGCTTCTCGCCCGTCGCCGGCACCCTCGCCGCCTTCGCGACCTTCGCCGTCGGCTTCGTCGCCCGTCCGCTGGGCGCCGCGATCATCGGGCACTTCGGGGACAGGATCGGCCGCAAGTCGATGCTGATCCTCACCCTGCTGATGACCGGCGGCGCGACGTTCGCCATCGGGCTGCTCCCCACCTACGCGGCCATCGGTATCGGGGCGCCCCTGCTGCTGGTGGTGCTCCGCCTGGTCCAGGGGTTCGGGGTGGGCGGTGAGTGGGGCGGTGCGGTCCTGATCGCCACCGAGCACGCCTCACCGCGGCGCCGCGCGATCTACGGCAGCTTCGCCCAGTTCGGCCTGCCGGTCGGAGTGCTGCTCTCCAACCTCGCCTTCCTGGCCATCTCGGGGATGTCCGACGCGCACTTCCTCAGCTACGGGTGGCGCATCCCGTTCCTCATCAGCCTGGTCCTGGTCCTCGTCGGTTTCCTGGTGCGCACCCGGCTGCAGGACGCGCCGGAGTTCCAGGCGGTCAAGCAGGAGAAGGCGGTGAGCCGGGTCCCCGTCGCCGACCTGGTGCGCCGGCAACCGCGGGCGCTGGTGCTCGCGAGCCTGGCCTCCATGGCCCCGCCCGCGGTGGGCTACACGGTGATCGTGTACATGCTGACCTACGGCACCACGGTGGTCGGCTTCCCCCGGACGACGCTGCTCACCCTGATCCTCCTCTCGACCGTGGTGTGGGGCGGCGCGATCCTGGGCGCGGCGGTGGCGGCGGACCGGTTCGGATCCAAGCGGGTGTACATGATCGGCGCGCTCACCGCGGTGATCTGGCCGTTGCCCATGTTCGCGCTGGTCGACACCAAGAGCACGGGCCTGGCCCTGCTCGCCTTCATGGTGGCCGCGGTGGTGCAGGGGATCATGGCCGGTGCGCAGGGCGGCCTGTTCACCGGCATCTTCGACGTCCGCGTCCGGTACAGCGGCATGTCCATCGCCTACCAGGTGGGCGGGATGATCGGCGGGGCGGTGACCCCGATGATGGCGACCGCGCTGTTCGGCGCCTACCACTCCGCCACGCCGATCGGCCTCTACGTGGCCGGGCTGGCGCTGATCAGCCTGATCGCCGCTGCCGGCCTCCCCAGCATCGCCCCGTCCCGGACGGACGACGCCGACGCGACCCCCTCGGACACCCGGCCGGTCGGCGGGGTTCCCGCAACGGAGCCGGCCTCGTGAGGTGAGCTCCCGTTCCGTACGCTCGGTGCGCCGGCCGGAGCCCTCAGGGCCCTGGCCGGCACACCGAGCGGGCTGCGCCACAGGGGACGGCCGCGGAGCGGGCGGCGGGTACCCTTCGCCCGGAACGTGGGCCCTGCGACGGTGCGGGCCGGGTGACGAGGCAGAGGTGCACAGCGACGTGGAACACCGGGTCGATGAACCATGCGGGCCAGGTCCTGGCACCGACGCCTTGCTGCGCGCCCTCGTGGCCGTGTCCGCCGACGGCCTGGCGGTGCTCGACCGGGACGGCCGCTTGGCCGTGGTCAACGCCGCCGCCGCCGACGTGCTGGGGCTGCCCGCCGACGACCTCATCGGGCACCCGGCCCCCTTCCCGGTGGACGACGCCGACCTCGCGGGGCTCCGCGACCGCCGCCGCCGCCGCACTGTGTGGCTGACCCCGGACGGACGCCAGCGCGACCTGGAGTACCGGCTGGTCCCTCTGTCCGACGGCACGTACGCGGCCTGGTTCAGCGATGTGACCGATGTCCTGCGGCAGCAGGAGCGGCTGACCGCCATCACCCGGGCGGCCTCCAGCGTCGCCGACGCGTGCTCGCTGCGGGCGACTCTGGACGCCGTGGCGAACGAGATCGTGATGACCGCGAACATCGCCGCCGTCCAGATCCTGGCCATCGACAACCCCCGGGACGAGCTCCGGGTCCTGGGCATGGCGGGCTTCGGGGACGCGACCGACTTCGTCGAGCGGCTCAGCGCCTGCCGGCGGCTGGGTGCCCACGTCCACTTCATGGACGCCATCCAGGACCGTGAACCGGTCGTGGTGCTCAACCGGAAGCCCGCCATCCTGGCCGATCCGACCTGGGCGCCACTGCACGCGATCATGGGCTACCCGGACTGGGACGGCTTCGTGTCCATGCCCCTGATGGTGCGCGGACGGACCATCGGCGTCATCAACGCCTACTACGTTCCGGGGGAGGACCCCGGGCCCAACTCACTGGCCTTCCTCGAGGCGATGGCCGATCACGCGGCCATCGCGATCGACATCGCGGCGCACCTGGCCCGGACACGGTCCCAGGCGCAGTCGGACGAGCGCCGTCGACTGGCCCGGGATCTGCACGACTCGGTCGTACAGCAACTGTTCTCGATGCGCATGCAGGCCGAGGCCCTGCGGGGCCAGGTCGACAGCGCCGACGCCGATCCGGCGCGGATGCGCAGCCGCGCGCAGGAGCTGGCCGAGTTGTCCCGGACCGCGCTCGCCGACCTGCGCGGGCTGGTCTTCGAGCTGCACCCGCTGGAACTGGCCGAGCGCGGCCTGGTGGACGCCGTCCGGGCCCACGCGGCGAGCCTGGAGGCGCGCAGTGCACTGGCCGTCGACGTCCAGGCGCCCCCGGACCTGGAGTTCGACCTGGCGATCGAGATCCAGGAGGACCTCTACCGCATCGCCCAGGAGGCCTTGCACAATGTCGTCAAGCACGCCCGGGCTCACGCCGTGGAAGTCCGCTTCGCCCTGGTCGACGGCACCCTGTCCATCGACGTCACCGACGACGGGTGCGGCTCCGACCCCAGTCCGGAGCGGATCCAGGCGGCACGGGCACCACGAGCCACGCTCGGGCTGGTGTCGATGCGGGAACGGGCGGAGCGGTGGGGCGGCCGGCTGTTCGCCGGCCCGCACCCGACCGGCGGCTGGACGGTCGAGGTCACGGTGCCGGGAGTGATCAGATACACCCGGCTGATGGGGGAGATGAGGAGCAGGTGAGCACCGACCAGGCCGAGGGCGAGGTCATCCGGGTGATGGTGGTCGACGACCACGCCATCGTCCGCCGCGGGTTGCTGGCCTTCGCCGAGACGGTCCCGTTCCTGCACGTGATCGGCGAGGCGGCCGACGGCGAGCAGGCGGTCGCTCTCCTCCAGCAGTGGCTGACCACGGGCGAGCCCATGCCCGACGTGGTGCTGATGGACCTGCGGATGCCCCGCATGGGTGGCGTGGAGGCGACCGAGGCCATCACCCGTGCCCATCCGGACGTGAAGGTCGTCGTCCTCACCAGCTTCGGCGAGGTCGAGCGGGTCCATGCCGCGCTCGCCGCCGGAGCGGCCGGCTACCTGCTCAAGGACGCCGACCCGGCCGAGGTGGCCACCGCCATCCGGGCCGCGGCGGCCGGAGAGGTCCACCTGGACTCGGCCGTCGCCCGCCAGCTCACGAGACGGATCAGGGCCCCTCAGGTCGGACTGGCGTCCCTTACGGCGCGGGAGCGGGAGATCCTCGTCCTGGTCGCACGGGGGCAGTCCAACCGGGAGATCGCCGACAGCCTGGGCATCAGCGAGCGCACGGCGCGGACGCACGTCAGCAACATGCTGACCAAGCTGCAGCTCTCCTCGCGGACGCAGGCCGCGCTGCTGGCCATCCGTGAGGGGCTCATACCGTCGAGCTGACCTCCTCGCCGCCGCGACCGCGACGGATGACGTAGTCGATCCCCGCCGCAACGGTCGTCCACGAGCTGACATCGCGCCGATCCCCGGCTCCCTCGCGCTGCCTAGGTTGTTCTGTGAAGGCGGTCATACCCGGCCGCCTCCGACTCCGGCAACGACACAGGGAGGTCAGGCGCCGTGACGACATCCACCGTCTTCGACGCACCCGCCCCCACCGCACGCACCACCTCCGGCTTCGAGGCCGATGCCGTCGTCGTGGAGCGCCGCGACGAGGCGGACGGGGTCGTCGGCGTTGATCTGGCTCTCTCGTGCGGGTCGCCCCTGCCCCGCTGGACGCCGGGTGCGCACATCGACGTCGAGGTGCCGGGTGGGCCGACCCGCCAGTACTCGCTCTGCGGCGACCCCGCCGACACCGCCCGCTGGCGCATCGCCGTCCTCCGCGAGGCCGAAGGGCGCGGTGGCTCGCGGTGGCTCGCCGACGAGCTGACCGTGGGGACGACCCTGCGGGTCCGCGGTCCCCGCAACAACTTCCCGCTGCACCCCGCGGCGCGGTACGTGTTCGTGGCCGGCGGGATCGGCATCACCCCGCTGCTGCCGATGATCCGCGCGGCCCAGGCCGCCGACGCCGACTGGGTGCTGCACTACGGCGGTCGCGCCCGCGGCTCGATGGCCTTCCTCGGCGAGCTGTCCGCGTACGGGCAGCGGGTGCGCGTGTGCCCGGAGGACGAGACCGGCCTGCTGGACCTCGACGCGGCCCTGGGCACGCCCACCGCCGACACCCTGGTCTACTGCTGCGGACCGGCCGGCCTGCTCGAGGCCGTGGAGGGCCGCTGCCGCGACTGGCGGCCCGGCGCGCTCCACGTCGAGCGGTTCACCGCCGCCCCGGTCGTCTCCGACGCCGAGGACACCGAGTTCGAGGTGGTCTGCGAGCGCTCCGGCCTCACCGTGCCCGTGCCGCCGGAGCTGACCGTCCTGGAGGCCGTGGAGAACGCCGGGATCGATGTCCTGTCCTCCTGCACCGAGGGCATCTGCGGCACCTGTGAGACCACCGTTCTCGAGGGCGAGCCCGACCACCGCGACTCACTGCTCAGCGAGGAGGAGAAGGCCTCCGGCGAGACGATGCTGATCTGCGTCTCCCGCTGCCGAGGTGCCCGCCTCGTCCTCGACCTCTGAGCATCCCCGTCCACCACTATCTGGAGGCCGCAAGCACCATGTCCGACAATCCCGCGAACCCGTCCGTGCTGGTGATCAGCGCGCATTCCGGCGACTTCGTCTGGCGCGCCGGAGGCGCGATCGCCCTGTCCGCCCAGCGCGGTTCCGCCGTGCACGTGCTGTGCCTGAGCTTCGGTGAACGGGGCGAGTCCCAGGGCCTGTGGAAGCAGGACGGCATGACCGTGGAGCGGGTCAAGGAGGCCCGGAGGACCGAGGCCTCCGCGGCCGCCGAGACGCTGGGGGCGAGCATCGAGTTCCTCGACCTCGGGGACTACCCACTGCGGGTCGACGAGGCGGCGGTCGAACGGATCGTCGGCGTGCTCCGCGAGCGGCAGCCCGACGTGCTGCTCACCCACGTGGCCGACGACCCGTACAACCGTGACCACAACCAGGCGCACGAGACCACGCTGCTCACCCGGATGGTCGCCCAGGCTCACGGCCACGACCGCACCACCCGTCCGCTCGGGGCCGCCCAGGTCCTGCAGTTCGAGCCGCACCAGCCCGAGGTCTGCGGGTTCGCCCCCGACCTGCTGCTGGACATCAGCCCGGTCTTCGACCTCAAGACCAAGGCGATGGCGTGCATGACCGCACAGGACCACCTGATCCGCTACTACACCGACCTGGGGGTCCGCCGCGGCGTGCAGGCCGTGCGCAACGGGGCGCCGAAGACGGTCACGCACGCCGAGGCCTACCAGCGGACCTTCCCGACGGTGGGGGAGGAACTGCGATGAGCCGGCACGTGATCGTGCGGAGCAGCCGGCGTCCGGACCCGGAGGCGGTGGCCGTCCTCGGGCGGGCCGGCGTCGCCACCGCGCACGAGGCGATGGGCCGCCGCGGCCTCACCGCCCCCGTCCTGCGGCCGATCTACCCCGGTGCGCGCATCGCCGGACGGGCCGTGACCGTGCTCAGCCAGCCGGGCGACAACCTGATGATCCACGCCTGCATCGAGCAGTGCGGGCCAGGTGACGTCCTCGTCGTCACGACGACGTCACCGTCCACCGACGGCATGTTCGGCGAGCTGTTCGCCACCCAGCTCGCCGTACGTGGCGTCCAGGGCCTGATCATGGACGCCGGGGTGCGCGATGTCGCCGAGCTGACCGCGATGGGCTTCCCCGCCTGGTCGCGGGCGGTCTCGGCGCAGGGGACGGTCAAGGCGACCCCCGGTTCGGTGAACGTACCCGTGGTGGTCGCCGGCGCCTACATCCGGCCCGGAGACGTGATCGTGGCCGATGACGACGGGGTGCTCTGCGTCCCCTTGGAGGACGCGCCCGACGTGGCCGCCAAGTCACTGGCCCGCGAGGCCAACGAACAGGGCAAGCGCGAGCAGTTCCAGTCCGGGGTCCTGGGCCTCGACGTCTACGGCATGCGGGAGACCCTGGCCCGGCTCGGCGTGACCTACGTCGAGGACACAGCCGACCCGGCCGCCCCGACGACCGATCAGTGACAACCGCCTGAACCCCCTCCCGTCCTAACTCTTTCGAGGAGTCAGCCTTGGCCCCAACGACGCCGCTGGTCACGAACGGCTGGTACATCGGCGCCTGGTCCGACGAAGTCGGCCGGACGCTGCTGCAGCGCTGGATCGTCGGCCGGCCCGTGTGCTTCTACCGCCTGCAGGACGGCACGGTCACCGCTCTGGAGGACCGCTGCCCGCACCGCAGGTTCCCGCTCTCGCTGGGGCGGCTCGACGGTGACGTCATCGAGTGCAACTACCACGGCTACCGGATCGACGACGGCGGCGTCTGCGTCGGTGTCGCCGAGCAGCCCGACAAGCCCAAGGCGTCGGTGCACCGGTTCCCGCTGGTCGAGCGGGACGGCGTCGTGTGGATCTGGCCGGGCGACCCGGCCCTGGCCGACGAGAGCCTGCTGCCCGACACGTCCTGGCTCACCGACCCGGGCTGGACCCACGTGCACGGCCTGGTGCCGTTGAAGGCACGGCAGGTGCTGCTCGTGGAGAACCTCCTGGACCTGACCCACGAGACGTTCCTGCACCCGAGCAGCATCGGCAACGCCGCGGTCGCGGCCACCCCGATCGACGTCTCCAGCGAGGGTGACCGGGTGTCGTTCACCCGGCACATGGTCGGGATCGAGGCGCCTCCCTTCTATGAGAAGTCGATGGGGCTGACCTCCCCGATCGACCGCTGGCAGGACGGCGACTTCTACGCACCGGGCATCTTCCAGCTCAACATGCGGCTCGCGCCCACCGGCACCGAGGAGCCCGAGGGCTTCCACATGAAGGTGCTGTACGGGATGACGCCGGCCACCGAGACTGAGACGCACGACTTCTTCGCCCTCGGCCGCGACTACAGCATCGACGACGAGGAGCTGTCCCGGTTCCAGCTGGACCAGCAGCTCGCCGTGATGAAGGAGGACGTGGACGCCCTGGAGATCCAGGAGGTGATGGTGGCCACCGAGACCGGCCGTCCGCCTGAGTCGAGCATCCGCTCCGACGTGGCCGGTCTGCGCGGTCGGCGGCTGCTGGACAAGATGGCCGCCCGCGAGGCGGCGGCCGACACCGCGTCCGCCCGGCGACCGGGCCGGCCGTCGGCGTCCACGGCGGTGGCAGGCGCATGAGCACGTTCGTCCTGGTCCACGGGGCCTGGCACGGCGGATGGTGCTGGGACCGGGTCGCCCCGCTGCTGCGTGCGGCCGGGCACGAGGTCCACGCACCGACGCTGACCGGCCTGTCGGAGCGAGCCCACCTCCTGTCACCGCAGGTGGGACTCGACACCCACGTCGAGGACGTCGTCCGGCTGCTGGACGTACTGGCGCTGCGCGACGTCGTGCTGGTGGGGCACAGCTACGCCGGACAGATCGTCACCGCCGTCGCCGACCGGCGGCCGGAAGCGGTCGCCAAGCGGATCTACCTCGACGCCTTCGTCGGGGCGGACGGCGAGACGGCGCTCGAGCTGCAGCCGGAGACGGTGGCCCACCACTGGGCCGAGGCCGCCGCCGGCCCGGGGCTCGGCTGGCTCGTCCCCGTCCGCTCACTGTCCGTGCTGGGGGTGACCGAGCAGGCCGACGTGGACTGGCTGACTCCCCGGCTCACCCCCCACCCGTGGAAGACCTACACCGACCCCCTCCGCCTCACCGGCGCGGTCGACGACGTGCCGGCCGCGTTCATCGAATGCGTGACCTGGATGCGGGTGTTCCAGGGCCAGGCCGAGCGGGCGCGCGAACACGGCTGGCCGGTGCACGAGCTGGACACCGGGCACGAGGCGATGGTCACCGCCCCCGAGGCGCTGGCCGACGTCCTGCTCAAACTGGCCGCCGGCTGAGCGCGGCCCCCACTCAACCGACAGACACAGGAGACGATGTGGAGTTCCTCGTCCGGTCCGAAAACCGCCTCCCGCCCACCACCCCCGCGGAGCAGCGCGAGGAGCTGCGGGCAGGCGAACGCGCCCGTGCCATGGAGCTGCGTGCGGCCGGGATCCTCAAGCGGCTCTGGCGGGTGCCCGGCCGCAACGCGACCGTCGGCCTCTACGAGGCCGCCGACCCGGCCGAGCTGCACGACGCGCTCATGTCGCTGCCCATGGCGCCGTGGCTGGACGTCACCGTCGAGGCGCTGGCGACCCACCCTCAGGAGCGGAAGTGACCGCTCCGGAACCCGGACGCGAGCTGCGCATCACCTTCCGCCAGTACGACGGCGAGATGCTGGGCAGCTGCTGGTGCGGCCGGACCTGGACCAGCACCCATCCTCGTGAGATGTGGGACTGGCTCGACGAGCACGAACACGCCGTCGGCGAGGCCGGGAGTGTCATCCATGACAGGTGAGAACAAGTTCGACATTCCGGGCACGCCGGTCTTCGACGGCCAGACGAGCCGGCGGGGCTTCCGCATGAACAAGTTGTTCATGAGCCTGCGGTTCGCCGAGAACCGGGAGCGCTTCGTGGCCGGCGAGCAGGCCTACTGCGAGGAGTTCGGGCTGTCGCCGGAGCAGCGGCAGGCGGTGATCGGCCGCGACTGGCAGGCGATGATCGACCTCGGCGGCAACATCTTCTACGTCTACAAGCTGGCGATGATGGACGGGAAGTCCATGCAGTACCTCGGCGGGGTCTTCACCGGGATGACCGAGGAGGAGTTCGTGGCGACGATGCGGGCGGGAGGACGTACCCATGGCTGAGGTGATCTGGGGCCTGGCGACGTCGCACGTCCCGTCGATCGGGGCGGCGATGGACCGTGGCAAGACCGAGGATCCGTACTGGAAGCCGCTGTTCGACGGCTACCAGCCGGCCCGGGAGTGGATGGCCCGGCACACGCCCGACGTCGCGATCGTCGTCTACAACGACCACGCCAACGGCGTCGACCTGGACTTCGTTCCCACGTTCGGCATCGGTACGGCCGAGGGCTACCGGGTCGCCGACGAGGGGTACGGCCGACGGCCGGTGCCGGACGTCGTGGGTCACCCGGAGTTGTCGCTCCACCTGGTCGAGCGCTTGATCGACGAAGGCTTCGACCTGACCGTCTTCCAGGAGCTCGACGTCGACCACGGCCTGACCGTGCCGCTGTCGATCTACTGCCCCGACCCCGGCGAGGCCTGGCCGTGCCCTGTCGTTCCGTTGATGGTCAACGTCATCCAGTACCCGCAGCCCACGGCCGCGCGCTGCTACGCGCTCGGACAGGCGCTCGGGCGGGCGCTGGAGAGCTTCGACCCGGACACCAAGGTGGCGATCTTCGGCACCGGCGGGATGTCCCACCAGCTCGCCGGTGCCCGCGCCGGGCTCATCAATCCGGAGTTCGACGCCATGTTCCTCGAGGCGATCGAGACGGATCCGGAGAAGCTGACCGCGCTCTCCCGGGAGGACTACATCCGCCAGGCCGGCTCGGAGGGCATCGAGATGATCATGTGGCTGATCATGCGCGGCGCGATGAACGACCGGATCCGGCGAGTGCACTCCACCTACCACGTCCCCGCCTCCAACACGGCCGCCGGCCTGGCCCTGTTCGACAACCGCGGACCGCAGCCGGCCTGACCAGGCCAGGTCCGAAAGGGCCAGGAACAGAGGAGACCTGATGGAGATCACCGCGGCCGTCGTCGAGGAGCTGCACGGTGCGTTCGTCGTCAAGGACGTCGAGCTCGACGAGCCAGGACCCGGCGAGGTTCTCGTCAAGGTGGCGGCCACCGGCTTCTGCCACACCGACGGGATCGCCCGTGACGGAGACCTGCCCTTCCCGCTGCCGGGGGTGCTCGGCCACGAGGGCGCCGGCACGGTGGCCGCGGTGGGGGAGGGGGTCACCAGCGTCCGCGAGGGGCAGGCCGTCGTCATCGGCTGGCCCTGGTGCGGCGCATGCCGCAACTGCCTCGACGGCCAGCCGCGCTACTGCCTGCGGATGGGCGAGCTGGTCGGCGGAGGCCACCGGCTGGACGGACCCTCGGCGCTGCGGGACACCACGGGGCGGCCGCTGGCGAGCCACTTCTTCGGCCAGTCCTCCTTCGCCACCTACTCACTCACCACGGCCTCGGCGCTCGTTCCGATCCCCGACGGGTTGCCGGTCGAGCTCATGGGGCCGCTGGCGTGCGGGGTCGCGACCGGTGCCGGCGCGGTCTTCAACACCGTCCGCCCGCTGCCGGGTGCGTCGCTCGTGGTCTACGGGACCGGCACCGTGGGGCTGGCGGCGATCATGGCCGCCCGGAACTCCCCGGCGACCGTGATCATCGCCGTCGACCGTCACGAGTCGCGCCTGGCTCTGGCCAAGGAACTGGGCGCGACCCACACCATCAACGCCGCGCAGGAGGACCCGGTGCGGGCCGTGGCCGACATCTGCGGAGGGCCGGCCGACCACGCGCTCGAATGCACCGGGGTCATCTCGGTGGTGCGCCAGGCCGTCGACTCGGTCGGCATGCTCGGGAGCTGCATCCTCGTCGGCGGGGCCCCGGCCGGCGCCGAGTTCGGCGCCGACCACCAGAGCACGCTGTGGGGGAAGACGATCGTCGGCGTGCTGGGCGGCAGCGGTCGCAGCCCGCGTCTGATCGGCGCGCTGATGGACCTCTACGCCGGCGGGCGGTTCCCCTTCGACCGCCTGGTGGAGTATTTCCCCCTCGAGCGGATCCAGGACGCGGCGAAGGCCGCCTACAGCGGCGAGGTCATCAAGCCCATTCTCACCATGCCTCACGACTGACGGTCGTCCTCCGGGACTGTCCGATCTTCGGTGGCATTCCACGAGGTCACGGCGCTAGGGGCCGAGGTGGAGCGATGTCCGGGATCTGCGGTTTCAGGCCCCAAGCGTCCCTGATGGCCTGGAGGGCGGTTCGAGCCTGGTGGTCGTTCACACCGATGTAGCTTCCCGTCTTCGCCAGGGCCGTGAAGGAACGCGTGTCGTCGGGGTCGCGATCGACCGCATCTCTGATCATGTCCTCGCTCAGGGTCGGGGAGAAGACCCCCAGCACGGTGTCCAGAAAGAAAAGGCGGTTGGCGGCGGTGATCCCGATGGCTTCCCATTCGGGGGAGCCGGCGGTCCTTTCGGTGAGGCGTTCACCGAGCTTCAGGAGTGAGCCATCGCGCATGCTGGCCCCGTGAAAGGGGCCGAAGAAGACCGGAGGAGCCTGGGCGCTGAGGCTGCTGGTGATTCTGGCCAGTTCGCGTGCGACAAGCCTTTCAGTGGTCTCGGACAGCGTCTCCTCGGGCACTTCGCCTGATCGCGCCTGCTGCTCCTCCCCCTCGTCCTGCGCCTCCTCTGGGGGCGTGTGCTGCTCCTTGCCTGAGAACAGCAGCGCCGCGCGGGCGTTGCGAAGAAGACCACGCGGGATGCCGCCGGCGAGGCAGTTGAACAGCGCGCCGAAGGCCTCCGGCACCCCGCCCAAGACCCGGGGATTCAGGAGTTCCATGGCGCCTTTCTGGGTCAACGGCTCGACTCGGATGACCTCGTCGATGGCGCTGTCGAAAACGTCGCGTCGCCCCACCGGGGCCAGGTCGGCCTCGTGGAGCGCGTCATCGGAGACTGAGAGGACGAACAGACAGTTCCGCACGTCGAAGATCGCCTTGATCTCGTTGAGGAACTCCCGCGCGCTGGCCGCTGGCTGGATTCGGTCGAGTTCATCGATGCCGATGACCAGCCTGCCCGCCTGTTTGCGCTCTTCCAAGTAAGCGGCCACCACGGTGAGGAAATCCTTGAGCGTCTTGACGATCTCCGGATAGGTCAGTGGTACGCGAGCCAGGCTCGTCCCTCGGCTGATTGAGAGTCCCAGGCTGCGCACGGTCGCGTTCAACGAGGTCTGCGAGGAGGAGGTCTGCAGGTACCGGATCCATCGCAGATGCCTGATCGCCTCGTTGCGTAGTGGCTTGGTCTCGAGGGTCTGTGCGCGTTCGCAGAGCTCGGTGAACAGATAGAGCATGAACTCCCGCCGGTCATGAACGATGGGCGCGGTCACCACGACGCTCATGCCGACGGGTGCGTCGGGCACGGCATTGCGTCCTGTGCAAAACGTGTCCAGAAGTTCGGTTTTACCCACACCGCGTGGGCCGGAGATGGCGATGCTTCCGCCGTCCATGCCCTTGCTCACCCTGACGAGGAGCCGTTCGGCCTCGTTCTCCACATGCAGTGTGGTGTCCCGGACCCGGCGCAGACCCGGGGCGTCCTGGGTTTTCAACGTCGTCTCGAACCGGCGTTCGTTGATGGCAGGGTGTCGTTCACGCAAGATCGATTTTATGGTCTCCGCGAGCTCGCGCTGCCAGTTTTCCTCTTTCAGGTGCACCCGCTGGCGCCACGCGTTCCTGGTGCTCGGGTGCATGTGGGTCAGCCACCACAGTCGTATGGGAGCGGTGAAGAAGAGGACGTCGGTCGTCGTGGCGAAGATCAAGACGAGCAGCTCCCACCCAGGGGTGACCCCCGAATCTGACAGGTTGGCGACGACGCTGTGGGTGCTGAAGGTGAGAAGTATCGTCGCGCATATCGCCGCGAGCACGGTCCCGGCCACCAGTGCTTCCGGCTTGAGCCTGGTCGTTTTCCAGATGAACAGATATGCCACCAGGCACAGGGTGACCAGCCCGAGGAGGGTCAAGAGCGCTTGGCCCAACACCGCTCCGGAAAAGACCGAGACGTCGTTGTACGACCCGGGAGGGCCGCTGAGGGCGGCGGAATACCCGTGCATCACATTCGCCCCGAGCAAGACTCCGACAAAGGCGATCACGACCACCCAGCGCAGGAAACCGAGCCAGGGCCGCCCGCTCCACGGGATGGACGCGTCGGCGAGTGCCTTACGGTAGTCCTTCTCAGGTCCATCGACTTCCGACTGCCCGAAGGCCCTGCCTCGTTGCTGGTAGGCGGTTGTGCCAAGTTCTTTGATCAAGGCCTCGTGCAGAGGGTATCCGGCCGTCCTGGCCTCCTCCCCGAGATCCTCGAGAGCCTTGTCCAAGGCATTTTCGAAGATCTCATCGTCCTCCTGGAGGGCGCCCATCTGTCAGTTCGTCTTTCTGTCGACGGCTTGCGTTCGGCGGCTCATTGGGGGGTCACTTCGTAGGGCTTCAGGTCCTTCGGCAGTACGAAACCGGTGCTTGTGCCGATCTGCCGGAGGGGGATGACGCGGGAGACGGCCCGGCCCCGCGCCGAGTTCTGGAACTCGAGCCTTCCCGATGCGGCCGGGACCCTGTAGGCGAGGACGAGCTGGCTGAACTGGGACGCCACGTCCTCCGGCTGTGGGGTGTCCTCGCCCTGAGCTGCGAGCCGGGTGGCCATGGCGACCGTCGAGAGCGCGTCATGGTGTGAAATCGCCAGCCCATCGGCCAGGTCCGCACTCTCGAACCCGTACCTCACAAAGGCGTCGGCGAATGCCCCGAAGTCGGGTGGTGTGCCGGGGCCGTTCTGGCCCCAGCGCACCGGATCGGAGGAGGAGGCGAAGATGACAGTGGTATTGCCGTTGCGGAGGATCCCTTCATAGCGTTGGGCGTCGGCGAACCCTGTCGCTCCGACCAGCACGGCCAAGGGATGATCCTTGCAGATACGATTCTCCAGAGCTTTGGCGAAGGCCTCGAAGTCCGCCACCCGGCCGGCGTAAAGCACCATGTCCAGCGGCGTTTTCGGGGCGTTGACGGCGTTGCAGAGGTTCGTGACCACCGGGGCGAAGATCTTGGGAGTGGCGCGCGCGTCGGTCGTTCCCCCGGTGTAGGTCAGTTCGGGGAACTTGAGGTAGGGCCTGAGTCGGGACTTGAAGGCCTGGGAAAGCGTCCTCGTGTAGGGATCATTATTGGTATCGGACACGATCAGGCCGGATCTCAGTGGGTTCTTACCCTGGTGGGTGAGAAAATACCGGAGCGCCTGCGCGTACTGGGTATTGCTGGGCGATACGCTCCAGAAATTCTGTCGTCCGGTGAGGCTGTCAGAGGAGGTGATGGCGCCCACCATGGGAATCCTGATCTGCCCCGTCCCCAGTTTATCGGCGAGGTGGTCAGTGTTCGCGAGGCTCGATCCCAGCCCGACCACCCCGACCAGCGGATGACTGGGATCGGAGACTTCGAGGACCTTTTTCACGAAACGGTCGCTGATCTCCTGCCGGCTCCCCTGGTTGGCAAGCAGCAACTGAAGTTTGACCGCGCCTGGATCACCGAAGACGGTCGAACCGTTGATGCGGCGCAGAGCCGTATAGGCTCCTTCCAGGCTATGCTCGATCTGGCTGAGCGGGATCGCCGAGTCCTTCTTCTCGGAGACCGTCAACGGCATGAGCAGGACCACCTTGACATAACGTGATGATTTGGCGACCTCCTTGTTCTCTGCCGAGATTTTCCTCTGAACCGAGTTGATTTTCTCGATGATCGCCTTTTGGGCGGGATTCTTGTTGTCCGGTTCGTTGAAAGGGTCGCTGCCGTCGCTTATTCCAATACATTCCCGATGTGGTGCCGGGGTCCGCCAGATATTCGGCCCGCCACCACACTGGCCTTTGAGTGGCCAGCCCTCAGGGGCCCATCCCCAGTAGGCTATGACAAGCGCCAGAACCACGGTGATCGCCACGATCCACGGCTGTCGCACGATCAGCGCGATCCACTGCCGCCACGCGACCCGTTGCCGGCCACGTTCGCTATGGTGATCACGATCGTCCGGTTGCCTATCATGATCACGAGGACCCGGCATTGAACTCCTCCTCGAGGATCGGGGGCCGAACGGATATCCCTTCAGCCGGCCGCGAAATAAACTCGACGTACCGTGTTGCGGATACGGAAGCGGAGTCAGTCATTGCCGGCGCTGATTACCAGCTCTTTGTGATCTTCAAGCGGTCCGCATCCCCGCTCCCATCCTTCCTCGGTGACATCGTGCCGTCTTTGGCAGTGACTGTGTCAGCCCTGGCCGGGACCGGTCCCGAGCATGAGGGACTAACGCCGGCGGAAAGCCAAGAACGATCCGCGGCTGAAGGTCGGTTCGCCGCCACCGGCAAACCAGTACGGGAGGCCCAACGGGATGAACTGATCGACCGTGCCGTGGGCGTACGGCCGGACATCCGGGGACCCCTCCCGAGAGCCGACGATTAGCGTAATTTCGAAGGCGTGCGGAGAGAGGACAAATCATGACGATGGCGATGCCGAGCCCCTTGAGCAAGGTCGACATCTTGTCGAAGGAGGTCGGAAGCCTGGCCCACGGACTTCCTCCGGCTCAGCCGGGCACGCTCTTCGTCCGGGGGGTGAACGGCGGGATGAGCGTCCTGCCGGACGCCGGGTTCGATCTGGTGTTCGGGCGTTGCGAGCCGGATGTCCACGTCTGCGTCGGTGCGAACGATCCGCACGTCAGCCGGCGGCACGGATACATCACCTATGAGGGTTCCCGATGGGTTCTGCACAACGTCGGCAAACTCGCCATCCGATTCCCCGGGTCGCGGCTGGTGCTCGGTGGACACCGGGCGGAGCTGCCGGTGACCTACACGCCGCTGTTCATCGTCGCCCCGAAACAGGAGCACCTGCTCGAAGTACGGATCGCCGCGAAAACGCCACCGCCGAGCCCGGAAGACCGGTACGAGGTCGACACGTCCAGCCCGGGCGGATGGGAACTGAGCACGGCCGAGCGCCTGGTGCTCGTGTGCCTCAGCCAGCGGTACCTCCGGCAGGAACCCCAGCCCCAGCCGCAGCCGCTGACCTGGGCTCAGATCGCCGACGAACTCAGCCACCTGCGGCCGGAGCAGTCGTGGACCTGGAGACGCGCCGCCCACATCGTCACCAAGGTGCGCAAGCGGCTCAGCTCCCAGGTGCACGGACTCTTGGAAGAGGAGGTGCCACCGCCGCTGGGCAACACACTGAACCACAACCTGATCACAGAGCTGCTGGTCAGCGCCACGATCGCCGAGTCCGACCTGCGGCTACTCGACGAACGGCCCCCGACGGGAGACATCACCCCGGCGACGCACGAGCGATGAGGGCACCGGCCGGTGATGGGCCAGAACCCTCACCGCTGAGACATCGTCCTAGTCTCACCGTGGCCGGAATCTGAGGAGCGCCCGCTTGCCGTCGATGCGGATGAGTTCCATGGTGACGTCGGCGAACTCGACGTTGCCGGTGCCGCCGATGTAGCCGTGCAGCGGTGCGGACTGCTCGTCGACCGCCTCACCGGGTGACTCTGGAGCAAGGTCCGGGCTCGCGCCCCGGAGAGATTGAAGCCGGTCCACGAGTCGCCGTGCTCGAGAGGCTCGGCGAGGTGGCGCAAGGTGCAGGAACGCTGTGGCTCGGGGAGGCGGTCCAGAGCGGGGGCCGTGTCGGCGAACAGGTCGGACAGGTAGGAGAGATCGGCCTTGCCGGTGTGCCGGAAATGGTCCACGTTGCGGGTGGCGATGAAGCCGTCGGGGTTGAACAGCCCCAGGGCCAGCAGGCCGGCCGCTCCGCTGGTCGTCCCGGATCCTGGCGCGCAATGATCAAGTCATAGATCATGGTTCCCGACATACGGAACTATTTGGTCAAGCTTGAACGGGAGGCCTGACGGATGAGAACCAGACGTACCGTTGTGGCCACAGCCGCCACGATGGCCTCGCTGATCGGAGTCTGGCCGGGCACGGCGATGTCATCGGGGAGCTCACCACGCTCAGCGGTGTCGCCCGCCGAATCCACGGCGACGCGGCCGGGGGGAGACGCGGTACACGCGTGGCTGACGACCGGTGACCAGAAGAACCTGCTGGCCCGGCGCGACGACCTGATCGGCGCCCCCGACGGAACCCTCCCGACGATCACGGTCGACCCGGCGAAGACCTACCAGACGGCCGAGGGCTTCGGCGCCTCACTCACCGACTCGTCAGCACATCTCATCGCGCGCTCACCGCACCGCGACGCGATCATGAGGGAACTCTTCGATCCGCGGCATGGGCTGGGGCTGAGCTACCTGCGGCAGCCGATGGGCGCATCGGACTTCGTCGTGGGCCCGCACTACACCTATGACGACGTCGCGGCAGGCCAGACCGACTATCGCCTCGCGCGCTTCTCCATCGCGCACGACCGCGCCGAAATCCTGCCACTGTTGCGCCAGGCACTGGCCATCAACCCGCGGCTGAAGATCCTGGCTACGCCGTGGAGCCCTCCCGCGTGGATGAAGACCAACGGATCGCTGGTCGGTGGGCGGCTGATAGACGATCCACGCATCTACAGCACTTATGCCCAGTACTTCGTCAGGTTCGTGAAGGCATACCGCCAGGCGGGTGTTCCCATCGACGCGGTGACCCTGCAGAACGAACCGCATAATCGCAACCCCAGCGGCTATCCGGGGGCCGACCTGCGAGATCCCGAAGAGGCCCGACTGGCCGTCGCGGTCGGCTCCGCCTTCCACAAGGCAGGTCTGCGGACGAAGATCCTGGGCTACGACCACAACTGGTCGCTCCACCCCAATGACGTCGGGCCGCCCGGCGACCCGGCCAACCCGGAGTACGCCAAGTCCCTGCTCGACAACGCCAAGGCGCGGACCTATCTTGCCGGGACCGCCTTTCACTGCTACTCCGGAGACCCCGAGCGACAGTCACAGCTGCACGAGGCCTATCCCACCAAGGACATCTACATCACCGAATGCTCGGGCAGTCGGTCACAGAACCCGGCCACGACATTTTCCGACACACTGCACTGGCAGACGCGTCAACTCACTGTCTGGGGAATGCGGCACTGGGCGAATACCGTGATCACCTGGAACCTCGCCCTCGACCCCGCCGGCGGACCCCACAACGGGGGCTGTGACACCTGCATCGGCGTTATGACGGTCGACCCCACGACGGGCAAGGCGACCCCGACCGCCGAATACTACGTACTCGGCCACGCCAGCGAATTCGTCAGGCCCGGCGCGGTGCGCATCGACTCCTCCGTGGCCGGGAACATCGCCACCGTGGCATTCCGCAACGTCGACGGAACCACCACACTGATCGCGGTGAACGACGACTGGGGTGCCGGCTCACAGCGATTCACCGTACGGGCCGGCGCGCACCCGTTCTCCTACACCCTCCCCGCCGGTGCCGTGGCCACGTTCACCCTCGCCCGCTGAGCGTCCGAACCCCGACGCCGATTTCGCCGGGGTCTCGGCCATCCATCAGCGACAGCCATCAGCACAGCACGGAAAGCAAGCGGCGTACGCGCGAAAACGCCTCGTCTGCCGCGGCGGCCCTATGAGGGTCGGAACTCATGGGGTCGCCCACCCGACCTCGTCATACTCGCGAAAGAGCCCTCCGGGGCGCCCCGGATCCATCGTCGACGATCCGTCACTGGGCTGATCAGCGAGTACCGCAGGGCGGTTCGACCCTGCGGATGCCCAGTTCAGCCACCATATTCGTCGTTTTGGCGCCGCACGACCGATTATCGACGGGGAATGGTGATGGGCGCACCTTGCGGAGCTGGCCGTTAACGGAGATCGCTGTTGGCCTTCTGGTCGGCGCACGGATGAAGGGGTTCCGTCATCCAGTCTTTATGAATCGATCAACTGTCAGGCAAAGGAACGATCCGCCGTGTCAAAGATGACGAGTGCCGGATAGAACGGAGATCGGCTCTGATCTGGAGAGTTACCTGAGCGGGGCTTCGGGTGACTACGTGATCGCTGACACAGGAACCGCCGCTTGCTGAACCAGGCTGTTCGCCCGGCCTGTGACCCGACAACTGCTCTTTGTCGCGGTGGTCATGTGCTGCAGTTTCGACGGACCTTGCCGGATGTGTCCTGTTCGGATGTGAGGAGAATTGGTGATTTCAAGTAATCGAGCGACGTTGGCATCTGTAGTGGTTCTGGCTGTGATCACCAGCGTGGCGGCACTGACAGCCTCACCGGCCACGGCGCAGACGGTCCGTTGGGTGAACGTCAACGAATCGACACCGGTATCGCCCGGCAGGAGTTGCGACAAGGCCGGCTATACGACCATCGGGGCCGCGGTGGCAGCCGCTGCGGCGGGGGACACGGTCGTGGTGTGCCCGGGGACCTACACCGAATCCGTCCAGGTGAACAAGTCGATCACGCTTCGGGGGTTCAACACCACGCTCGGAAAGTGCTTCAAAACAGAGGGGTTGTCCCCCGACCCGACCCGGGACACGATCGTCGATCCTCCAGGGCCGCTCTCCGGGATCGGGTTCAACGTCACGGCCGAGAGCGTGACCATCCAGCGCTTCGTCATCACCGATGCGGACACGGGGATCCAGACGGATCCCTCGACGGCGGGGCACACCCTCAGGGAGAACACCCTCCTTCTGAACGGGTTCGGGATCCATCTCCATGCCGATGGCGCCTCGCGCACCGCCGTGACGGAGAACTGCTTCCGCCAGAACGCCGCGGCCCCGGGAGGCGACGCCATCTTCTCCAACCAGGGGGTCAGGAACGTAAGGATCAGCGAGAACGAGTTCTACAAGACGGTCCACGTCCCGCCGGCCACTGAGGCTGCGGACATCGTGATGTTCGGCATCGTCGAGGATGTGCGCATCTCCCGCAACACGTCGCGCGACAGCGAGACTTTCGCGTCTCTCACCGGCTCCCATGACTCAACGATCACCCGCAACGAGGTCAACGGCGACGGCACGGCCTCGGCCATCTTCGTCGGGGGCGACACAACGGACATGGTGGTCTCGCGCAACAAGATCGAGGACGCCCGGCGGGGGATCCGGTTCTGCGCGCAGTGCACCGGAGGAGCCCCGGCCACGGGGCTGACGGTCGCTCGCAACAAGATCGAGGACATGGTCGAGGACGGGATCGTCGCCAATCCCACCTCGCTCACGAGCTCTGTGATCGAAGACAACGATGCGAAGAAGAACGGGCGCGACGGCATCCGGATCGAGACGCCCGGCAACGCCAACAACCTGATCAAGGACAACGAGCCGGAGCACAACACCGGTTACGACTGCCACGACGACACCACGGGGGGTGGCACCGCCGGCACCGCCAACATCTGGAAGAAAAACGAGGGTAAGACGAGCACACCGCCTGGCCTCTGCGAGGACAATGACTAGTCCTGCAACGGCACTCACGTGAGTGGGTAGCCGCGCCTTTTGTAGTGGCTGAGGCGGGCTTGGTATCGGCGGTGTCTTCGCCAGAGCGACCAGGACCGGACGTGCTCGGCGGCGCCTCCGCGGTGCTCCCGCTGCTTCCCGCGTGGGCGGGGGCAACGGGAGCACGAACGAGAGCACCGGTGGGGGAGAGCGGCTGCGGCCGCACGGTCAGCTTGCGGATTGGACGTTCTTCGCGATCTTCTTGGCCATCCCTACCCCCGCCGCTCCCTTGTCCGCGTGGCTGGAGCTGTAGAAGGCGGTCACGATGGTATTGCCCACCCTGATGGCGACCATGGTCATGCCGCCTTCCCAGGCCGGAGAGGTCTGGACCGCCTTGATACCCTCGTCGCCCGCTCCGGGCAGTGCGGATCTCACGAGCTTGACCTTGGCTGTCATACCGTCCGCCTTGTCGGTGAAGGTCGCGCAGCGGGCGAACGCCTTCCGCAGCCCGGACATCACCTTCTGCGCGTCATCGCCGTGGAAGGTGTCGATTTCCTGGGCGAACTGGTTGGTGTGGCCGGCGTCCATGAAGTCGTTCTGTGCGAAGGTCGCGTTGCCGATCCCCGAGACCCGGGTCCATGAGGTCTGTCGGAGCATCCCGCAGACCTTGCCGGGCGCCACGGGGGTGCTGGAGGAGGGCGCGACGGCGTCGCCGGTGTTCCGCACCCCGTCGGCGCTCAGCTGAAAGCCCTTCGGCATGGCGCTGACGGGCAGCAGCAGGGATCGCAGCTTGCCCCCCTTCAGCACTTTCGCCGTGGAGGTGGTGGGCGAGGCCCCGGATCCGGCCGTGGTGGCGCCGCCTCCGCAGCCGGTGGCAGTGAAAGCGATCAGGCCGGCCACGCCGAGGGCGGCGCCCATCCGGAGGCGGTAGTCGACGGAGGTGTTCATCTCGGGGTCTCCAGAGGGTCGGCTGTAGTGGATCAAGCCCACGAATGAGCGTGCTGTTTCGAAGCTTCCCAAGAGAAGCAGATGTGAATCGAATTAACAACCGATAAAGCTGTGTTCGTTCGGCGTCACGGCTGTAAGATTCCGGTCATCAAACGGGGCGCCGGGTCACGCATGAGACCGTGAGGGGACGGACCGTGCAGGACGAGGCAACTGTGAGCGCGGCGGACATCGCCCGGCTGGCCGGCGTCGGCCGGGCGGCGGTGAGCAACTGGCGTCGCCGCTACCCTGACTTCCCACAGCCGGTGGGCGGGACGCCGACCAGCCCGCTGTTCGCCCTCTCCGAGATCGAGGCGTGGCTTCGCCACGAGGGAAAGCTCCAGGAACTTCCCCTGCAGGAACGGGCCTGGCAGGAACTGAGGGCCGAAGCGGGAGACGACCTGCGGCTGGCCGAGGTGCTCGGGGACGCGGGGGATCTGCTGCTGGAGTGCCAGGCGGCCGGAGCGGTCCAGGCCCGGCGGCGGGGCGCGCTGGCGAAGACGGGAGCGGGCGAAGCGGTCGTCGAACTGACCGCCGAGCGAGAGACGACCCAGGTCTTCGAGTTCCTGTTCGGCCGCTACAGGGAGACCCAGGCCCGCCGGGCCGCGGCGACCCCACCTGAGATCGCGGGTCTGATGGCCGCGCTGGCGGGCGATGCCAGGACCATCCTCGATCCGGCCTGCGGCACCGGTGAACTGCTCCTCGCCGTCTCGGAGAACAGCGCCGCCCCACGGCGGCTGCTCGGCCAGGATGCCGCCGCCGACGCGACCCGCCTGGCCGAGATCCGGCTGGCCCTGCGGAGCGGTGACGCCACCATCCGGACGGGAGACTCGCTGCGCGGCGACGCCTTCCCCGGCATCCTTGCCGACGCAGTGCTGTGCGACCCGCCCTTCCATGAACGAGCCTGGGGTCATGAGGAGCTGACCGCGGACCCGCGCTGGGAGTACGGACTCCCGCCGCGTCTGGAGCCGGAGTTGGCGTGGGTCCAGCACGCTCTCACCCACCTGGCGCCGGAGGGACGAGCGGTGGTCCTGATGCCCGCCGTCGCGGCCGGTCGCCGATCCGGTCGCCGGATCCGGGCCCAGCTGTTGCGCAGGGGAGCGCTCCGCGCCGTCATCGCGCTCTCCGCGACCCACCATCTCTGGTTGTTGCAGCGTCCCGAGGGAGGCGTCCCGGCCACCGTCCTCATGATCGACGGCGTCGATCCGGAGACGATCGTCACGACCTGGCGGACGAACGGAAATGATCCCGATCACGACGAACCGGGAGTCAGCCGGGCCGTGCCGGTCATCGATCTCCTCGACGAGGAGGTGGATCTGACCCCCGCTCGCCATCTGTCCACCGCCAGGACCGAGCCGACGGCCGAACGGTTCACTGACACCAGCGACCGGCTGGCCGTAGTGCTCGGGAAGTTCGGCGAGCTGGTGCCGGCCGTCCGCCCATCGGCGGACCGAAGGGACTCCCAGTCCATTGCGGTCGCCGAACTCGCCCGGATCGGGCACCTCACGATCCGCCAGGCGCCGCTGCGCAGGGAGATCGAGGACGCCGGCGACGGCGGGCAGCCGTTGCTCACCGCTGAAGACGTCAGCGAGGGCCGTCCCGCCTCGGGCAGGGTACGGCCGGGCGATGCCGACTGGATCACCACGCGGGCCGGCGACATCGTGGTCGCCGTGGCCGCCCGGCGCTTCGCGGCACGAGTCGTGGAGGCCGGCGATGCTCTGCTCGGCCCCCAGCTCTCGCTGCTACGGGTCGATCCGGAGCGGCTCGACCCGCACTTCGTGGCAGGAGTGCTGCGCAGTTCCGCCAACGTACGGTCGGCGACCGTCCAGTCGACCGGGGGTGCCGGCCGGGCGGACGTCCGGCGCGCGCAGGTGCCCCGGCTGCCGCTGGAGGAACAGCGCCGTTACGGCGACGCGTTCCGGCGCATGGCGGAGTTCGAGTCGGCGCTACGGTCCACCGCGGTCATGGGCGCGGAGATGGCACAGCTCCTGGCCGACGGGGTGGCCGAAGGGACACTTGCGCCGATGCCGGGGGAAAGTCCCCCTTTCGCCGATCAGTAAGCCGATAAGGTTCCGGCGTCGGACCAGATGGGGTCACTGCGGCGAGGAGAGCGGGACGTGGGGCAGCAGACGATGCTGGCCGGTCGGTATCAGCTGATGAGCCCGCTGGGCCGGGGTGGCATGGGTGAGGTCTGGGAGGGGGAGGACCGGCGACTCGGACGTCGGGTCGCGGTGAAGCTCCTGACCAACGAGGTGCTCACCGGACGTGCCGAGCGGGAAGATCTGGCGCGCAGGTTCGCGCGCGAGGCGGCCGTCACGGCCGGTCTCCAGCATCCCGGTGTGCCTGCCGTGTACGACGCCGGAACCTACGACGGTGGGCTCTTCCTCGTCATGGAACTGGTCGGAGGCTGCACACTCGGTGACCTCATGGCCGAGCAGGGGCCGCTCCCGGTCGCCTGGGCGGCCGGGATCGCGGCGCAGATGGCCGCGGTGCTGGCCGCCGCCCACGAGCGCCGGTTCGTCCATCGGGACGTGAAGCCGCAGAACGTCATGCTCACCGGCGACGGCACCGTCAAGGTCCTCGACTTCGGGGTGGCGGCCGTACTGGACCAGGCCGGGATACCGCGGCTCACGAGGACGGGGGAGGCCATCGGCACCCTCGCGTATATGGCCCCCGAGCAGTTGCAGAGCCGGCCGGCCACTCCGCGTACCGACCTCTACGCTCTCGGCTGTGTCCTGTACGAGATGCTCGCCGGTGAGCCGATCTTCGACTCGACTTCGCCCGCCGGGCTCATGCACAAGCATCTCCAGCAGGTTCCCTCACCGCTACGTCGCGGGGACCTGCCCCCCGAACTCGACTCACTCGTCAGGCAGTTGCTGGAGAAGGACCCGGGACGACGGCCGGCGGATGCCCGGGAGACCTACGACCGGCTCCTCCCGCACGTCGCGCGGCCAGGGCCGCTCAGCGACATCGACCCGGCAGGGGACCCGCAAGGGGGCATGTACCTCTACTCGCGAGTTCTCGTGCGGCTCTCCGGGGCGGCCGAGTCACAGCCCGACATGGGTGCCGCTCGTACGGCTGACACCGGCCGGTGGCTGCCCGACTGGCCCGACTCAGGTCTGCGACCGCTCGCATGGAACGACGGCCATCGCGGGCAAAGGCAGGGCGGAGGCGCCGGCCCGTACGGATCGGGTCATCCGGACTCGAAGGTCCACCGGATGGGAGCCCACGACCCCGGCGGTCATCCGACCCTGCGGCGAAGCGGCGGCTGGAAACTCGCGCACAGCGCGTGGATTCTGCCGACCCTCCTGTTCGGGATAGGCACATGGGTGTCCTTCGGCTACATCGCCGCCCGGCACAGGCGGCTCGCCTGGATGCTCGCCTCAATCGCCTACCTCCTGCTCGCAGTCACCGCATTCGCCCTCGTCGGCAGCAGCCCGGAGACCGGCAACGGACCGGAGACGGCCCAGGGCATCATCGGCATGATCATGATCCTGTTCCTGTGGCCCGCCGGATTCCTCCACGCCCTCTGGGTGAACACGACGGTCCGGTTGCGGCTGCGGGATCAGGAGAGCCTGAATCGCTGGGACGTCGCGGCCCCTGTCCCCGGTTCCGCCCCCTTCGCCCGGTCCCACCCCTTTTAGTAGGCCTGGGACGACACCAGCCCGGCCGGCCGCGAGCCGAGCAATCCCCCTCTGGAATGACGCGGAGCGACACTCCGACCAGGAATTCTGTACGGGTGATCACTGCGACTGTCCCCACTGCTCGCCTCTCCCCGAGAGCTGTCCTTGCGGTCCTCGGCGGACTCGCTCTCGGCTGCGCGACCAACGTCCTCCAGGGCCTCCTTCCGGATGTGCTCCAGGCGTTCTCCAACTCCGGGTCGGTATGGGTGGTCGGCGCGTTCATCGCCGGAGCGGTGGTCGGGGTACCGGGTTGGCGCGCCTGCGCGGCGGGCACCGCGACCCAGGCCGGGGCCGTCGTCGGCTATTACGCTTATGCCGAGTTCGTCCGCGACGGCATGGGCGACCTGACGTGGCCCGTCTTCTGGTTGGTGCTCGCTTTGGTGGCGGGCCCGATCTTCGGTACGGCAGGCGCCTGGTGGCGTACCGGGGAAGGTCGGCGGCGCGTGGCGGGACCCGCCGTATTGGGCGCGGTGTTCGGCATGGACGCCCTCCACTATCTGATCGTCCTCCACTACGACAGCGACGCGATGATCTACGCCGTGATCGGCGTACTGATCCCACTGCTACTCGGGCGCTCCAACCGAGACCGCCTCATGGGCCTTGGCTCCGGCGTTGGCCTGGCCGTCCTGGCGCTGGGCATCATCCACATCCTCACCTCCCTCATCGACCGCTTCGCCTGACGCGCACGGGAGGGCAGTCGGGGAATCCGGGGTTGAGGCAACAGTCCTGTTGTCCGCGATCGCCCTCGGCTGAGGGAAGAGATCGACAACCTTTCCGCGCACCACAGTCCGTCGCGGCCAGGTCGGGGCGTGCAGGCGTTTCCGCTGAGCAGGCCGTTGGCAACCTGGGTCCGAAGGCGTGTGGGGTTGTGGGTGCCGATAACCCCGTCCGTGCAGGTCATGCGGCGTGTTGGTACTCGTGGAGGATGCCGCCGAGTCGGTCTCGTCGGCGGATGTCGAGCTGGTTGAGTCGGTCTGGTCTTGTGATGGGCTCCGGGGCCGGCCGGAGGGGCGCGCTGTTCAGGGTTCGGTGGTGCCGGTGCTGGTTGTAGTAGGCCTCGAACTCGCGGAGTGCGTGCAGTAGGTGTGTCTGGTTCCAGATCAGGGTGCGGTCGAGGAGCTCATGCCTGCAGGTCTGTATCCACCGTTCCGTGATCGAGTTCATGCGCGGAACGCGGATGCCGGTGGTCATGACGCCGATGCCCTCGGCTTTGAAGGCGGCGTCGAACGTGCGGGTGTACTTGCTGTCGCGGTCCCTGATCAGGTATTTGACTGTGGTGTCGGCGTCGTGGAGGTCCATGATCAGGTTTCGGGTGGCCTGGGTGGTCCATTCCGCGGTGGGGTGGGCGGTGAGGCCGAGGATACGGATGCGGCGGCTGGCGTGTTCGATGACGGCGAAGACGTAGTATGTCGCTCCGTTAAGCGTTGTGGCGGTGAAGAAGTCGCATGCCAGGATGGCGTGGGCTTGGCTGCGGAGGAAAGCGGCCCAGGTCTGGCGGTCGCGTTGCGGTGCAGGTTCGATCCCGTGCGTCTCGAGGATCTCCCAGACCGTGGAGGGAGCGATCTTGATGGCGAGCGTGGTCAGCTCACCGTGGATGCGCCGGTAGCCCCAGCTGGAGTTCTCACGGGCCAGGCGCAAAATGAGGGCTTGGATGGCATGGTGGGTCGGCAGCGTCCGGCGAGAATGCACCGACCTGATCCTGATCACCGGGCCACGGCGTTTACGGCAGGTGCCGGCCGAGTACGTCGATCACTACGACACCCACCGGCCGCACCCCAGCCTGGCCCAGACACCTCCCAACGGCAGAGCAGACCCGGCTCCACCGGGCAACGTCCGCGTTCTGCGCCGTACTGAACTCGGCGGCGTCATCCATGGATATTCGCAGGTCGCATGAGGTGACACAGTTTTCGGCGCCCACAGGTTCCTCGAGATGACGTTCGCCGGCTGGAGGACCTGCCCCTTGGCTCAGCACGTGAGCGACCGCTGGACCGGGTGTCTCTGGAGCAAGGCGCGGGCCTGCGCCCGGGAGAGATTGAAGCCGGTCCACGAGTCGCCGTGCTGGAGGGCCTCGGCGAGGTGACGCAAGGCGCAGGAACGCTGTGGCTCGGGGAGGCGGTCGAGGGCGGGGGCCGCGTCGGCGGACAGGTCGGACAGGTAGGAGAGATCGGCCTTGCCGGTGTGCCGGAAATGGTCCACGTTACGGGTGGCGATGAAGCCGTCGGGGTTGAGCAGGCCCAGGGCCAGCAGGCCGGCCGCTCCGCTCGTTGCGATCGCGCGGGGCAGCCAGGCCGCCTTGAGGTGGATGCCGGCGATGGCGATCAACATGACGACCAGGCCCATCCAGAGCTCGAAGGCGTGCACCCAGAGCCGCAGCCTGGTCCAGCCGTACGCCTCCTCGTAGAGGTAGAGACGGCGCAGTGCCACGGCGACGACCACCAGGGTCAGCGCGCACAGCAATCCCAGGAGTGTACGGACGGTGACCCGGTCCGCCCGGCTCGCCAGCGGGGCGTAGCGGACGGCGACGGCCACGACCGCGAGGACCAACCCGGTGACGATCAGGAGCTGCCAGAAGCCCTGCCTCGCGTACTCCGCGTACGACAGGCCGGTGGAGTGCAGCAGGCGGTCCTTGCCGGAGGCCAGCAGCACGTGGGCCTGGACCGCGACGAAGCCGAGGAACAGCAGGTCGAGCGCGGCGATCGGGATGACCCAGGGGGTACGGCCGATAGGGGACGCCGCGGGCGGCCGGTTGAACCGTGGCGGGGCGACGGCGAGGAACGCTCCGGTCAGGACGACGGTGGCGGTACAGCCGAAGATGAGGATCCGCAGGAGCAGGGGCCATACCGAAAGCTCCGGGAGCAGGCCGGTGACGGCCTGGCTGAAGGCGACGTCCGCCGTGGCGAACAGCGCGCCGAACACCGCGAGCAGCGCGCCCGTGACGAGGAGCGAACCGACCACGGGTCCGGCCCGCCGCTGCCCGGACCGGGTGAGCGTGACCAGGCCGCGGCCCACCCAGGGCACCGAGTGCGGGACGGCCAGCGGGAGCGAGAATCCCCCGCCGAGCAGATCGATCCAGGAGCGGCCGCCGGTCAGGGCGTACGACCCGAGTGGCACGGCCAGCGAGATCGCCAGAGCGGTGAGCCAGCCGGCGTCCACCAGGGTGGGCAGCGCCAGCAGCGCCACCGCGACCGCGGCGAACAGCATCGACGTGCGGTCACGGCGGGCGACCGGGAACAGCGCGGCCAGCGCGGCCACCCCCACGATCAGCACGTTCAGCCCCAGGCGCCCAGGGAAGAACGTCGCGGCCAGCGTCCCTGCCACCGCCGCCCCGGCCAGTAGTCCCGGCGAGACCGGCCGCGGTGTTTCCGGCCACTCCGCCGGCAGTGGCGGAACCGGCGGCCGGTTCTCCGTCATGATGGTCCTCCGGAAGGTCGCGGGAGTAGGACACGGATGAGGCAGCCGCTCGGGGAGTCGGCGACGGCGATCTCACCGCCGTGCAGGTCCACCGCCCAGCGGGCGATGGCGAGGCCCAGGCCGGTGCCGCCAGGGGTGCTGACACGCGAGGCGGAGCCGCGGAAGAAGCGTTCGAAGACCTGTGCGCGTTCGGCGGCAGGGATCCCCGGGCCCTCGTCCTGCACCTGTAGGCAGAGCGCGTCGGCCCGCGCCCCGGCGGTGACGGTGATCGCGCCGTCGGGTGGGCTGTGCCGGGCCGCGTTGTCGAGCAGGTTGGCGACGACCTGGTGCAGGCGGTCCTGGTCCGCGTGGACGGTGAGACCAGGCTCGCCCCGCACCGTGAAGACCGGATCGGGATGGCCGACCCGGGCGTCCGCCACGGCGGCTTCCAGGAACGGGCCGATCTCGAAGCTCGCCAGGTTCAGGGAGACGGCGCCGGCCTCGACGCGGGACAGGTCGAGCAGTTGGGTGACCAGACGGCCGAGGCGTTCGGTCTGCGCCACGGCGCCTTCGACCACCTCGGGGGTGGCCGGAGTGACCCCGTCCGCGACATTCTCCAGGACCGCTCGCAGTGCGGTGATGGGAGTACGGAGCTCGTGTGACACGTTGGCGACGAACTCACGGCGCTGCCGTTCCACCTCGGCGAGATCGGCGGCCATCCGGTTGAAGGCCCGGCCCAGCTCTCCGACCTCGTCCCGGGAGGTCACCCGGACCCGGCGGCGGTAGTCGCCACGGGCCATCGCCCGGGCCGCGGCCGTCATCTCCCGCAACGGCGAGGTCATGCCGTGCGCCAGGATCTGGGTGATCATGACGGAGATCAGCAGCGCGACGGGCAGCGTGATCCGGCCCCGGAAGCCCAGGCCGTACCCCCACACCATCATCAGCCCGCCGACGCAGGCGTTGCAGACGGCCAGCACACCGAGCTTGATCTTGATGGACCGCATCGGATCGAGGGGCCGCGGCAACGCCGTCCACAGCCGTTGGAGAGAGTTCATGGAGTGATCTCCAGGGCGTAGCCGACGCCATGGACGGTACGGATGAGGTCCGCGCCGAGCTTGCGGCGCAGAGCCTTGATGTGGCTGTCCACCACCCGGGTTCCGGAGCCGCCGGCCCAGTCCCACACCTGTTCGAGCAGGACCGCCCGGGTCAGCACGGTGCCCGGCGTACGGGCCAGGTTGCCGAGCAGCTCGTACTCGATGGGCGTGAGGTGCGCGGGTACTCCGTCCACCGCGACCTTGCGGGCGGCCCGGTCGATCTCCAGCGGACCGAGCCGTACGACGTCGCGGACGGGTGCCGCGGCGGCCAGCGCGGTGGCGTGCTCCACCCGGCGGAGCAGCGTCCTGACCCGGGCCGTCAGCTCGCGCATGCTGAACGGTTTGGTCAGGTAGTCGTCGGCTCCGACCGCCAGCCCGACGAGCAGATCGGTCTCGTCGTCCCGTGCGGTCAGCATCAGGACCGGGACCGGCCGTTCCCCCTGGATCCGGCGGCAGACCTCCAGCCCGTCGAGGCCGGGCAGCATGAGGTCGAGCACCACCAGATCGGGACCGTACGTCCGGAACCCCTCGACCGCGGCCGGCCCGTCGGTCACCACCCGTACCTCAAAGCCCTCGGCGACCAGCCGGGCGGCGACCGCCTGCGCGATGGTGGGATCGTCCTCCACCACAAGGATCCGTTGCATGGCGGCGAGCCTAGAAGCCCGCCGCGGAGATCATGCGGACGGTTTGTGGGGATTGTGTGAAGATCCCGGCCGTTGTCGCCGGGCAGATGAGGACGCCGGGACATGAAGGGCATGCGTCCTGCGGTGGCGCGGTCGCCGGTCGCGCACACGACGGCGGGCTGGACAAGTGCCACAGCAGTACAGTGTCGGGATGGTCGGTGAGCAGGCGAGCGCTCGGGTGGACAGCTGGGTCTGGTCGGTGCGGCTGACCAAGACCCGTTCGATCGCGTCCGACGCCTGCCGGGGCGGGCACGTCAGGGTCAATGGGGTGCGGGTCAAGGCCGCGCACGCGATCCGGGTCGGTGACGAGATCCGGCTTCGCCAGGAGGGGCGCGAACGTATCGTGATCGTTTCCCGGATCATCACCAAGCGGGTCGGTGCACCCATTGCCGCCGAGTGCTACAGCGACAAGAGCCCTCCACCTCCTCCGCGCGAGCAGGTCGCCGTGGTGGCCGTTCGCGATCGTGGTGCGGGTCGTCCCAGCAAGCGTGAGCGCCGTAGCATCGAGAAGCTGTTCGGGCGGTCGTCGGCCGCTGCGGCGGAACGTCGCCGCTGACCGCTCCGAGCCTGGTCGCTATCCCCACCGTGTAGTCCGGCTTCTCGGCCTGAACCTGTGGACGCCATGAGTTGATCGGCCGGCCGCCTCTTACGTACGTACGTCGTCGTCGCCGCGACTGGTCGGCGTCGCCGGGAACCCCGGTGTGGGCGCGGTCGCAAGACCGGGGAGTGCCAACGATCGGGTGCCGGGATTGGTAGATCTCGCCGGTATGAATCCGACGTATGGGCTCTAACCTGGCACCTCGTCGCCTCCGGAAGGAAAACGTCCGTCATGCCCAATCCAGGGAACCGGTCCGGCCCAGCGCCTCGGTGGTGTTCCTGCCGTGTTCCGGATGAGGCCATGGAGAGTCCGGGCGTCAGCCGGAGGCAGGTACTCGGCGGGCTGACCGCCACCAGTGCGCTCGCTCTCGCGGGCTGGCCCCGCTCGGCTGAGGCGGCGACGGTCGCGAAGGACGCCGGCCGGTCGGTGACCATCACCATCATGGGCACATCCGACATTCACAGCAACGCGGTGAACTGGGATTACTACAAGGACGCCGAGTACAGCGACAGCGCCGGGAACGTGGTCGGCCTGGCGCGGGTGTCGAGCCTGGTGAAGCAGATCCGCGCCGACCGCGGGCGGGAGCGCACTCTCCTCTTCGATGCGGGAGACACCCTTCAGGGCACCCCGCTGGGGTTCTACTACGCCACGGTGGAGCCGATCACGACGACCGGCCGGATCCACCCGATAGCGCTGCAGATGAACGCCATCGGCTTCGATGCCGTGGCACTGGGCAACCACGAGTTCAACTACGGCCTCCCGATGCTGAACAAGTGGATCAGCCAGATGGACGCGCCGGCGCTGGCCGCCAACGCCGTGCACGCGGGCACCGACCGGCCGGCGTTCCGCCCGTACATCATCAAGAAGATGCACGTTCCGGGCCATCCGCCGATCAGGGTCGGTCTGCTGGGCCTGACCAACCCGGGTGTCGCCATCTGGGACAAGGCCAACGTCTCCGGCAAGCTCGACTTCCTGGACCTGGTCGAGACCGCCAAGAAGTGGGTTCCGATCATCCGTGCCCAAGGCGTCGATGTCATGGTCGTCAGCGCGCACGCCGGTGACAGCGGCGTGTCGTCCTACACCGGCGACATGCCCGTGGAGAACGCCTCGGCCATGGTGGCCCAGCAGGTCCCCGGGATCGACGCCATCCTCTTCGGCCACGCGCACAACGACGTCTCGGAGCGGTTCGTCTTCAACGAGATCACCGGCCAGACCGTGGTGATGAGCGAGCCGAAGTGCTGGGGCGAGAGACTGTCGGTCTTCGACCTCACGCTGACCCGGGACCGCGGCCGCTGGAAGGTCACCGCGAAGTCCGCCACGACGGTGAACAGCAATACGGTGAAAGAGGACCCGAAGCTCGTCGCGCTGGTCAAGAAGCAGCACGACGCGGTGGTCGCCTACGTCAACCAGGACGTGGCCACCTCCACCGAGGCGATGTCCGCGGCGGAGTCCTGCTGGAAGGACACCGCGATCCTGGACTACGTCCACCTGGTGCAGACCGCGAAGGTCAAGGAGGCCATCACCGGCACCGCCTACGCGTCCCTGCCGGTGCTGTCGATCGCCGCGCCGTTCAGCCGCGCCGCCACCTTCCCGGCCGGTGCGGTCACGATCAAGGACATCGCCGGGCTCTACATCTACGACAACACGCTCCTGGGCAGCATCCTGACCGGCTCCCAGATCAAGGCGTACCTGGAGTACTCGGCGCAGTACTTCAAGCAGGTCGCCGCGGACGCCCCGGTCGACCCGGCATCGTGGACCAACGCCAACCGCCGTCCCGACTACAACTACGACCAGTTCTCCGGCATCACCTACGACATCGACATCGCCCAGGCCGAGGGCTCAAGGATCCGGGGCCTCGCCTACGACGGCACGGCGGTCACCGACGACCAGCGGTTCGTGGTCGCGGTCAACAACTACCGCCAGTCCGGGGGTGGCGGCTTCCCCCACATCGCCGCCGCCCCGGTCGTCTACAACGCCCAGGTCGCGATCCGGGAGGCGATCGTCGCGTACGCCTCCGCGGCCAAGACCATCGACCCCTCCACCTTCCATGTGAAGAACTGGAAGCTCGTTCGCGACGGCGTATCGGTCTTTTGAACCGGCCGGCGCCCCAGAGCGGCCTCTGAAATCCCGGGGGCCGCCGGCTGACCGAGTCGGCGCGTACGTAGGCGATCGCCCTCGGCTGATACGACCGGCGGGCACGTCGTGCCCTACGACATCAGCCGAAAGTCTTCCACGGCGAGCTGCCGGGTTCTAGCGGAAGTGGATCGAGCAGGTCCTCGCCTGGACTTCGCCCGGGCCTTCACCGGTCCTGGGCTGTTGGACCTGGTCTCCTGACAGGGCACGCGCCGGGTGGCCCCCTTGAGATAACCAAGCGGCTCGCCGCCTGGAGTACCCCCTCGCCGGACCCGTGACCAGGCGCTCCCACTGTCGCGGGCTGCTGGCGGACCGTTCACGCAGTGTCGTCCGCGGTGTCGCTGCTGCCCTCGCTCGCACCGGCGGGCTCGAAGGGAACGGGGATCGTGGTCAGCCGGGTGTGTTCGGGTGGGTCAGACCCAGGTCGTAGGCGAAGATCACGGCCTGGATGCGGTCGCGGGCTCCGATCTTCGCCAGCACCCGGCCGACGTGGGTCTTGACGGTGGACTCCGACAGCACCAGGCGCTCGGCGATCTCGCCGTTGGTCCAGCCCTGCCCGATGGCGACCAGGATTTCCCGCTCGCGCTCGGTCAGGGCTCGCCAGCGGGGATCCATGCTGCCCTTCTGGCCCTGTGGGCTTCCGGGCAGGTGGTGGGCGTAGGTGTCGAGAAGCCGTCGGGTGAGGGCGGGGGCGATGACGGCGTCGCCCTCGGCGACGGCGCGGATACCGGCCAGTAGTTCTTCCGGGCGGGCGTCCTTGAGGAGGAAGCCGCTGGCCCCTGCACGCAGCGCTGCGTGGGCGTATTCGTCCAGGTCGAAGGTGGTCAGGACGAGGATGCGGGAGCGTCCTCCGGTGGCGATGATGCGGCGGGTGGCCTCGATGCCGTCCATGCCGGGCATGCGGATGTCCATGAGGACGACATCGGGCCGTAGTTCGGCTGCCCTGCGCACGGCCTCGGCTCCATGGGCGGCCTCGCCGATGACCTCGGTGTCAGGCGCGGTCTCCAGCAGCATGCGGAAGCCGAAGCGCTGTAGCGACTGGTCGTCCACGATGAGAACGGTGGTCACGTCGGGCCGCCTGTTGGGTCGGGGATCGGGGTGAGGTCGAGGCTGGCCTCCACGGTCCATCCTCCGCCCGGCGCGGGACCCGCGGTGACGGTGCCGCAGTACAGGGCTGCGCGCTCTCTCATGCCGGCGAGCCCGTGCCCTTCCTCGTGCGAGGGCCCGGGCTGCGCGGGGCCGTCGGGCGGCCCGGTGTCGTGGACGCGCACGTGCAGCTGTGAGCCTTCGACGGTGAGCGTGACGTGGGCCCGGGTGCCGGGGCCGGCGTGCTTGAGGGTGTTGGTGAGCGCCTCCTGGACGATGCGGTAGACCATCAGCTCCCCTCCGCGGTCCAGGGCATCGAGTTCGCCGCCGGAGCGGTAGACGACCTGCGGTCCGGCCGCCCGGATACGGGCGCACAGCGCGTCGAGGTCGGCGATTCCGGGCTGGGGGTTGAGTTCGGGGGGCCCGGCGTGCTCGCGCAGGACGCCGAGCATGCGCCGCAGCTCGCCCAGAGCCTGGCGACCGGTGTCCCCGATGAGCCGGAGAGCCTGGTTGCCCCGTTCGGGGGTGACGTCGGCCGCGTACGCCCCGGCGTCGGCAAGGGTGATGATGACGGACAGGTTGTGCCCGATGATGTCGTGCATCTCGCGGGCCATGCGGGTGCGTTCGGTGGCGGTGGCCAGCCTGCTGCGCTGGTCGCGTTCGATCTCCAGGCGGGCCGCGCGCTCGCGCAGCCCGGCCAGCTGAGCCCGTCGGATCCGCACCGCAAGTCCCAGGGCGACGGCCGCGGTCGCGGTGCTGAACAGCAAGAACAGGGCGTCCCAGACCGATACCGCGGTGGAGACACGCATGGCTACCAGGGCCAGCTCTCCGGCCGTGGCCGCGCAGGCCCAGGGCAGATGCCGCAGGCGTCCGTGTAGCACGAGGCTGTACAGGGCGACGAGCAGAGCGACATCGGCACGCAGCAAGGCCCCCAGGGACCACTGCAGCAGGAAGGCCGCCGCTATCACGGCGAACGCCACGCACGGTGTCCTGCGCCGCCACAGCAGGGGCAGCAGCAAGCCGGCCTGCAGTGCCAGCGTTCCGGCGACGGGCAAGCGCGTGAGCGTGATCGGCAGATCACGCGGACCGTCGCCGTGCACGAGGTCCGGCACGCAGAACATCAAGAAGACGCCGGCCACCACGGCCGTGTCCAGCGCCCACGGGTGGTCCCGGTCCGCCTCCCGCATGCGCTGGCCGACCTGGGCCAGCCGCGTGACCAGCGGGTGCCCCGGCAAGGGGTCGGGCCCTGGATGCGGCAGGCCGGCAGGCACCTCCGCTCCGGCGGTGTCGTGGTTGCTCACAGGTGTCACCTGTCCATGGTGGGCGAGGAGTGCCGGCGCGGCACGAGGCCGGGCACCGCGCCGGCGGTACGCAAAAACTGTGTCAGGCGTCGGTGCGTACCAGGCGCCAGGCGGCACCGGCCAGCGTCAGCACGGTCCAGCCGAGGAAGATCAGCAGTCCGGCCGTGGGTGACAGTGTGGTGGTGTCGTGGTGGAGGGCGAACATCGACTCGCCGGCGTTGCTGGGCAGGTACGGGGTGATGTTGTCCTGCCAGGCGCTGGGCAGCAGAGAGATCAGGCCGGGGATCAGCATCAGGGCGCCTACCAGCACCGAGATGCCGGCTGCCACTGAGCGCAGCAGGGCACCCAGAGCGGTACCGATCACTGCGATCAGGCCGAGGTAGAGTCCCGCACCGAGCAGGCTGCGCACCACGCCCGCGTCCGAGAGCGTCATCGCCGCGTTGGTGCCGGAGACGATGCCGCTGGCGAACAGGAAGGTGGCGAATACGCCGGCGGTGCTGGCCACGAGAGCGACCAGGCCGAACACCGCGGACTTGGACCACAGCACCGGCAGGCGGCGCGGGACCGCAGCCAGCGTGGACCGGATCATGCCGGTGGAGTACTCGCCCGCGGTGACCAGCACGCCCAGGACGCCCAACGCCAGCTGCGCGGGGCTCGTACCGAACAGGGAGAGGCTGACGGCGGTGGCGGTGGCGAAGTCCTGGTCCACCTTCTGGCCGGAGCTGATCATGGACTTGTACCGGGCCGCGGCGATGAGGCCGAAGCCGACCAGGAACAGCAGGCTCAGGCCGAGGGTGATCCACGTGGAGCGCAGGGACCACAGCTTGGCCCACTCCGAACGCAGGACCCGCGGTCCGGTGACCCTGTAGGACGGGCGTGTGGACTGCGGGGGGGCGGATGCGGAGGTGTGGGTCGGGGTGATGGTGGTCATCAGGCGGCCCTCCCGGGGGTCTGGATCCTGGTGGTGCCGTGGTATTCGACGGCGTCCTGGGTCAGCTCCATGAATGCCTCCTCCAGGGAGACGGTCATGGCGGTGAGCTCGAACAACGGGATGCCGTGCTCCGCGGCACTGAGCCCGATGGAGCGCGCAGAGACGCCGGTCACCAGCAGTTCCTCCGAGCCGGCGCGGCCGGTGATCTCGATGCCGGGCTTCGCCAGGATCTCGCGCAGGCGGGCCGGATCGCTGGTGGCCACCTTCACGGTGTCACCGCTGGCCTGGCGAACCAGGTCCTGGACCGTGGTATCGGCCAGCAGACGGCCACGGCCGACGATGATGAGGTGGTCCGCGACCAGCGCCATCTCGGTCATCAGGTGCGAGGACACGAACACCGTGCGGCCGTCGGCGGCCAGCCCGGTCAGCAGGTTACGGATCCACAGCACGCCCTCGGGGTCCAGCCCGTTGACCGGCTCGTCCAGCATGACGGTCTGCGGGTCGCCGAGCAGTGCCGCGGCAATGCCCAGGCGCTGGCCCATTCCCAACGAGAACGCCCCGGCGCGCCTCTTCGCCACAGACTGCAGCCCGGTCAGCTCGATCACCTCCTCCACCCGGCGTCGCGGGATGCCGTGGGTGTGGGCCTGCGCCATCAGGTGGTCGAAGGCCGACCTGCCGGGGTGGATCGACTTGGCCTCCAGCAGTGTGCCGACCTCCTGCAGGGGAGCGCTGTGCTGGGCGTAGCGGCGGCCGTTGACACTGACCGAGCCACTGGTCGGCGCGTCCAGCCCGACGATCATCCGCATCGTGGTGGACTTGCCCGCGCCGTTCGGTCCCAGGAAGCCGGTGACGGTGCCGGGCCGAACGGTGAAGTCCAGCCGGTCGACCGCCGTCTTATCCCCGTACCGCTTCGTCAGCTGGTGTGCCTCGATCATCGGTCATCCCTAAGTCCGCTCGGGCCAGACCTTTCCGGCCCGCCTCACCTGCAACGCTAGGATCGAGACCAGCGCGATCCGTGGTACCGCGGAGGGAACTCCGAGGAGCGAGTGGTACCGCGGTACTACCCGTCGGGCACCGGCCGCCGCACGCGTACGCCGATCCGGCCGCCGCCCGGCCACCGATGTTCCATCACACGAACCTATGTACGGACACCGGCGACAACTGTTGCCGTGGTAATTTGTCCCAGTTCGTCATGGTGCGCCGGGTGGAGATGGAGAACTCGCGAGCCGAGCGGCAGAGGTCGACATCCCGCTTGATCGTGACGTGTTCCTGCGCACGCTGGTGCGAGAGCTCGCGACCTCTCTCGAGGCGGTGATCGGTCTTCAGGAGGCCTCGGGTTACATCAGCCTGGTGGGGCAGTCGGTCGGCACCCAGATCAACGACTCCTACATCCGGGCTCTCGGCATCGACCGGCTATCCCGTGAACAGGTGTCCGAAACGGACGCGGGGAGCAGCATGGGGCAGATCAGTACCGCTCTGCGGGGCATTGCCCTTCGCCAAGGCAAAAGCCCCGGTACCGTCCTGGGCGCGCTGGGTAATTTCCTCGACGCCTATCATCCCCACCTGATGGCCACCGCTTGCTATCTGGTCTTCGATCGCCGTACCCGTACCCTGCGCTATAGCAAGGCCGGCCATCCGCCCCCGCTCCTGATCAGCGCCGACGGCACCAGCCGGTTCTTGGACCGGGCTCTGGGGCCTCCGCTGGGCATGATCCCGGAATTCCAATATCACGAGGCCGAGATCACCGTCGGCGACGGCGGCACTTTGCTGCTCTACACCGACGGTCTGATCGAACGCCGCGAAGAGCCCTTGGACGTTGGACTCGCCCGGCTGGCCGATCTCGCCCGCGATGTGACCGGATTCGCCGTCGAGGACCTGTGCGAGCTTTTCCTGCACCACCAGCCGATCGGTGAAATGCCCGACGACCGCGCTCTGCTCGCCGCCCGCTTCCCCGCACCGGCCGTCCTGCCTGCTGCCACGGCGCCCCCGTCACCAGCGCTCCAATCCGGGGAGGCGCCGTCAGGCGTCTAGAGCTCCGCACGCAATGATCTGCGCAGGCACGTCGACCGCCGCCACAGTCACGTCGGGGGAGTAGTACTTTTTGGCATCGAGCCGGATCTTGACCGGCTTCGACAGCATCAACGTGCAGTTTCCGTCAAAGCAGTCCTTGACCGTCGAAGCCGGTGCGGGGGATCGCGTCGTGGCGGGCGTGCTCTTGGGATAACCG
>DASYNF010000227.1:0-15018 GCA_036008685.1 Actinomadura sp. | reverse complement strand
CAAAGCGTCCCGCATCCCGCCTGGGCTGACCCCAAGCCTAACGCCATCCCAGAGTGGAACGATCATCAACCTTGAGGAAGTGTCCCCGGGGCCGACCGCCGAACCGGCGTTCCGCATCCCCTCGGGGCATGGAGAACATTAAACGATCTCCTGTGATCCGTCAACCTGGAATATCTACCCAAGGTCAAGGACCCTTAAACCATCGTTCACGCGTTCGCCGCACGATCCACCGCGGACGCGCCAGACGGCCCCTACCTGGGTGTCAACCCACCGGCTCGGGACGGAACACCGAGAGCGTGAACGACGCCGGGACTCGGACCGACGCCGGCAGGGCCTCGATCCGCTCGCGCAGGAGGTCCGGCGGCACATGGTGTGCGCTCGGCCCCATGCCGACGAGTGTCTCGACGTCCAGGTGGTCCAACAACAACTCGGTGCCGTGTGATTCCCGGTGGGCGAGACGAAAGTCGCCGCCCAGCGTCTCGCCGACCCGCTCGGTCTTGGCCTCGCCGACGGACAGGAGGCCGAGGGGCCCCACCAGCGTCTCCAGGTGCCGTGTCGTGGGTGTGATCACGACGAGCGCACCGTCCGGCCTGAGGATCCTCCGGAACTCCGGACCGTTACGCGGCGCGAACACGTTGAGCACGATGTCCATGCTCGCGTCCCGGATCGGCAGCGGCCGCCACACGTCCCATGTCACCGCGCCGATGCGCTGGTGCGCTCGGGCCGCCCGGCGCAGCGCGTGCTTGGAGATGTCCAACGCGATCCCGGACGCCCGGGGCAGCCGGTCGAGCACCGCCGCCAGATAGTCACCGGTGCCCGCGCCGGCGTCGACCACCCGGGGCCGGCTGTCCGCGCAGGACCGGACAGCCCCACGAGTACGGCCCCTTTCGGCCTCCTGGCCCTTCACGAGATCCTGCACCCGGTCGGCGAGCAGCCGCATCAGGGACCCGAAGTGCCCGGCTCCGAGAAAGTCAGCGCGAGCCCGCGCCATCTCGGGGGTGTCGGCCGTTCCCGGCCGGGCGCCTCCGGGAAGCAGGTTGACATAGCCCTGCCGGGCGATGTCGAACGCGTGCCCGGCGCCGCAGCGCAACGAGCCCGCCGACTCCGTGAGACCGGCTCCGCATAGCGGGCAGACCAGGTCGTCGACGACTTCGCTCAGCATTCATCCATCATCGGCCATCTCCCGGCCGGACGGCGTCAGACGTTCAGGCGCCCGTTCCGAGCCGGCGCCTGACGTCCTCCATGTCCAGTCCGCGCACCTGCTCGATGACGCTCTCGAGCGTGGACTCGGGCAACGCACCCGGCTCCACGAAGACGATGACCCCGTCCCGGATCGCGATGATGGTCGGGATCGAGGAGATGCCGAACCGCTGGGCCAGCTCGTCCTCGGCCTCGGTGTCCACCTTGCCGAAGACGATGTCGGGGTGTCGCTGAGCCGATTGCTCGTAGACGGGAGCGAACCTCCTGCACGGGGCACACCAGCCAGCCCAGAAGTCCACCAGTACGATGCCCTGCTCCTGAGCCACTTTGTCGAAGTTGTCTGTGGTCAGGGTAACCGTCCCCATATTGGCCGCCGCCCTCTTGTCGATTGGTTCGTCCTCGGCTCGGTAGAGCGGTATAAGAGCCCCTTGTATTCCCGAGGCCACAGCCCTGTCGCGGTCTCCCTGACAGGGCCAGGGCGACGCCGCGACCCCGCCCTGGCCAGTCGGCGGAGCCGCTCACGCCACAACGGCCCCGTACGGGTGGAACCGGCCGGACGCGGTCACCGGTATACCGGGAAGGGCGCGCCGGACCTCACCGGGGACGGCCTGGCCGCGCCACCGAACCGGACTGTGCATCCTGAGGCACTGTGCGTACCTCTCAGGTGGTCGAGAAGGGACGATCCGGACATCTCAATACCGGACATCTCACTAAAGGCCCGGCTACGGGGAACCATCCATTCGAGTGCCATGGCGGGAATCACAGACGGGTAATTAGCGTTAACGACTTAGGGAGTTTGCACCGGAGAAGGGTGAGGATGGCTGCGACCCGAACCAAGATCACCAAGCTCGAGACGCCGGACAAGGACCTCGTGGGTGCCTATCTGGACGCGATCGGCCGTACCCCCCTGCTCGACGCCGAGCGGGAGGTCGATCTGGCGAAGGCCATCGAGGGCGGTCTGTACGCCGAGCGACTGCTCGAGGACGGTCCCGTACCCCCTGGCGTGTCACGCCGGGAGCTGGCCGCCATCGCCGCCGCGGGACTCGGGGCCAAGCGGGAATTCGTCGAGGCCAACCTCCGTCTCGTCGTCTCGATCGCACGCAAATACCCCACCGACGCCCTTCCACTGATCGATCTGATCCAGGAGGGCAACCTGGGCCTGATGCGGGCCGTCGAGAAGTTCGACTACCGGCGCGGGTTCAAGTTCTCCACGTACGCGACCTGGTGGATCCGGCAGGCCATCGGCCGTGGCCTGAGCCACACCGCGCGGGCGATCCGGCTGCCGGTCCATGTCGAGGAGGAGCTCTCCCGGCTGCGACGAGCCGAACGTACACTCAGCCGCGAGCTCGGCCACGAACCCAATCGGGATGAGCTCGCCCAGGCGCTGATGGCCGAACCGGAGCACGTCGACCAGCTGCTGCGCTGGAGGCGCGACCCGGCGAGCCTCGACGCGACGGTGGACGACGCCGGTGAGACCCCGATGGGGGATCTGCTGGAGGACACCGAGACGATCAGTCCAGAGGCGGAGATCCTGGCCCAGGACGACCTTGTGGGCCTTCGCCGGCTGCTCGAGCGGCTGCCGGCCCGCGAGGCCGCGATCGTACGGGCCCGCTTCGGCATGGAGGACGGCCAGCCGCTGTCCTACGCCCAGATCGGGGCGCGTTACGGCTTGAGTCACAACCGGGTGCGGCAGATCACCGACCGATCCCTGCGTCAGCTGCGCCAGATGGCGATGGAGGGCGAGCTGACGGGCCGACGGGCCGCCTAGATCGTTTGCCGGGCCCTGACCGGCCGCTCCGGCGGTCCTTCCGTCCTTGTCGGAGCGACACTCGGGGCCCCCGCACCCGATGAGGGATACCGGGGTCCCCAGGTGGCTTAGCCTTTTCCGGTGAGCACAGAACCCGTAAACGCCGATCTCGACGCCTGGCGCGGCCTGCCCGTGGCACAGCAGCCCGACTGGGCGGACCGCACCGAAGTGGCCGCGGTCACCACGGAACTCGCCAAGCAGCCACCGCTGGTCTTCGCCGGTGAGTGCGACCAACTCAAGGACCGGTTGGCCGCCGTGGCCCGTGGTGAGGCCTTCGTGCTGCAGGGCGGCGACTGCGCGGAGACCTTCGACGGCTCCGGCGCCGACGCGGTGCGCAACAAGCTCAAGACCCTGCTGCAGATGGCCGTGGTGCTCACCTACGCGGGGAGCGTGCCGGTAGTGAAGATCGGCCGGATGGCCGGGCAATTCGCCAAACCGCGCTCCAAGCCGACCGAGGTGCGCGATGGGATGGAGCTTCCCGCCTACCGCGGGGACGCGGTCAACGGCTTCGACTTCACGCCGGAGGCCCGCCGGAACGACCCCCGCCGACTGCTTCAGGCCTATTACTGCTCCGCCATGACCTTGAATCTCGCGCGGGCCTTCACCAAGGGCGGCTACGCGGACCTGCGGCAGGTGCACGCCTGGAACCAGGACTTCGTGAGACAGAGCCCCGCGGGCCAGCGCTACGAACGCCTGGCGGGTGAGATCGACCGGGCGCTGGCCTTCATGAAGGCCTGTGGCGCCAATCCCGAGGAGTTTCACGGCGTCGAGTTCTATTCGAGTCACGAGGCTCTCCTCCTCGAGTACGAACGTGCCCTGACCAGGACCGACGCCCGGACCGGCCTGCCCTACGACGTGTCGGCGCACCTCCTGTGGATCGGCGAGCGCACCCGCGATCTCGATGGCGCGCACGTGGAGTTCATGCGCCACATCCGCAACCCCATCGCGGTCAAGCTCGGCCCGACGACGTCTCCCGACGACGCCCTGGCCCTCATCAACCGGCTCAACCCCGATCACGAGCCGGGCCGGCTCAGCTTCATCACCCGGATGGGCGCGGGCAGGGTCCGGGACGCTCTGCCCTCGCTGGTCGAGAAGGTCACCCAGACCGGCGCCCCGGTGGCGTGGATCTGCGACCCCATGCACGGCAACACCTTCGAAGCGCCGAGCGGGCACAAGACCCGGCGTTTCGACGATGTGCTGGAGGAGGTCGCCGGTTTCTTCGAGGTCCACCGGGCCCTTGGCACGCACCCTGGCGGCATCCACATCGAGTTCACCGGGGACGACGTCACCGAGTGCGTCGGCGGCGGGCACGAGATCGTCGAGGGCGACCTGCACCAGCGCTACGAGACGGCCTGCGACCCGCGGCTCAACCGCCGGCAGTCGCTGGACCTGGCGTTCATCGTGGCGGAGATGTATCGCCAGACGCACTGAACGAGACTGCGCCGGGGTCAGGGCCGGTCAGGTCGTGACCTCGGCCCAGACGACTTTGCCGCCCGGCACCGGATCGGCGCCCCATGCGGCGGCGAAATGGTCGACGATGAACAGCCCGCGGTGCCTCTCGTCCTCCGGTGCCGGAATGGTGAGCCGGGGCATCCCCGGCGAGCGATCCCTCACCTCCACGCGGACCTGCCCGGGGTTGCGGATCAACCGCAGCTCCAGGGTGGTCCGGGCGTGACACACCGCATTGGCGACGAGTTCGGCCACGATCGCCGTGACCAGTTCCTCGTGCTCGATGAGCGACCACGTACGCATGGTCCGGGCGGCGAGCCGGCGCGCGTATTCGACGGCCTCCGTCTGCGGGGCGACCCGTAGCGTGGTCTCGGTCATAGATCACACCTCGGCGGTGGTCTCCCCGGCGGCGGACCCCTCGATGAGGAACCGGTCGAGACCTGTCGTACGGAGTACGTTCTCCACTCTCCCGTAGGCCCCGGTCACCGTGAAGGTGGCGTTGTTGGCACGGGCGTGCTTGTAGCCGCGTACGAGCACGTTCAGACCCGAGGAGTCACAGAAGTCGACCGCGGTGAGATCGACGATGATGTGCGCCTCCCCGCCGTCCACCAATGAGATGAGACGTTCCCGCAGGTCATCGGATGAGTGCAGGTCGATAGAGCCGCGCGCGGCGATCACAGCGCGGCCGTCCTGTCGTGTTGTGTGCAACGCAAGACCCACCCCGCCACATTAACGCGCTCCGCGACGGCTCGTGCCCCATCCCGACACGCGGACCTATGCCGGGGTGCCCGGCACCTGATGTCAGCGCAGGTCAGGACACCCGGAGCGCGATCAGAGCGACATCATCGCCGGACGGCTCGGGACCGAATTCACGCACGGCCCGCTGCACGCGGGCCGCGACCGCACCGGCGCTCAGCCCTGTGCAGGATCCGAACAGCCGCTCGAGGCCCTGCTCGTCGCCGAGCAGCCGGCCTCCTGCCCTCCGTTCCGTGACTCCGTCGGTGACGCCCAGCAGGACCTCACCGCGATGCAGCTCGACGGTGTCGACCTCGAACTCCACGTCGTCGAACACGCCGAGCAGCGTCTGCGCCGTCACGGCCTCCGTGACGACGCCGTCCGGGTCGAGCACGAGCGCGGGCGGGTGCCCGGCGCTGACCAGGCTCAGCCGTACCCCGCTCCCCTCGGGCAGCGGGGTTATCTCACCGTGCAGGAGGGTCAGCAGACGGGCCCGTGATCCCTCCGCGAGGATGAGGCGGTTGAGCCGCCCCATCACATCCGGGACCGACATGCCCTCGGCCGCCAGGATGCGCAGCGCATGCCGGGCGAGCCCGGTCACCGCCGCGGCCTCGGGCCCGGTGCCGCACACGTCACCGATGGCGAAGCGCCAGCGTGGCCGGCCGTCCTCGTCCGGCACGCAGGCGAAGACGTCGTAGAAATCTCCGCCCACCTCGCTGCGTTCCCCCGCCGGTTCGTACACGACCGCGACCTCGAGGCCGGGAATGTCCGGCACGGCCGGTGGCAGGAGGCTGCGCTGCAACGCACTGCTCATGGCCATCTGTGCGGAGTAGAGACGCGCGTTGTCTATGGCGAGGGCGGCGCGGCGGCTCAGCTCCTCCGCGAGGTCGACGACCCCGCGGAGGAACCGGTCGGTCTTGGGCCGGCCGATGATGATGGTGCCGATCCGCCGTCCCCGGGCGATGAGCGGAAAGTTGTAGGCCAGATCGGTGACCAGGGGGCCGGCCCCCTCTCGTACGGACTTCGGAACGGAGGCGAACCCGTTCCAGGGCCCGGGGACGTCCACCACGGGCACCGGGTCGGCGTGCTCGAGCAGCTCGCGGAGCGGGTCGATGCGGGTCTCGTCGAGGTGCCAGACATAGGCGGGCCGGGCACGACCGGAGTCGTCGACGGTGTAGACCGCGCACCAGCTCGCGAGCCTGGGCACGACGAGCTGGGCCACCAGCGCCATGGTGCGTTCCTGGTCGAGCGTGCCGGCGAGCAGGTCGCTGGCCTCCGCGACGAAGCTGAGCCATCCGCGCCAGGATCGCTCGAGCTCACCTACCCTCGCCCTTTCCAGGGACAGCGCCATCTCGTCGGCGATTCGGCCCAGCCGGTCGCCGTCGGACTGGCCGAACCGGTCGGGCGTGGCGGAGACCGCCACCACGACCCCGGCCATCTTCCCCTGGGCCCACAGCGGAGCGGCGGCCAGCGAACGCGCTCCGAGAATGGACGCCACAGGGTGCGTCGACGAGCCGGCGGGCACGTCGCTGAGGACCCACGGAACTCCGCGCTGGCCCTGCGGCCCGAGATCGGCGACCCTCAGCCCTCGAGGCCGCACCTCGGGAGCGAGACCGGCCGACGCCCCGATCGCGAGGGTTCCGTCGCGCTCGGCGAGCAGGACGACGGCACCGTCGGCGCCCAGGACATCGCGGACGGTCTCGACCGCCCGCTCGAAGGGGTCCTCCGTCGCGTCGGCCGATGCCACCTGGTCCGCCGACCCGTTCCGGAGCAACGGCGGTGCGCCCGACTCGGCGAGCGGCAGTGACGGCGAGTACGGCCCCATGTCGTCGCCGTCCGCGGCGGGAAGCCGGAACCACACGCTCTTGGCGAGCCGGTCGTAGGTCACACCCCACGAGTCGGCGAGCCGTGCCGTGGACGGGAGCCCGCGACCACTCGAGGCGTCCAGGCCCGGCATCGAGATACGACGGGTAGGGTGATGGTCCCGTACCTCTACATGGACCTTGCCGTCGTCTATCCGGCAGCACACCTCGAAGGACGTGCCCGCGTAGGTGACCGCGTTGGTCGCGAGCTCACTGGTGGCCAGGACCGCGTCGTCCGCGACGGCCTCCATGCCCCAGTCGGACAGGACCCGTCGTACGAAACGCCGCGCGGCGGACACCGACGTGGCGGCGGCGGGGAAGGTGGCCGAAATGAGCTGCTGGTCCAACGGGGTCCCCTGAGCTGGTGCAGTGATACATATCCCTGTCATCGTGACAGACTGCGAATGTCGGGCCCACAGTGCGTCCGCAGATCCCGGGCGCTGAAACCCGTGGGCTGGGAGGAACCGATTATGCCTCGAAACGTGTCTCGTCCACGTCGTGCTGTGAATTTCCGCCGGGACACCAGTCCTCGGTACAGCGACGCGGATCTCGAACCTCTGCTCCGCGCTCTGGCCGCCCTGCGGGACGGCGATTTCCGCGCCGTGGGAGAGATCGAGGGCGAAGGCGCGGTGGCCGAGGCGGTCGCAATCCTCGACGAGGTCAGCGGCCGCGGCCGCCACCTTGTGGGCGAACTCACCCGGGTCCGCCGCGAGATCGGCCGAGAGGGCAGGCTCGACGAGCGGCTGTCCCTCGGCCTCGGCAGCGGTTCCTGGGCGACCGGCCTCGAGGCGGCCAACGCCCTGGTCGACTCGCTGACCGGGCTGACGACGAGCGTGTCCGGGGTCGTGGAGGCGGTGGCCCAGGGCGACCTGAGCCAGCGGGTCGACCTGCGCTCGGGCGGCCGTCCCCTCCGGGGCGAACTGCTGCGCATGGGCAAGTCCGTGAACAATCTGGTGGACCAGCTGGACATGTTCACGGCCGAGGTGACCCACGTCGCGCGCGAGGTGGGCACCGACGGACGACTCGGCGGGCAGGCCCCGCTGCGCGGCATGTCCGGCCGGTGGCGGGACGTCACCAGCGCCGTGAACGTGATGGCCGGACGGCTGACCGCCCAGGTACGCGACATCGCCCTGGTCACCACCGCGGTCGCCAAGGGGGACCTCACCCGCAAGGTCACCGTGGAGGCGGCCGGGGAGCTGCAGGAGCTCAAGCTCACCGTGAACACGATGGTCGACCAGCTGTCGGCCTTCGCCGACGAGGTCACCCGCGTCGCCCGCGAGGTCGGCACCGAGGGCAACCTCGGCGGACAGGCCAACGTGCGGGGGGTGAGCGGGGTCTGGAAGGACCTCACCGACAACGTCAACGGCATGGCGGGCAACCTGACGACCCAGGTGCGCAACATCGCCCAGGTCACCAAGGCGGTCGCCCAGGGCGACCTCAGCCGCAAGATCACCGTCGACGCGCGAGGTGAGATCCTCGAGCTCAAGCTCACCGTCAACACGATGGTCGACCAGCTGTCGGCCTTCGCCGACGAGGTCACCCGGGTGGCCGGTGAGGTCGGCACCGAGGGCCGGCTCGGCGGCAAGGCCCAGGTCCGAGGAGTGAGCGGGGTCTGGAAGGACCTCACCGACAACGTCAACGGCATGGCCGGCAACCTCACCTACCAGGTGCGCAACATCGCCCAGGTGGCGACGGCGGTGGCACAGGGAGACCTGAGCAAGAAGATCACCGTGGACGTCCGCGGTGAGATGCTGGACCTGAAGGACACCATCAACACGATGGTGGACCAGCTCTCGGCCTTCGCCGACGAGGTGACGCGCGTCGCCCGCGAGGTCGGCAGCGAGGGCCGGCTCGGCGGACAGGCCAACGTTCACGGTGTCAGCGGGGTCTGGAAGGACCTCACCGACAACGTCAACGGCATGGCCAGCAACCTCACCTACCAGGTGCGCAACATCGCCCAGGTCACGACGGCCGTGGCGACCGGCGACCTCAGCAAGAAGATCGACGTGGACGCGCGCGGCGAGATCCTGGAACTCAAGACCACCATCAACACGATGGTGGACCAGCTGTCGTCCTTCGCCTCCGAGGTGACGCGCGTCGCGCGTGAGGTGGGGAGCGACGGCCGGCTCGGCGGTCAGGCCGAGGTCGAGGGCGTGTCCGGCACCTGGAAGCAGCTGACCCAGAACGTGAACGAGCTGGCGGGCAACCTCACCACCCAGGTCCGCGCGATCGCCGAGGTCGCCAGTGCCGTGGCACGCGGCGACATGACCAGGACGATCTCCGTGGCGGCGCGGGGCGAGGTCGCCGAGCTCAAGGACAACGTCAACCTGATGGTGGCGAACCTGCGGGAGACCACCCAGGCCAACGAGCAGCAGAACTGGCTGAAGTCCAACCTGGCCCGCATCGGCGGTCTCATGCAGGGACACCGGGACCTCATGCAGGTGGCCGGGTTGATCATGAGCGAGCTGACCCCGACCGCCTCGGCGCAGTACGGCGCGTTCTACCTCGCGCAGCACGTCGAGGACCAGATCGAGCTGGTCCTGCTCGCCGGCTACGGCCTCAGCAAGGACGGCCTCGGATCCGTGGGCTTCTCGCTCGGCGAGGGCATGGTGGGCCAGGCGGCGCTGGAGCGCCGGACGATCCTCATCACCGACGCGCCCGAGGGATATATCACCATCGCCTCAGGGCTCGGCTGGTCCGCGCCGAGCACCATCATCGTGCTGCCGATCCTGTTCGAGGGCGAAGTCCTCGGGGCGATCGAACTCGCGTCGTTCAACCCGTTCACCGACGTGCACCTGGCGTTCTTCGACCAGTTCACCGAGACCATCGGGGTCACGATCAACGCCATCATCGCCCAGACCCAGACCGAGTCACTGCTGTCGCAGTCACAGCGGCTGACCCAGGAGCTACAGGAACGTTCCGACGAGCTCCAGCGGCAGCAGGGCGAGCTCCGCCGCTCCAACGCCGAGCTCGAGGAGAAGGCGGCGCTCATGGCGAAGCAGAACCGCGCCATCGAGATCCAGAACTTCCAGATCGAGCAGGCGAGGCGGACGCTCGAGGAGCGCGCCGAACAGCTGGCCATGTCCTCGCGCTACAAGTCCGAGTTTCTCGCGAACATGTCCCACGAGCTCCGGACGCCCCTCAACAGCCTCCTTGTGCTCGCCAAGCTGCTGTCGGAGAACACCGAGGGCAACCTCAGCTCCAAGCAGGTGGAGTTCGCCAAGACCATCCACGACTCCGGCACCGACCTGCTCCAGCTGATCAACGACATCCTGGACCTTTCCAAGGTCGAGGCCGGGAAGATGGAGGTGCATCCGCAGCCACTGGGGTTGAGCAAGCTCGTCGACTACGTTGACGCGACCTTCCGCCCCCTGGCGCTCGACAAGGGGCTCGGCTTCGAGATCGAGGTCGCGGGGTCGATGCCCGAAGTCCTCTACGCCGACGAGCAGCGGCTTCAGCAGGTCCTGCGCAATCTGCTGTCCAACGCCGTCAAGTTCACCTCCAGCGGGAATGTACGGCTGACCATCGGACCCGCCGCCGGCGTCGAGTTCATCTCACCATCGCTGCGGGAGAGCACCGATGTGATCGCCTTCAAGGTGATCGACACCGGGATAGGCATCAGCGAGGACAAGCTGCAGGTCATCTTCGACGCCTTCCAGCAGGCGGACGGCACCACGAGCCGTCGCTACGGCGGCACCGGCCTGGGCCTGTCGATCAGCCGCAACATCGCCAGGCTGCTCAACGGTGAGATCCAGGCCGAGAGCGAACTCGGCCACGGCAGCACGTTCACGCTGTTCCTGCCACCGGACTACCAGGAGGAGGACGGCCAGCGCCGCAGCATCGCGTGGGATCGCCCGCAGCCCAGGTCCGACATGGCGCGGCCCTCGCTCATGACCCAGATGGCGACCGTCCCCGAAGAGGACGACCTGGCCGAGTTCCTCAAGGAGCCACCGGCCGACCACGTCGACGTCGTCCTGTCCAACCGCAAGGTGCTCATCGTCGACGACGACGTGCGTAACGTCTTCGCGCTCACGAGCGTCCTGGAAGGATACGGACTCGACGTGCTCTACGCCGAGGACGGCAAGGCGGGGATCGACGTGCTCCAGCGCAACCTCGATGTGGCCCTCGTCCTGATGGATGTCATGATGCCGGGGCTGGACGGATACGCCACCACCGAGGCGATCCGGAAGATGCCGCAGTTCGCCGAGTTGCCGATCATCATCATCACCGCCAAGGTGATGAAGGGGGACCGTGAGAAGAGCCTCGCCTCAGGGGCGTCGGACTACATCCCGAAGCCTGTCGATGTAGATCATCTGCTCGATGTCATGCGGACCTGGCTCCAGCGCGCATCAACGCGCTGAGCACCGCGGACGGGTCACGAGAGAGGTCGTGTGTGGACGACAAGGCCAAGATCCTGCTGGTGGACGACCGGGAGGAGAACCTCATCGCGCTCGAGGCCATCCTGAGTTCGCTGGACCAGGACCTGATCCGGGCCCGCTCTGGGGAGGAGGCCCTCAAGGCGCTGCTCACGGACGAATACGCCGTCATCCTGCTCGACGTCGTCATGCCGAGCATGGACGGCTTCGAGACGGCGCGTGACATCAAGCGGCGCAAGAAGACCCGGGACGTCCCGATCATCTTCCTGACCGCCGTGGACAGCGATCCGGACTACGCCTTCAGGGGCTACGCCGCCGGGGCCGTGGACTTCATCGCCAAGCCGTTCGACCCGTGGGTGCTCCGGGCGAAGGTGTCGGTCTTCGTCGATCTGCACCACAAGAACAGGCAGCTGCGGGAGCAGGCGTCATTGCTGCGGGAGCAGGCCGCGCTGCTGCGGACCAAGCTGACCGATACCAACGGCAACGGCGCCGCCCAGCCCGGTGACGAAGGACCGGCCGCGCACGTGTCCAGCCGTCTCACGGCGGTCGAGGAGCAGGTCGCCGTACTGACACAGCATGCCCCGCCCGGCCTCGAGAACGTGATCGAAGAGCTGGACAGCCGTGTCGCCGAGTTGCGCATCGCACTGGAGGGTCTCAACTCCGAGACATCGGAGTCCGCCGGCTGACCTCGCACGCTCCCTCCGGAGCACGCCGCCTCGGGAGACCGGCCGGCCGCCGAGATCGCACGTAAGCAGGGCCCTCCGCCGAGACCGCGCGGAGGGCCCTGCCCCATGTCGGGCCGGGTTCAGCCCTCGGCGAGCCGCCTGCGCGCCGCGGCGATCCGGGACAGCGTCGTCTCCCTGCCGATGATCTCCAGCGACTCGAACAGCGGCAGCCCGACCGTACGACCGGTGGCGGCCACCCGCACGGGCGCCTGGGTCTTGCCCAGCTTGAGGCCGTGCGCGGCACCGACCTGCTCGAGGCGGGTCTTCAGCTCCTCGGCCTGCCAGGGCGCGTCCCGGTAGGCCTCCTCGGCAGCCGCCAGGATCTCGGCGGCCGGCTCCTTCATGCCCTTGGCCCACGAGGCCTCGTCGAAGACCGGCTCGTCCAGGAAGGCGAAGTCGACCAGGTCGGTGATCTCCGACAGCACGGTCAGGCGGGTCTGCGCCAGCGGGGCCAGCTCGGCGAAGACCCGCGGGTCGTACTCCCACGGCGCCTGCCGGAGCCAGCGGTCGCACTCCTCGATGAACCGCTCCAGCGGGAGCGCCCGGATGTACTCACCGTTGACGGCCCGGAGCTTTCTGACGTCGAAGAAGGCCGGGGAGGCATTGACGTTGTCGAGGTGGAACTCCTCCTCGATGTCGCGCCACGGCACGATCTCGCGGTCGCCGGACGGCGCCCAGCCCAGGAGCATCAGGTAGTTGCGCATCGCCTCGGCGAGATAGCCCTCGGCCTGGTAGTCCTCGAGCGCCACCTTGTCGCGGCGCTTGGACAGCTTCTGCCGCTTCTCGTTGACGATCACCGGGACATGAGCCCAGATGGGCGGTTTCGCGCCGAGCGCCTCCCAGAGAAGCTGCTGCTTGGGCGCGTTGGACAGATGCTCTTCGCCACGGACGACGTGGGTGATGCCCTGCTCGATGTCGTCGACCGCGTTGGCGAGCAGGAACGGCACCGACCCGTCCGCGCGCGCGATGACGAAGTCCTCCAGCACCGCGTTCTCGAAGATCGGCTGGCCGCGGATCAGGTCGACGACGGTGGTCTTGCCCTCGTCCGGAGTACGGAAGCGCACCGCCCGGCCCTCGCCGGGACCGAGACCCCGGTCCCTGCAGAACCCGTCGTAGCCCTTGTGCTGATCGCCGGTACGGGCGATCACGTCCTCACGGGTGCACCCGCAGTAGTAGGCACGGCCCTGGTCCATCAGGGTCCGCACCGCCTGCCGGTGCTTGTCGGCGCCGGCCGACTGGAAGTACGGGCCCTCGTACTGGTCGCCGTCGATGCCCAGCCAGGCCAGCGCCCGGATGATCCCGTCGGTCCACTCGGGACGGTTGCGGGACGTGTCGGTGTCCTCGATCCGCAGCACCAGGGTGCCGCCGGACTGCCGGGCCATCACCCAGTTGAACAGGGCGGACCGGGCGCCGCCCACGTGGAACATGCCGGTGGGCGACGGCGCGAAACGTACTCGGATCGAAGAGGAGGAAGGCATGCTCCAAGCCTATTGGCTCGGGCGGCCCGGTTGGGGTCACGGCCCGTCCGAACCGAGGGCCCGGTCCGGCTGCGGCGCTGTCTCGGACACGGTGGACCTACCGGGTTTGGCAGGATCTTTTCATGACCTCGGACACTCCCCCGGTGCCGGACGCCCTGCCGGCCTTCCGGGAGACCGCGACCGCGCGGTTGAGCGCCTTCAAGCCCACCACGATGAGCCAGGCCCCGGGATTTCGGCGTGCGGCCGTCGCCGTGTGCGTGCTGGAGCACGAGGGCGAGCCGTGCGTGGTGGTGATCAAGCGTGCCTACCAGGGCCGCAACCCCGGGCAGTGGGGACTGCCCGGAGGGCGGCTGGACGAGGGTGAGACCCCGGTCCGCGCGGCGCTGCGCGAGCTGCACGAGGAGGTCGGCCTGCGGGTGGGCACTGCGGATGTGCTCGGCCGGCTCGACGACTTCCCGGCGGCGTCGGGGTTCGTCATCACGCCCATCGTCGTCGCCGTGACAGATCCCGGCCCGGTCCGGCGCAACCCCGCCGAGGTCCACTCCGTGCACTTCGTCGGTCTGGGCCGGCTGGCCGCACCGGACACCGCCCGATGGGTCCCCCAGCTCGACGGCGGGCATCTTCTGCAGCTGAGGCTCCGCCATGACATGGTCGTGCACGCGCCCACCGGGGCGATGCTCTGGCAGTTTCGCGAGGTGGTGCTCCTCGGCCGGGAGGCGCGGGTCGCCGAGTTCATCCAGCCGGACTGGACCCACCGCTGACCAGGCCGCTCAGAAGGTCCGCCATGAGCCATGACGCGACGTCCTGACGGCGGGTGTTCACCCTGGGCCGTCACCGAGGCGGCCGAGCCAGGCCCGGGCCCGATCCAGATGCTCCTCGGTGAGCCCTACCAGCGGATCCACGGCGACGAGCAGATGCTCTCCGATGGCCTGTTCGGTGAGCAGGCACTCGGTGACGTCGGGTTCGTCCTCGAACCAGACGAACGGCCGGGCCTTCGCCCACAGAGCGACATGGCGCGCCTTCCAGGCACCGAGTGACAGCTCGGCCCCGTGGGGACGCTGCGGGATCGGGACGTGGGACAGCGGCGGCAGGCCGAGCCGGGGCCCGATCCAGTCATTGGCCTTGTCACACCAGTAGCTCGCCCACACCAGCTCGGCCCGGGTGTCGGTGATCAGCCGCCGCAGCAGTTGACCGTGAGCCGTGTTGAGCCAGAGCTTGAAGGTCACGCCATCGGGGCACGCCCGGTACCTGCGATAACCGCGATGGGCCCGCAGAACCGGGTTGAGGACGCCGTCGACGTCGAGGAGCACGGCGGCGCGGCGATCTGTCATATCTAGGACCGTACGACACCGGGTCCGACACCGGACAGTCTCCCGGAGAGGCCGG
>DASYNF010000226.1:0-15106 GCA_036008685.1 Actinomadura sp. | reverse complement strand
GCCGTTGCTCGCGCACGGTGAGGACGACGAGGTCGACGGTGACGGCGACCCGGGGAACGGTCATGCAAAGAACGTTAGTGGGCGGCACGGCCTGTGACGGCACAGATACCGCCCAACCCCCCGTGATCTTGTAGATGTTCGCCCCGTACGGGCGCACATCCCGCGACCAAGCTCAAGATCACGGCCGGGAAGAGGTCCCGCGAGCGGCCGGTGGTGTCTGGAGGGAAGACGCCACCTCGAAAGGCCGTGAGCCGCCGCGCGGTAGCGCGGCAATGAACACAGCGAGCGGGCCGGCGTCGTCTGGACTGAGGAGTGAGGGAGCGAGGAACGAGCGACCGAACGACGAGGGAAGACGGCGCCTAGAAGGCCCGCGAGCCGCCGCGCGGAGCGCGGCAATGGGTACAGCCCGCGAGCCGCCGAGCGGAGCGCGGCGATTCAACAGGCGTCCAGCGCCAGGAGGGCGAAGGTGGCGAGCCAGTGGTCGCTGGTGAAGTCCCCGGCCATGACGTGGGGCAGGCCGGCGTTCAGCTGCGCCTCGGCGGCCGCGCGCAACACCGGGATCCGGCCGTCGCCGTGCGGAAGCGCCCCGGCGATCGACCGCAACGCCGCGGCCCGGCTGAGCGCCAGGCCGATGAGATGACCGATCTGCGGGTCGGCGGGATCGGACACGGCCGGCGGCTCCAGCAGGGCCCGCGGCCCGCCGTCGGACAGCCTCGGCAGGAACGCGGACAGCCACACGCCGAAGTCCTCACCGGCGAGCACGCGGCGCATCAGGTCCGCCTCGGCCAGCGCGGGCGACAGGAAGTCCTGCCCCGAGGGCTCCCAGGCCGCCGGGTAGTCACGGTCGGCACCGAACCACCGCATGGCGGCGTCCGTCACGACCGGCATCAGCTCCGGGCACCCCGCGTCGGCCGCCGAGCCCAGCATGAGGCCGAGCGCGAAGGCGCTGTTGGTGTGGACGCCATGACGGACCGGATAGGTGGCCTTGGCGAGCCAGGCCGCCGTCAGCTCGGCCACCGCGGCGACCCCGTGACCGAGCGCTTCGGCCCAGTGAGCACCGGCCGGGCCCGCGCGCCCGCACTCGGCCGCGAGCGCCAGCAGCCAGGCCCACCCGTAGGGCCGTTCGAACGTCGGGTTGTCGCGGAGGTAGGCCGCCTCGGCCGTGAGGTGCTCGGACGTGAGATGCCGGTCCAGCACATCCGCCACGGCCGCCCAATGCGGTGCCGTCTCAGTGCGCGCACCCCCGCCCAGACCGTGACGGCGCAGCAACCGGACCAGCGACCAGTGCATGTGCACCGCCGAGTGCCAGTCGTAGGACCCGTAGAAGGCCGGGTGGTAGGTACGGGGGAGCGCGAGGTCCTCGGCTCCGCGGATCAGATGTGCGGGTGCGTTGGGAAACTCCCTCGTGACGTTGTCCAGAGCCACCCGGGCGAACCTCGCCGCCAGGCCGGGCGGGCCCGGCAGCGGACCGCCGGAGGGGTCGGCGCCCGGCCGCCTAGTGGAGGGAGCCATCGGGCACCCGCAGGTCGACGGACGTGGAGACGGCCGCCGACACGATCGCGCTCAGCGCGTCCGCGACGGCACGCGCGGGCAGCGACGGGGCCCGCTCGGACAGGACCTGCTCGGGCAGATTGGGGACATGGACGAAGCCGCCGCGCAACCCTGGCCGCTCGGTGGCGATCAGGTGCATCAACCCATAGAACACGTGATTGCAGACGAAGGTGCCCGCCGTCTGCGAGACCGAGGCCGGCAGACCCGCGTCCCGGACCGCGGCGACACAGGCCTTCACCGGCAGAGTGGCGAAATAGGCGGCCGGCCCACCCTCCACGATGGGGGCGTCCACCGGCCGCCCGCCGGAGTTGTCCGGGATGCGGGCGTCGGACACGTTGATGGCGACGCGTTCGACCGTCACATCCGGCCGGCCACCGGCCTCACCGACACAGATCACCACGTCGGGGTCGGATTCCTCGATGGCCTCCCGCAGCCGTCCGATGACGTCGGCGAAGACCACCGGCACCATGGCCGTCGTGAGCGACACGCCCTCGGGAGGCGCGGAGCCGACCAGTCGTACGGCCTCCCAGGAGGGGTTCACCGTCGAATTGTCGAAGGGCTCGAATCCGGTCAGGAGCACCCGGGTCATCGCCGGCCTTTCAGTCAGTTGAGTCATGTCGGTCGCGGTCATGTCGGCACGCCCCGATCAGAACGCGAAGATCGCCATGATCACGATGTTGCACGCGAGCAGGGGGACCGCCGTCGGCACCTGGGCCTTGATCGGCCCGTACTGGTCCTTGAGCTCCAGCAGCGCGGCCGGGACGATGTTGAAGTTCGCCGCCATCGGCGTGGTCAGGGTGCCGCAGAAGCCCGCCAGCATCCCCACCGCGAGGACCACGGCCGGATCACCACCGGCCTGCTGGATCAGCACCGGCCACCCGATCGCCGCGGTCATGACCGGGAACGCGGCGAACGCGTTGCCCATGACGAAGGTGAACACGGCCATGCCGATGCAATAGACCGCGACCGCGATGTAGATCTGGCCGCTCGGCAGCGCGTTCTCGGTGATCCTACGGACCGCCTTGCCCACACCGGCCACGGCGAACAGAGTCCCGAGCGTGGCGAGCATCTGGGGAAGCACCATGACCGACCCCATCGCCTCGAGCAGCGAACGGCCCTCGTTCAACGGGGTGACGACCCGCCGCTCGCGCAGGATGATCATGCCGACGGCGAGGGCCGTGATGGCCCCGAAGCCGAGGCCCAGGATGGTCTCGCTCGTCTTCTCCAGGAGCGGCGTGCCGCCGATGGAGAGGCCCTTGAGCGCCGTGGCGCACACCACCGCGACGACCGGGATCGTGAGGGCCGGGATGAACAGGCGGTTGCCCAGCCGCAGGGCCGACCGCTCTCGTTTCTCGGGGGTGGTGGTCTTGCGCTCCCCCTGCCCGGTCAGCCCGAAGCCGCCGAGCCCGGCCATGACCAGGACGGCCACGCCGAGCGGCTCCGGTGGAGCCTCGTGCCGCACGACCCAGGTCGCGTAGATGAAGCCGGCGCCCACCAGCCCCCAGAACCCGGCGCTGCCGAACCGCTTGGGATTGGTCCGGTCCATCAGCATCTGCCCGGCCATGATCAGAAAGATCAGTCCGATCAGCCAGTAGAACCACTCGGACTTGATCACTTGGCCATCTCCTTCGCCGCGTCATCCGCGTGCACGGCGGTCATCTCGCGTTCCAGCCAGCGGTCGAGGGCCACCAGCCGGTAGCCGTGGATGAGGAAGGCGCAGATCGCGGTCGGGATCGCCCACAGCGCCAGGTGCAGCGGCTCCAGATGCGTGCCGTACGTCGCGTTCACAAAGCCGGTGATGAGGAGGATCGAGCCGATGGCGATGAAGATGTCCTCGCCGAAGAAGACCCCGACGGTGTCCGCGCTCGCGGAGAACGACCTGACCCGTTCCCGGACGCGCTCGGGCAGCGCGCCGTACCGGCGTTCCGCCGCGCCCTCGGCCATCGGCGCGACCAGGGGGCGGATCGTCTGCGCCGGGCCGCCGATGTTGTTGAGGCCAAGCGCCGCCGTGAGCTGGCGGATCAGCAGGTAGAGCGCCAGGAACCGGCCGGTGGTCAGGCGGGTCAGCTTGCCGATGAGGATCCGGGCCTGCTGCTGAAGGCCGTAGCGCTCCAGCAGCCCGATCACGGGCAGCGTGATGACGAAGATGCTCACGGACCGGCTCGAGGCGAAACCCTCTCCGAACGCCGCGAGGACCTTCTGCGGCGAGAGCCCGCCGAGCAGCCCGGTCACGATCCCCGCGGCCGCCACGACGAGAAGAGGGTTGCGTTTGGTGGCGAAACCGACGATGACGACGGCCACGCCGAGGAGAACGATCATAAGGACGACCCTTTCGGCGCTCGTGACCTGCCTCTTACGGGCAGCGGAGAGCTTCCTTCGTGAGGTTAAAGTATTGTTGAACAATCCCACAAGAACGCCCGTGGGCCGACGTGAAAAACTTCGGGAGCCGTATCCCCCTCACCTACGGGAGCGCTCTCGTGGCGGAGCCCCGCGGTGACGTCCCCAGTCCGAAGTGCCGTCACGACAGGAGGAACCAGCCCTGCCAGGCCCCAGCCCGAGCACCATGGCCGCGCTGACCGCGGACCGGCATCTCCTCGCCCGGACCAGCACCGCGGACCGGGTGGCCGACGTGCTCCGCACTCACATCGCCGAGGGGGGTCTCGAACCGGGCGTCAGGCTCTCGGAGGCCTCCATCGCGGCGCTGGTCGGGATCTCCCGCAACACGCTCCGCGAAGCCTTCCGGCTGCTCGTCCAGGAGCGGCTCCTCACCTACGAGATGAACCGCGGCGTCGCGGTGCGCAAGCTGACCGCCGGCGACGTGGCGGACGTCTTCACGGCACGGCGGGCGATCGAGGCCGCGGGGATACGCAACGCCACGGCGGCCGGGCCCGCTCGGCTGGCCGCCGTACAGGAGGCGGTGGCGGAGGGCGAGCGCGCGGCCGCGGCTCGCGAATGGCCCGCGGTGGCCACCGCGGACCTGCACTTCCACCGGGCCCTGGCCGAGCTGGCCGGCAGCGCCCGGATCGATGAGTTCATGCGGCGGCTGCTGGCCGAGCTGCGGCTGGCCTTCCACGTCATGCCGTCGCCACCGGAGTTCCACGCGCCCTATCTGCGGCGCAACCGGGATATCGCCGATCTGCTCGCCACGGGCGACCTCGCCGCCGCCGAACGGGAGCTCACCGACTACCTGGACACCGCGGAGCGCCAGATCACGGACCGGATGCGAGAGGTGGAGATATGACCGCTCCCCACGACGGTGACCACGGCGGTGACCTTGGCAAGGCCGTCGACGGTCCCGGCGCCCACAGCCCCGTCATCGACCTCAACGCCGACCTCGGCGAGGGCTTCGGCCGCTGGATCCTGACCGACGACGACGCCCTGCTCGACATCGTCACGAGCGCCAACGTCGCGTGCGGCTTCCACGCCGGCGATCCGTCGATCATGCGCCGGGTGTGCGAACGGGCCGCGGAGCGCGGGGTCCGCATCGGAGCCCAGGTCTCCTATCGGGACCTGGCGGGCTTCGGCCGGCGCGCCATGGACGTACCTCCCGAGGAGCTGGCCGACGAGGTGACCTACCAGATCGGCGCGCTCGAGGTCTTCGCCCGGGCCGCGGGCGCCCGGGTGTCCTACGTCAAGCCGCACGGGGCCTTGTACAACCGGGCGGTCGGCGACGAGGAACAGGCCGCCGCCGTGGTGGCGGGGATCCGGCGCTGCGACCCGGCGCTGCCGGTGCTCGGCCTGCCCGGTTCGGCACTGCACCGCGCGGCCGAGGCGGCCGGCTCGCCGACCGTCACCGAGGCCTTCGCCGACCGGTCCTACACCGGGGCGGGGACCCTGGTGTCACGCCGCGAGGCCGGCGCGGTCCTGCACGACCAGGACGAGATCGTCGCCCGTTCGATCCGGATGGCCTGCGAGGGCACGGTGGTCGCCATCACCGGGGAGCACGTGCCCGTACGGGCACGGTCGTTGTGCGTCCACGGCGACACCCCGTCGGCTCCACTGCTGGCCCGCCGGATCCGCCGGGCACTGTCGGAGGCGGGCGCCACGGTGCGGCCCTTCGCATGAGGGTCCTGCGGGTGGGGACCCGAGCCCTGCTGATCGAGGTCGGTTCCGACACGGAGGTCCAGGCGCTGCACGCCGAGATCGTCCGCCGTCGCGCCGCGGGCGCGTTGCCGCCGGTCCAGGAGGTCGTGCCGGCCGCCCGTACCGTCCTGCTCGACGGACTCGATGATCCGGGCGCGCTGGCGCGCGATCTGCCGGCCTGGCACATCCCCGCGCAGGCCGCCGACGCGGGGGCCCTGGTCGAGGTCCCGACGACCTACGACGGCGCGGACCTCGCCGACGTCGCGGCGCTGTGGGACGTCACGGTGGACGAGGTGGCCCGGGTGCACGCCGCCACGGAGTTTCGCGTGGCCTTCTGCGGATTCGCCCCCGGCTTCGGTTACCTGACCGGCCTGCCGGAGCGTTATGACGTCTCCCGGCTCCCCACACCGCGGTCCTCCGTGCCGGCCGGGTCGGTCGGCCTGGCCGGCTCCTACACGGGTGTCTACCCGCGGTCCTCCCCCGGCGGCTGGCGGCTCATCGGCCGTACGGACCTGGTGCTGTGGGACCCGGCACGGGAGCCGGCCGCGCTTCTCACCCCGGGGACCCGGGTGCGGTTCGTGCCGGTGGACCGATGATCGAGGTCATCCGGGCCGGAGCGCTGACGACGGTTCAGGACCTCGGCCGCCGTGGTGTCGCGCGGCTCGGCGTCCCCCGGGGCGGAGCGCTGGACGAGCCGGCCCACCGGCTGGCCAACCGCCTGGTCGGCAACCCCGAGTCGGCCGCCACACTGGAGACCACGCTCACCGGCACGGCGGTGCGTCTGCACCGGGCGGCGACGGTCGCCGTGACCGGCGCGACCGCCCCGGTCCGAGCCTGCGGCCGTCCGGTCGCCTGGGGAGCGCCGGTCCACGTACCCGCGGGCGGGCTCGTCGAGGTCGGCACGGCCGTGCACGGAGTGCGCAGCTACGTCGCCTTCTCGGGAGGCGTCGACGTGCCGCCGACGCTCGGCAGCCGCGCCACCGACCTGCTGTCCGGGCTGGGGCCGCCCCCGCTGTCGGACGGCGCGCGGTTGCCGCTCGGCACGCCGTCCGGCCGGCCCGGGCCGCTCGGCACGCTCGACGCGGCACCGTTGTCGGCGCCGGCATCCGGCCTGACACTCCGGCTGATCCTCGGACCACGGCATGACTGGTTCACCCAGGCGGCGGTGGACGGCCTGGCCACGGCCCGCTACCAGGTCGCCGCGGCCAGCAACCGCATCGCCCTTCGCACCGATGGACCCGCGCTGGAGCGGGCCGTGCACCAGGAGCTGCCCAGCGAGGGCATGGTCCTCGGTGGGGTGCAGGTCCCTCCGGACGGGCGGCCGATGGTCTTCCTGGCCGACCATCCGACCACCGGGGGTTACCCCGTGATCGGGGTCGTGCCCCCCGCGGACCTGGCCGCCGCGGCCCAGGCCCGGCCCGGCGCCCCGGTCCGCTTCGCCGTGACCCGCATCGCCGCGGCCGGGGGACTCAGAGCGAGGAGGGGACGACCGGGAGGATGATCGCGCTGGGCCGGTCCGGGTCGTGGAAGACCTCCTGCTCGGCGGTGACCCACGTGGCCGCCGTGCCGATCGGTTCGCCCGTACCCGGGTTGCTGGCCACCTTGGGATGGGAGCCGCTCGCCACGTGCACGCGGAGCCGGTGGCCGCGCTTGAAGCGGTGCCCGGCCGGCCACAGCTCGATCTCGACCCGGCGGACGCCGTCACCATCGGCGGGAAACCCCCCGGGCCTCAGCCTCAGGCCCCCCTCACAGACGTTGAGGGACGTGCCGTCCGGCGCGACGTCGCAGAGCCGCACCACGAAGTCGGTGTGCTGGCGATCCGACCGTACGAACAGATCCGCGCCGACCGGGCCGATGATCTCCAGGTCGGAGCGGAGCACCTCGCTGGAGAACACCAGCATGTCCGGCCGGCTCTCGATCGGACGGTTGTCGACCGGCTTGGCGCTGCCCACGAGGGTCGGCCCGCTCAGGGTGGGGGTCGGGTCGGCCGGGTCATAGCGATAGGTGTCCGGGTCCGAGGCCGGCGGAGCGCTCTCCGCGAGCGCGCGGCCCGGCTGCAGGAACCACCGCCGGGAACGGATGCCCGGCACGGGCCAGTCCCGGTAGGAGCGCCACTCACCGGCTCCGGTGATGAACAGCCGCACCGGGTGGGCCCGGAGCCTGGAGAAGTCGCCGCGCAGGTGCGCCTGGAACCAGCAGAGGGATTCGCGCATCGACGCCATCACGTGCCGCGCGTCGGCATGCCACCACGGTCCGATGGTGAGATAGGGACGACGGCCGGCCGCCCGCATGGCGACGTAGTCCCGCACCTGCCAGGGGAGGAAGGCGTCGTACCACCCGCCGACCATGTTCGCCGCCGCCGTCACGTCCCCGACCGTGGCGCTGTGATCACGGTTGTCCCAGAACGACCCTCCGGGCTCGTGGTGCTCCAGCAGGTTCTGGAAGAACGGCACCGCGGACCCGGTGGTCAGCGCGTCGAGCTCGGCCAGTGGCCGGCCCGACCGCGCGGCCCGCAACGCCCGGCGCTGGGACAACAGCCCCGCGGACAGCAGGCCGAGCGGCCGTTCCGAACGCGCCGTGATGTCGATCCAGCTGAGGGTGGCCTCGAGAGCGAACGCTCCGCCGACGTACGCGGCCTCGCGGAACTGGGAGGCCGACACCGAGGTCGCCATCGCCTTGAGCTCGGGGCCCGCCTCGGCCGCGAGGGACCAGGCCGAATAGCCCAGGTAACTGGCGCCGTAGGTCGCGAAGGAGCCGTTGAACCACGGCTGCCGCTTCAGCCAGGCGACGGTGGCCAGGCCGTCCTCCCGCTCCGCCAGCGCGTCGAACTCGCCGCCCGAGCCGAACGTCCCGCGCGCGCTCTGGACGAGGACCTGGTAGCCGCGATAGGCGAAGGGGACCCCGTTGATCACTCCGGGGAGACCGCGCCGTCCGTACGGCGTCCGCACCAGGATCGTCGGCGCGTGCCGGGCGCCGACCGGTGTATAGCGGTCGGCGAGCAGTGTGGCACCGTCCGGCATGGGTACGGGGATGTCACGTTCCACCGAGATCAGACCTCGAGTGCGGGGCAGCCGGAACGGCACGGTGCTCAGCCTGTGGGTCAGGGCCATCAGTCCTCCTCGGCTCCGTGGCAGATCGTCCGTGGAGAGTGTTTTGCCATGGTTTGGTGATACTAGTCCCATTTTGACCGGATGGGCGTACCGGATTGGGACACTCTTGAGCCACCGGGGTACGGAGTGAGCCGCCATGTGCCCTACTGGCGAGTCGCCCTTACAGTGGCGGTGGATTCTGGAGGCTGTGTGTTCGAGACGTTCCTGCGGCGGGTGGTCGCCCCGTTCCTGCGACTGCTGTTCCGATCCCGTGTCGAGGGGGTCGAGCACGTTCCCGCGGACGGTCCGCTGATCGTGGCCAGCAACCATCTGTCGTTCATCGACAGCTTCATCATTCCGCTCGCGATCCCACGGCCCGTGTCCTTCATCGCCAAGGCGTCCTACTTCGAGGGCAAGGGCCTGAAGGGCCGGTTCGTCCGCTGGTTCATGAGCACCCTCGGGCACGTCCCGATCCAGCGGGGCGCCCAGCGCGCCGCGATGGGGGCGCTGGAGCAGGCCGTCGAGATCCTGGGTGACGGGGGCGCCTTCGCCATCTATCCGGAGGGCACGCGCTCCGAGGACGGGCGCCTCTACCGGGGCCGCACCGGCGTGGGGTGGCTCGTGCTGGCCTCCGGCGCCAAGGTCCTGCCGATCGGGCTGGAGGGGACCGACCGGATCCAGCCGGTCGGTGCCGCCTGGCCTCGGATGGGCGTACGAGCGACCATACGGATCGGCCCGCCCATGGACTTCTCCGGCTACCAGGACCTGCCCCCGGCCAAGGCACGGCGCACCGTCACCGACGAGATCATCGGGACGATCCAGAAGCTCTCCGGCCAGGAATACACCGGGACCTACAACGAGCGTGCGGCACGCCGCTGACGAGCCGGCGGGCCCGCCGGCGCCCCCGCCGACCGGCCCGCCGACCGGCCCGCCGACCGGCAGGGCCCCGTACGAACCGGGACTCCTCGGCGCGTGTCGTATCGGTGACGTAACGCCCGATCCGCGTAGGGTCGCGGCCATGCGGTGCGGTTTTTCTCTGGCCGGGCGGGCGACCGCCGTCATCGTCGTCCTGGCACTGGCGGCCGGGGGGTGTGGAGGCGGAGGCGGCGACCGGCCTGGACCGGGCGGAGGCCTCGCCAACGCGCCGGTGGGGACCGGCTATACCTCCGACCAGCTCCAGCAGGCGCTTTTGACGGAACTCCCCGGCTATCAGCGAGCCGGAGAGCCGGACTCCGGCGAATACGGCTCGCTCGACGCCATCCAGAGCGTCAACCGGCTGCAGAGCCAGGTCAGGCTGGACAAACCCCGGTGCGCCGCAACCGGCCACGGCTTCAACACCGCCCAGGTGTCCGCACCAGCGGCGATCACGTCCTTCGCCAAGAGCGACGGCCAGAAGGTCACCGAGATGCTGATCCGCGTGGCGGTCGACACCGCCGACCGCGAGGTCAACGTGCGCGTCCCGCCGGACTGCCGCAGGTTCCGCGCCCGCGTGGACGACCAGTGGTCCGATCACTATGTCGTCGAGGCCACGCGGGGCCGGCTCGGTGACGGGTCGCGCACCGTCGGGATGGCCACGACCAGCGGCACGTCCCATGTGAAGACGTGGTACGTCGTGCTGAAGTCCCGTGGCTATCTCGCGACCATCACCCTGTACGGGCCGAACGTCACCCGCACGGAGGCCGAAAAGATCGCCCGTCAGGCCTATGACCAGGCCGAGCGGATTCTGCCCTGAATCGGTCGTGAGTTGAGACTCACGCGGAATGCGTGATTACGGATAGCGTGCCATGGCCGCGCGGCGGTCGCATACGAGGGGAGTCTCGGTGATCGGCAAACAGGGCAGGGTCACCGGCAGGATCGGCCCTGGCCTCGTCGGCGAGGTCATGATCGCCATCCGCGGCGGCGTCGAGGCCTTCTATGCCCATCCTCTCGATCCGAGAGATGAGATCTCCGTCGGCTCGATCATCGTGGTGATGGAGTATTACCCGCCGCGAACCGTTTACGTGGCCCGAGCGTCTATGTGAGGCCGACGTCCTCAGCCGAGGTCTTCGCCGACAATTCAAAACAGGAGGAACCATGCCGGTAGGCGCGGTCGTGGGGATCGGGGCTGTCGCCGCGATCATCGTGCTCATCGCAGTGTTCAAGATGGTGTGGCGGGTGGCGGAGCCGAACGAAGCTCTGATCATCTCCGGCCTCGGCGCCCGATCGAAGAACGCCGAGTCCGCGGACAGCCTCGGGTTCAAGATCGTGAGCGGTAAGGGGACCTCGGTCCTGCCGGGCTTCCAGGTCGCACGGCGGCTGCGGCTGGACAGCCGGGCGGCCAACCTGGAGGTCTCCTGCGTCACCCAGCAGGGCATCCCGGTCCACGTACGCGGGGTGATCATCTACAAGGTCGGCGACGACCGTGCCTCCATCGCCAACGCGGCACGGCGGTTCCTCGAACAGCAGAGCTCCATGGACGGAGCCATCCACGAGCTGTTCACCGGTCATCTGCGCTCCATCATCGGCAACCTCACCGTCGAGGACCTCATCCTCAACCGGGAGCGCCTCACCAGTGAGGCCCGCAGTTCGGCCGCGGACGAGATGAGCAAGCTCGGCCTGGTGGTCGACTCGCTGCAGATCCAGGAGATCGACGACGAGACCGGCTATATCACCAATCTCGGCCGTCCACATGCCGCCAAGGTCGCCGCGAGCGCCCGTATCGCCGAAGCGGAACGGGACCAGGAGGCCACGCAACGCGAGCAGGAGGCCGCCGCCCTCAACGCCGCGGCCGTCCGGGACAGCCGCATCAAGCAGGCCGCCGCTCAGGCCGAGATCGACACCGCCATCTCCCGGCAGCAGCAGGCCGGTCCGCTGGCCGAGGCCGAGGCGCGCCAGCAGGTCCTCGTGCACGAGACCAAGGCCGCCGAGCTCGAGGCCGAGCGGGCGGAAAAGCAGCTGCTCGCCACGATCCGCAAGCCGGCCGACGCGAAGGCCTATGAGACCGTGACCCTCGCCGAGGCCGAGCGGGAGGCACAGATCAAGCGGGCGCAGGCCGATGCCGAGGCCATCCGGGTGAGTGGTGAGGCGGAGGCCTCCGCGGCGCGGGCGAGGGGTCTCGCCGAGGCCGAGGCCGCCAGGGCCAAGGGTCTCGCCGAGGCGGCGGCGATCAAGGCTCGGGCCCAGGCGTTGGCCGAGAACCAGGAGGCGGTCATCGCTCAGCAGCTCGCCGAGAACTGGCCGCAGATCGTGGAGGCCGGCTCGAAGGCCTTCGGCAACGTGGAGCACATGATCGTGCTCAACGGCGCCGAGGGAATCGAGGACATGCTGGCCAAGGCCCTCACCCTTGGCGGGACCGGGCTCGGCGTCGCCCGGCAGCTGCTGTCCACCATGAACAACGGGTCCGAGAACGGGCAGGTGGCCCGAACGGTCGTACCCGCGAAGCCGGCTCCTCAGCCGGGGGACAAGTAGTCGTTCGCCTGCGATCCATCTCGCGCCCGGTCGTCCTCGCGGGGACGGCCGGGCGCCTTTTTATCCGGATTGCCGAGTATTCGCATCTCGACGGCTTCGTGCAATGATCGAGTGGTGAAGACCCTACTCAGAGTAGCTCTCACCGCGGTCGCCCTCTGGGTCGCGACCGCGCTCGTGGACGGCATCGACCTCCGTACCGGCACGACGCCGAAGCGGATCGGCACGCTGCTGGCCGTCGCCGTGATCTTCGGCCTGGTGAACGGCTTCCTGAAGCCGGTCATCAGGAAGGTCGGGTGCGCCTTCTACATCCTCACCCTCGGCCTCATCGCCCTGGTGGTGAACGGCCTGCTGCTGTGGTTCACCGGCTGGCTCGCGGGCAAGCTCAACCTGCCCTTCGAAGTGTCCGGTTTCGGGGCGGCCTTCTGGGGCGCGATCATCGTGGGCGTGGTCAGCTGGCTGCTGAACCTCTTGGTCCACGACGACTGACCCCGCCGGGCGTGCGCGCCGTGATCGCGGCCACGGTCGCCGGGAACACGACCGAGACCCCCGCGGCACTCGGCCCGCGGTGCGGCGCCCGGGTCAGGGCCGTACGGGATCAGGCCGTACTGGATCAGAGCCGTGCCCATGTCAGGATGGTGTGGTGGAAGAGTCCGAAATCGACCCGGAGATCATCGAGATAGCCGGACGGGTGTTCAATTTCGCGCGTCAGGGCGACACCGGACAGCTGACCGCCTACGTCGACGCCGGGGTGCCGGTCAACCTCATGAACGACAAGGGCGACACGCTGGTGATGCTCGCCGCCTACCACGGGCACGCCGACACGGTCCGGGCCCTGGTGACCCGGGGTGCCGACCCGGACCGGGTCAACGACCGCGGCCAGACCCCGCTCGCCGGCGCCGTCTTCAAGAAGGAGCCCGAGGTGGTCCGCGCCCTGCTGGACGCCGGCGCGGACCCGGCGGCGGGCACGCCGTCCGCGCGGGACACCGCGAGGATGTTCCAGATGGAGGAGTTCCTCGGCTGGTTCTCCGAACCCCGCTGAGGACCGCCCGGCGATTCGGCAGTGCATGAGGCGGGGCGAGGACTGTTCGCTCTATCTATTCACTTGATGAATACATAGAGCGTATAGTCGTGCCATGTCTATCGGGCACATCATGCTCGGCCTGCTGACCGAGCGGCCGAAGCACGGCTACGAACTCAAGCGCGAGCACGACACGCGGCTTCCCGGGACGAAGCCGCTCGCGTACGGGCAGGTCTACGCCACCCTGCAGCGCCTGGAGCGCGACGGCATGGTGGCCGTGGCCCACACCGTCCAGGAGGCCGGTCCCGAGCGGACGGTCTACGAGATCACCGGCGATGGCACCGACGAGGTGCGCCGCTGGCTGTCCCAGGTCGAGAAACCGGCCCCGTACCTCTCGAGTCCGCTCTTCACCCGGGTGGTGCTCGCCCTGATCGCGGAGGGATCGGCCGACGGATACCTCCTCCGGCAGCGGACCGCGCATCTGGACCGGATGCGCGAGCTGACGGCCCGCAAGGCCGCCGGCGGGCTCTCGGTGGGCGAGATGCTCGCCACCGACCACGCCCTGCACCACCTCGACGCCGACCTGCGCTGGATGGAGACGGCCAGGCAGCGGATCGGCGAACTCACCCAGGAGGTCCACGCGTGACCCTGCTACAAGCCCGGAACATCGAGAAGGCCTTCGGCCGCACCCACGCGCTGCGCGGCGTGTCCGTGACGATCGAGCCCGGCGAGATCGTCGCGATCACCGGGCCGAGCGGCTCCGGCAAGTCCACGCTTCTGCACTGCCTGAGCGGGATCATGTGCCCGGAGAAGGGCGAGGTCGACTACGACGGCCGGCGCATCGACGACCTCGGCGAGACCGCCCGCACCCGGCTGCGCCGCGATCACTTCGGCATCGTCTTCCAGTTCGGCCGCCTCGTTCCCGAACTGACCGCCGCGGAGAACGTCGCGCTGCCGCTGCTGTTCGGCCGGCACGGCCGCGAGGAGGCGACGACCATCGCCCGCTCCTGGCTGGAACAGGTGGGCGCCACCGAGATCGCCGACGCTCGTCCGGCGGAGCTGTCCGGGGGCCAGCTCCAACGGGTCGCGGTGGCCCGGGCGCTCGTCACCGGCCCGAAAGTGATCTTTGCCGACGAGCCGACCGGCGCACTCGACTCGGTCGCCGGTGAGCGGGTGCTCTCGCTCCTGCTGACCGCCGCGCGGGCGAACGACTCGACGGTCGTCATCGTCACGCACGACAACCAGGTCGCCGCGTACGCCGACCGCGAGATCGTGCTGCGCGATGGGGTCGCGGCCGATGGGGTCGCGGCCGATGGGGTGATGGCATGACCACGCTCCTCGCTCTCGCGGGGATGCTCGGCCGCGGCGAGTCCCCCGCCGAGCGGGCGCGCAGGCGGCTCATGGCGATGGGCGCGGCCCTCGCGACCTGGTTCCTCTTCGGCGGCGCCAACGTGCTCGCCCTGCACGGCAAGCTCGATGAACGGTTCGGCCCCGTGGGCGATCCGGGCACCCGCGGCGGCACCGCGTTCGCGTTCGGCCTGCTGGTGCTCCCGGTGGCGGCCTTCCTCTACCAGTCGGGCCGGCTCGCGGCCGCCGACCGCGAACGGCGGCTGGCCGCGCTGCGCCTGGCCGGGGCCACGCCACGGGAGGTACGGCTGCTCGGCGCGCTCGAGACGACCCGCGCGGCCCTGATCGGCACGGTCGCCGGCGCCGCCGTGTACCTCCTGGTCCAGTGGGCCGTCCGGAGGATGTTCCTGAGTCCGGGATCTCCGGCCGATGTCGGTGTCCCGCCGGCGCTGTGCCTGGCCGCGATGGCCATCGTGGTCATCGCCGCGGCCGTTTCGGGCCTGCTCGCCGGAAGGCAGGTCGTCGCCACGCCGCTCGGGGTCGTCCGCCGCGCCGGCCACCGGCCGCCCCG
>DASYNF010000225.1:0-4299 GCA_036008685.1 Actinomadura sp. | reverse complement strand
CCCGACCGCCACCACGGCGCCGCTGCGGAGCTGCGCCCCACGACGGAGCTCCGGCCGGCCGTCGACCGTCACCTCGCCGGCCTCGATCAGCTCGCGGGCGTGCGCACCGTCCTCGGCCAGGCCGGAGAGCTTGAGGAACTGGCCGAGCCGGATGGGTTCGGCGGAGATCGGGACGTTCTGCACGGGACCAGCCACCCGCGCATCATCCCTGATGTCGGTCGCGGGTCCGCTTCGCGCTCACTAGCGTCGCCAGTCGTGCCGGACCTCCGCTCGTTGCCGAAGGCGCACCTGCACGTCCACGCCGAGAGCACCGTCCGGCCGTCGACGCTGCGCGAGTTCGCCCACGCCCACGGCCTTGCGGCGGCGCCGCCGAGACCGGCGTCGCGTTCGGGGTGATCCTGGACCACTCCCGTCGACGCCCGGTGGCACGGTTCCGGCGCACCCTCGACCTGGCGCTCGCCCGGCCCGGCGAGGTCGTCGCGATCGGGCTGGCGGGCGAGGAGAGTCCTTCCCTGGTGCCCTTCGCCCCGGTCGTCGACGAGGCGGCCGAGGCCGGGATCCGGCTGGTGCACCACGCGGGCGAGACGGGCGGGCCCGCGAGCGTCCGCGAGGCCCTGGGAGCGGCGACGCGGATCGGGCACGGCGTGCGCGTCCTGGAGGACCCGGGACTCGTCGCGGAGCTGCGTGAGCAGCAGGTGCCGCTGGAGGTCTGCCCGTCGTCCGACGTGGCACTCGGGCTGGTCCCGGCCCTCTCCGCGCATCCGCTCCCCCGGCTGCTCGAGGCCGGGCTCGCCGTCATTCTGGACACGGACGCGCCGTCCGTCACCGGGGCCGGCCTCGCGGACGAGTACGGGTTGGCCCGGGATGCCTTCGGCCTGTCGGACGGCGAGCCGGCCGGCCTCGCGGGCGCGGGCGTCAACGCGTCGTTCGCCCCCGCCTGCATCCAGGCCCGACTGAACACCGAACTGGCGAAGTGGCGGTCGCTTATAGAAGCCTGGACCGGGTTAACCTCACGTATGCACGCCTTCGACGTCCTCGGCGACCCGGTCCGCCGCCGGATCCTCGAGCTGCTTGCGGACGGGGAACGGGCGTCCGGGGCGGTCGTCGAGGTCATCCACGCCGAGTTCGGCATCTCCCAGCCCGCCGTCTCCCAGCATCTGAAGGTCCTCCGGGACAACGGCTTCGCCTCGGTCCGCGCGCAGGGCGCCAGGCGGCTCTACGTGGTGGACACCGGCCCACTGCAGGAGATCGACGCCTGGCTGGGCCGGTTCCGCTCCTTCTTCGGCCAGCGGCTCGACGCGCTGGAGACCGAGCTCGCGAGAGGCCGTCGGTCCGACCCCTGAGCATCCGGGGTGGACACATTCCTATATGGGTATAGCCGCTGGTGTCCAAGCACCTCAAGGTGCTGCGCGAGGTCGGGTTGGCGGAGGTGCGCGACGAGGGCCGGCAGCGCCTCTACCGGCTCGGCGGCCGGCCGCTCCGGCAGATCTACGACTGGGTCCGCACCCACGAACGGTCCTGGTCCGAGCGGTTCGACCGGATGGACGTCGTCCTGGAGGACCTCAAGGAGAGGGAGAAGAGAGATGGTCGAGATGACGCGTAGCTGATCGCGCGATGGTGGAGCGGGGATCGGGGCGAGGTGATCGAGCGCCGCGGTCGACCTGCGGGTCGGCGGCAGCTGGCGCTACGTGATGGTGGCCGACGGCGGGTACGAGGTGGCGTTCCACGGCGAGTTCCGCGAGATCGTCCCGAACGAGCGCATCGTGAACACCGAGGTCTTCGAGGGGATGCCGGACGGCGAGGCCCTCAACACGATCGACTTCGTGGAGAAGGACGGCATCACCACGCTGACGATGCTCGTACAGCACCAGAACCAGGAGCATCGGGACGCGCACCTCGGCTCCGGAATGGAGGGCGGGATGCAGGAGTCCCTGGACCACCTGGAGAAGGTGGCGCGGTCCCTCACCTGACCGCGTGCGCACGGGCCACGGCCCTCAGGTCAATGTCCTGAGGACCGTTCTACCTGGATGCCCTGTCCCACCCGCGGGTCACCCGCGCCGGAGGGCGCGAAGCACCGCGTCGCGAAGGGTGACGACGGCGCCGTCGGGGCCGGTGGCCTGCCGCTCCGGCGCGCCCGTCTCGGGGGTCCACTCCGCAGGGTCCAGCACGACGGCCATCTCCTCACCGGTGGCGAAAATCTCGCACGGATGGGGACGTTCCATGGTGTCCAGGTCCGAGGGGTGGTGGCCGACCACGAGCAGGGTGCCGCCTGGACGGACCGCGGCAGCCAGCCGGCGGTGCAAGGATTCCCGCGCCGGCGGAAGCAGGTGCATGAACTGTGCGGAGACCAGGTCGAAGTGCTGCTCCGGCGGGGCCCAGTCGAGCACGTCGGCGTGCTGCCACGTGGCCCGGGCGGCGATCTCCGGTCCGGCCTGCTCAGCGAGTTCCGCAGAGCGGCGCAATGCGACCGGGGAGACATCGGCCCCGGTCACGTCCATCCGCGAGAAGCCAGCCACAGGACGTCGGCACCCTCGCCGCTGCCCACGTCCAGCGCGGCGCCGGCTGTCAGGTCGGCGGCGTACCGGACCAGCAACGGGTTGAGGCTGCCCGACCACACCGGCTCCCCGCTGTACCGCGCGTCCCAGAACTCCTGGCTGAACCACTGCGCCGGAGCCGCCTCCGGATCACCGTGCTGGCCGTGCTGATGTCCGTGCTGGACGCCGGAAGGTCGAGGCTCGTCGAAGGGGGCGGTCTGGGTGTGTTCCATGTGCCCGCTCTGGGCCGGACCGAGCCACCTGACGAACTTCGTTGCCGACCCGGCAAACCAGAACGGCCCAGGACGATGCCCTTTTCCTGGGGACCCTTGCAAGGTATGGCTTCCCGCCTTGTGCCCGGCCCTCGGTCTGGCTGCCGTCTCGGCGTGCCGTGAGGGGATCACCACCACCGACACTCACAGATCTCTGAGCGGTGTCCGGGTCCGGGCGGAGCCCGGACTTCAGATCATGCGAGTAGGTACCGAAGAAACGGGTAGGAGTACGCGGGAGTGCAGAGAGACAGCCTCGCGATGCGGGCCACCACACGCGGCCTCGGCATCGGGAAGGAGCCGGTGTTCCCGCCGTGTACGAGTCCGATGCCGCCGAGCTCAGCAACGTCCGTGCCGATGTCAGCCGCGCCCTCGTCGCCCTGGGAGTGACTCCGGAGAGCGAGCTGGCCGCCACAACGCTGCTCATGGCTGACGAGTTGGCGTCCAGTGCCATCACCCACGCCTGTACCCCGTTCACTGTGGCAGTCATGTCAACCCGTCACGGGGTGTGTGTCGAGGTGCGAGACGGCTCACCGGCGATGCCCGTGGAGCTTCATCGCCTGGACTCGAACTCCGGCCGCCAGCCCGGGCTCGGGCTCGCCTTGGTCCGCCAGTTCAGTGCGGCGTGGGGTGCCGATCGCGATGGCGACGGCAAGACGGTGTGGTCCGTGATCGACCGCTCACGTCTCGCACCGGCGGAGTAGGACGTGGACGAGCAGGACTGGACCGGGCTTTGGGCGAGGGCACAGGCCAGTCACGATCGCGCTCGCGACCTTCGAGCTCGGTTGGCCTCCCTTGCCGCACAGATCGCCGACACCGAGGACGTCGTCGCCGCCACCTTCGAGCGCAGGGCCGACGAGGGTTCCGAGCGCGCCGCCGAGCTGCGTGCCAAGGCAGAGGCCGCGCGGAGGTTCGCCGAGCTCGAGCGCCGCGAGTCCGTTCGCTTGGCGCGAGCGCCCATGCGGCTCATCAGGGATAGACATGCCTGACTGTCGTCGGGCTCATGGTCAGGCGCTCCTCTGGCCGCTGGGCCGGCGGGTGTCGGACCCGCCGGCCGCGAGCGGGCCGGAGGCAGGAGCGAGCGAGACGAGCGGGCCGGCGCTCGCCGACCCGCGCCGCCGGAGGCGGCGCCTCGAGCCGAAAGAGGGCTATCCGGCAGTGCTGTCCGCAGGCTGCGACGGCGTCTGACTGGCTGGCGGGGACAGCCTCCGGGCCGTCCTGGGATCGACATCCCCTACGCCCTGGACCATCACCCCGACCGGCGCAACCACCACCACGGCGGTGAAGCGCTCGCAGGACGACGCCCGCGGCACCGGCTGAGACCGCTCGTACCACCGGTCCTACTACCGAGACATGAGAACGGCCCCCAGGACGATGTCCTGAGGGCCGTTCTTCCTAGTAGCGGGGGTAGGATTCGAACCTACGACCTCTGGGTTATGAGGCGATCGGTCCGACACTCCCCTGTTTCAGCCTGGCTTTCCAGCTATCGATCCTGC
>DASYNF010000224.1:0-2428 GCA_036008685.1 Actinomadura sp. | reverse complement strand
GAGCAGCTCGAGGCCGGCCGGAAAACTGTCGGGCCCGAGGCTCCGCATCATCTCGGCCCAGGCGTCGGCGTCCCTGATGGTGTGAATGGCACCCACGTACATGACAACCCCTCCCTGCTGGTGCGTGCGAAGGCGTGCGTTCCCCATGATCCGCGGAACCGCGGACGCGGGTCAGGGGCCTAGGGCCTGGTGGCTCGGCGTCAGCCGCCCAGTCGCGGCCGGGCTGACCGACGTGTCCCCATGTTCCCCGGAGGCGGCGCCCGCGACAGCGACGAGGCGGACCACCCCGGGATTCGGCCAGGTGTCCCGCCGCCGTGAGCGCCCTCACGTGGAGCTTCATGCGGGTGTCCGAGGGGGACTCGGCACGTAGCCCAACGGATCAGGCTCCGGGGGAACTGATCAGCAGCGTCTGGAAGCCCAGGGCAACTGAGCGCCGTGGCGGCGGCGGGGGTGCGCCGCTGTGTCTTCGCGCGGCCGCCGGGCCGCCCCGACCTCGCCCCACGGGTCCCCGACTACTGACGTGGCCCCGCCAGGTCGAGGTGGTCGGTGCTGGTGTCCGTGAACTTCACGGCCTGAGCATTGGCCACGTCCCAGCCGCACCCGCACCGCCCCGTGGCCCGCCACCGGATCGGGCCGGTGTCAGCGGGGGGCACGTCACGCCTTCCGGCAGCTCACGGAAATCGTCAGGTGATGTGCCCCTGAGCCGGATTACCGCCGTCCCGGTGTGGGCATGAAGGTGCACGGTCTGAACGCCGTCGCCGTCGCCGCGCGCCAGGGACGGAGGACCGATGACCCAGCCCGGCACCAGGGGCAGCCGCGCGGACACGCCGCCCCCCGATCCGTCGAAGACAGCGACCGGTCAGCTGGTCGGCGCGCTCACCGAACAGGTCACCCGCCCCGCGAGAATCCGCCGGGCGTGCTCACCGGCACCGCGCTGTTGATGCGGTTCGTCGTGGCACTGGTCTTGTGGAGGAGGAGGCGATGAACAAGGGAGCCAAAGCCGCCTACAAGCCGGTCGGCCTGCTGGGTGGCGTCCTCGCCGGCGCCCTCTCGGGAGCGATCTTCAAGCTGGTCTGGAAGCAGATCTCCAACGAGGACGACGCGCCGAAGGCCCTGGAGAGCGAGTACTCGATGCCCGAGGCGGTGATCGCCGCGGCCCTCCAGGGAGCCATCTTCGCGGCCACGAAGGCGGCGATCGACCGGGCCGGCGCGCGCGGCTTCACCAAGCTCACCGGGAAGTGGCCGGGCGACTGACAGCCTCGCCGCGGGACACCCCTCCCCATCGACCCGCCCGGTCAGACCGGGCGGCTCACCCCCGGGGGAACCGACATGGCCGACATCGAACACCGCGAGAGCGCGGTCGATCGGATCAAGCAGCGGGTCGAAGAGAAGGCCGGCCGTCGCGCAGCGGCCGAAGACTCCGCGGCACGGAGCCCGCACGCCGACGGTGACCAGTTGCCCGACCACCTGCCCAGCGAGCGGGCGCTGCCCGGCGTCACCGCGGACAGGCCCACCCAGATCCCGCCGCGTGGCTGGCTGCAGATCGTCGAGCGCGCCTGGGCGGAGCACAAGGCCGACAACATGCCGATCATCGCCGCCGGCGTGGCGTTCTTCGGCTTCCTGGCCATCTTCCCCGCCCTGATCGCCATCATCTCCATCTATGGGTTGGTGGCCTCGCCGCAGACGGTGTCCCGCCAGGTCGAGCAGTTCTCGAAGTCGCTGCCGAAGAGCGCGGCCGACCTGATCGCCGAGCAGCTCAAGAACATCACCTCGCACAGTGGCGGGGCGCTGACCGTCGGGCTGGTCGTCTCCATCCTGGTCGCGCTGTGGAGCGCCTCGAGCGGCGTGGGCCACCTCGTGGCCGCGGTGAACATCGCCTACGACGAGGAGGAGACCCGCAGCTTCATCAAGCTGAAGCTGCTGTCGGTGGCGCTGACCCTCGGCGCGATCGTCTTCGTGCTGCTCACGGTCGGGCTCATCGCCGTCGTCCCTGCGGTGCTGAACGCACTGCACCTGGGCGTCGTCGGCAGGATCCTGGCGCAGGTGCTGCGCTGGGTGGCGCTGCTCGCGCTCATGGCCGGGTCGCTGGCGGTGCTCTACCGGGTCGCCCCCAACCGGGACGCGCCGAGATTCCGGTGGGTCAGCCTCGGCTCGGTCGTCGTCACCGTCACCTGGGCGATCGTCAGCCTGCTGTTCAGCCTCTATGTCAACAACTTCGGCTCCTACGACAAGACCTACGGCGCGATCGCCGGCGTCATCGTCCTGATGCTGTGGCTGTACCTCACCTGCTACCTGATCCTGCTGGGCGCGGAGATCAACGCCGAGGCCGAGCACCAGACCGCGCGGGACACCACCGCGGGCCGCCCGCGCCCGATGGGCATCCGCGACGCGACGGTCGCCGACACGCTGCCCGACCCGCCGGAACCGA
>DASYNF010000223.1:0-38392 GCA_036008685.1 Actinomadura sp. | reverse complement strand
GGTCTCAGTCCCAAATCGTGACTGACCGACCTCGGTGTCCAGAACCCCAGGGGTGGCACGCCGACGGTGCCGGGAGTTTCCTCCACCGGCCCCATCTCCATCGGCCCCGTCCGCTCGCGGACTCAACCGTCCGACGCGGATTCGCGACCGTGCCCTTGTATAACACCAGAGCGCGGCCGATTCTTCCCGCACCGGCCGGGAAACCGATGATCAAGAGCAACGCGGGCCTCTGACCTGCGTGAACCCTTGACCGTGCCCCTGTATAACACCAGAGACCCGGCCAGTGTTCCCGCCCTGGCCGACAAGCCGGTGATCGAGACCGATGCGGATCCCTGACCCGGTACGGACTCTCGACCGCGTGCTTCTGTACAACACCAGAGGCTCGCGAAGTCTTCCCGCACTGGCCGGGGAACGAGGGCCCAGGCCGGCGGATCATCGATCCACCGCGAACCCTTCGATCGCGTGCTCCTGCATAACACCAGAGGCCCGGGCAGTGTTCCCGTCCTGGCCGCAAGCCGATGATCAGGGCTGGCGTGGGCCTCCGGCCCGGCGCGTGAGCGGACCCGCTGCTCGCAGGGTCCCCATCCTGGACGGGGGTCTCCCCGGGAGCCGCCGAGCGGGCGCCGGCCGCTGCGGGGTCCCGGCCCGGCCCACCGCTGGATCCGCCTGCGGCTGGTCCGGCTGTTCCGGCCGGTGATGGTGCTGCTGGCCGCCTGGGTGGTCATCGCGCTCGTGCTCATGGCGACCGGCCCGGCCCCGGCTCCTCTGGTGAAGCTCGCGCTGAGCCCGCTGTGGTTTCTGTGCGTCTACGCCGGGCTGACCACGCTGACTCCGCTGCTGTGCCGGCTGAGGCCCTGGGCGGCGGCGGCGGCCGTGGTGGCGGTCGCCGACCTCGCCAGGTTGGGCCTGGACGGTCCGGCGTGGCTCGGCTGGATCAACGTGCCGGGCGGCTGGCTGGTCCCCTATCTGCTCGGGATCGCGTGGGCGAAGGGTGCGCTCCACTCGCGGCGTGCGGCCGCCGTTCTCCTGGCCGCGGGCGTGGGCGGCACGACGGCGTTGGTGGCCTGGGCGATCCATCGGCCGGCCTGGCTGGTGGTGTTCGCCCTGACCCTCGCCGGGCTGTGGGCAGTGTTCCACCGGTTCGAGCGTGGTTACCGCCGTTACCGTGGATCTCGCCGTGCCCCATCTGTGGCTGCGCTACCTGTGAGGAGACCCGCCCATGACCGGTCCCGAGACCCCCAGGACATCCGACGCGCTTCACGAGGAGCTGCTTGATCTCGAGACCCAGGGATGGAGGGCGCTGTCGTCGGGCTCCGGCGGCGGTTTCTACCGGGACCGGCTCACCGGGGACGCCTTCATGGTGCTGCCGATAGGCGTGCTCGGCCGGGAGGCGTCGGTACGCGCGATGGAACAGGCCCCGCCGTGGTCCCGCTTCGAGATCACTGAGCCGCAGACCACGGCTCTGGGCGACGGTACGGCCGTTCTGACCTATCGGGTCACGGCGCAACGCGCCGGCGATCCCCCCTACACCGCCCTGATCAGCAGCGTCTACGTGAAGAACCTGGAAGGCCACAAGATGGCGATGCATCAGCAAACCCCGCTGGCCGGCCTCTGAGCACCGTACCCCCGCCGGGCGTACGGGCCGGGGCCCATCGGGCGCGCACCGGGGCGCCCGAAAGGCGACCTCCCGGCGCGCCGTGGAGCGCGCGACCGGGAGGTCCGCCGAACCGGTCGAAACGGTCAGCCGTGCGGGCGGAACACCGAGCGCACGCAGCCGTCCTTCTTGTTCTTGAACAGGTCGTAGCCCCTGGAGGCTTCGTCGAGTGTCATCTCGTGCGTCCCGACGTGACCGGTCGAGAGCTCTCCGTTGGCGACGCGCTCCAGGAGCATGGGGATGTAGCGGTGACCGTGCTGCTGAGCGCCCGCGAGCGAAAGGCCCTTGTTCATGAGGGCCCCCAAGGGGAACTTGTCGGACATCCCGCCGAAGACTCCGAGGACGAAAACCGACCCGCCCTTGCGGCAGGCGTAGATCGCCTCCCGGACCGTGAGCGGCCGTTCGGCCTGCAGCCGCAACTGCTGCTTGACCTTGTCGTAGGCGAACTGGGTGTTCCTCTCGACGGCCTCCATCCCGACCGCCTCGATGCAGACGTCCGGGCCGCGGCCGCCGGTCAGTTCGTTGAGCTCGGCCAGCACATCGGTCTCGGTGAAGTCCATCGTCTCCGCGCCGATCTTCTCCTCGGTCATGGCGAGCCGCTCGGCGATCCAGTCGATGACGATGACCCGCTCGGCCCCGAGGATCTGCGCCGAGCGCGCCGCCATCTGACCGACCGCGCCGGCTCCCCACACCGCGACGATGTCGCCCGGTTTGACCCCGCCCAGATGAGCCCCCATCCAGCCGGTGGGTGCCGCGTCGGAGGTGAACAGCGCGTCCTTGTCACTGACGCCGTCCGGGATGGGGAAGGTGCCGTAGTCGGCCATCGGGATCCGGACGTACTCCGAATGGCTGCCCTTGAAGGCCCCGAACGCGTGGGAATAGCCGAAGATGCCCCCGGTCTCGAAGCCGAGGATCTCGTGCTGCCGCTCCCAGTTGGGGTTGGTGTTGTCGCACAGGGACCACAGGTCGTGCGTGCAGTACCAGCAGCGGCCGCAGCCGATGAACGAGCACACGACGACGCGGTCGCCGACCTTGCGGCGGCGTACGCCCGGCCCGACCTCGATGATCTCGCCCATGAACTCGTGGCCGATGACGTCCCCCTCGCGCATGCTGGGGATGTAGCCGCCGAGCAGATGCAGATCCGAACCGCAGGTCGTGGAGAGCCTGACCTTCAGGATCGCGTCCTGGTCGTTGAGGATGCGCGGATCCGGCACCCGCTCGACGCCGACCTTGTTGACGCCTTCCCAGCACACTGCCTTCACAGTCGTCCCCCTCCCCTGCGGTGCGCGAACTCCATGACCTTTGCGGTCGGGGTGGGACGGTGCGTCGGGGGCCAGTCCCGGCGCATCACCTCCCCGGTCTCGATCAGTGACTTGGCCTCGCGGAGCGCCCTGCGGACCGTACGGCGGGGATCGTCGCCGATGATGCGGGCGGCCATTCCGGTGATCCCTGTCTGAGGTTCACGCAGCCGGGCGCCCAGTTCGGTCCCACGGTCACCGGGAGCGGGGGCGATCTTGATGTCCACCGCGTCTCCGAGCCGGGCGATCGGTTCGGGGAGATCGGCCCGTGAGGCGAGGCGCTGGGGCGAGCAGTTGATGGTGACCATTTCCCAGGGGTTGGTGGTCTCCCGGCGCAGCGTCGGCCCACCTGGACGTGTGGCGAGCCATCGGGCGATCCCGATGCCCGCCGCCATCATCCCCAGTCCGACGACGCGCCTCATGGTCCCCCCGTCCCCGCGCCTGATGATCCCTCTCTGTCCACGTGGCAGGATCCCTCTCTCTCCACGTGGCAGGATCCCCCTCCCTCCGCGCGGCAGGATCCCTGGGGGCTCGTCCCTCCTGCGCCCGCCCTTCGCTCTGTTCCTGGCGGAGCGGGTGACGACCCGGCCGGCGAGTAAGAGCGCGGTGCCGAATAAACCGCCCGGGGACGCGGACGCGATACCGATCGGTGTCCGTCCTGTACGTGAATGCTGGGCGGCTTTTCGCAGCCCGCGAATCTGCTCCTGCATGCGTTCGAACCGTTCGTGGTCGTGGACATGGCCGGCGCCCAGGATGATGATGTGGGCTGTGCATCGGCGAGCGGGTTACTCAGGCACTCCTCATCGAAATCGGTAGTGGCCGGTGTCACCTGCCCTACCCCCGCCGACCTGCCCGTCACGCCGGGCCGGTGCTCAGCGTGGAACCTTTACCGGCCCACCACGAAGGCATGACGCGTGCGTCGCTCCGGGTGTTCGAAGGTGCGGTTCGAAGGTGCGGTTCGAAGGTGCGCCGAGGGGGGTGGCCGGAACTGATCTCTGGGCTGTGGGCTACACGGCAGCGGGCTCCGGCGCCGTGGGCCGCTGGTCGAGCAGCGGCTTCACCGGGGCGTTGTAGACGTCCTCGTCCAGCAGGCCCTCGGACCGGCCGACGAGTACGGGCACGACCATCTGCCCGGCCACATTCGTGGCGGTGCGCATCATGTCCAGGATCGGGTCGATGGCCAGCAGGAGGCCGGCGCCCTGCAGCGGGAGCCCGAGGGTGCTCAGGGTCAGTGTGAGCATGACCAGGGCCCCGGTGAGACCGGCCGTGGCCGCCGAGCCGACCACGGAGACGAGCGCGATCAGCACATAGTCCTTGACCCCGAGGTGCACGTTGAACACCTGCGCCACGAAGATGGCCGCGAGCGCGGGATAGATCGCGGCGCAGCCGTCCATCTTCGTGGTGGCTCCGAACGGCACCGCGAAGGAGGCGTACTCCCGCGAGACCCCGAGCCGCTCCGTGGTCACCTGCTGGGTGAGCGGCATGGTGCCGACCGAGGAGCGGGACACGAAGGCGAGCTCGAGCGCGGGCCAGGCCTTGGCGAAGAACCGAAGCGGGCTGACCCGCCCGACCAGGGCGAGCAGCAGCGGATAGACGACGAACATCACGATGGCGCAGCCGACGTAGACGTCCACTGTGAACCTGGCGAGCGGCGACAACAGGTCCCAGCCGTAGCTCACCACCGCCTTGCCGATCAGGCCCAGGGTGCCGAGCGGGGCGAGCCGGATGACCCACCACAGCGCCTTCTGGACCAGCTCGAGGACCGCGCGGTTGAGCTCGAGGAACGGCTCGGCCTTCTCACCGACGGCGATCACCGCGGCACCCAGGACGATGGCCAGAAAGACGATCTGAAGGACGTTGACCTCGGTGAAGGCGGTGAAGACGTTCTTGGGGATGATCCCGGTGAGGAAGTCCAGCCACGTGCCGCGGTCCTCGGCGGGAGGCGCCACCGTGTTGCCGGCCTGCAGGTGGACGCCCTTGCCGGGGTTGGTGACCAGGCCGATGGCCAGTCCGATCGCGACCGCGATCAGTGAGGTGGCCATGAACCATCCGAGCGTGCGTCCCACGAGCCTGGCGGCGTTGGAGACGTTGCGGAGGTTGGTGATGCTGATCACGACCGCGGTGAAGACCAGGGGCGGTACGGCCAGCTTCAACAGCTGTACGAAAATCTCACCGATCTTGGTGAGCGTGGTGGCGAGCCACGCTATCTCCGCGTTGCGGGCGAGGAATCCGAGAGCGACGCCGAGGACGACGGCGACGAGGACCTGGGCCCCGAAGGGCCACTTCCAGGGGGTTGCGGATCGACTCACGTGGTGTCTCCATGAGATGCGGGGCGGCATGAGGGTCGGGGACGAACAGAGATCGTGCCCGGGCGAGGGGCGGCTGACCATCCGGCCCGGGCCGGATGGCCGCATCAGGACCGCGATGGAAAGAACTGTGGACCGCCTGTGGAAAACCCTTCGGCCGGACCACTGCGTTCCCGGCACCTGTTCCCGACATGGCGTTTCGGCACGGGGCCGAACGCGGGGCGGGACACAGGGCCGAAATCGACACGGTCAACACAGCCCGCCGCACACCCGGCACAGGTCGATGTGCAGCCGGGCCACGAGGCGGATCCGCACTACGGAGAACGTCACGAGAATCCGGAACTACGTGACGAGTTCCGGTATTCCGGACTAATCGAGTGAGTACGGACGCAATGGGCCAATTGCTCGCCGAGACGTATCGGAGCCCGCCGAGACATGGTCCGGTCCGGTGCGGCCGTGCCGCACCGGACCGGACCGGAGGTATGCCCGGACGACGCCGGAGCAGTGCCCGCGCTCAGCGCCAGGACTTCGCCTTGCCACCGGCCTCCTGCGCCTTGGCCTTGACCGCGGCGACGCGCGGCGCGGCCTGGTCCTTGGCCTTCTTTCGAGCGGCCCTGGCCTTGACCTTGGCCTCACGCCCCACGCTCTCGATTTGAGACCGCGTCTGGCCTGATCCGTTCTCCCCTGAACCCGCCTTGCGCCCAGCGCGACGCCGCCACGCCCACAGTGCGATCGCCGCGACGGCGAGCACCGCCGCACCCGCCCCGGAGCGACGCACCTTCGGCGCCGTGTCTTCGGAGGTGGCCGCCTCCCGCGCCTTGCCGGTCAGATCCCCGACCGTGCCACGCACCTGCTCTCCTGCGTGAGCGGCCTTCGCCTTGGCGGTCTGGGCGGTCTGTCCCACCTGCTCTCCTGCGTGAGCGGCCTTCGCCTTGGCGGTCTGGGCGGTCTGTCCCATCTGTTCGCCCACGCGGTCCTTCACCTGGCCGGCCTTGTCCTTGACCTCACCCACCAGGCCCTTCACATCATCGGCCCCCGCCTTGGCCGCCTGTGCCCTCTGGCCCGTCTGCCCGGCTACCTTGTCCTTCACCTCACCCACCCTTTCTCTCGCCTCGCCGACCTTGTCCTTGAGCCGACACCAGGTCCTTGAGCTCACACCAGGTCCTTGAGCCCACACAGGTCCTTGAGCCCGCCGGCACCCGCCGGCCTCCGGCTCTGGTCACCGTTCATCGGCCTACCCCTTTCTCGGCCGTTCTCTCGTCCCCCGGGAATCACAGGCGGCCGGCCGCTTTCGCGCATGTTCGGTTGCGGATGCTCGGCGCGACCGGTTCACGCGGCTTACCTGGCGGCTTCGCGGGCTCGGGCCATGTCCGGGCGAAGGCGACAGCAGGCTCAGGAGGCACTCAGGCCCCTGGCGTCCGGATTACCCCCGGGAGCGGGAGGGCATGATCCCAGGCGTTGACGGCCGGGCGGGGGCCCAGCGGTCACGTGGTCTCGGGGCATCGCCCCATGTTCGAACGGTTACGGGGGGTTGCGCGATGCTCGGGGGTATGCTCATCGGCCGTTCCGCTGCGGTCGGGTTCGCTGTGGTGGCGCCCATGTCGTCCGCGGCCAGAGCGGGCCGTGGCGTGGCGGGAGGGGCCCGTTCGGTGGCCGGGTCGGCCTGTGGGTTACCCGTACGCGCGGCCAAGGGTTCGGCCGGCCTGCTGACCACATGTGCCTCCGCGGTCTCGAGAACGGCGCGTGACCTGCGCCCTGTACGCAGGCAGCGGTGGGTCTGGTCCCGTCCCGGGCGTGCCCACATCGAGGTCCGTGGCCTCACCGGCCGCGGACCGGAGCACAGACGGTTGTCCTCAGCGGTGACCTCGGCGCTCAACGGCCTCGAAGGCGTCGACTGGGCCGAGGTCAACGCCGTGACGGCACAGGTCCTCGTCTCCTTCGACGAGGACCTGGTGACTCCCGACGATCTGGTGGAGGCCATCGAATCCGCCGAGGAGGCCGAGGACACGGCGGAGGAGACCTTCTCGTGGCGGCCCCGGCACCCGGCCGACCCCATCGCGTTCATCCCGCCGGTCACCGGGCTCGCCGTGGACGCCGCCGCCATGACGGTGGCGGTCTCCGGCCGGTTCCGATGGCTGATCAGACTCCCCCGTGGAGCCCGCGCGCCCATCGCCTTCGTCGAAGCCCAGCCTCGGCTGCGAGAGGCGATCGTCAGGCGGATCGGTCCCCTCAACACGGACCTGCTCTTCGCCGTCGTCAACGCGACCGCCCACGCCCTGTCCCGTTCTCCGATACCGATCGCGCTGGACATGCTGTACCGGACGATCCAGCTCAGTGAGCTGCAGTCACGCCGAACGGTGTGGCTGCGCAGGGAGCCGGAGCTGTGCGCGCGCGGCAGGTCGCTGTCTCCGGAGAGGCACCGGAGCCTCTCCCGTCCCGTGCCGCTGCCGAGCGGGCCCATCGAGAGGCTGACCGACCGGGCCGCGGTCGTCTCGGTCACCGCCGCGGCCGGCGTGCTGGCCTGGACCCGTGATCCCCAGAAGGCCGGCCACACCATCCTGCTGCTGCTCCCGAGAGCCGCGCGCCTGGGCCGGGAGGTCTTCGCCGCCACGCTCGCGCGGGACATGGCCAAACGCGGTGTCGTCCCGATGGACGGCTCCGCGTTCCGCCGGCTCGACCGGGTGGACGCCGTGGTCATCGACTCCGAGGTGCTGTGCGGGTCACGGCCTCAGATCCTGTCCGCCGTCGCCACCGGACCCACGATGGACGACGCCCAGGTCTGGAGCGTCGCGAGCCGGGTCGTACGGGAGATCGGCGCGGCGGACATGCGGGGGGACGGTCCCTGGGAGCGCGAGCCGTGGACCCTGCGACCGGCACCGGACGCGGCGCCGGGCCGGGTGGACGGCCCCACCGCGATGACGCTGGACCTGCTGGACGGGAAAGGCACCGAGGTGGGGCGAGTACGCGTCGGCTGTGAGCTGGACCCGCTCGCCGACGCGCTCCTCACCACCGCCCGGGCGAGTGTGGACAGGCTCGTGCTGACCGAGCACGAGAGCGCCGTCGAGCTCCTGTCGTGGGCCGACCAGATCGTGCCCAAGAGCACTTCCCTGGCCGATCGCGTACGTGCCCTCCAGGCGGACGGGCACGGCGTCGTCCTGGTCGCGGCCGGACATGACGAGGCGCTGGACGCCTCGGACGTCGGCATCGGGGTGCTGCGAGACGACCGGCCCGTGCCCTGGGCCGCCGACCTGCTCACCGGCCCCGGCCTCGGGGAGGCGTGCCGCCTGATGCCGGCCGTCCCGGCCGCGCGGCACGCGAGTGAACGTGCCGTCGGCGTGGGACTCGGTGGATCGGCTCTGGGGGCCCTGCTGGCCGCGGTCGGGCGGAACCACCAGGGGGCCACCAGCTTCGCGCCGCTGCACAGTGCGGCTCTGCTGTCCGTACTCGTCGGCGTGCAGGCCGCCCGGAGCGTGACCCGGCAGCCCGAACCGCGTCCGGTCGCACGGGTGGCCTGGCACACCGTGACCGCCGAGGACGCGCTGGCACGTCTGATGGCCGCGCGAGCCGATCTGGGAGAGGAGCAGCCCGGACGGAGGGGACTGCCGGCCACGCTGGACTCGATACGGACCCGGTTGAGGCCTCCGGGGAACCTGCCCGCACCGCCGCCGTGGCTCGCCTCCGCGGCGTCGACCCTCGTGGTCACCCCGGTCCGCGGTACCGCGGAGCTGCTGAAGGCGATGGGCGAAGAGCTCCAGGACCCGTTGACGCCGGTGCTGGCGCTCGGCGCCGCGGCCTCCGCCATCGTCGGCTCGAATGTGGACGCGTGGCTCGTGTCGAGCGTGGTGATCGGCAACGCGGCCGTCAGCAGCCTCCAGCGGATCCGTGCCGAACACGCCCTGAGGAAACTGTTGATCAGCGAGGAGGTCCCGGCGCGCCAGGTCCGGTGGCGGCCTCCCGAGGCCGACACCCTGGAGGACGTGTTCGCCGACCTCGGCACGGCCCCCACCGAGACGGTGCCGGGCCGCGGCCTGAACGTCGGCGACATCATCATGCTGGGCCCCTCGGACGTGGTCCCCGCCGACGCGCGGCTCCTCATGGCCGATGACCTGGAGATCGACGAGTCCACCCTGACCGGCGAGTCCCTGCCGGTCACCAAGTCCATCGAGCCGACCCCGGGCGCCGTGCTCGGCGACCGTACGTGCATGGTGTACGAGGGGACGGCGGTCCTGGCCGGCACCGGCCATGCCGTCGTGGTGGCCACGGGCACCGCGACGCAGGCCGGCCGGGCGACGGCCGCCGCCAGCAGGGCCGCCCCGCCCGCGGGTGTCCAGGTCCATCTCAGCGAGCTCACCAGGATCGCGCTGCCCGCGACCGGGCTGGCCGGGCTCGCGGTCACCGGTCTCGCCCTGCTGCGGGGCGCCGAGCTGAGGCAGGCCATCTCCGCGGGCATCGCGATCGCCGTAGCCGCGGTCCCGGAGGGGCTCCCGCTGGTCGCGACCGTGTCCCAGCTCGCCGCCGCCCGCCGGCTGTCCCGGCGCGGTGTGCTGGTGCGCTCCTCGAGGTCCCTGGAGGCACTGGGCCGGGTCGACACCATCTGCTTCGACAAGACCGGGACCCTCACCGAAGGCCGGTTGGCCATCACCAAACTGGCCGGGCCGGGTGGGGACATCGCGATGGACAGTCCGCTGGGCCGGCGCGTGCTGCAGGTGGCGGCCCACGCGAGCCCTCAGCCGGACGGTACGGGGACCGTGGCCATGGCGCACGCCACCGACCGCGCGATCGTCGAAGGCGCACGGACGCACAAGGCTCTCGACGACGACTGGTGGCTGATGGACGAGCTCCCGTTCGAGACCAGCCGGGGGTTCTCCGCCTCGCTCGGCAAGGAGCACGGACGCCTGCACCTGGCGGTGAAGGGAGCTCCGGAGGTGATCCTCGCCCGGTGTGCCTCCGTTCTCGCCGTGCGGCCCCGGGCACGGCGCGGCAAGGCCGAGAGTCCCCCCATCACCGCTCCGGAGGGGGTCACCACGGCGGCTCTGAAGGACACGACGCCGACCCTGTCCCTCACCCCGGCCCGGCTGCGCGCGGCACAGGCGCTCGTACACCAGCTCGCCGAGGAGGGGCTGCGGGTACTCGCGGTGGCCGAGCGCCATCTGCTCGCGGATCAGGATCCGGCCGGGATCGAGGTGGCCCAGGCGGTCGAAGACCTCACGCTGCTCGGGTTCGTCGCGATCGCCGACGTCCCGCGCCCCTCCGCCGCCGAAGCGATCAAGCGGCTGTCCGAGATCGGGGTGCGTGTCACCATGATCACGGGAGACCACCCGATCACGGCGGTGGCCATCGCCAACATTCTCGGCATCCCCGGCGCCGACCGCGTCCTCACGGGCGGGGAGCTGGACAGGCTGCCCGAGGATGAGCGCATCGAGCGCATCGAGGAGAGCACCGTCTTCGCCCGGGTCTCGCCCGAACAGAAGGTCGGGATCGTCCAGGCGCTGCAACGTGCGGGACACGTGGTCGCGATGACCGGCGACGGCAGCAACGACGCGCCCGCCATCCGCCTCGCCGATGTGGGCATCGGGGTCGCGGGCCACGGCTCGGCGGTGGCCCGCAACGCCGCCGACCTCGTGCTCGCCGATCCCGACATGACCCGGATCGTGGACGCCGTACTCGAGGGTCGCGCGCTGTGGAACAGCGTCCGGGACGCGGTCTCCATCCTGGTCGGCGGCAATGCCGGAGAGGTGGCCTTCACCCTCCTCGCCACGGCCCTCGCGGGCCGGGCCCCGCTCGGCACCCGGCAGTTCCTGCTCGTCAACCTGCTCACCGACATGCTGCCCTCGCTGGCGGTCGCGCTGGCCCCGGCCAGGGGCGCCGAGGGCGACGGCGAAGCCCTCAGCACCGGCCCGGTGCCGTCGGTCCTCGGGCCGGAACTCGCCCGCACCATCGCGGTGCGGGGTGCGGCCACGGCGTTCGGCGCGACGCTGGCCTGGCAGCTGGGCTGCATGACCGGGCGCCAGGCGCGGGCCAGCACCATGGCCCTCGGCGCGCTCGTGGGAGCCGAGCTGGGCCAGACCCTGCTCACCAGTTACCACAGCCCACTGGTCGTGGCGACCACCGGGATCTCGGCCGCCATCATGGTCGCCATCGTGCAGACGCCCGGCATCAGCACCTTCTTCCAGTGCACACCGCTCGGCCCGGCCGGCTGGGCCATGGTCCTGGCCTCCGCGGGGGCCGCCACGGCGGCCGCCGTGGTCGCGTCCAGGGCGGTGACCGAAGGCCTCGCAACGATGCCCGAGCTGGAAGGAGACCTGGCTCTCGAGAGCGCCTGAGCCCGAGGGTCCCGGTCCCGCACGGGCGCGCGCCCGTGCGGGACCCGTGCGGGACCAGATGGCCACAGGTCAGCGGCCGTACTCCTCGAGGAGGCGCAGCCACACCTCGCTGATCGTCGGAAAGGCCGGCACGGCGTGCCAGAGCCGGTCCATCGGCACCTCGCCGACGACGGCGATGGTGGCCGCGTGCAGCATCTCCCCGACGCCCGGCCCGACGAAGGTCGCGCCCACGAGGTGACCGCGCCCGGTGTCCACCACCATGCGGGCGGCGCCCTGATAACCGTCCGCGTGCAGCACCGCACCGGCGATCTCGCCGAGGTCATAGTCGACGACCTTGACCTCGCGGCCCTGCTCGCGGGCCTGCCGCTCGGTCAGGCCCACGGAGGCCACCTCCGGATCGGCGAAGATCACTTGTGACACCGCGGCGTCATCCGCGGTCGCCGCGTGCCTGCCCCACCTGCCGTCGGACACCGGCCGGCCGTGCGCCCTCGCCGCGATCGAGTCGCCGACGAGCCGGCCCTGGTATTTGCCCTGATGGGTCAGCAGGGCCCGGTGGTTGACGTCGCCCGCCGCGTACAGCCACTCGCCCTCGACGCCCTCGACGAGGCAGCCGTCACCGACGGTGAGCCAGGCGCCCGGCTCGAGGCCGACCGTCTCGAGGCCGATGTCCTCGGTACGGGGAGCACGTCCCACCGCGAACAGCACCTCGTCGCACTCGAGCTCCTCGCCTCCGTCGAGCCGCACCGTCACCGGGCCGTCCTGCCCCTGTCGCCGTACGGCTGTGACGGACCCGCCCGTGCGTAGGCGTACCCCCGCGGCCACGAGCCCTTCGGCCACGGCATCTCCGGCGAAGGGCTCCATCCGGGTGAGGAGACGGTCACCCCGAACCACCAAGGTGACCTCGGAGCCGAGGCCCTGCCAGGCGGTGGCCATCTCGACGGCCACCACCCCACCGCCCACGACCACGAGCCGGCCGGGCACCCGCGAGGCGGTGGTCGCCTCCCGGCTGGTCCACGGCCGGGCCTCGGCGAGGCCCGGCATCGGTGGAAGCACGGCGCGGCTCCCTGTGCAGACGACGACGGCGTGCCGGGCCGTCAGGATCCGCACGCTCCCGTCGGCGCGATCGACCCTCACGGTCCTGCTCCCCGAGAGGCGCCCGTGGCCGCGCACCAGGTCGATCCCCGCGCCGGTCAGCCAGGACACCTGGCCGTCGTCCTTCCAGTGCGCGGCGTGGCCGTCGCGGCGCGACAGCACCGCGTCGACCTCGAGGTCGCCGTGGACCGCCTGCCTCGCGCCGTCGACCCGCCGGGCGTCGCGCAACGCGACCACCGGCCGCAGGAGCGCCTTGCTCGGCATGCACGCCCAGTAGGAGCACTCACCTCCCACGAGCTCGCTCTCCACGATGACCGCGGACAGCCCGGCCGCATGAGCCCGGTCGGCCACGTTCTCGCCGACCGGACCGGCTCCGAGGACCACCACGTCGTAGGTGTCGGTCGTCTCGCTCACGTAGATCCCTCCGAAATCCCCGCAACCCTCACCGAGGCACTCCCGTGCCCATTGGTCTGCTTACCATGGCCTTGTCGATTCGGCTGTCCTCCCAGACCGAGCGGCGGCCGGGCTCGGCGCTGGGCGACTGATGACCGGCACGGGAAGCAAGGCCTCGGCATGGCGGCAGCACACGGGCCTGCCGGCCGAGGTGACCAGTTTCGTGGGACGTCGGCACGAAGTGGCCGAGGTCCGGCGGTTGCTGTCCGAATCCCGCCTGGTGACCCTCACCGGTGTCGGTGGGATCGGCAAGACCCGGCTGGCCGTGAGAGTCGCCGAGGAGGTCCGCCGGGCGTTCCCCGGCGGTGTGTGGCTGGTCGAACTCGGCCGGGTGCGAAACCCCGGCCATCTGGCGGCGGCGGTGGCCGAGGTGCTGCGGGTTCGGGCCTCCTCGCTCCCGCCCTTGGATGCGCTCGTGGGCCGGCTCAGGGAGGAGCGGGCGCTCCTGATCCTCGACAACTGTGAACACCTGCTGGACGGCTGCGCCGCCCTGATCAAGACGCTGCTGCAGGAGGCCCCGGATGTGCGCTTCCTCATCACGAGCCGCCACGTGCTCGGCCTCGCGGGGGAGCAGCTCCTCGTCGTGCCGGCACTACCGCTGCCCGCCCCTGGCTCCACGCGGCATCCGCTGAGATCGTTCACGGACAACGACGCGGTGCGGCTGTTCACGGAGCGTGCCAGGGCCGTCGTTCCGGGCTTCGCCGTCACCGAGGCGAACCGGGAGGCCGTCGGCGGGCTCTGCCGGAGACTGGACGGCATACCGCTGGAGATCGAGATGGCGGCCGGGCGGCTGCGCATTCTGTCCGTACAACAGCTCCTCGACCGGCTGGACGAGCACCTCCACGACCGGTTCCATCTGCTCACCGCCGGCGCGCACACCCTGTCTCGCCACCGCACGCTGCGCGCCCTCGTCGACTGGAGCGGCGGCCTCTGCACCGAGCCCGAGCGCCTGCTGTGGGCCCGTGCCTCCGTCTTCCCCGGTGGGCTCGACCTCGACGCGGCCGAGGAGGTCTGCTCCGGTGGCGATATCGCCCGCGACAAGGTCATCGATCTGGTCGCCGGTCTGGTGGACAAGTCGGTGCTGGTCCGGGAGGAGGACCCGGCGGGTGTGCGCTATCGCCTCCTGGAGTCCCTGCGGGAGTACGGCCGGGAACTTCTCGCGCGGGCCGGCGAGGAGGCGGCCGTCCGGCGCCGGCACCGCGAGCACTACCGGTGCATGGCCGCCGGCGCGCGCCGCCAGGTCTTCGGGCCGGCCCAGACCGCCGCGGTCATGCGGCTGAGGAGCGAGCACCTCAACCTGGTCACCGCCCTGGATCACCTGCAGGCCGAGTGCGGCATGCTCCGACGAGCCCACGGCGCCAGGGCTTCCGGTCGGCCCGGCACTCCCGGATACGGCGTAGCGAGGACCGATACCGGCGAGACCGAACGGGCCTCTGGGGCTTCTGGGATTCAGGGGACGACCGGGAGGGACACGGCGCCTCCCGCCCTGTGCATGGTCACGGACCTGCTCCATCACTGGATCACCGGCCCCTACCTCAGCGAGGGGCGCCGCAGGCTGGACGAGGCCCTCGCGACCGTCCCCGGCCCGAGCACGACCCGGGCCCGCGCGTTGTGGGCCGGCGGCCGGCTGGCGCTGACTCAGGGGGATGTCGACTCGGCGCTGGCCATGCTGCGGGAGTGCCGCGATCTCGTGCGGCTCCCGGGCTACGAGGAGGCCCTCGGCCACACCGCTCTCCTCGCCGGGATGCTCGCCGCGCGCCGGGGGGAACTCGCCTCCGCCGTCAGGCTCTATACCGTGGCGGCGGCGCACCATCGCGCCAGCGGCGACCACGAGGGCCTGGCCCTCGCCAAGATCCGGCTGTCGCTGGCACGGTCTCTCCTGGACGACGTCCCGGGGGCCCTGTGCACGGCGGAGGACTGCCTCGCCTTGTGCGACGCCCGTCAGGAGCGATGGCACCGGGCCTACGCCACGATCGCGCTCGGAGTCGCGGCCTGGCGACAGGGCGACACCCGGTGGGCCGCCCCCCTGGTCAAGGACGGCCTGAGGTTCGACAGCTCACTCGGGGACCTCCTCGGCGTCGGATTGGGCCTGGAGGTCCTGGCCTGGATCGCCGCGACAGAAGGCCGGCACCAGAGGGCGGCCCGGCTGCTGGGAATGGCCGAGGCCCGCGCGCGGGCCGGAGACGCGCCGCTGTCGGGCTTCGCCGAGCTCGCCCCCTTCCACGAAGGCTCCGAGGATCGGATCCGTTCGGCGCTGGGTGAGCCCGCCTTCAGGACGGCTCGCGGGCACGGGGCCGAACTGTCCTATGAGGCGGCTCTCGCCTACGCGCTCGAGGAGCCCGCGTCCGCTCCGGGAGAGTCCGCCGAGGCCCTGGATCCATCACCCCTCACGCCGAGAGAGACCGAGATCGCCCGGCTCGTGGCCAAAGGGCTCAGCAACAAGGAGATCGCGGCCGCGCTGACGATCGCGGTCAGGACGGCGGAGGGCCACATCGAGCACATCCTCTCCAAGCTCAACTTCAACTCGCGTACGCGGATCGCCGTCTGGGTGGGTGAACAGGGCCTCGCGGAGCGCCAGAAGCCCGAGGACGAGCAGCCCCAGTAGGGACAAGGGAACAGAGCCAGGACGCGTGAGGCCGGAGGACCACAGCGCCGGATCACTACGAGGCCGGACCGGCGTCGCTCCGACAGGATTCGCCCAAAACGGGGCAGACCCCTGTATCGCTACCGATATCGCCGTCTGGGTAGAGAGCGGCGTCACAAGGTCTTGCCGAGAAGGCATGCCGTGGAAGAGACGTACGGCGGGAAGCTCCGCTATGCTGCTCAGTGTTGCAGTCATGTTTTCCTCGTACGTTTGAGCTTTCTGAAGCGCTCGCGGAAGTCGCAGGCAGCGGGCGTTTTGCTTCTCCGGGATGATTTCCGCGGATGCAAGTCAAGGTCCGCAACGCAGCCCCGGGTTCGCCGACTTGGCAGCCCGGTGAGGCTCTCTCTAAGGAGAAGCAGTTGTCTCAGGGAACCGTGAAGTGGTTCAACGCCGAAAAGGGCTTCGGATTCATCGCGCCGGACGACGGTAGCGCCGACGTCTTCGTGCACTACTCGGCCATCACCTCCAACGGCTACCGCAGCCTGGACGAGAACCAGCGCGTGGAGTTCACCACCACGCAGGGCCCCAAGGGCCCCCAGGCGGAGCAGGTCTCGGCCATCTGATCTGGCCCAGCCCGTGACATGGGCCCGTCCCGCCTCGGCGGGACGGGCCCATGTCCTTTTTCCCGGCCTCCCGGTCTCCCGGCCGCTTTTCTCCCGGGCCGCCTGAGCTTCACGGCACCGGCCGCCGCAGGTTCTCGGCCATCCGGCGCAGGACATCGATGGTCCCGTAGTACTCCTCCGCGGTGACCCGGGCGAGATCCTCCTCGATCAGCCGGTCCAACGACTTGAGCCAGTATCCGATCGGCCGATCCACGACCACGACCCTTCGTTGGATGTGAACTAGCCAGTAGATGCCATTAAACATGTAAATTAGTGGCATGGACATGGAAAACGAACCCGTACCGATGATCGAGCGGTCGATGGTGGCGATCCGGCGCAGCCAGAGCAGGCGCGCTCTGGCCCGCCTGGCCGGCCGGAACGTGGCGCCGCAGGCCATGGCCGCCGAGCGTGACGGCCCCCGCACCGGCCCCGGCACCCGCCCCGGCACCGCGGTCTTGGAGGTGCTCGACGTCGTGGAGGCCGCGGAACAGGCGGGAGACACGGCGACGGTGTCGACGGTCGCGAGCGCGCTCGGGGTCGATCAGCCACGGGCCAGCAAGCTCGTGGCGGCCGCGGTCGAGCGGGGTCTCCTGGGACGGCGGGCCGATCAGGCCGACGGGCGGCGGTCCCTGCTGGTGCGCACCCCGGCGGGCGCCGCGGCCTCCGAGCAGGTCCACGACTTCCGCCGGGACTCGATCGCGGCGGCGCTCCAGCAGTGGTCCGAGGCCGATCAGAGGATCTTCGCGGGTCTCCTCGACCGCTTCGTCGCGGACTTCGGCCAGGTCACCGGCCAAGAGGGATCAGGACGGAGATGAGGACGGAGACGAGGACTTCGCCGGGGCCACCGGCACAGGGCGATCAGGACGTGCCCCCGTTCGCTCGGCCCTTTGCGGGCCGTCACCCCGCCGGCGCGATCTCCGGGTTCCCCGGGACCCACCGAATCCGCTGTTCAACGCGCTCTTTGCCGACGCCCCGCACCCGCGCCGACCGGGTACCGTGAACCCCAAATCACCGTCCCTGAGGACTTGGTCATCGATCGACAGGAGCGTTCCGTGGCAGAACGGCCGCTGCACGAGCACACGCTCGGCAATGGGCTGCGGGTTGTGGTCTGCGAAGACCGTGTCGTGCCCCTGGCCGCCGTGAATCTTTGGTACGGGGTCGGCTCCCGGCACGAGCGGCCGGGCCTGACCGGGCTCGCGCACCTCTTCGAGCACCTGATGTTCCAGGGGTCGGCCAACGTGGCCGAGGGCGAGCACGCCGCGCTCATGGAGAGCGCCGGCGCCACCTTCAACGCGACCACGTCCTTCGAGCGGACGAACTACTTCGAGACCGTCCCCGTGAGCCATCTCGACCTGGCGCTCTGGCTCGAGGCCGACCGGATGGGCACGCTACCCGCGGCGCTCACCCAGACCAACCTGGACAACCAGCGGGACGTGGTCAAGAACGAGCGCCGCCAGCGCTACGACAACGTGCCCTACGGCGACGCGTTCGAGCACCTGTGCGCCCTGACCTTCCCGGAGGGCCACCCCTACGCGCACACGCCCATCGGTTCGATGGAGGACCTGGACGCGGCGACGCTCGAGGACTGCCGCGACTTCTTCGCGACGTGGTACGCCCCCGGCAACGCGGTGCTGTCCATCGTCGGCGACGTCGACCCCGACGCGACCTTGGCCGCGGTCGAGCGCTACTTCGGACACCTGCCCGCGGGCGCGGCCGTGCCCACCCCGGCCGACGCGACGCTCGGCCCGATCAGCGAACTGGTGACCAGGCACGTCACCGCTGATGTGCCTTCGCCAGGTTACTTCGGGATGTTCCGTCTACCGCCGGACGGCACGCACGAGCTGGAAGCGGCCGAACTGGCCGTGGAGATCCTCGGCGGTGGATCGGGTTCACGGCTGTACGACCGGCTGGTCCGCCGCGAGGAGATCGCCACCGAACTGGGCACAAGCGTCATCAGATTCGCCGACGGCCCCTCCGTGGCGATCGTGGAGGCCATGGGCCCCGATACCGAGGCGATCGCCGCGGCCATCGATGACGAGCTGGCCGGTTTCGCCAACGGCGGGCCCGCCCAGGACGAGACCGCACGGGCGGTGGCGCTGGCCGAGCGCGCTTCCCTGGAGCGCACCGAGACGGTCACCGGGCTCGCGAACTCGCTGTCGCAGCAGGCCACGCAGTTCGGCGACCCCACCCGGGTCTTCAGCGATCCCGCCCGGGCCGCGGCCGTGACCTCCACCGACATCCACAACGTGGCGGCGCGCTGGCTCACGCCGGGTGCCCGTGCCGTCGTGACCTATGGAGCCGCAGAGTGAAGACCGCCCCATCCACCGGCAACACGCCCTCGCGCCCGACGCCCGGCCCGATCCCGCCGTGGACCTTCCCCGCGGCGGAACCCGGCCGGCTCGGCAACGGACTCGCGAGCCTGCGCGGCAACCTTCCGGACCGCCGGCTGGCGGCCGTACGGATGGTCCTGGACGCCGGCGCGAGCCGTGAGCCCGCTGACCTGGACGGCGTCGCCACCCTCACCGCCCGGGCCCTTCTCGAGGGGACCGAGGCCGGGGGCGGCACGGCGCTCACCGCGGCGCTGGACCGGCTCGGCGCCACCCTCAACACCGGAGCCGACCTCACCGCGCTCCGGGTCGCGCTCGACGTGCCGGTGACCCGCCTGCCGGAGGCCCTCGAACTCATGGGCACGGTCCTTCGCGGACCCGCGCTCGCCGACGCCGACGTACGCCGCCTGGGCCGCGAGCGGCTCGAGGAGATCGCCCAGGAGGACGCCGACCCGCACAGCCGGGCCCGTCGCGAGCTGCGCAGCGTGATGTTCCCGGCCGAGAGCCGTACGTCCCGGCCGACCGGCGGCTCCCCGGACACCATCTCCCGGATCACGAGCTCGGAGGTCCGCGACTTCTACTCCGCCATCGCGCCGTCGGAGGGCACCGTCGTGGTGGCCGGCGATCTGGACGGCATCGACGTGGACAAGCTGCTCGGCCCGGCGCTCGGGGACTTCACCACCGACGGTGCCGCACTCCCCGCCCCGGACCTCGCCGCGCCGTCCCCAGGCCCCCGCATCGTGATCGTGCACCGGCCCGGTGCCGTACAGACCCAGCTCTCGTTCGGCCACGGCATCCCCGGGCGCGACCATCCGGACTGGGCGCCGCTCGCCGTGGCGGCGCACGTCCTCGGCGGCGGGCTGAGCTCCCGGCTCAACGCCCTGCTCCGCGAGGAGAAGGGCTACACCTACGGCATGCGGGCCGGGCTGCTGCGGATGCGGCACTGCGGGTTGTTCATCGCCGAGGGAGCGGTGCACACCGAGGCGACGGGCCCGGCTGTGGCCGACGCCCTCACCTGCCTGCGCAGCCTGCTGGAGGGCATCACCGATCAGGAGTGCGCCTCCTCGGTCAGCGCGCTCGCCGACCGTGCTCCCGCGGACTACGAGACCTCCCGCGCGGTGGCGGCCGAACTGGCCGACGCCGCGGCGAGCGGTCTCCCGATCGATCACCCGCGCCGTCACCTCGAGGCGATCCGGGCGACCGACCCGGAGCGGGCCGCGCAGACCTATGCCCGCAATGTCGACCCGGCGGGTCTCACCCTCGTGGCGGTCGGCGACGCCGACCAGATCCGCAAGCCGTTGGAGGAGCTCGGCTTCGCACCCGTGACGGTCGTGGCCCCGGAGGCCTGAGCCACACGTCCGTGACAGCACGGCCGGCGGCTTTCCGGCTCCGCGCGGCCGGCATCGGTAAAGCTTCGCGGGTGACACGCGGATCCGGGTCCCGGCTGGGATCATTGATCCGTCATGCCCATCTGTTCGCTCCTGCGCATCGGCCGGGCCGGGGTCTTCGCCGCGGTCTGTGTCGGGCTGGCCGCGGCCGGGCACAGCGCCGCGGCCGGCCCGGTGGCCCCGTGGGCCGTGGCCGCCGGATATCTGGCGGTGGCCGCGGCGGCGTTGACGCTCGCCGGGCATGAACGGTCACTGGCCACGATCCTGGGTGGGCTGCTGGGCGGCCAGTTCATGTTGCACGTGCTCTTCTCGGCGATGCGGCCGGCTCCCCCGGGCACGCCGCCGGCGGTTCACGAGCACCTCTTGTCGAACACCGGTGGGCGCGGCGGGATCGGCATGACGCTCGCGCACTACGCCGCGGCGCTGCTCGCGGCGTGGTGGCTGCGACGCGGTGAGCGGGCCGTGTGGACACTGGCCCGCCAGGTCGCGGCGCTGGCCGCGCGGGCGGCTCGGGACCTGCTCGTCGCCGTCCGTACGACACCGGTGACCGGACCCGTTCGCCTGCCGGTGCCTGTCACCTTCACCCCATGGCCGGTACGGCGGGTGTTCCGCCACGCGGTCCTGCGCCGAGGGCCGCCGATCCGTTCGAGGGCGCTCTCACCCGGCTGAGCGCCAGATGCCACCGGATCCCATGGAGACGGGGATCCGGTCTCTCATCACGTCCGTGATCGGTTCGAACGGAGCACGCCATGTCCCTCTCCCGTCATATCCGGAACCGCCATGTCCGCAACCGCCATGTCCGCACATGCGCCGCGGCGACCGGGCTCGCCGCGATGGCGATCATCGCGGCCGCGACCGCGGCCGACGCTCACGTCACCGTCAATCCCCGCAGCGCCGAGCAGGGGGCCTACACCAAACTGTCCTTCCGGGTGCCGAACGAGCGCGACGATGCCGGCACCACCAGGCTCCAGGTCAACCTGCCGCTGGACCATCCGGTCTCGTCCGTCTCCGTACGGGCGCTTCCCGGCTGGACGGTCAAGGTCGACAAGAAGAAGCTGCCGGCCCCGATCAAGACGCACGGCGGGGAGCTCACCGAAGCGGTGTCCACCATCACCTGGAGCGGTGGCAAGATCGAGCCCGGGCGGTTCGAGGAGTTCGACGTCTCGATGGGACCGCTGCCGGAGGTCGACCGGATGCTTTTCACGGCGGTCCAGACCTACTCCGGTGGCGAGGTCGTCCGCTGGGACCAGAACCCGGGCACGAGCGGGCAGGAGCCCGAACACCCCGCACCGGTCCTCGCCCTCACGCCCAAGGGCACCTCTCTTCAGCCCACCGCCGCACACGGCCCCGCGATGACGGTCAAGGAGTCGCCGGGAGCCGCGGACCGGACCGCCCGCCTGCTCGGCTGGATCGGCATCGCGGCGGGAGTCATCGGTGCGGGCGTCGCCGGTTATGGCCTACGCCGCGGACGGAGCCGGGGATGAGGCGGCTATGGGTGGTGCCCGCCGCCGTGGCGATACTGGCCGGCATCGCCATGCCCGCGGACGCGCACACCTCGTTGAGGTCGTCGTCGCCGGCGAGCGGGGCGACGGTGCCGTCCCCGGCCCGGATCGTCCTCATCTACGGGGACCCGGTGATCGTCCCGCGCGTCATCGTGACGGACACGGCCGGTGGGCACCACGAAGCCGGGCCCGCACACGCCGTGGACGAACAGGTCACGCAGCGGGTCAGCGGACCGCTGGCGTCGGGGGTCTACACGGTCGGCTGGCGGGTGGTGGCCTCGGACGGCCACCCGGTCTCCGGCGAATACCGCTTCACCGTCCGCGATACGGCCGCGTCCGCCCGCACCACCGCCACTCCACCGGCCTCCGGCTCTCCGGGAGCGGCGGTGAGTCCGACGCCCCCGGCCGGATCCCGCTCACCTGGACCAGGCGGCCCCGGGACCTGGCTGTGGACCGGCCTGATCCTGGGCCTCATCGCCGTGTGCGGCACCGCCATCACCCTGGCCGTACGGCACTTGAGATGACAGCGCTTGAGATGACACCGCTTGAGATGACGCAGCGAGGCAGGCCCGCGGGCCCTCCACCACGCGGGTGATCTGACCCACGGATCGTCGCGGCCCCATCGAGACTCACGGATCGGCCTCGGGCCTGGAGACCCGAGGCCGATCCGTGGTCAGATGGCGCTGAAGTCCCCGTGGCGGCCGGCACCCGAAGCGAAGCGGGCCGCGCCCTCCATCGCCTCCGCGAGCGACGCCCTGCCGTGCCGGAGCTCGCCCGCCATCGCCTCCTCCTCCGCCAGGCCGTGCTGCTGGAGTACGGACATCCGGTCCCCTCGCAGGCAGGCCTGCGGGAACCGGGCGATGTCCGCCGCGAGCCGCTCGGCGGCCTCCCGCGCCTCCCCCACCGGCACGACCCGGTTGACCAGCCCGATGTCGTAGGCCTCCCGCGCCTCGACGGGCCTCCCGGTGAGGATCAGGTCCATGGCCCGGCTCTCCCCGATGAGCCTGGGCAGCCGCACGGTGCCGCCATCGATGAGCGGCACTCCCCAGCGCCGGCAGAAGACTCCGAGGACCGCGTCCTCCTCGGCCACCCGCAGATCGCACCAGGCCGCGAGCTCCAGGCCGCCCGCGACGGCATGGCCGCTGATGGCGGCGATGACCGGCTTGGTGAGCCGCATCCTGCTGGGGCCCATGGGGCCGTCGCCGTCCTCGGTGACCTGGTTACCGCGTTCGGTGCCGATGGCCTTGAGATCGGCACCGGCACAGAAGGTGCCGCCCTCACCCCAGAGCACGGCGACGGCCACCTCCGGGGCGGCGTCGAACTCCCGGAAGGCCCGGGCGAGCTGTGCCGCCGTGGGCCCGTCAACGGCATTGCGGACCTCGGGGCGGGACAGGATGACGGTCCGGACCGGTCCGTTGTCCTCTACGCGTACGGCCATCGATCGGATCCTCCTGCTCGCTCGGACGAATACGCGCCGTACAGTACCGGTGGCTCCGTAGGCGATCTGCGAGAGCGTTCGGCGCTCGGTCCCGAGAGCGGTGGTCACTGAGCCGGAGGGGCATCGCCCGGTTCCGAGGCCGGCGTGGCATACGATCCGGCGGGATCATGTGGCATCGGCGGAGGTCGCCGCTACAGCGGTGAAGCCGCGGGTCCGCCGGTCGGTCCGTGGATGAGCGGCCGCCCGTACCGCCGCATCCGCAGGCTCGCGGAGAGCAGCAGGATTCCGAACATGATGGCGTAGATACCGATGATCCACGCCACCGCGACCGCGCCGGACACCGGCCAGAGCAGCACGATCAGGCCGAAGACCACGGACAGCAGGCCCGTCAGGAGATGCAGCCACTCCCCCCGGATCTCCCTGCGCAGCCGGATGGCCGCGATGATCTCGAAAACCCCGGTCACCAGGGCCCACGCGCCGATGAGGACGGTCAGGGCGAGGAGGGTGGCGGCCGGCCGGAAGAACGTCACGACCCCGATGAGGATCCCGGCGATCGCCCCGACGATCAGGATCATCCGGTCCCTGCCCCGGGCACGGACCGCCGCTATCGCGGCGAAGACGCCGTCGACGAACGCGTACGCGCCGAACACGATCGCGAGCACGAGCAGGGTGATCCCCGGCCAGAGCAGGGCGACGATCCCGAAGATGATCGCCAGCACTCCCCGCAACGCCAGCATCCACCAGTGGCGGGCAAGGTGGTCGAGCATGGCCTCACTCCCCCTCGTGACCGCCGGCCGGTCCACCTGGCGCGATCCCGGCATGCCTGACCGGTTCCTCGCCACGACGACGGCAGGCCAACACCACGAAAAGGGCACATGACGACATCTCCACCGTCTGACAGGACCGCGCGGCCTCCGCGGCCCGGCTCTCCCGGCGTGCGGGCCCGACCAGAGTGATCAACATCGCGGCCAGGAGCGACAGCGCCCCCGCCCCGACGGCGAAACGCGGAGCGAAAAGCATCACGCCGCCGGCCACGCCGGCGGCGAGGACCGCGCACGAGCTCAGCCAGACGTCGAGCACTGGCCAGTCCTTCACCGACCCGGCCTGGCCACGGGCCACGCACGCGCAGGTCTCCTCGATCCCGTGCGGTTCCGCGCTCACGGCCATCGGCACCATGGGATCGTTCTCCACCAGCACGTCTTTGGGGCCATGGTCACCTCCACCCCTCCTGCCACTGTGGTCGCGGTCGAAGTCATGGGCGAAGTCACGGTCGAACGCCCACGTAAATCAACCAGCGTTCACCGCGGTCATCGACACAGTCGACGCAAGCCGGGCACCTTCTTGACCAGAGCATTGGATTCACCGCTCACGATCCGGATCGGTACGGCACGGTCCGCACGGCGCTCCCCGGCACTCTCCCGCTACTCCCCCGTGAACAAGTGCAAGATCACGGCGGGGTGGTGAGGGACGGGGGGAGGTAGGTGATCACTGGGCCGATGGTCAAGGCGCCGACGGCGTTACGGCGGAGCTCGAGGATGCAGCCATTGGGCACCCGGTAGGAGTCGGCGAACCTCCGGTAGTCGCGCATCCATCGGGAGCTCACCTCGGCACCGGGCGGCCGGCCGGTGAGGACGGACCAGGCCAGCGCGCGCATGAAGAGCCCGTGGGTGAACACGGCCACCAGGCCGTCCGGGCGCGCGGACACCCTCGCCACGGCGTCGTCCACGCGGCCCATGAGGTCGGTGAAGGACTCACCGTCATCGCCGTGGACGTACGTGGGGTCACTGCGCCGCCAGTATTCCTCGGCGTGCGGGAGGCGCTCCTTGGCGGTCGTGTCGAAAGCGTGCAGTTTCCCCAGATAGGTGAACTCCTGAACGGGCCACTCCTCGTACGGCACTTCGGGGAAACGCCGGATCGTCGGCTCCGCGGTCTGGATCGCCCTGCGGAACGGGGATGCCACGATCAGCACCGGTGGTTCCCGGAACACCTGGGCCACGAGATCCGCCTGCTCGTGCCCGATCGGGGTGAGGGGGGAGGCCCCCGGGCCCTGGGTCGGCAGCCCGGCGTTGGATTCGCTCTCGCCGTGCCGGATCAGCCAGGCCCGCACCCGCGCCCCCCTGTCTCGCCCGCCCGTATCCCCATGCGCCCGTGTCCCCGTGTCCCCGTGCCGACATCCTAGAACGACCTATTTCGGGCAGTCGGCTCCCGCAGAGACGATGTGCCGTACCGAGCCGGGTTTCATGGGCCGGGCGAAGTGGGCGAACCTCCCGTACCCACATGTCCGGTATGAGCCACGGCCGTCACCGGCGTCCCGGCCGAGCCGCAGGCGGCCGTCTTCTGGCCCACGCCGCCGATCACCCAGACCGATTGGGGATCGACGACCGTCTCGGTCCGGTCGGGCCGCCATTCCGGGAGGTGTACGACTCCGGGCTCGACGACCTCGAGTCCGCCGAAGTACGGCTCGATGTCCGCCCTGGCGCGAAGATTGCAGCGCCGTACGCCGGTGACGATCCGCTGGTCCTGGACGAACGCGGCCAGCTCGGCGGTGACCTCGGGGAACACGTCGGAGATCCCATGCGAGATCACGAGGTAGCTCCCGGGCGGGATGAGTTCCCGCAGCCGCTCGACGACCTCCGCGGCCACATCGTCCTCGGTGATCGAGGGCAGTAGGGAGATCAGGAGGATCGCGACCGGCTGGTCGAGGTCGACCATGGCGGTCAGTGCCGGATCGGCGAGGATCTTTTCGACATCACGGGCATCGGCCTGGATGACCGTGGTCTGCGGGCTGTTCGCCAGCAACGCATGGACATGAGCGACGACGACGGGGTCCTTGTCGACATAGACCACCCGCGCGTCGGGCGCGGCGGACTGGGCGATCTCGTGCACGTTGCCCCGGGTGGGCAGGCCGCAGCCTATGTCGATGAACTGACGGATCCCGGCCTCGGCCAGGAACCGGACCACCCGGTCGAGGAACCTTCGGCTCTCGCCTATCAGCATCGGAAAGTCCGGCACCAGCTGAAGCACTTTGGCGGCCGCTTCGCGGTCGGCGGCGAAGTTGTCCTTGCCTCCCATGAGGTAGTCGTGGATCCGCGCCTCGTTGGGTGTCGTTGGATCGAAGCGGGGAAGCTCCCGTCCCGAAGGCGCCACGGTGATCCTCCAATCAGATCCGTTGACACTAACCCGGATAAAGAAAATCCAGAAATATGCTCCGATCCCGTTGCATCGGCGTTGCCTGTGTGGCCGATCGCCCTGTTAAGGGCGTTTCCCTGTCCTTACCCGAGGATCCGGCGCATGCCGCGGCCGCACCACGTGGACGCCGGGAAGGCGTCACCGAGACGCTGCCGCGGTCTGGGCCACCGATGACGTGCACCGTTCCGGCGCGAGCGGGACGGCCGTGGCGGCCGGCAACGGCAACGGCAACGGCAACGGCAAGGTGATGATCTCCCCGGGCGACGCCGGTCCGGGTGTGGTCGTTCATGCCACGTTGGCAGCGGGTATCGGGAATGCGACGTTCCCAATCGAATTGTCCGAACGGAGAGATCTTCTGACATGGCCGATCTGCCGCAGTTGCCGTTCACCCGCACCGACCCACTGGGCCTCTCGCCGGACTTCGCGGCGCTGCGGGCCGACGAGCCCATCGCCCGGGTCCGCACCAGCACCGGGGACCACGCCTGGCTCGTCACCGGTTATGAGGAGGTACGGGCCTTATTCGCCGACGAACGGTTCGGCCGCTCGCACCCCACCCCGGAGACGGCGCCGCGCCTTTCCAACTCGGCCCTGGTGGGCGGGCCCACAGGCGACTACGCCACCGAGAAGCTGGTGCACGATCACATGCGCCGGCTGCTGGCCCCCGCCTTCTCGGCCCGGCGCATGCAGGCGTTGTCCGGACGGGTCCAGAAGCTCGTGGAGGACCTGCTGAACCGGATGGAGGAGCAGGGGCCGCCGGCGGACCTGCACGAAAGTCTCTCCGTCCCGCTCCCGATGCAGGTGATCTGTGAGCTGCTGGGCGTGCCGTTCGAGGATCGGGACCGCTTCCGGGCGATGGCCGACGGCATGTCCGATCTCGAGGACGCGGAGCGTTCGGCGTCCGCCCGCGATGAGATGAACGCCTACTCGCACGGGCTGGTCATGGCCAAGCGCGAAGACCCCGCCGAAGACGTGTATTCGGACCTCGCGGCGGCCGACCTGGCGAGCGAGGACGTGGCCTCGATCGCGGGCGGGCTGCTGTTCGCCGGCCACGAGACCACCGTCAACCAGATCGACTACGGCGTGCTCCTCATGCTCTGCAACCCCGCACAGCTCGAGGACCTCAGGCGCGCCCCGGAGCTCGCCCCCGCGGCCGTGGAGGAGATCATGCGGGTGGCGGCGCCGAGCGAGCACGGCCTGATCCGCTACGCCCACGAGGACGCCGAGATCAACGGGGTCACGATCAGAGCCGGTGAGCTCGTCATGCTGGCCACGGTGGTGGCCAACCGTGACGAGCGGGTCTATCCCGACGCCGAACGGTTCGACATCGGGCGGCACTCCCCTGAGCCCCATCTGGGGTTCGGCTACGCGATGCACTACTGCCTCGGGGCCAGCCTCGCGAGGGTCGAGCTGCGGGCGGTCTTCGGATCGCTGTTCCAGCGCTTCCCGGCACTCCGGCTCGCCGTGCCGCCCGAGCGGCTCAGACCACGCTACGACCGGCTCACCGGAGGCCTCACCGAGCTGCCCGTGACCTGGTAGCGGGCCGTCACCGGTGACCACCCGTCGTTCGTACCGCCGCGCTCCGCCCGATCCCGTCGCTCAGCCGGCGTACGGGCGGGCCGCCCTGGCCTCGCCCACGAAGACGACACGGTCGAATACGCCAGAGCGCCGGTAGGGCCGCGTTCCCGATCGGGAACGCGGCCCATGATCTGCTCCCGGGCGTACACGTCCGAGCGCGAACAACTACAAGATCACGGCGGGGTGGGGCGGCTGGTCAATCCCCGGATCTGAAGGGGGCGAACAGCCGGTCGGCTTCGGGACGGCGCCACTCGACCATGCCGATGCCGGCCGGCGAAGCCGCCGAGGGGACGATCGTGAACCGGACGTCGCGCGGCCCGGTGTTGCGCAGGCTGGCGGCGATGGAGTACATGGCCTTGGCCGACAGTGTGGGATCAGTGGCGATGGACCTGTCGGCGGCCCTCAGGAAGGCATAGAGCTGAGCCGGCTGCGCCACGCGCTCACTCGCCCTCGTGAACAGCGAGACCATGAAGCGCTGCTGTCGCTTCATCCGATCAAGATCCGAGCCTTCGCCCAGGCCGTGACGGGTCCGTACATAGGCCACCGCCTGGGTGCCGTTGAGCCGATGCCGCCCGGCCGGCAACCGCAGCCCGGACCAGCGGTCGTCGACCGCCTTGGGCAGCGTCACCTCGACCCCGCCGAGCGCATCGACCATCCGTTTCACGCCGGTGTAATCGACCTCTACGGCGTGATCGACATGAACCCCCGTCGCCGCTTCGACCGTCCTCCGCACGCACGGCGCCCCACCTGCGGTCATCGCCGAGGACAGCCGCCCGACCCGTGCCGGGGTGGTCGCGCCGGCGGAGGACTTGCACGCGGGGATCCGTACCCGCGAGTCTCTGGGCAGGCTCACCGCCGTGATCTTCTTGCGGTCGGCCGGCAGGTGCATCAAGACGATGGTGTCGGCGCGCGCTCCCGCGGCACCGAGCCGGCCGTCGGACCCGACCAGGAGAACATTGAGCACCCGGCCGTCCTGCTTCTGCTGGGCATCACCGACCCGAGTGTCCGCCGAGCGATTGCTCAGGAGCACGGTGGGGGTGATCACCAGGGCTGCGGTGGCCGCCGAGACGACGCCGATCATCAGCCAGCCGGGTCCCGAACGCAGGCGTGGCCGGCGCCGGCCCTTCGCACCGATCTCATCCAGTAGTCGTCCACGTGCGTCGGCGGTGACCTGTACATTGGCCGGCCGCTCCGGCGACAGCAGGTCACCGACCATCTTGATCTCATCCATGGATGACGTCGCTCCCTTCTCCTCCGCGCCGGCCCTGTCCGACCATCCCCGGCGTGCCGCCGGCCTGTCCGCGCATACCGTCTGGCCGCCCACCATCTGGCCGAGCAGCCTGTGGCCGAGCGGCTTGCGCCCGCGCACCGGATCTTCGCGGCCCGGGTTCCTGTAGTCCGGGTCCCCGTGTGCCTTGTCCTCGGGACCCGTGTCGCCGCGGGTCCTCGCCCGGCGCTCGTAGCGGATGTACGGGCGGATCCGTGTCCTGCGTGGAGGGATGGCCATCGCCCAAGGCGGCGCGCAGTTTCTTGCGGGCACGGTTGAGGCGCGAGCACACGGTGCCGTAGGCCACACCCAGCGCCTCGGCGACCTCCTCGTAGGTGAGGTCTCCCAGGGCCACCAGGAGGAGTACGTCCCGGTCGCCGGCGGACAGCTTCGCCAGAGCCGAGCTGAGCCGCGGCCCCACCTCGCCGGCCAGGACGCGTGCCGCGACCCGGTCCTCGGGCCCTTCCGTATCCGGATCCGGCGCCAGCCGGGCATGGGCCCGGTATCTGCGGACCTCGTCCCTGCGGTGGCGGCTCACGAGCCGGGTCGCGATGCCGTAGAGCCAGGACCGCGCCGATCCTCGAGTGGAATCGAACCGGGCCCGTTTTCTGAAGGCCACGAGAAACGTCTCCGCCGCGATGTCGTCGGCCGCGTGGGCACCGAGCCGCCGGTCCACATACCTGTGGATCTCGGCGAAGTGGTCATCGAAGATCCGGGCGAACCGCTCCGGCTCCGCGCGGGACGCGTCGATGAGCCCGGCGTCGTCGTATGGTCCGGTATGCGGTGCGAAGGGCGCCGGGCCCGTCATATGCGGCTCCCGTCCATCCGGCAGACGCCATGGGCGATCACTGTGCGGGGATAAAAGACACTCACACCACTACTCGCCCGGAACCCGGAATACCCTTCTCATCCTGATCTTGTGTTCCCGGTCATATTCACGAGCCGACGCACCTTCCCGTACGGCCACGCCGGCATCTCCCGTCTCCGGCCGGACCGCCTCATGGTGACCCGCGCGACAGCGGGCGAGCCGGCCGCCGGGTACGGACGATCGCGGACTCTCGGAGCGCACAGGCCCAGCGGTTCGGGGCTCTTCGGCCGGCCGGCCGCATCCGGCTCTCGGTCCGGCCTGCTTCGGCCTCAGCGCAATCGCGACCTGACGGTGGGCTCCAACCGCAGGTGCTGTGGCTCGTGTTTCAGACGCGTCCTGAGTTCGGGGAGCACCGATCCGACCACGTCCGCGACCGCGCCAGGCGCCGGGTGTGATCGCTGTACGAATCGGAGCTCTCGAACAGGGAGAACCATACGAAGACGCTCTCACACGTACGGATGGGCAGAGCCGGGAAGGTGTTCTCCGCCGGCTCGCTTTCGAAACAGGCCGGCGGCCCGGCTCCGGTCTCGGCCACCACAGGAGCGACCTGCTCGGTGAAGAACCGGGCGAACTCCGCCACGCCGATCCCTCCAGGTAGAAGGCGGCGAGGGCCTCCGCACGGGAGTCCATGTCCTCGAAGCCCCGCATCCAGACGAAACGATCGGGAGCGTCCAGGTCGCGGAACCGGCCGATGACGTGGATGCCGACGGCCTCCTGGCTGTCCACGAACTCGCGTCGAACAGCTCGATGAGCTCGTCCCGCCGGCCGGGGTGGAGGGTGTACTGCCGGAGCTCGACGACCGGGCGGCAGATGCCCAACGCGGGCTCGTGAGGCTTTGGGGGCTCATGCCCTCACGCTCTCAGCTTCGGTCCAGGCCGGACGAGCGGCAGAACTGCCTATATCCGCAAAATTTCTGCCATACCTGACCGCCATGGCGGCTCACACGATCGCGATTCCGGTCGTCGACGACATGCCCGTGTACGAACTGGCCATCGCCTGCGGGGTCTTCGACTCGGCCCGGACCGACCCGGAGACCCCGGCCTACGGCCTGCTGCTGTGCGCCGCCCGGCCCGGCGCCATCCGGAGGTGGAGGTGGACGCCTCGGTCCTGTACGTCGATGACGGGGACGTGCTCACCAGTGCGGGGCGCAGCGCGGGACTGGATCTGTGCCTCCACCTGGTCCGTCGGCACAGGTCCGTAGGCACAGGTCCGTCGAGGCCGGCCGTCCCCGTTCCGGCCGGCCTCTCCGGTACGGTCGGGCCGGTGACCACCTATCGCCAGCCCGGCACCGTACTGACCGATCACACCTTCACCGTCCCGTTGGATCACACCGACCCGGACGGCGAGCAGATCGAGTTGTACGCCCGCGAAGTGGTCGCGGCCGACCTTGCCGACGCCGAGCTGCCCTGGCTGCTGTTCCTGCAGGGTGGTCCGGGCTTCGGTGCCACGCGGCCGGTCGGCCGGCATGGCTGGTTCGATCGGGCTCTGGACGAATACCGGGTCCTGCTGCTGGACCAGCGCGGCACCGGCCGGTCCACCCCGGCCAACCGCCACACGCTGCCGCGGGTCGGAGACGCCAAGGCGCAGGCCGGCTATCTGGCGCACTTCCGCGCGGACTCGATCGTGCGCGATGCCGAAGTGGTCCGACGGGCCCTGATCGGTGACCGGCCGTGGAGCGTGCTCGGGCAGAGCTTCGGCGGGTTCTGCACCGTGACGTATCTGTCCCTGGCGCCCGAGGGGCTGCGTGAGGCCTTCATCACCGGTGGGCTGCCCGGTCTCGGCGCCACGGCCGACGACGTCTATCGGATGGCCTATCCCCGGATGGTGGCCCGCAACACCGAGCACTACGAGCGCTACCCCGCCGACGTCGAACGCGCCCGGCGGGTCGCCGCGCACCTGCGCGACCATGACGTACGGCTGCCGGGGGGCGGCTCGCTCACCGTCGAGGCCTTCCAAGCGGTGGGACGCGTCCTCGGCACCGACAGCGGCAGTCATCAGCTGCACTACCTGCTGGAGGACGCCTTCGTCGACGGCTCGGGCGCCTCCGAGCTCTCCGACGGATTCCTGCACGGCGTCGAGGCGGAGCTGACCTTCGCCGCCGCTCCGCTCTACGCCCTCCTGCACGAGGCCTGCTATGCCCAGGAGTCCACAGGAGGCGCGACCCGCTGGTCCGCGCAGCGCGTCCGGGGCGAGTTCCCCGAGTTCGACGCCGTGGCCGCCCTCGACGGCGACGCTCCGGTCCTGTTCACCGGCGAGATGATCTATCCGTGGATGTTCGACACCGATCCGGCGCTCCGGCCGCTGCGGGAGACGGCGGACCTGCTGGCCGAACGGGACTCCTGGCCCGATCTCTACGACGCGGAGCGGCTGCGCGCCAATGAGGTGCCCACCGCCGCGGCGGTCTATCACGACGACATGTACGTGGAGCGTGAGCACTCGCTCCTCACGGCCGGCACGATCCGCGGCCTGCGCCCCTGGATCACCAACGAGTACGAGCACAGTGCCCTCCGCACCGACGGGGTCCGCCTCCTCGACCGCCTCATCGCGAAGGCCCGCGGCAACGCCTGAACCCGCTGGAACACGTGAACACACCTGGCCGCGGCGGCCGGGAGGCCGCGGACTCCCGGTTCCGGCCATGCCTCTACTACTCTCTGCGTCCTCCCGGACGCGCTTCGCACTTCCCCGCGATGATGGGACCCTTGTCCCTATACGGCCGTGTCCTTCCTACGGGACCGTGTTGGTCTGGTCACGCCGTAAGAACACAAGGGGGAGCGCTCATGTCCTCCCATGCCGAACACAGACCGAAGCGGCACGCGACCTTACGGATACGGCTCCTCAACGGGTTCGGCCTCTCGGCCGGCGAGAGAGCGGTACCCGTTCCCGGTGGTGCGGAAAGGCTGCTGGCCTTCTTGGCCCTCCACGATCGATCCGTCTCACGGCACCTTGTCGCCGCGACCCTGTGGCCGGAGGTCCCGGAGCACCGCGCCTACGCGAACCTGCGTTCGGCGCTGGCCCGCCTTGACGGCATGGGCCGGCAGGCTCTGGACATCGGTCCGACCGAAGTGCGCCTCGCGGACGGGGTCACCGTCGACCTCGCCGAGGCACGATCTCTCGCCGAACGGGTCATTCACCCGGCCGAGCACGGCCAGGACGGCCCCCTGGACTCGGCCGCCGTCGCCGAACTCTCCGCGGAGCTGTTGCCCGGGTGGTACGAGGACTGGGCGATGCGGGCCGCGGCGGAATGGCAGGGGCTGCGCCTGCACGCGCTCGAGGCACTGACCGGACAGTTGATGCGGGAAGGGCGGCTCCCGGACGCCGTCACCGCGGCCACGGCGGCCGTCCAGGCGGACCCGCTGCGGGAGAGCGCGCGCGTGAAGCTCATCGAGGCCCATCTCGCCGAGGGCAACGAGGCCGACGCGCTCCTGGTCTTCCAGAGCTACGAACGGCTGCTCAAAGCCGAGTTGGGTCTCCATCCGACTCCGCGGCTGAGCGCGCTCGTCGCGTCACTGCACACCGTCACGCGGCGATAGCGACTCGATGCCGGAGCCGGATGGCGGTAGGGAACCCCACCCGCCCGCCTGGGGTCACCGGCACAAAAACGGCGGCGGACGTCACGTGCGCGTCACGCCGCGGTGACGCACCCTCGGTCATCCTCAAATCGCATCCCCAGGTCGGTCTCTGACCGGCCTGCGGAAACGATCAGGCATCACGACAAGGGATGCCCCGCCGAACCAAGGGGGCGGCAGCAATGGAGATGTCCTCGCCTAACCACGCGCGCCTGCGCCGCGTGATTGTGGCGCCCATCGTATTGGCCTCAACGGTGTTCACAGGCACCGCGGCCGCTCAGGACGACGATGGGGCCAGGGAATCGAACCCGTACATCAGACTCACCGAGCCGGCCGGCCCTCCCGGGACCGTGACGACCGCATGGGGGTGCGGCTTCGCGCCGGACGAGAGGATCGAGATGGCCGCAGAAGAACCGGCCGGGCGCAGCGACGTCAGCCGTCTGCGCACGGACGCCACGGGCTGCGTCGCGATGACGTTCGCCGTCCCGGAGAACGCGAGGCCGGGCACCATGACGATCAGGCTCCAGCAGGGCGACACGGCCGCGGCCACGAACTTCAGGGTGCAGCAGGCCTCTGGCCGGACATCGGAGGAGAGCGGTAGGAGCATTAGCGGCCGGTAAGCGCGTCGCGCCGATGTGCCGTACCACGCACGGGGATGAACACCCCACGAACAAGGCCGTGATCTTGCAGCTGTTCGTACGAACAGCTGCAAGATCACGGCCTTTGGAATGCCGTCCCGGCCGGTGCGTCAAAGATCGGCCGCCGCGAAGACGCGGTGGTGCGGCGGGCTTCAGCCGTAGAGGCGCTTGGCATAGTCCGGGCCGTAGTAGCGCTCGAGCTCCTCGAGCGGCTCATCTGTGATCTTCAGGCTCTTGATGATGCGTGCGTGGGACGGCAGCGCGTCGGGACCCCAGGTCTCCGGCTTCCACAGCGCCGACCGCATGAAGGCCTTGGCACAGTGGAAGAAGATCTGCTCGATGTCCACGAGGAGGGCCAGGCCCGGCCGATGTCCCTTGACGATGAGCTCGTCGAAGAACGGCGCGTCCCGGAGCAGCCGGGCCCGGCCGTTGACGCGAAGCGTCTCGGTCCGGCCCGGGACCAGGAAGATCAGGCCGACGTGGGGGTTGGCGAGGATGTTGCGGAAGCCGTCGGCGCGACGGTTGCCCGGCCGCTCCGGGATGGCGATGGTGACGTCATCGAGGACGTGGACGAACCCGGGCGGGTCGCCCTTCGGGGAGACGTCGCAGTTGCCGTCCGCGTCCGCGGTGGCGATGAGGCAGAACGGCGAGGCGGCGAGCCACTCCAGGTCGCGGTCGTGCAGGCGGGCGCGATCCTTGTTGGCCGCTCGTGGATGGGGGGTGCCGAGCAGCTCTCGGAGCTCGCTCTCGGAGGTGACCTCGGTGAAGCCCACAGAATCCGTCATGCATCCTCCCGGGGACAGGCCCGACCTTGGTCGGAGTGTCGCAGGCGGCCGTACGCACCGGATAGGGGCCTCAGGCGAAGGATCCCGCGCGAACAACCGCGAGATCACGGCCGGGAGAGCCGTGATCTCGCGGTTGTTCGCGTGAAGGCCGGAGCCGAGATCCGTGGGAAGGCCCCGGCCGAGACCCATGGGAGGGCCGGCCGGGGTTCGCGGGGTGGAGGAGGCGGTCAGATAGCCGAAAAGCCGTACATCAGGGATTTCTCCCGGGTACCCGGTTCGGGGCGAGCCCCGGGGGCGGCTTCGGATCTGGTGTTGTCAGCCGTGACGGCTTCTTTGCAGTTCGGGCAGGACTGGACGGGAACGATCAGCTGTCCGCACGGCGTGTGCCGGGTCCGCAGGGAGGGTCCTTCGTCCTCGGTCTTCCACCGGTCTCCCCAGGCCATGAGCCCGAGGACAACGGGGACGAGCTCGCGACCCTGTTCGGTGAGGACGTACTCATGCCGGCCCGGACGCGAGCCGTGCTCCGATCGCTCGAGCACGCCGCCCTGGACGAGCCGGTCGAGCCGCTCGGTGAGTGCTTTGCGCGGGATCCCGAGGTTGCCGTGAATCTGATCGAAACGACGGAGCCCCATAGAGATGTCCCGCACGATCAGGGGAGTCCATGACTCCCCGATGACATCTAGGGCCCGCGCGGTAGAGCGCGGGTAATGGGACATACCAGGCATCCCTAAAGCATAGGTTAATTTTGGTAAGAATCAGTCGAAACAAGGTAGATCATTTAGGGATACCCCCCGCCCCTACCTGCGCGAACTCCAGCCGTTGAAGGGCACCGGCCAGGAGACGAGGCCGCCCTCCCGTCGTGATCTTGCAGTCGTTCGCGCCACCATGATGACCCGGACACCTGGACGGACCGTACGGCTCAGGCTGGAGCCCTTCCCGCCGGGCCTGGGCCCGGCGGGAAGGGCTCCGTCACCCTACTCCCGGTCCTACCGCTCCTCGCGGTCCTCGCGGTTGTCGGTGGCCTGCGAATGCACGTGCCGGGGGGCCGGCGGGGAACTGCCGGCGCCCTTCACGCTCTTCCAGATGGCCTCGTTGAGCGGTCGCTCGGGGGCCCTGTCGACCTCGGAGAGGTTCATCTTCGCCGACTGGGCCGCCATCGGAGATTTGGCGGTGTTGAGCTCGTCGAGCCGCTGGGCCGGGGTGATGGCGGTGTAGGGCGTCAGGTTCGGCCCGCCGCCGAAACTCGCCGCCATCGGCGTCGCCGCGGCGTCGAACTGCGTCAGCGGCCCGATCCCGGCCAGCAGCTCCATGGTCCGCATCATCGACACCGTGCTGTACATCGTGGAGTCGACCCTGCCGTGCTGGGTGTAGGGGCTCACGACCATCGACGTGGTGCGGTGGGCGTCGACGTGATCGGGACCGTTCTGCGCGTCGTCCTCGGTGATGAAGATCGCGGTGCTCTTCCAGTAGGGACTGTGCGACACGGCGTCCACGATCCGTCCGACGGCCAGATCGTTGTCGGCCACCATCGCCCGCGGCGTCGGCATCCCGGGAGTGGTCCCGGCGGTGTGGTCGTTGGCCAGCCGGACGAACTCCATCGTGGGCAACCGCCCGTCCCGGACGAACCCGTCGAACTCCCTGGTCCACTCGTCCACCCGGCTGTTGTCCCGGATGTGCTGGTCGTTGGCGGCGTAGGCCGTGTCGGTGTGGCCGGCCAGCCGCGGCTCGGTCGGGAACACCTTCGCGGGCAGGGACCCACCCGCCCACATGCCGTAGTTGCGGTACGAGATCCCGGCGTCGTCGAGACGGTCCCAGATACGGGAGTCACCGGTGATCTTGCCCGGGTCGGTGGCCGGGTTGGTGTAGACGTCGTCGCCACGGCCGCGGCCGCCGTAGGCCACCGGCCAGAGGTGCTCGTTGTAGCTGTTGGACTCCGAGGCGGTCGCCCACTCCCAGCCGTCGGAGGACACCGCGCCGTCGACGTAGAAGTTGTCGAGGGTCACGAAGTCGCGGGCCAGCTTCCGCTGGTTGGGGGCGGACTCGTCGCCGAAAAGGTTGAGTGAGGGATCACCGTTGCCCTTCCCCAGGGAGCCGAAGACCTGGTCGTAGGTCCGGTTCTCCTTCACGACGTAGATCACGTGCTTGATCGGGCTCGGGTCGCCGGGCCGGACCGGGACCACCGAGCGCCGGTCCCCCTCCCGGTGGCCGGCGTCGAACCGGTCGTTCGTACGGACCTGCCGCGTATAGCGCTCCAGCTCGTCGCGTCCGGGCACCCGGATGTCCGAGAGCGTCCCCATGACCATCGAGCCGGAGTACTGCGCGTAGTCCACCCCCGGCTTCGTCGGGTCGGGGCCGCCGGGGTTCGGGCCGGCGCCCAGGCCCTTGGCGTTGGTGACCAGCAGCCGCGACCCGTCGCGGGTCAGCGTCACGGTGGTGGGATACCAGCCGGTCGGGATGAGGCCGGTGACCTGGTCGCGCTGGTGCGGCTTCGCCGCGAGCCGTACGACCGCGACGTCGTTGTTGCCCGCGTTGGCCACATAGAGCGTACGGCCGTCGCGGGAGACCTCCATGCCCTGCGGGCTCGTGCCCACAGGCGCGTTGCGGTAGGGCGCCAGCTCGATCGTACGGGTCGCCGCGTCCGTCCCCGGGTCGATGCCGACGATCTTGTCGGCGTCGGTGACCGCGACGTACATCTCCCCGGTGGCCGGGTTGCGGGTGATCGACGTGGGGTGACTGCCGACCTTCAGCGTCCTGCGTACGGTCAGCGTCGCGGTGTCGACCGCGGACACCGTGTCCGTTCCCCAGTTGGAGACGTAGGCGGTGCGTCCGTCGCCGGACAGGCCGACCGTGAACGGGTTCGGCCCGGTGCCGACGGTGCCGAGCACCTTCCCGGTGGCGGTGTCGACGGACGACAGGCCGCCGCTGCCGTTGTCGGCGACGTAGAGCCGCCGGCCGTCGGCCGTGACGGCCACGCCGGACGGGAACGAGCCCTTGGGCATCGTGATCGGATCCCGCTCGGTCAGCCAGCCGGCGTCGTTGTCGTAGACGCGTACCTTGTCGTTGCCCCCGGCGGCGGCGTAGAGCCTGGAGCCGTCCGGGCTCCAGGCCAGGCCGATGAACAGGGCCTCCGGCCGGTCGTAGTCGAGTTGCTGGACCGTCGTCCCCGTGGCCGCGTCGATGAGCGACAGGCTCTGGGTGTGCGTGCCGTCGTTGCTGACCGCCAGGTATCGGCCGTCCGGGCTCAGGACGGCGCCGAACGGCTTCTCCCCCAGCTTGACCTGACGGCCTGCCGGTGTGATCTTCCAGCCGTAGGTGGTGACCGAGGTGCCGTCCGGGTGCGGCCCGGCGTGGTCGGGCAACGCCACGGCCACCGCCGCGGTGGTGGCACTGGCCACGATGGCCGCGGTGATGACCGGCAGCCAGCCGCGGCGCAGGACCCTGCGCATGCGCGCTCTTTCAGGAGATGAGGACACGCGC
>DASYNF010000222.1:0-15303 GCA_036008685.1 Actinomadura sp. | reverse complement strand
CGCTCCACTCACGGATCTTTCGATGGCTCTCAGGCGGGCAGGTGGGTGAACCAGCGGACGATCACCGCGGTGCCGCGGACCGCCGTCCCGAGGTGCCGGGAGCCCTCGTAGTCGTGCGGTCCGAGGGCGACGGGCGTGAGGTGCACTCCGCTCGCGTGGAAGGCGGCCCGGCAGCGGTCGGTGTTGGCGGTGACCGCCTGCTCGTCGTTCGCGGCATAGTACAGCCGGGTGGGAACGTGCGGGGCCCAGCCGGTGCACGTCCCGTCGGCCACGTTGAGGGCCTTCGCGAATGCCCCGGACGGGTGCCGGAGCAGGTCGAGGCCGCGCAGAGTGAGGAGCTGATCCAGGCTGTCCGGCAGCGCGTCGAGCATCTCATGCCCCGGAGTCGTACCGTCGAACAGCTTGTCCACCTTGTCCGCGTACTTCGCCTGGAAGACCACGCCGGGAGAGTCGTACAGGTGGTGCAGGCGGTTCCAGGAGACCAGGAGGTACGTCGCGTAGGCCACGGCAAGCTTGGGATTGATCTCCTGACCGGCGAGGAGCGCCGGGATCTCGGCGTCGCGGAAGGCGTACGCACCGCTGATCGGCGCGACCGCGCCCAGTCGGAACCACGGGTCGGCGCCGCCCTGGAGCGCCCGGGCCAGCCCGAGGGCCGCCGAAGCGCCCTGGGAGAATCCGGTGATCAGAACCCGGCGCTGCGGCGCCCGGCCCCTCTCAGCCATGAACTCGCGGGCCGCGCGCAGCATGTCCAGCGACACGGTGGTCTCCGACGGGACGTCCATCCACGGATGCGTTCCCGGGCCCTTGCCCAGGCCGAGATAGTCGGGGGCGGCGGCGGCAAAGCCGGCCGAGCCGAAAGTGATCGCGGGAGCGGACGAGAAGTCGTCCTTTCCGATTGAGGGGGCGTCTTCCTTGTAGCTCTCGGTGCCGTGCGTGAACGACACCATACGCAGCCGGCGCTCGCTGTTACGCGGCAGCACCATAAGGCCGCTGGCGACGGTCGGCCGCCCGTCGGCGTCCACCGTGCGGTAGAGGAGCCGGTAGAGGTCCACGCCGTACCGCACCGTGCCCTCCCCGAACTGAGCGGTCCGCAGCGCCGTCCTGGCTTGGTCTGCCGAGAGGGTCCGCAGCCGGACGGGCGCGGCGACGAGCCGTCCACGTCCGATCGTGCGGGCATACGACATGACCGCGACCGGCGTAGCGGATGCGACCGCGACCTGCGCGTCCGTGGGAACGGCCGCCGGGCGGACCTGGGCGAGCGCCTGCCCCGTGAGGGCCAGGCCGGCACACATCGTCGCCGGGAGGATGACGCCTCGTTGACTTAACAATGACTTCATGTGGCAGACGCTATAGGAAGCGCGGCGGCCGTCAACCAGCCTGCCAGCCCCCGAACCAGGGTGTACTTACCCGCCCTTCTCTCCCTGTCGAGGCCCCGGTCTACTCCGCCCATCATCAGCGGATCACGAGGCTCACACAGTTCAGGCCTGGCGCGTTCCCGGCGGGGCGCGCGCCAGGTCTGCGACGCTGCGATCAGCGTGTTCACCCAGTCGCCTGATGATGAAGCGCGAATTGGCCTTCAAGGAGGTTGGGGGATGCCACGTGGACCCGTTTCAGCATGGACATGATCTCGACAATCACACCCTTGCAGACCAGGTGCGCCTTTTCTTGATCAATGAGGAAGACCGGCCGCCACCCATCGAATGTCCGAGACCGGCCAACCGCGGACCACTACTTCCCAAATGGGCGAGCATCGATTAGATTAAATCTGACTCTTGAGCGGGACCACTTCAATTGATTGCTCAATGCCGCGCCCGAACCTGGCGCACTGGCGCTTTGTCTGGTGCACTGCTTTTGTTACACGCAATTTCTACCACCGGTAAGGACTGAACGTTTTTCAGTGGGGCGTTGAGGTAGCCCAGGTCACGAGTTGATCGCGGCGTGGGTGTCTGGCCCCGGATGTGGTGAAGCCCCTGGTAGATGGAGTGGTCTCGCCGAAGACCCAACCCACCTCACCAAGGGCTTCGATGCTTTTCTACCGTGCTGGGCTGTCGTTGTCGCGTCCGACGCTGAACTACGTGGCCGGGGTGATCCGCCGGCATCGAGCCTCGATCCGGCCTGGCCGCAGGCTGCTGAACCCAGGCCGGCAGGCGTTGCTGGTACTGGTCTACCTGCGCAAGGGTGAGACGTTCGCCGAGGTCGCAGCCGGGTTCGGGGTCAGTACCTCGACCGCTTGGCGGTATGTCAACGAGACCGTGGAACTGTTGGCCGCCAGGGCTCCCAAGCTCGATCGGGCGCTGCGTTCGGCCACGAAGGCCGGATACGCCTTCCTGGTGCTGGATGGCACCCTCATCTCCATCGACCGCCTAGCCGCCGATCGGCCGTTCTATTCGGGCAAACACCGGATCCATGGGATGAACCTGCAGGTCATCGCCGCCCCCGACGGCACGATCTTGTGGACCTCCGGTGCGCTACCCGGCAGCGTGCACGATCTGAACGCCGCCCGGATCTGGGGCGTGCTACGAGCACTGGCCAACTCCGGGTTGATCACCCTTGCCGACAAGGGCTACATCGGTGCAGGTCAGCACGTCCTCACCCCCTACCGAGGCCGGAACAAACCCGAATCCCAGAAGACCGCCAACCGCTCCCACGCCCGTCTGCGCGCCCCCGGCGAACGCGCGAACGCCCAGCTCAAGACCTGGCGCATCCTTCGGAAACTACGCTGTTGCCCACACCGAGCCGGCCACCTCGCCAAAGCCATCCACGTCCTTCAAACCCGCGAGACCGCAGGATGAAAAACGTTCACTTACCCGGCAGATCCACGATTGGGAGGCCGGCAAGCATTTCCCGCGGGATTGGGCCACCGCATACGCAATGGCGTTCCGCCTCGACGAGAGCGAACTGTTCGTCGGCCGTTCTGCTGCCCTGCCAAGTGACACGCGGGAAATCGACAGCGTGCCGATCCTGATCAGCCTCAAGGACGAGGTGATCGATCTTGCGACTTGGGTGGAGCAGACCAACGTAGGGGATATGACTATCGGCCACTTGGCCGATGTGACACGCCGGCTCGCCGTGGACTACCTGGAGAAGCCACCGGTACCGATCCTGCGGGAGGCAACCACCCTCTACCGCCGTGTGTCCGCGCTCCTGCGCGCCGGACGTCAGCACCTTCGGCAAACCCGTGACCTCTACATTATCGCCGGGCAACTGCTGGCCTTCGTCTCCTGGGCGTCCTCCGACCTCGGCCAGACGGGCGCGGCGGAGGCTTACGCTCGCACCGGCTGGGTGCTTGCCGAGCAGGCTGACCACAACGGACTGCGGGCGCTCGTCCTCATCGCTCAGTCCAAGAACGCTTTCTGGGAGCGCCGCTACCACGACGCCGGCGAATACGCCCGCCGCGGTCATGAGTACGCGCCGGCCACGGAGGCGCGTGTGCTGCTGGCCTGCCAGGAAGCCGATGCCTGGCAGGCGCTCGGCGACCTCGGCCGCGCACGGGAGGCCATGGGCAGGGCCGAGGCGGCGCGTGAGGTCATCAACGGCCGCACCGACCCCGGCGGTATTTGGGAATGCGGGCTGGGCCGACAGGCCAACTACGCCATAGGCGTCAGCCTGCGCGCCGGAGATCCCGCTGAGGCGCTGGCGCTGGCCGAGCTCGCTCGGGAGGCCTACACCACTGAGCGGCGGCCCTATGGGACGTGGGCGCAGATCTGCATCGGCGCGGGGATCGCCCGGGTGATGACCGGGGAGCCGGAGGCCGCGGCGCGTGAGCTCATGCCGATTTTCGCGCTGCCGGCCAACCAGCGCCTGGCGACCGTCACCGCCAGGCTCGGCGAGGTCGACGAGCGGCTCAGGGAACGCCGATACTCCAGAGATTTTCCGGCACGGGCCTTACAGGAGCAGATCGCCGACTATCGTGCGAGCGCCATCACCTCGCGAGCCCTCACGACGGGAGCGGAATGACATCGGCACCTGAAACCATGCGGAATCACTGGTGGTGGAGGCCCGGCTGGAAAATCGGCCGCCGCTTTTACACCTGGCACTTCACCTTCGAAGACCAGCCGAAGGTGCGCCAGCTCGTCACCGACTACCAGGCCCGGTTGGCTCAACTGCAAGGCTTGGATCCGATCCCGCTGGAATGGCTTCATCTCACCACCCAAGGGATCGGATTCGCCGATGAGGTCCCCGACACCGACGTCGACGCCGTCGTCAGTGCCGCCCGTCGGCGGCTCGCCGAGATCCCTCCGGTGAATCTGACCGTCGGCCCTGCCGTCATCGATCCCGAAGTGATCCGGTTGCAGATCTCCCCCGTGGACGCTCTGACGGGTGTCCGCCGCGCGCTGCGCGCAGCCATCGCCGACGCTCTCGGGCCCGAGCGGCTCCCCGAATCGGATGAGTGGAACCCGCATGTCAGCGTCGCCTATAGCAACGCAGACGGCCCCATGGACTCGATCGCCGCTGCGCTGGTGCCCGAGCTGAAGCCCGTCGCGGTGACCATCAGGGACGTGCAACTGATCGTCCTCGGGCGCGACAGGCGCATCTACGAATGGCAGAACCGGGCGGCCGTGCCGTTGACCGGATAGACCTACCTGCCCACGAACCCCAAGCCGTAAGGCCACACGAGACGCTACGCTGATCTGGGCATGCCCCAACGCCGACGCCCCGCCAGGGTCCTTACGGCCGGTGGGGCGTTGTACGTCAGGAGCCGGGCAGTGTGCCCGTATGGCCCCGGTGTAGCTCGGCTGGCTGGATTGAGGCGAGCGGGGCGGCGGCCGTATCCTTTGGTGCGGACCAAGGGGATCATGCCGCCGCGTCGATGCGCACGTGCGACGACAGGTCGAGCCGGTGACCGTCCACATCGAGCCTGGCTCCCGGGTCACCACCGGCCTGCCCACCGCCGCAGAGCGACGCGAGCTCGACATCCCCGAGGGCGTCCCCGGGCAAAAGCCCGGTCTATTCCGTCTATGTACGAAAGGACAAGAAATACACGGTGACCGGCGTGAACGACGGCACCTACAACATCTTCTTCACCGGCGGGGCCGACTGGGATGCCGGGGCGCGGGCCTTCACCCGCGACTGCGCATTCCAGCAGTTCGAGGATCGGCTGGCCTTCCGAACAGAGCGAACCTCGACTCAGATCCGCTGGAGCACATGGAAGATCACTCTGCAGCCCGTCGCCGGCGGGACCGCACGCACCAGTGAGGTCGACCCCGAAGACTTCCCCGAGACCTGATGCCGCCCGTCGTCAAGCCGGAGGTGTGAAGGGCTGGCACTAAGAGCGCGTCCCATGTGGCCGGCTTGAGGTGAATAGGCCCGCGGGTCGAAGCGAACAGAGCATCATTGCGACTGTGAGCGATCCGTCCCGCTCAGTGATCGTGCTTCCTCAGTCCAGGCCTTGGCGACACCGGATCGTACGAAGGATCGACCATGGACCCCAGCCGTATATCCGTCAGAGTCCTGCTCAACTTCGGCGACCAGGCCGAGCTCGTCACCCCCGTCCACCCCGCCTCGAACCCGCTGCGGATGCCGGCCGCCGACATCGCACGTGACGTCGGCCTGCCGGCCTACGAGTTGCCCGGCCGTCACTTCACGGCCGTCCAGGACGGTGACCGGCTACGGGACTTCCGCCTCGCCGAGGACCCACGCAGGTAGCCCCGACAGGCGTACCTCCATGGACCCTCCCCGGGCAGGGGAGCGCCCTCATCCCGTTGCGCGGCGGCCCTCGCCGCGGTGTTCACGGCCGGGAAGACCTAGGCTCCGCGACGGGTTCGCGCACTACCTCGCCGGCGGAGCCGACCGTCGAGTGACGCTCCCGTCACCTCCCATTCATGATTCCGCGATCCCGAGCGTGGCGTCCCGCGCCGTGGTTACCCTCACCACGACGCTGACCAGCGGGAACAGACCCGGAGGTGGCCATGCGAGGACTGCCGCTGACCGCGTGGGTTTACGTATGCGGTGTCGTCGCCGCCGCAGTCGCCGTGCTGACCATGTCGTCCCCCCAGGGGCTGCGCCTGCGGACTTGGCTGGTCCTGGTCGCGCTGTTCCTGCTGCTGGATTCCGCTCCGGCGCAGCTCACGGTCGAACGCGCCCGGGTGAGCATGAGCTACGCGGCAGGCCTCGCCTCCGTCGTCCTCCTGGGGCCGGCCGGCGCGGCTCTCGTCGGCGCCACCGCGATGGCGACCGGGCAGCCACTCAGATCACCCATCAAGCGGATCTTCAATGGCGCCCAGTTCACGCTGTGCGGCTACGCCGCCGGTACGGTCTACACCTCCTGCGGTGGGACGCGCCATCAGCCGGCGCAGCCGCACTGGGTCGAGCACGTCATCACGCCGTTCGTCGGCGCGCTCATCACCTACGTGGCGGTGAACCTCACGCTGGCCTCCGGTGCGCTGCTCCTCAGTCACCAGGCGACCCTCCGGGCGCTGCTGCGGGAAAGTGGCCAGCTCGCGCTCGGGATCCTCGGCTACGGGCTGATCGGGCTGCTCATCGCCGGGCTGTGGCCGGCTCTCGGACCAGGCGTGCTGGTTCTGGTGGGACTGCCCCTGTTCATCGCGCGGTGGGCGTTCGCGCAGACGCGGGCGCAGTGGCAGGCTCACGAGGCGACGCTCGCGGCCCTGTGCCAGGCCGTCGAGACCAAGGATTACTACACCCGGGGGCACAGTGAGCGGGTGTCGCGGGGGTCGGTGATGATCGCGCAGGAGATCGGCATGCGGCCCGAGCGGGTCGAGGCCATCCGCTACGCCGGCATGCTGCACGACGTGGGCAAGATCGGCGTACCGACCAAGGTGCTGCAGAAAGACGGCAAGCCGACGGAGGAGGAGTCCGCGGCCCTCCAGCTGCATCCGATGCGCGGGCTGGAGATCGTACGGGAGATCGGCTTCCTGGACGAGGCGCTGGCCGGGATCATGCATCACCACGAGAAGGTCAACGGCCGTGGTTATCCGATGGGGCTCGCGGGTGAGGAGATCCCGGAGTTCGCCCGGGTCATCTCGGTGGCCGACGCCTTCGACGCCATGACCTCGACGAGGTCCTACAGTGCTGCCCGGCCCATCGGGAAGGCGGTGGAGGAGCTCCTCAAATGCTCGGGCAGCCAGTTCGACCCGGTCATGGTGGAGGCGTTCCTGCGGGCTCTGGAAACCCATGGTTGGGATCTGCCCGGGCCGGTGGCACTGCCCGATGACGCTGTCGTCGAGATCACACGGTGGGACCACGACGATCCGACAGCGCCGCTGCAGGTGGCGGGAGACAGCGGCCCGGATCCGTCCATCTGAAGATCGGTCCGGCGGCCGAGGCGGCTGGTCACCACGACCCCGTGGCCGTAGCGTCCGGCATCTACGGCCCGATGGGCCGCCTTCGCGCACCCGAACCGCTGCAGGTGGCCGTCCGCCGATCCAGCCGCGGCGAAGACGCCGCGACCGCCTGCGGCGCTGCCTCCCGGGGCCGACAACAGTGTGATGACATGGCCACGCCGGCCTGCAGATGAAAGCCGCTCACCTCTCGGCGAGCGGCTTTCTGTCAGTGGGTCGGCGGGTCATCGGCTTCTCCTGGCAGGGGTCTGCTCTTCTTGAGCCGGCCTTTCCCGTGAGGTCTTTCACCAGGCCTTGCCGGGGTTCCTTGGTCTGTTGGTCGTCGGCGGTGTGCGAGTTCGACTAATCGTTGCCGTTATCTCCGTTGTCGCCGTTCCCGTTCCCGTTGTTGCCGTTGCCGTTCCCGTTACCGTTGTCGCCGTTCCCGTTCCCGTTCCCGTTCCCGTTCCCGTTGCCGTTATCGTCACCGTTGTCGTTCCCGTTGTCACCGTTACCATTACCGTTGTCGTCGTCGCCGTTCTCTTCGCCGTTTTCGTTCTTGCCGTTGCCGTTGTTGTCGTTGCCGTTCTCCTGGCCGTTGCCGTTCTCTTCGCCGTTCTCTTCGCCGTTGCCGTTGCCGTTGCCGTTCTCGTTGCCGTTGTCGTCGGCATAGCTGGGTGCAAGTACGGCAGCGTTCGTGCTCGAGACCTTGGTCTGCACATACTCGGCCTGGCTCGCGGAGGCTATTCCGGACATGCTGAGAACTGCCGCAAGTGCGACAGGAGGTAGAAGGATCTGCGCTTTCTTTGATTTCTTCATGGAGATAACCCTCCTTTGCGGTTTGGTCCCCGCGCTACTCCGTGTACGGAGCTTGAGGCGAAATCATTACCCTCCTTCGCCATCGCGCCGATTGGGACCACCATTTCCGACGTTAGCGCCAATTGACCAGATAAAGGTATAAATAGGTCCAAATCGCGTTGGGAAAAAAGTAATCTTTGAGATGCGCTTGCAGTCGTATGTGCGGGGTAGGTTCGTGACCGGGATTATCCACACCGGCGGTCGCCGCATCAGCGGGCCGTCTTCGGAGCGGAGCCAGCACAGGAGCGGGCCACCCCGTCCGGGTCTTCCCGAGCCGCGGTCAGGACGAGGTCACGGAAGCGGCTGTCGTGCTACGGGGCGCCCTCTCAGAAGTCGCCGTCGGCGACCTGGAGCACGGTGAGGCCCAGCTCTCTCCACATGCGGACCACCTTGGCCCGGTCGTCGAGCACGGCGGTCACCGTGTACCGCGGTTTGACGCGCCGCTTGTACAGCTCACGTTTCACCACCTGGTCGGGGCGGTGGTCCCCGGTGGCGCGCATGTGCAGCGCTTCACCGGCGACGCCGATGTGCTCGGCGATCCATGCGCTCGTGGCGGCCCTGCATTCTTCGGACCGGCCGGACATGTACACGATGTGGTGGCCGGCGGCGGCGAGGGCCTGGACGATGGTGATGACGGGCGTGTTGGGGAGGTCCTCGCCGACCCTGGACCAGTCGTAGGGGCTCCGGCAGCCGGGCGCGGTCTCGTCTCGTAGTGCGACGGTGCCGTCCAGGTCCACCAGGAACACGCCGGGCTGTTGTGCGGCGGCGGGGGTGTTGCTCACGTCTTACTCTCTCTGTTCCGGTGAAACCGGCGGTCTCGTCCGGCCACCCGGTCTTTGGGGCCCGCGGCACGGAGAACGACGTCGATGGCCTGGTCGGATTCGGCGGCGTAGGCGTTGCTGAACCAGGCCATATTGGCCTGGACCACCGCCCATTCTGTAGTGCTGTGATCCGGTGCGGTCAGAAGCCCCACGTCCACCACGACCGCACTGGGCAGTGTCTCCACGGTCATCCCTCGCCGCCGCGCGGCGGCCGACAGTAGCTCGCTTGTCGTCGTGTACTGCGGCGCGAGCGCCAAAAAACAGGTCCGGTCACGTCCACCGATACTGCCGTAGGGCACCGGATGGAGTGTGTCCGGTGTCCGAGCTGTTCGACATCTAAGGGGGCGAGGGCCGCGGGTCCTCATGTCGTGACGCTGCGGACGTGCTCGCTGACGGAGAATGAGGGGCCACGCTGAGACATGCGTGCACCAACGCCGACGTGCCGGAGGTCCGCGTGCCTGCCGGGAGGTCAGGCCGTACTGACCTGGAGAACCGCTCGTACGACGGCATCGGTGTCGGTCAGGTCCGCCAGCACGAGCTCGGCGCCCGCGGACCGGAGCGCGTCCTCATCGCTGGCGCCGGTCGCCACGGCGACCACGCGGGCGCCCCCTCGATGCCCGGCGTCCACGTCGTGCGGGGTGTCTCCCACGAGGACGGTCATGGAGGGGTCAGCGGGATCAAAGGTCTCCCCGTACTTGCGACCCGCACGCCGGCGGGCCAGCCGTACGAGCGGCGGCCGGTCGGCGTCATCGGAGCCGTACGCGCCGACCTCGAAATCCACGGAGGCGTGCAGGTCGAAAGCGGTCAGCTTGCAGACGGCGATCGGCCGCATGTTACCGGTGAGAACCGACTGGATCACGTCCGTCCGGCCGGCGAGCGCCTCCAGCGCCGCCCGTGCCCCGGGGAGCTCCCGGCCACGGGCTTTGATCTCGTCCTGTCGCGCTGCGAAGGCCTCGGCGAGAGCGTCGGCGAAGGTCGTCATGACCTCGGTCCCGGGTGCGATGCCGTGGAGCCGCAAGGTCTCGGAGATGATCGCGCGGTCGGTCCGGCCGGCCATGTCCGCGAGCTTCTCCGGACGGCGGCCGGTGACCTCGTGGAACACCTCTCCGTAGATCTCCCGGCTGAGTCCCCTGATGCTGATCAATGTGTGGTCGATGTCCCAGAGCACCAGAGTCCGCACCCCAGCATGCTAGGCGAGGCGGGCGAGGCGGCGCCGCCCGGCCTGGCGGGGGAACGCCGGTCATGGTCGCTTTGCGCCCCTGGACCCATGATCGCCTGGGCGTTCCGGAGTCCGCCGCGCCGCGCGCCGTATCCTCCGGGGGCTATGCGGATGTGACACCGGTAACCGTGAGGTGTAACGGCAGAGGGCTGGGTAAAGGGGCGGGTAGAGACAACCTGACCCTCGGGAGAGAACGACCATGGCGGAATTCCTCAGCGACATCAAGACCCTGCGCGAACGTGCGCGGGAGGAAATAGAGAAGGGTCCGGTGACCGACGCGTACGGCGCCGATCTGGAGCGGGTGATCCAGGTCTGCAACGAGGCGCTCGCCACTGAGATCGTCTGTGTGCTGAGGTACAAGCGGCACTACTACACCGCGACGGGGATCCACGCGGAGCCGGTGGCCAAGGAGTTCCTAGAGCACGCGGCCGACGAGCAGGACCACGCCGACCGGCTGGCCGAGCGCATCGTGCAGCTCGGCGGAGAGCCGGACCTGGACCCGAAAAACCTGGCCACCCGCTCGCACACCGAGTACGACGCCAGCACCGACCTGGTCGAGATGATCAAGGAGGATCTGGTCGCCGAACGGATCGCGATCGCCTCCTACACCGAGATCGCCCAGTGGATCGGCGACGGAGACCCGACCACCCGCCGGCTCTTCGAATACCTCCTCGCCAACGAGGAGGAGCACGCCGACGACCTCAGAGGTCTGCTGGACCGCCTGCCGAAGGACTTGGAGCGGAAGGTCTGAGCCCGGCGGGCCGGGTCGGCGGGCCCGGGCCGGGGAACCTACGGCCCCTCATCCCGGGCCGCCGCGCCGCGGCGGCGTGCTCGCCATCTCCGGGCGCTCGGTCTGGAACATGGCGAACAGCCAGAGCAGTGACGGGATGAGCAGGGCCATCCCGACTCCCACGGTCGCCATGGTGGCCCGCAGCACGCTGGGCTCGGCGGCCGTCCGGGAGATCGTGCCGTCCGGCGGCAGCAGGACCGGATATTGCGCGACGGCCCAGGCCCAGAGGACCGCCGCCACGGCCAGCGCGGCGGTGAACCGCACGGCGATGTACCGCCGTTTCACCAGCAGGACCAGCGAGACCAGCCCCGAGATCCCCGACAGCAGGACGATGGGGAAGGCGCGTCCGATCAGGCCGGCGAAGAGCCGTGGCGCGTCCGCGTGCAGCACGGCGATCCCGATCAGCACGACGACGCCGGTGACCACGGCGGTCACCAGGCCACGGCGCCGGAAGTCCTCGGCCAGGTCGATGCGGCCGCGCCGGCGCGCGTCGGCGGTGAGATAGACGGCCGCGAGATAGGCCGTGACGCCGATGGCCAGCACGCCCGCCAGCATCGATGTCGGGTTGAGCCAGCTGGTGAGCAGGTCGCCCCTGGCCAGCCCGAGCGGCACGCGCTCGGAGGCCACGCCGCCCGCGATGGTGCCGAGGAAGAACGGCGTCAGGATCGAGGAGATCGCGAAGGCGCCGCCGAACAGCCGCAGCTGCCACAGCTCGGTGCTGGCCTTGCGGAACGCGAACGCGGCGCCGCGGGCGATGATGCCCAGCGCCACCAACGTCAGCGGGATGTAGAGCGTGGAGGCGGCCGAGGCGAAGACCGGCGGGAAGCAGGTCCAGAAGAGCACGATGACGAAGATGAGCCAGACGTGGTTGGCCTCCCACACCGGCCCGATCGAGTGTTCGATGAGGCCGCGCCGGGCCAGACCCCGGGGGGACTCGCCGGCGAGCGCGTCCCAGAAGCCGCCGCCGAAGTCGGCGCCGCCGAGCAGCGCGTAGAGGGTCACCCCGATCCACGAGACGACGAGCAGCCATTGCGCCGCGGTCACGGTACGTATTCCTCCGCCCAGCCCTCCTGGGGCGCGCCCACCGGCTGGGTGCGGAGCCGGTTGAGCACGTAGACCGCCCCGATGGTCATCACGGTGTAGACCACCAGCACCGCGACGAGCCCGACCCACAGGCCCGGCGCCGGGTTGACCGCCTCGGCCGTGCGCTGGTAGTGCCAGACGACCCACGGCTGGCGGCCCACCTCGGTGGTGACCCAGCCCGCCTCGAGTGCGATCACCGAGGCGACTCCCGAGAGGGCACAGAACCGCAGGAACCACACCGACCTCGGCAGGTCCCGGCGGCGCCACCAGGCCAGGGCGAACCAGACGGAGAGGAGCACCAGCGCGAAGCCGATCGCCACCATGGCCTGGAAGCTCAGGTGGACCGGGTTGACCGGGGCCCGATCGGCGGGCGGCACGACGTCGAGGCCGCGGACCACCGTGCTCGGCCGGTAGCCCACCAGCAGCGACAGCCCATTGGGGATGCGGATCGCATAGCGCATCTCGCCGTCCTGGTAGACGCCGCCGACCGACAGCGGAATGTGCGATCCGGTGCGGTTGAGTCCCTCGATGGCCGCCAGTTTGGCCGGCTGCGCGATGGAGAGGTGTCTGGCCAGCATGTCTCCGACCAGGACCTGAACGGGCGAGACGACCGCGGCGGCCACGAACGGGATCACCAGGCCCAGCCGGTGATAGTGGTCCCGCCGCCCGCGCAGCATCCCGATCGCGTAGACGCTCGCGATGCCGAAGCCGGCGACTATGAACGCCGCCAGGATCATGTGCAACGTCTGCAGGGGAGTGGACGGGTTGAACAGCCCCCGCCACGGCCGCACGTGCGTCACGCGCCCGTTCACGAGGTCGAAGCCCCGGGGGGAGTTCATCCACGCGTTCGCGGCCACCACGAAGAAGGCCGAGGCGACTCCCGCGATGCACACGGGCAGGCCGGTCAGGACGTGGAGGCGCGGCGGCAGCCGGTCCCAGGCGTACAGATAGATCCCCAGGAAGATGGCCTCGATGAAGAAGGCGAATCCTTCGAGCGCGAACGGCAGCCCGAACACCTGCCCGTAGATGTCCATCAGGGCGGGCCAGAGGATGCCCATCTCGAAGGTCAGGATCGTGCCGGACACGGCGCCGACGGCGAAGAGCACGCCCATCACCTTGGCCCAGCGGCGCGCCAGTCTGGTGTAGGTCTCATCACCGGTCCGATAGCCGCGCCACTCGGCATAGACGGTCAACGCCGGCATGCCCACGCCGAAGCAGGCCAAGATGATGTGCCACCCGAGCGAGAACGCCATCTGCAGGCGCGCCGCCATGAGGTCGGCCGGCGTCGCGCCGGCGAGGATGAGGTCGGCCACAGCTCCCCGCCCCCCGATCGTGTCGGATCGCTGCTCCGGGGTTCCTTCCCGATGCGGGACCCGGCACACCCGGAGTCCCCCGCGAGTGCGGAGGGTGCCGGCGTACGAGGGCGGTGGCCTGGCGGCGGCCGACACCGGTGACCTTGGTCCTCGTTCGTTCGGCCACGCCGGGGATCTCGCGACCGGGCGCGTGCGGGCCGGCATCGGCGTCTGATCCTCGACCCCGGGCCTTCGGCTCCGTCGTCCCGCTCACGGTGGTTATGGTCTTCATGCGGCGGTTCCTCAGGACCGGCCCCGGCCAAGGGAGTGTGAAGGGTTGACCGAGACGACCGCCCCGGACCGCATGCGGCGGCTGCGACACCGGCTCGGCCGGATCGCCTATGGCGGCGACTACAACCCCGAGCAGTGGCCCGAAGAGGTGCAGGACGAGGACATGCGCCTCATGAAGGAGGCGGGCGTCTCGCTGGTCAGCCTCGGGATCTTCGCCTGGGCCAAGGTCGAGCCGCGGCCGGGGGAGTATGACTTCTCCTGGTTCGACCGCACCATGGACCGGCTGGACGACGCCGGTGTGGCCGTGTGCCTGGGGACGATGACGGCCTCGCCGCCGCCCTGGCTGGCCGCCCGGCATCCCGAGACGCTCCCCGTGACGGTCGACGGCGTCCGGCTGTCGCCCGGCTCCCGCCAGCACTACTGTCCGTCCAGCCCGGTCTATCGCGACCACGCGGCGCGGCTCGTCGAGCAGGTCGCCGGCCGGTACGGCGACCACCCGGCGGTGGCGCTGTGGCATGTCGGCAACGAGTTCGGCTGTCACATCAAGGCCTGTTACTGCGACGTCTCCGCCGAGGCCTTCCGGCGGTGGCTGGCCGACCGTTACGGTGACGTGGACGCGCTCAACGAGGCATGGTCGACCACCTTCTGGTCCCAGCGCTACGACTCCTTCGCCGAGGTGCTCCCGCCCCGCAAGGCGCCGTCCTTCCGCAATCCGGCCCAGCAGATCGACTATGCCCGTTTCGGCTCCGACGAGCTGCTGGCCTGCTATCTCGCGGAACGGCGGATCCTCGGCCGGGTCACCCCCGAGGTCCCGGTGACGACCAACTTCGTGCCGCTCGCCAAGACCCTCGACCTGTTCGAGTGGGGCCGGCACATGGACGTCGTGAGCTATGACTCCTATCCCGACCCGCATCCCCACCCGCACCAGGACGACGCCGCGGCCAGGACCGCCTTCGGCTACGACGTGATGCGCTCCATGCGCGGCGGCCAGCCGTGGATGCTCATGGAACAGGCTCCGAGCGCGGTCAACTGGCGCCCCCGCAACGGGCCCAAACCTCCCGGCGTCATGCGCCTGTGGAGCTGGCAGGCCATCGCCCACGGCGCGGACTCGGTCATGTTCTTCCAGTGGCGGCAGTCCCGTGGCGGCGCGGAGAAGTTCCACTCCGGGATGGTCCCGCACGGCGGGCCCGCCACCCGTACCTTCCGCGAGGTTCGCGACCTCGGCCGTGAGCTGGCCGACAACCCCGGTCTCGCCGGCGCCCGCCAGCCCGGGTCCGACGTCGCCATCGTGCTGGACTGGTCGAGCTGGTGGGGCCTCGAGCTGGGCGCCCGGCCGAGCCAGGACGTCCGGCTCATGGACACCGTGCTGGCCCACTACCGCCCGCTGTACGACGCCGGCGTTCCGTGCGACGTCGTACCGCCCGGGGCGGACCTGTCCGGCTACCGGCTGGTGGTCGTGCCGAACCTCTACATGGTGGACCAGGCCGACGCCGCCCGGATCGAGGGCTATGTCCGTGACGGCGGCACGCTGCTGATGTCCTTCTTCTCCGGGATCGTCGATTCCCGCGACCGCGTCCATCTCGGCGGCTATCCGGCCCCGTTCCGGCGAGTGCTCGGCCTGCGGGTCGAGGAGTTCTGGCCGCTTCCCCAGAACGGCACCATCGGTCTG
>DASYNF010000221.1:0-18897 GCA_036008685.1 Actinomadura sp. | reverse complement strand
CGGGGCCGGGGACGGGCCCGTCCCCGGCCACGATCGGACATCCGCGCCGGACCTGCGGGTCCTTGGTGACCACCTCTTCTCCCGCTACGGTCTGTAGTCGGATTTCGCAGCGGGTGAGGAGCGTGGTGGATGTGCCGGGGGATCGGCTGTCGTGTCACGGGGTGACCGGGCCGGGGAGCCATGGAGCGGGAGGGTGGGGGCCGCCGGCGGCCGTGAAGCCGTCGGGCGATGGACGCTCAGGCCAGGCCCTGTCCCGCCGTGGGCTGCTGGGGGGCGCGCTCGGCGTCGGGCTCACCGGCTGCGGTGCCGGAGCCGGGCTCGTGGCGGCGCTGTTGTGCGGAGAGGCGGCCGCGGCCGCCGGGGCCGCACGGCCGCCCATGGTGCACAGCCGCCGGGCGTGGCGGGCGAGGCCCCCCAAGGACCGGGCGGTCGTGCTGCCGCACGGTCCCGACCGCATCGTGGTGCACCACACCGCCACCCCGAACAGCGACGACCTGTCCGTCGGCCATGCCTACGAGCTGTCCCGGAGCATCCAGCGGTTTCACATGTACGGCCGGGGCTGGTCGGACATCGGGGAGCAGCTCACGATCAGCCGTGGCGGCCATGTCATGGAGGGCCGCAATCGCAGCCTGCGGGCGATCCTGTCCGGTCGTCACGCCGTCGGCGCGCAGACCCTGCACCACAACAGTCACACGCTCGGCATCGAGAACGAGGGCGACTACATGCGGACGCCGGTGCCCGTGCCGCTCTGGTCGTCGTTGGTCTCGGTCTGCGCGTGGCTGTGCGGGAGGTACGGCCTGAACCCGTATGCCGCGATCGTCGGTCACCGGGACCTCAACGCGACGAACTGTCCGGGCGACGTGCTCTATGCCAGGCTCCCCGAGCTGCGGCGGGCGACGGCACGGGTCCTGAACGGGCCCGCGATCAGCCCGAGCCCGAGCCCGAGGCCCCCGGTGGACGACGGCGATGACGAGGACGGCGGTGACGACGGCTACGGCGATGGTGGCTACGACTCCGGGCCGGTGTAGAGGGTCCGGCGCCGGGCGATCTCAGGATCGAGGCCCTCGACCAGGGACCAGATTCCCGCGACCCGCTCCGCCCACGTATCGGGCGGCAGCCCCGTGAGTCCGTCCGAGGCCAGATCGTCTATGGCCTTCGTGAGCAGGGCCAGCCGCTCCCCATGCGTTGAACACATGTTCGAAGGCTAGCGGATCACGGCGACGTTCGAGCGTGTTTTCGAGGGATCGCTCAGTGGCGTACCGCGCCGGTGACGAGCCAGACGTCTCGGCGGGACCGCAGGCCCAGGGTCACGAAGCGGGCGGCCATCCACACGCCGATGGCCAGCCACAACGCGACCAGACCGTAGCCCCGGACGTACACCAGCCACGCGGCCGGCAGGAACGCCGCGGTCGTGACCAGGCCCGCCACCGCGAGGTAGCGCATGTCCCCGGCCCCGATGAGCACGCCGTCGAGCACGAACACCACGCCGGCGATCGGCTGCAGCAGCGCGATGACGATGAGCGTGCTGAGCAGCAACCGCCGTACGTCCGGATCGTGGGTGAACAGCGAGGGGAGCCACGGCCGGACGGCCAGGACCACGAGGCCGAACACGACGCCGCAGGCGATGCCCCACTGCACCATGCGCCGTGTGGCGGCCCGTGCGCCGGCGGGGTCCGAGCCGCCCAGGTAGCGCCCGGTGATGGCCTGTCCGGCGATGGCGATCGCGTCCAGCGCGAAGGCCAGGAGCATCCACACCTGGAATCCGACCTGGTACGCCGCGATCTCCACATCGCCCATCCTCGTCGCCACGGAGGTGCCGGCGATGAGCACCACCCGCAGGCTGAGGGTGCGGACGAGCAGGTTGACGTTCGCGGCGGCGGAGGCGCGCAGCCCCTTGGCGTCGGGCCGCACCGGTGCCCCGTGCCGCCGCGCGCCGCGCAGCACGGCGCCGACATAGACCAGTCCGCCCGCGGTCTGGGCGATGACGGTGCCCCACGCCGACCCCGCGATTCCCCAGCCGAGGCCGAGGACGAACAGGAGGTTGAGGGCCAGGTTGAGCGAGAACATGCCGACGGAGACCCGCAGCGGGGTCGCGGTGTCCTGCAGGCCCCGCAACACCCCCGTGCCGGCGAGCACCACCAGCATGCCGGGGATGCCGAACAGGCTGATCCGCAGGAACGTCTCCGCCTGCGGTGCCACGTCCGCGGACGCGCCGAACACGCCGACGATCCACGGTGTGAGGGGCCAGCCGGCCGCGATCAGCGTGATCCCGATGCCGAGTGCCAGCCAGATCCCGTCGATGCCCTGCCGTACGGCCTCGCGCAGGTTGCCCGCGCCGACCTGCCGGGCGACGGCGGCGGTCGTGCCGAAGGCCAGGAAGACGCAGACGTTGACCAGGGTGCTGAGCGCCTGGCCCGCCACCCCCAGGCCGCCCAGCGGCGCCGTGCCCAGATGGCCCACGATCGCCGAGTCGGCGAGGAGGAAGAGCGGTTCGGCGATCAGCGCACCGAACGCGGGGACCGCCAGCCGCAGGATCTCGCGGTCGTGAGGATGCCGGAGCATGGAAACCGCCATGACGGTGACGAGGTTACCAGCCCGGTAATGACCTAAAAATCACTGGCGCATTACATCTCCCGGATGGCAAGTGATCTCAAACTTTCTTGCGTGCACAGGAGGTGGACGGCATCAGTGCAGGTCAACGCGGTGATCGGAAGGTTCGGCCGGGACTGTCCCCAGACTTGTCCACAGATCGTGCACAACTTCCCCGGCGTGTCTGCACAGTTTGTCCACAGTTTCCTCCACAGATCGTTTTGGCGGGATCGGTGAGGGCCCGGAGAATGTCAGACACCGGCGGTAGATCTGAGGTGTCGCGTTCTTGCGGTGGAGAAGAGGCGGTGTGCGATGAGCCTGACGGAGCTCCCGCCCCAGGCGCAGGACTTCGAGCGGACCCCGCCCCATGACATGGCGGCGGAGCAGAGCGTGCTGGGTGGCATGCTGCTGTCCCAGGACGCCATCGCCGACGTCATCGAGACGCTGCGCACCCAGGATTTCTACCGGCCCGCGCATCAGCTGATCTATGACGCGATCCTGGATCTCTATGGGCGTGGTGAGCCGGCCGACGCGGTCATGGTGGCCAACGCCCTCACCAAGGGCGGTGAGATCGGACGCGTCGGCGGGGCCCCCTATCTGCACACGCTGATCTCCTCGGTGCCGACCGCGGCCAACGCGGGCTACTACGCCAAGATCGTCCAGGAGCGGGCGGCGCTCCGCAAGCTCATCGAGGTCGGGACGCGCATCGTCCAGCGCGGCTATGCCGCCGACGGGTCCGACGCGGACGTCATCCTCGACTGGGCCGAGGCCGAGGTCCTCTCCATCGCCGAGAAGCGCACCGGCGAGGACTATGCGCCGCTGAGCGACATCATGCCGGGAGCGCTCGACGAGATCGAGGCCATCGGCAGCCGGGGCGGCCAGATGGTCGGGGTCCCCACCGGCTTCCAGGACCTCGACGCGCTGACCAACGGCCTGCACCCCGGCCAGATGATCATCGTGGCCGCGAGGCCGGCCATGGGCAAGTCCACGCTGGCCTTGGACTTCGCCAGGGCGGCTTCGATCAAGCACGGCCTGACCTCGGCGTTCTTCAGCCTGGAGATGAGCCGCAACGAGATCACGATGCGGCTGCTGTCCGCGGAGGCGCGGATCGCGTTGCACACCATGCGCTCCGGCACCATGCAGGACGAGGACTGGACCCGGCTGGCCCGCCGCATGAGCGAGGTCGCCGAGGCGCCACTGTTCATCGACGACTCGCCCAACATGTCGATGATGGAGATCCGCGCCAAGTGCCGGCGGCTGAAGCAGCGGCACGACCTCCGGCTGGTCGTCGTGGACTACCTGCAGCTGATGTCCTCGGGCAAGCGCGCGGAGAGCCGCCAGGTCGAGGTCTCGGAGTTCTCCCGGTCGCTCAAGCTGCTGGCCAAGGAGCTCCAGGTGCCGGTCATCGCGCTGTCGCAGCTCAACCGTGGGCCGGAGCAGCGTACGGACAAAAAGCCTATGGTGTCCGACCTTCGCGAGTCGGGTTCCTTGGAGCAGGACGCGGACATGGTGGTGCTTTTGCATCGTGAGGACGCGTACGAAAAGGAGTCCCCGCGGGCCGGAGAGGCCGACCTCATCGTCGCCAAACACCGTAATGGCCCGACGGCCACTGTCACTGTGGCTTTCCAAGGTCATTACAGCCGTTTCGTGGACATGGCTCACTAAAAGGACCGAGGGGGCCCGAGGGAGATAGGCCCGGCGCCTTTTCCACAGGCTGTGGATCATTGTGCGACGGGCTTTGCTCGCAAACCCCGGCCACGCATCTTGATCACGAAAGTGCGGCGATCATGTGACCTCGAGAGCCAGAGGCGCGCGGCGGGCCGGCGCGGTCCCGGCATTCTCGTGCCGGGGTTCGAGCCGCGCCGGCCCGGGGGGCCACGGTCGGCAGTGAGACGGTCAGCAGTTAGTGGGTGCGCTCCGGCCGGCGAGCCGATCGGCCAGCCAGTTGCCGGTCGGGACCGCTCCGAGGACCGCCGTGCCGACGTGGTCGGCCGGATAGGTGCTCCACTGCACCTTGACGCCTGCGGCGCAGTACCGGTTGCGAAGGGCGTTGGCCTGCGAGATGGGGATCGTGACGTCGGCCAGGCCGTGGTACAGCAGCATCGGTACCCGCGGAGTGACGCCGCCGAGCCTGCTCTCGCCGAGCCTGGCCTGCCATGCGGGCGTCCTCAGCAGGTCCGGCACGGTCGTGAACTCGTTCATCCGGCGGTTCGCCAGCTTGCTCTGGATGTCGGACAGGCAGTCGTCCCGGATGTCGTCGAACTTCGTACGGCCCTCGTCGGTGAGGATCTCCTGGAACGGGAGCTCCGGATAGGCGGCGTCGAATCCGATGCCGGCCATCGCGACGTAGCCGAACTCCGGACCGCCCTCGAGGTTCTCCGCCACCGCGGTCAGATCGGCGGGCGTACCTCCCGCCGCCACGCCCTTGATCGGCAGTTCGGGGGCGTAGCCGCCGCGGAGCTGGGCCGCCCAGCCCGCGGCCTGCCCGCCCTGGGAGTAGCCGTTGACTGCCATGGGCGCGGAGGCGCTGAGCCCGGCGCCGGACAGCCGCGTGGCCGCCCGCATCACGTCGAGCAGGGCGTGGCCCGCGGACGGGCCGACCATGTACCTGTGGTCGCCCGGTGTGCCCAGTGCCTCGTAGTCCGTCACGGCGACCGCCCAGCCGCGGGTCAGCAGCGCGGACACCAGGTTGGCCTCGGTGTCGGTGCCGGCGTCGATCTCCCGGGACGGCGCGCACTGGTCTCCCAGGCCGTGTGACCCCGGGGCGTAGCCGATGATCGGCCGCGGCCCTGGGTACGGGAGGACGGGAACGATCACGGCTCCGGAGACCGCGACGCGCTGACCGGTAGCGGACGTCGACAGGTACAGAACCCGCCACGCGCGCACCAGGGCGGGCAGGGTCGCCCGATAGTTCATGCGCTCGAACCTGATGGCGTCGCCGGCCCGGCCGGCGGGGAGGGGGGACGGCGGGGTGTAGAAGTCTGCTGCCGCGATGGCCTGGTGCGGGATCGCCATGCTGAGCATGGTGATCAACGCGACCAGAACCGCCTGGGCACGCCCCAAGCGGACGCGTGCGCTCATGGTCGGCTCCTCGGGGGAGGGGGTGGAGGACTGACGGGGAGCGGCGCCGCTAGCGGGATTGTTACCTCGCGGTAGTAGGACGGTCAAGGCATATCCGAAGTCTTTTCACCTTCGGGCCCGCCGGCGGGCCGTCACCGCCGAGTACCGCGGACACCGGGACACCGGGACACCGGGACGGCGGGGCACCGGGGCACCGGGGCACCGGGACGGCGGGACGGCGGGGCACCGGAACACCGGAACACCGGAACACCGGGACATCGGGACACCGGGACACCGGGACACCGGGACGGCGGGACACCGGGACGGCGGGACACCGGGACGGCGGGACGCGGGCGGGTCAGGCGTCGCCGCTGTCGGCGGTCACGGTGGGCCGCGGCGCCGGGACGGGCACGTCCCCGCACCGCTGCGAGCCGACCATCCAGACCGTGCCGGGGCCTGCCGAGGCCGAACCCAGCCAGACCGCGGTGTCGTCCAGCGGCGGAGGTGAGCCGACCCGGGACCAGGTCCGGCCGTCGAAGTGGGCGAGCTCGCCCCGGCCTCCCCCGACCCAGATGTCCGAGCGGGCGAGTGCGCTGAGCGTGTTGGCCGACGTGATCGGCGGAGCCTCGGCCCGGCGCCACCCCACCCCGTTCCAGGACAGCGGACCGCTGCCGTCGACCGCCCACGCACGGTCGGGGGACAGGGCCACCACGTCGGTGAGCGGCCGCCCGGCGGGGCTCGGCGTCCGTGACCACATGCGGCCGTCATAGTGCAGGATCAGGCCCTCGCGCCCCGCGGCGCCGACCGCCCACACATCCTCTGGCGAGCTCCCGGCGACCGCCAGCAGCCTGCCCCGGGCCACCGGGGGCACCGCGGCCCGGGTCCACTCTCCCCTGATCCAGTGCAGTGCGACGGGCCCCGAGGACCCGTTGCCCGCTCCGCGGCCATGGCCGACCGCCCAGGCCTCGGTGGCGGACAGCATCGCGACGGCGGTGAGGACATGGCCGCCGTCGAGCCCGGCCGTGGCCCATCCGGATCCGTCCCAGTGCCGGACCAGGGGGATCTCGGTGCCGGTCAGCCGGTCATAGGCGCCGCCCACGGCGATCGCGGCGCGGGGGCCGGCGGAGTCCACGCCGAGCAGCCCGGCCCCGACGGCCCCGGGCGGCCGGGGGGCCGGTTCGCTGGTCCAGCCGGAGCCGGTCCAGTGCGCCACAAGCGGGTGATCCTGTGTCTGGCCGACCGCCCACGCCTCCGCCGCCGACAACGCGGTGACGTCGTTGAGCAGGCTCTGCGGCTCGGCGACGCCGGCCGGCACCGCCGTCCACGCGCCGGTCCCGGCCCGCAGCACCATCGTGGCGCCGTGCACCCGGATGGGCCTGAGAGCCCTGCCCTGACTCACCGTCTCACCGTCCGCGGCCTTCCTGGTCGGCGAACACCACCGCGGACGACCGCGGGGAGACGGCCAAGGCGCGGGTCCGTCCCCACCGTCAACGATCGACCATGACCGGTGGTTTCCCGGCCTCCATGCCGGTGTGCGTCGTGTCCCCTCTCCTCGTTCAGGGATCCATCACCGTCAGGACGAACCTGCAGACGGTCACGCCGTCATTGCCGTACGAGTGCGGACGGTCCCCGGCGAAGACCACGGCCGTACCGGCCTCGATCACGTGCCGCCTGCCGTCCACCGTCAGCGTCAGCGTCCCCTCCTGGACGTAGGCGATCTCCCGCGTACCCGGGACGTGCGGGTCGCTCTCGTGCGGTTCGCCGGGACGCAGCTCCCATTTCCACAGCTCGACCGAAGGGCGCGGATCACTGCCGGCCAGCAGGGTCCCGGTCCCACCGCCCGGTCCGCGCCACAGGACGACATGGGAATCGGGAGGGAACACCCGTACCGGCGGTTCCTCCTCGACCTGGACCAGCCGGGTGAGGGGTACGCCGAGCGCGTCGGCGATGCGGATCAGCGTGCCCAGGTTGGGGTTGCCGCGGCCCTGCTCCAGCGCGACCAGGACACCCTTGCTGACCCCGGCCCGGATGGCGAGCCGGTCGAGGCTCCAGGCGTGCTCGGACCGCAGGCGGCGCACTGTCCGTGCGACGGCCTCTCCGACGGCGTCCGGTTCCTGCACCGCGCCTCCACGCCTCCACACCATGCTCCAAGGCCCGCCGGGCCTCCGGCGGTCGTTTCGCTGCACCGCACGTTACATTAAGACGACCGATCGGAAGGATCCGAGAATGCTCGAGAAAATCTTCGTCGACGCCGCGGTGTGGCGGCTCCGCCCGGACTTCGCCGCACTGGTCATGACCGCCGAGGGCCTGGTCAACGGCCCGAGCGATGAGGTGTCGGCGGAGTGGTCGCGGGCGGCCGCGGGTCAGGTCGCGGGCGCCGCCGAGGACCCCCACGTGCCGGCCTGGCGCGAGGCCTATCGCGCGTTCGGCGCCAAGCCCAACCGCACCCGGCCCTCCGTGGACGCGTTGCTGCGGAGGGCGGACTCGCTGCCGGCGATCAACCGGGTCGTGGACGCCTACAACGCGGTCAGCGTGAGCCGGGTCCTGCCCATCGGCGGTGAGGACCTCGACGGCTACCGCGGAGTGGCCCGGCTCGTACGAGCGACCGGCGACGAACGCTTCGAAACGGCCGCGGCCGGGGCGTCCGTGGTGGAGTCGCCCGATCCGGGCGAGGTCGTCTGGCGCGACGACGCGGGGGTCACCTGCCGGCGGTGGAACTGGCGGCAGTGCGTCCGCACCCGGATCACCGAGTCGACGAAGAACGCGCTGTTCATCCTGGAGCGGCTGGAGCCCTACCCGCTCGCCACGCTCCACGCGGCCGCCGACGAACTGGCCGTACGGCTCCGTCTCATCTCCCCGGACGTCCGCATCGAGTCCCGGCTCCTCGGCCCTATGGGGATCTGATGGTGACGATTCTCGGCCTGGCGTCGGCCCTGGCCTACGGCTTCGCGGACTTCCTCGGAGGCGCCGCCTCGCGCCGCATGAGCGTGCTCACCGTCGTCCTGCTGGCCATCCCGGCCGGCCTGGCGCTTCTGGTGGTCGCCGCCGTGATCACGGGCGGCTCCCCGACCGCCCACGGGACGATCTGGGGGATCGCCTCCGGCCTGGCGGGGAGCACAGGTCTTCTCACCTTCTATCGCGCGCTCGCCAGGGGGCCGATGAGCGTCGTGGCCCCGGTTTCGGCGCTCGCCGCCGCGGTGCTTCCCATCGCCGCCGGAACGCTGCGCGGCGAGCGGCTCGACGCCACCGTCCTCGCCGGTGTCGTCCTGTGCCTCGTCGCCATCGGCCTGGTGAGCATGGAGGCCGCGGGGCCGGGGACCGGCGCGGTGGCCCGCCGCCGGCTCGTCGACAGCGGCCCCCTCATGGCCGGTGTGTCCGGTGCCGCGTTCGGGGTTTTCTTCATCCTCCTCAAGGAGGCCGGTGACGGGAGCGGGTTGTGGCCGCTCGTCGCCGCGCGGACCGGGGGGCTCTCGGTGACCCTCATCACGTGGCTTGCGATAGGGCGGCGCGGGCCGGCGCGCCTTTCCAAGGGAAACACCATGATCTTGGTCCTATTGTCCGGCGCGCTGGACGCCATGGCGAACATCCTCTATTTCCTTGCCGCGCAAAAAGGATTGCTGAGCCTCGCCGCCGTGCTGACCTCGCTTTATCCGGCCGTCACCGTATTGCTGGCTCGAGCGGTCTACAGCGAGCGGTTGCGAACGGTCCAGCGGGCCGGGCTAGCCGTCGCGCTCGCCGGAGCCTCCCTTGTGACTATCGGCTGACATGGCGTGTTTGGATTTTCTTTGCTGAAAGCTTGCGGTTCCCGGACGGATGAGTTGTAGAGTGATCGTTGCGACCACAGTTACATGTGGTACTTATTGTGACTTCCCAGCGGGAGAGCAGGTCCCGCCAGCGGACCCCCTCCCGCGCTTCACCCCAATCACGATCTCTTGGAGTATTCGTGAGCAATCGTTCCAAACGTGATCACCTCGGCCCCGCGGCGTCGCCGCATGCGCCGGTCAGCGGATCACGCGGTTTGATGGTGGGCGCCGCAGCCGCGGCGGCCGCGACAATGCTGGTGACGGGCTGCGGCGGCAGCAAGGCCGACGGCGCGTCCGGCGAGCAGTCGAAGTCGGCGGCGAAGCTCCCCGAAGCCACCACCTACACCACGCTCAAGGGCATCCCGGAGGACCCGGATCCGCTCGCCGCCAGCGACGGGACCGTGGTCCACCCGACGGCCGCGACCCCGGTGTCCGCCACGGCGGGCGGGCCGCCTGTCGCGACGCTGCCCAGCACGCAGCTGGGGAGCCCCACGTGGGTTCCCGTGGTCGAGTCCAAGCCGGGCTGGCAGCGGGTCCTCCTGCCGAGCAGGCCCAACAAGGCCACGGGCTGGATCCCCACGGCGGGCGGCAAGTTCCAGACCGCCCGTAGCACCTATGTCGTCAAGGTCGCCCTCGGCGCCCGGCAGATGACGCTCACCAACGCCGGCCGCAAGGTCGGCACGTGGAAGGTGGCCGTGGGCGCGCCCAAGACCCCCACCCCCACGGGACGTACGTTCCTGCTGGCCTCGCTCGCTCCGGCGAAGAAGACCTACAGCCCGCTCATCCTGCCGGTCGGCGCGCACTCCGCGACGCTGGACTCGTTCGGTGGCGGGCCGGGCACCGTGGCGTTCCACGGCTGGACGACGACGTCGGTGTTCGGCCAGGCCGTCACCCACGGCTGTGTGCGGGTGCCCGCGGACGCGCTGACGGCGCTGTCCAAGGTTCCGCTGGGCACGCCCGTCGTCATCAACGAATAACTCAAAAGCCATCTCGGATAGTTCAACCCATAAGAACGACCCCCCAAGGAGCCAACTGTGCGTCTGTCACATTTGACGAAGATCGCGGCCGTCGCCAGCGTTATCGCCGCGCCGCTGGCGGTTTCCGGGCCGGCCTCCGCCGCCACGGCCCCCCACGCCTCCGCCTACGGCATCGCCGCCAGCGGACTGGTCAACATCCCGGCCACCCCCGCCGCGGAGTCGCTGGGCGCTCCGGCCAAGAACGCGCTCGTGAGCCTGCCCAAGAACAAGCTGCTGAAGCTGGACGTGCTGTCCGCCGTCGCCAACGCCTCCAAGGGCAAGGCGGCCGCCAAGGTCGTCGACCTGAAGCTGTTCCCGGCCAACCTCAGCGCCCAGGTGATCACCGCTAAGTGCCACAGCGACGCGACCGGCATCACCGGAGCCTCCAACCTGGTCAAGGTGAACCTCAACGGCCACGTGATCAAGGCCGCCGCGACCCCCAACACCCGGGTGAACGTCGCGCTGGACCAGCTCGGCGTCGTGTCCCTGGTCGTCAACAAGCAGGAGCGCACCCAGGACGGCCTCCGCGTCACCGCGCTGGAGCTGTCCGTGCCGCTGGGCGGCGGCAAGATCCAGACCGTGAGCATCGCCTCCGCCTTCTGCGGCACCGACCAGGGCACCCCGCCCGCGTCGAAGCCCCCGACCAACACCCCGCCGGTCACCACGCCGCAGAACCCCGCGCCGGCTCCCACCCCGGTCACCGGTGACCTGCCCGTGACCGGCTGACCCACGCCAGGGATCGGCCAGTAAGACCGCGAAAGGGCCCGTGCAAACGTGCACGGGCCCTTTTCGCGTTCTCGACTCGCATCGACGTTCACGACTCGCATCGACGTGAGCGTCGAGACCATCGTGACGTCGGAGCGGAATGTCCGAGTGGGATGTCGGAGGAGAGGGCCGTGCCCTATCGGGGGGACCACCATCGCATCGGCATGAGAAGCCGGCATGGGGGATCGGCACGAGTGAACGCGCCGTGGTGAGCGAGGCCTTGGGAGGGATCTTGTCGTGGACGGCCCGCGCCCCCGAATGATGCGCGGCCTGGACCTGATCACATGAAGGACGGCCGAGGATGCGCGGCGGGCCGTACGCAGAGTCAAGATCCCCCCGGCGGCTGACTCTATGTTAGGTCCTGCACCTGACAGTTTCGGCCAGAGCGGGGAGTCCCGGGAGAGCGGCCTGTGGCTTCGGGCGAGTGCGCCGAGGGGTCAGTCGTCCTGCGGGTTCTTGTTCGGGAAGATCATCTCGCAGACCTCGAGGTACAGCTGTTCGGGGTAGGGGAGATAGTCCACCGTGCGGAGCGCCTGTTCCTGCCCGGCGGACTCCAGCACGAACTCTCCGTAGCCGAGCATGCGGCCGGTGAGGGAGCGTTGGAAGCTCATGTCGGTGACCTTGGCCAAGGGCATCATCGCGACCTTGCGGGTGATGAGCCCGGTGGTGAGGATCATCCGCTGGTTGGTGATGACGAAGTAGTCCACGGACCACTCGGCGACCTTCCAGACGAACCATCCGAGCAGGATGAGCCAGGCCCACCAGATCCAGCTGACCACCGCACCGACGGTGCTGGCGACGGTGTTGCTGAGAACGCCGGCGATGATGAGTCCCCCCAGCACCAGCGCCACGGGCTGCATCAGCACGGCCGGGTGGCGTCTTACCGTGATGACCTGGTTTTCGTGGGGGAGCAGGTATCTGTTGACGGACGCGGGGGCGGAGTCGCCGGGCGTCACCAGCCTCATGACGCGAGTTCGTTCATGAAGGTCGCCAAGGCGCCCGCAGCCGAGGCGAGGCCACCGGCCGCGGTCTCAACGCGATGGTCGGTCGCGCCGGGTGAGGCGAACAGATAGCACAGCACGAGCGCCGTGACGATCCACGGGACGTACTTCTTGGCGGGCACGACTGCCTCCCCGGAGCGCACTGACGCACAGACCCAGTCCGTTTCTACACCAGCGTCCCCGGCCGGTAAAGCAGGGTCAAGGCGTGTTCCCAAAGGTAATGGGGCGTCGCCGCTCGGCCGCGACGGTGGCCAGGATCTCCAGGTGCTTGCGGGCGATGCGCTCGACCTGCTCCGGCGTCGCCGTCCCGGTGATGTCCTCGGCACTGTGCCATGCCGCGGCGACGCAGCGTGCCACCAGGGCCGGGGGGTGGATGCCGGCGAACTCCTCGGTGAGGTCCTCGGTCACATCCTCCTGCGATGGGGGCTCGCTTCGCGCGGTGTGGGCCATGACGCTCCTCGAACCTCGCTCACGCGCCCTGGCAGAGCGCCCGGCCGGCCCATGGCGGACGTCGCGCATGCGACGAGCTGCGAGGCAGGCGGATGGGCGCCCTCCATCAGGCCCCCGATGGCCCGGCGGCGGAGGGAAACGACCGTTGCGTTCCGTGGCAGTTCATTACCCCCGGTAGCCCGGCGGCCACCTCATGCGGGATTAAAGGGATCCTCGCGATCCTCGCCCGGTGCCGCTCATGCGACGCCGTACAGCCGGTCGCCCGCGTCGCCGAGCCCGGGGACGATGAAGCCCTGCTCGTTGAGGTGTGAGTCGATCGAGGCGGTGACGACCCGGATCGGCGCGCTCGTGTCCGCGAACGCCTCCTGGAGGCACTTGAGACCCTCCGGCGCCGCGAGCAGGCACAGGGCGGTGACCTGGTCGGCACCGCGGTCCAGCAGCAGCCGGATGGCGGCGGCCAGGGTGCCACCGGTGGCGAGCATGGGGTCGAGCACGTAGCACTGGCGGCCCGACAGATCCTCGGGCAGCCGGGTCGCATAGGTCTCGGCCTGGAGGGTGCCCTCGTCTCGGACCATGCCGAGGAAGCCGACCTCGGCGGTGGGGAGCAGCCGGGTCATCCCGTCGAGCATGCCGAGACCGGCCCGGAGGATGGGTACGACCAGTGGGGCCGGCCGGGCCAGCCGTACGCCCTCCGTGGGCTCCAGTGGGGTGTTCACGGTCACGTCCGTCACCCGGACGTCACGCGTCGCCTCGTAGGCCAGCAGGGTCACCAGTTCGTCGGCCAGCCGCCGGAAGGTCGGAGAGTCGGTGCGCACATCGCGCAGCGTGGTGAGTTTGTGGGCGACGAGCGGATGGGCGACGGCCAGGATTTCCATGCGCACACGGTAACTCAGCGATGACCCTCCCTTGCCGCGCGGAATGGAAGCCCATGAGCGGGGAAGGAGTCCGTTATGACCGTTCAACGTGCCGAAGAGCCGACCCCCGAGGAGGTGCAGGATCGACTCCGCCGCCGTGCGATCTTCCTGCGCGAGCTCGCCGAGGCCCGGGAGCTGCGGCGCCGGGTCGCCCCGCGCCGATCCCGCCGCGCTGAGATCCGCGCCACTCTCCGCATGCGCTCGTTCAGGATCAGCTGACCGACGCCACGGGGCCTGACCGGCGGCTCCTCCTTCACCAGAGGGCCCACCACCGTCGGCGACGTAGGGCGAGTTTGGGAGTGGAGCACGTGTCCGCACGCCACATCTGCGACCATTCCCAGGCAGGTACCGCGGCGGTGGGGTGACGATGACGGATGTAAGCATGGCGGACTTCGCCGTGGTGGTGTTTCGGGAGGACGACAGGTGGGAGACCGAGCTGCTCCCGGTGGCCTTGGTCGAAGACCTCGCGGGGCTGGTACACGCCCTGCGCCAGCAACCCGGTATCGGCGGGACGATCGGCCTGGCGGCCGTCGGTGACGACTTCTTCGTCGCGGTCCGGGTGCTGGGCGGCGAGGTGATGGTGTTCCTCTCCGACGTCACCGCCTCGGTCGAGTGGCCGCTGGCCAAGCAGGTCCTCGACTATCTGGACATTCCGGTCCCCGAGGACGAGGAGCTGGACCAGGTGCTCCCGGTCGGAGACATGTCCATCTTCGCTGACCTCGGCCTGGACGAGATGGAGCTCGGTGCGCTCTCGGGAGATCTCGACCTCTATCCCGACGAGATGTTGCTGAGCATCGCCGGCCGTCTCGGTTTCGCGCACCCCTTCGAGCGGGCCGTCGACAGGATGGGCTGAGGCTCCGGGTGTCCCCGGTCGGCCCACACGCCGGTCGGGCGGATGCTTCGCGGTCCGCGCTGGGCCACAATGAGAGACATGCCGTACTTCGCTGCCGTCTTCGCCCGGACCGACCAGGGCTGGGTGGGCACCGACACCGAACTGGCCGAGGCGGAGGGCTTCGACGACGTCGCCGATCTCATGCGTGAGGTCGCGCTGGAGGCCGTGGGCGATCCCGTGCTCCTGCTCGTCGAGGAGGACGACCACTGGTTCGCCGTCATACGCCTGGACGATCAGGGCGAACCTCGGGTGTTCCTGTCGGACGCTCACGCGGAGACGGACGGCGGGCTGGCCGGAGTGCTCATGGAGGCGATCGCCGGGGAACCGGCCCTCGACGGCGAGGCGGGCGGGGACCCGGCCCTGCTCGAGGACATGGGAGTGGATGCCAAGCGGCTGCTCGAGCTCAGTCAGAAGGTGTTGCCGGGCGACGCGCTCCAGGCCGTGGTCGAGCAGACCGGGCTCGCCGACGAGTACGACCGGCTGCGTGAGTGACCCGGCGAGTGAGCCCGTGAGTGGATCCGGGCGGCCCGCGCCCGGGGGCGTGGCCGAGTTCGACCAGGCGATGCGGCTCGCCCTCGCCGAGGCACGGCAGGCGGGGGACGCCGGGGACGTGCCGGTGGGCGCCGTGGTCGTGGACACCGCGGGCAAGGTCATCGGCGCCGGTCACAATGAGCGGGAACGGACCGCCGACCCGACCGGCCACGCCGAGGTGGTGGCGCTGCGCCAGGCCGCTGCGCGGCTCGGCGCCTGGCGCCTTCCGGGCTGCACTCTCGTGGTGACGCTGGAGCCCTGCACCATGTGCGCCGGTGCCGCCGTGCTCGCCCGCGTGGACCGGATCGTGTACGGCGCCGTCGATCCCAAGGCCGGGGCGGTGGGATCGCTCTGGGACGTGGTACGGGACCGTCGGCTCAACCACCGGCCCGAGGTGATCGCCGAGGTTCTGGCACCCGAATGCGGGAGGTTGCTCACCGAGTTCTTCACCGGCCGCAGACTCGGGTAGGCTTCCCCGCGGTGGAGTCGCCTAGTGGCCGAGGGCGCACGCCTCGAAAGCGTGTGATGGGGCAACTCATCCGTGGGTTCAAATCCCACCTCCACCGCCGCTGAACAGCCGCTGACCCGGACATCGGATCAGCGGCTTTTCGCCGTCACCCGTGATCTCGATGCGCGGCGGAAGGTCAGGGCTCCAGGGGCGGGCTTGTTCGGCCGGCCGTGCGCACGGGATGATCCTCCTCATGTCGCAGGAATCGCCGAAAAACCCATCCGGATTCGCCTCCCCCTCGGATCCGCCGCCCGAGCAGCCTCCGCCCTATCCGCACCTGTACGGACAGCCCCACGGCGCATCAGGGCCCGGGCAGGTGCAGGGTCCTGGGCCAGGGCAACAGCCCTACGGAGGACAGCCCTACGGAGGACAGCCGTACGGGCCGCCGCATCCGGGGGGACAGCCGTACGGGTACGGGCCGCAGGCCATGGACCCGGCCCTGGCGGAGTGGTGGCAGCGCCTCGTGGCCCGGATCGTGGACGGCATCGTGATCATGTTGATCACGTCCCCGATCTGGATTTGGTTCATGATCTGGTACGTCCAGCAGTTGCCCGCGCTGATTCCGGCGGACCCCAACGCCCCTCCGGCGGACCTGAACGAGATCATGCGGGTCGAGCTGAAGCTCATGGGGCTCAGCCTGCTGGTCGGCTTCGTTCAGGGTCTCGTCGCCGTCGTCTATGACTGGTTCCAGCACGGGAAGTGGGGCCAGACCGTCGGCAAGCGGATCATGAAGATCAAGGTGGTGGCGCTGCCGGACCGAGGGCCGATGACGGGTGGTGCCGCGGCCAAGCGGGCGGTGGTCTACGGGCTGGTGCCGCAGGTGCCGTTGATCGGGGGCGTGTTCTCGCTGATCAACTCACTCTGGCTGCTCTGGGACAAGCCCAACCGCCAGTGTCTGCACGACAAGTTCGCCGGCACGGTGGTCATCAAGACCCAGCCCGGGCCCCGGCCGTAGCGCGTCGTGGCCGCTGACCGCCCGGGATCCTCGGCCTGGTCCGTACCGGATGGGCCCGTACGGAGTTCAGGGGATGTCGAGGACCCGGGCGTGCAGCACCAGCCGTTGGTGCAGCGCGGCGCGCAGGGCCCGGTGCAGGCCGTCCTCCAGGTAGAGCTCGCCCCGCCAGTGGACGACATGGGGGAAGAGATCGCCGTAGAACGTGGAGTCCTTCGCCAGCAGGGAATGCAGGTCGAGTTCCCGTTTGGTCGTGATCAACTCGTCGAGGCGGACCTGGCGCGGCGGAATCCTCGCCCAATCGCGGGATCCCACGCCGTGCTCGGGATAGGGACGCCCCTCGCCCACCGACTTGAAGATCACTCGAGGAGTCTACGTCGCCATTGCGACCCGGACGGCTGGGATGCCGGCTGAGCGGGGGTCCGCACGACCTCAGGCGCGACCGCCGCTCAGGACACCGACCACGGGGAACGGCGCAACGCCTCACCCGTGTGGGACAGATGCACGCGGACGGCTTCGCGGGCCGCGGCGGGATCACGCTCCCGCAGAGCCCGTGCGATGGCACGGTGCTCGGCCACGGCGAGCCGTAGCCGCTCCGGGCTGTTCCTGACGTGCATCAGCGACAGCCGCAGCTGGCGGTCCCGCAGCCCTTGGTACAGCCCCGTCACGATCTCATTGCCCGCCGCGGTCACGAGAGCCTGGTGGAAGGCACGGTCCGCGCCGGCGAAGGCCTCCAGGTCCGCGCCCCGCAGCAACTCCTCCTGGGCCGAGATCATCGCGGCGAGGGTGGCGTCCAGTGAGGGCATCACTCCTGAAGCGAGCAGTTTGTCGGCCGTGAAGGTCTCGACGAGCAGCCGCGCCTCGAGGACGTCCTCGACGTCCCGCACCGACACGGGGACGACGAGGGCGCCGCGTTTGGGATACAGCCGTAGCAGCCCTTCGGCCTGCAGCCGCAGGAAGGCCTCCCGCACCGGCGTCCGGGACACGCCCACGGTGGCCGAGACCTCGCCCTCGGTGATCAGCTCCCCGCCGGGGTATCGGCCGTACAGCACGCGGTGCTTGACCGTCGCATAGGCGAGGTCGGTAGCGCTCTGGCGAGGTCCCCCGTCATCGACCTTCACGTCGTCACCCTCTCGCCGGCCATTCCGGTCCCGGCGCCTCCGCCGGCGGGGCCACGCGACTCACCGGGTGCCGGGTCGACGTCGGCGCCCGGGTTGCGCGAGCTCACCTACGGTCACCGAAACGGATGTCCAGAGAGCGGAGGTAGGTGTGCAGGCCCGCGTCCTGGACCGGGATCAGGTGGGCGGGCGCACCGGATTCGTTGTGGTGAGCATGCCACTTTCCGGGCGGGGTGACGAAGGCGCCGCCCGGCTCCCAGTCGACGCGCATCGGATCCACGATCTCGCCGCGGTCGTCCAGCCGGTCACCGAGGAGGGTGTAACAGCCGGGCCGGCAGTCGAGGATCAGGTCCAGGGCCACCGCCTGGTGCCGGTGCGGCCGCTGGACCTGGCCGGCCGGCAGGAGCCCGAACATCGCCCACAGGACATGGGTGATGGTGAGCGTCTGCTCCTCCTCGGCGTTGGCCAGCAACACACTGACCCGGTTCTTGTCATTGGCGCCCGGAGCCTCGGCGATCCGCTGGAGCTCGGCGACCGCGTCCTCGCGGGAGAACCTGGTAGGACGGAACCGCGGCGTCGTGGCCTCGACCCCGAGGTAGCGCATCAGCGGCTCGTCGGTCACCCAGTAGAAGGCGGTGTCGTCCTCGGCGTGGTGGGTCGCGATCGAACCGGCCGGGAGGGTGAGGAAGTCGCCCTTGGACCAGCGGACGATGGACCCGTTGACCACGGAGAAGCCCCGGCCGTGCAGGACGTAGTACAGCTGGGAGGTGGCGTTGGGCGCGGTCGGCAGGCGTTCGCCGGCCCGGATCCGGGCGAAGCTGGCGAGCAGCGCCGGGCTGGTGGCCGGCCCGCTGTCGATGCCCATCTCGGCCGACAGGTCCAGCGGGACCACGCGCGTCGGGCCATCGCGGTACAGGTCCGGGCTGAAGGTGGCGACCGGAACAGGGCTGATGGAGCCGCCGGCCAGCGGGTCGGAGGCCTTGGAGTATTCGAAGTAGCGGGCGTCCCCGCCCCAGTCCTCGAACCGGTCCTCGAGGACCTCCGAGGCCGGCGTGTCCGGCACCGCGCCGGCCGGGATGGTCGGGTCGATCCGGTCCGTGTCGTCATAGCGTGACGAGGTCACGAGGCGCGGTGACGTCGTGGAGGCGAGATCAGAGGTGAGATCAGAGGCGGGCCTCATGATTTGGTCCTCTCGTATCTATGTTGTATCTATGTTACGGGGACGATGTGCTCCGGTCCCGTTCGGGGGTTCGGTTCCGGAGCGCGGGGGATGGAGACACGTCGGGCCGGTACCCACT
>DASYNF010000220.1:0-3028 GCA_036008685.1 Actinomadura sp. | reverse complement strand
CCCGGTCGCCGCACCCGTCGCCGCCTATGTCCCGGCCGTCCGCGCCGGGTCCCTGGTGTTCACCTCCGGACAGCTGCCCTTCGTCGACGGCGGCCTGCGCCGGACCGGGAAGGTCGGCGGCTCGGTCGACGTCGAGGCGGCGGCCGCCGACGCGAAGGTCTGTGCCCTCAACGCGCTCGCGGCCATCGACGACCTGGTCGGCCTGGACTCCGTGGCCCGCATCGTGCGGGTGGTCGGTTACGTGGCCAGTGCCGAGGGGTTCAGCGGCCAGCCGAGGGTGGTCAACGGCGCCAGCGAGCTGCTCGGGAAGATCTTCGGGGACGCCGGCCGGCATGCGCGCAGCGCCATCGGGGTCGCCGAGCTCCCGCTCGGGGCGCCGGTGGAGGTCGAGCTCACCGTCGAACTGAGGTGAGCTCCACCCCCAAGCAGGCGGCGACCGTGCTGATCCTGCGCGACGGTGAGGACGGTCTGGAGGTCTACCTCCTGCGGCGCACGAAGGGGATGCCGTTCGCCGGCGGTATGACCGCCTATCCCGGCGGAGGGGTGGACCCGCGCGACGGGGACACCGAGATCGCCTGGGCGGGGCCCTCGCCGGCCCGCTGGGCAGCCGCGTTCGGCTGTGACGAGCGCGTGGCCCGGGAGCTGGTCTGCGCCGCGGTGCGCGAGACCTTCGAGGAGGCCGGCGTCCTGCTGGCCGGGGACCCGGTGACCGGCGTGGTCGTGCCGGACGTCTCCGGCGACGACTGGGAGGCGCAACGGCAGGCCCTGCTCTCCCGGGAGCTCTCCCTCGCCGAGCTGCTGGCCGCCCGCGGGCTCGCGCTGCGGTCGGACCTGCTGCGGCCGTTCGCCCACTGGATCACCCCGCCGGTCGAGCCGCGCCGGTACGACACGAAGTTCTTCGCTGCGGCGCTCCCGGACGGGCAGGAGGCCCGCGACGTCTCCGGGGAGGCGGACGAGGCGGCATGGCTGACGCCCTCGGCCGCCCTCGCGGAGCTCGCCGTCGGTGGACGGCCGATGCTGCCGCCGACGAGCCACACCCTTGGCCAGCTCGAGCCGTTCCCGGACGTGGCCGCGGCCCTGGCCGGATCGCCGCCACAGCCGCTGCACCCCATCATGCCCACGTTCGAGGAGACCCCCGACGGCCGCTGGGCGCTGCTTCCCGACGGAACCCGCATCCGGTTCACCGTGCCGTTACCTTCCTGACGCTCCGCGGCACACCGCGGCCCGAACTCAGGTCATGAACCGGAGAGGCCCACAACCCGCCGGGTTGTGGGCCTCTCCGGTTTCACCGGTGGTGCCGAGCGGACCCGGAAGGGGCCCGCTCAGGCGCCATGCAGCGGTACCGCTCGCGTGTCAGCGAGCGCGGCGGCGCAGTCGCTCTTCGTCGAGGACGACGACCGACTTGCCCTGCAGCTGGATCCAGCCGCGGTGCACGAAATCGGCCAGGGCCTTGTTGACCGTCTCGCGGGAGGCGCCCACGAGCTGGGCGAGCTCCTCCTGCGTGAGGTCGTGCTTGACGCGCAGGCCGTCGCTCTCGCGGCTGCCGAACCGGTCGGCCATCTGCAGCAGCGCCTTGGCCACCCGCCCGGGCACGTCGGTGAAGATCAGGTCGGCGACGGAGTCGTTGGTGCGGCGCAGGCGGCGGGCGAGGACCCGCAGCAGCTGCTCCCCGATCTCGGGGTGCGCCTCGATCCACAGGCGCAGGGTGGGCTGCGGCATCCGGGCCAGCTTCACGTCGGTGACCGCCGTGGCGGTGGCCGTACGGGGGCCCGGGTCGAACACCGACAGCTCGCCGAACTGGTCGGAGGGACCCATGACGGCGAGCACGTTCTCGCGGCCGTCGGGGGAGCGCCGGGACAGCTTGATCTTGCCCGCCGTGACGATGTACAGGCTGTCACCCGGCTCGCCCTCGTTGAAGACGACACGGCCACGCGGGAACGCCAGCAGCTCCAGGCGACTGACGACCGGCTCCACCGCCTCTTCCGAGAGCCCCTGGAAGAGCCCGGACTGGGCCAGTACCTCGTCCACTACACGTCCTCTCAACACACCTATCCGACGGACGCAGCGGCGTCCGTGTCCGGAGGGAGTCTATGGCGCTGTGCCCTCTGTCACCCGGCCGGTGGGCGGCCGCGTCCCCCCTCGGAGCGTGTGGGCTGGCGCACAGGCGCCGGACGCCTCGCGCAGGGGGGTGCGGATCAGACCAGCGGCGGATTGGTCGTGCCGCCGCGGTCGCGGCGCCGGCGCCAGCGGAACAGCGCCCGCCGGATACCGGAGGAGGCGAGGGTGTCGACCTCGCCGGGGGTCGCGGTGTTGAGGAACTCCGAGACCTCCCGTGAGGAGGCGGGCCGCCGCAGCGGCTCCTCGACCCGCTCCATCACCAGGAGGAAGGCGATCAGCAGCGGGGGGAAGAGGATGACGCTGAGGGCTACCACTGCGGGTCTTCCTTCTCTTCTCGCGTGTGGCGGACCGGTCGGTCCGGAACCGCCGAACGCACCGATGATGGCACGGCCGGACGCTGTCAGCGGCGCCGCCTACGCTCGACCGCGTGTCACTGCCCGCACCCGGAACCGGCCACAGTCCCTCACCCGAGCCCGGCTGTGTCCGCCGCGCTCCGGCTCGCCGGCCCACCCGGGCCGCGGTCACCGGTGCCTCCCCCCACGACCCCGCCGAGTCCCCGCTCTCGCGCACCCGGCGGGCCCGCCGCATGGCTCGTGAGCTGGCCGACATCCATCCCGACGCACACTGCGAGCTGGATTTCACCAACGCCTTCGAGCTCCTGGTCGCCACGGTCCTGTCGGCGCAGACCACGGACAAGATGGTCAACAAGGTGACGCCGACACTCTTCGCCCGGTATCCCGATGCCGTCGCCCTCGCCGGGGCCGACCGCGGGGAGCTGGAAGCCATCCTCAAGCCGACCGGCTTCTTCCGGGCGAAGGCGAACTCCGTGCTGGGGCTCAGCCAGGCGCTGGTCGAGCGCTTCGACGGCGAGGTCCCCGGTCGCATGGCGGACCTGGTGATCCTTCCCGGG
>DASYNF010000219.1:0-29265 GCA_036008685.1 Actinomadura sp. | reverse complement strand
CCGAGGTCGACCGCCGCGGGCTGGGCCGGCTTGACGGTGAGCGCGTCGGCGGCCTCGTCGAGGTCCACGAGGATCTCGTCGCCGTTGCGGATCTCGCCCGCCAGCAGCTCGCGGGCGAGCTGGTCGCCGATCCTCGTCTCGATGAGCCGGCGGAGCTCCCGGGCGCCGTAGAGCGGGTTGTAGCCGGACAGCGCCAGCCACTCCCGGGCGGCCGGGGTGACCGTGAGCGTCAGCTGCCGGTCGGCGAGCCGCCGGGCCAGCCGGGCGACCTGCAGGTCCACGATCAGGCTGAGCTCCTCGGTGTCCAGCGGGTCGAAGACGATGGTGGCGTCGAGCCGGTTGATGAACTCCGGCTTGAAGTTCGCGCGGACCGCGGTCATGACGGCCTCGCGCTTGGCGCCGTTCTCCATGCCCGGGTCCACCAGGAACTGCGACCCGAGGTTGGAGGTCATGATCAGGATGGTGTTGCGGAAGTCGACCGTACGCCCCTGGCCGTCGGTCAGCCGCCCGTCGTCCAGCACCTGGAGCAGGATGTCGAACACCTCGGGGTGTGCCTTCTCGACCTCGTCCAGCAGCACCACGCCGTACGGGCGGCGCCGGACGGCCTCGGTGAGCTGCCCGCCCTCCTCGTACCCGATGTAGCCGGGAGGCGCGCCCACCAGCCGGGCGACGGTGTGCTTCTCGCCGTACTCGCTCATGTCGATGCGGGTGATGGCCCGTTCGTCGTCGAACAGGAACTCGGCGAGGGCCTTGGCCAGCTCGGTCTTGCCGACGCCGGTCGGGCCGAGGAACAGGAACGAACCGGTGGGCCGCTCGGGGTCGGAGATGCCCGCGCGGGCCCGCCGTACGGCGTCGGAGACCGCCTGGACCGCGGCGGGCTGCCCGATCAGGCGCCGGCCGAGCTCCTCCTCCATGCGCAGCAGCTTGGCCGTCTCGCCCTCCAGCAGCCGGCCGGCCGGGATGCCGGTCCAGGACCCGACGACGTCGGCCACGTCGTCGGGACCGACCTCCTGCTTGACCATCGCCTCGGCCTTCAGCTCGTCGGCCTTGCGCGCGGCCTCCTCCATCTGGGCCTCGAGCTCGCGGATGTCCTCGTAGCGCAGTTTGGAGGCGGTGAGCCGGTGCTTCTCATCGCCGGTGCGCTCGAACTCGCGGATCGCGAGCTCCTCCTGGACGTGCAGCCGGTCGAGCTGCTTCTTCAGCTCGCCGACCCGGTTGAGCCCGGCCTTCTCGTGCTCCCAGCGGGCGGCCAGGGCGTTGAGCCGCTCCTGCTTGTCGGCCAGCTCGGTCTTGAGCCGCTCGAGCCGCTGCCTGGAGGCCTCGTCGGCCTCCTTGCCCAGCGCGAGCTCCTCCATCTTCAACCGGTCGACCGTCCGCTGCAGCTCGTCGATCTCCACGGGGCGGGAGTCGATCTCCATGCGCAGCCGGGAGGCCGCCTCGTCGATGAGGTCGATGGCCTTGTCCGGGAGGAAGCGCGCGGTGATGTAGCGATCCGAGAGGGTGGCGGCGGCCACCAGGGCGGCGTCGGCGATCTGCACCTGGTGATGTGCTTCGTAGCGGCCCTTCAGGCCGCGCAGGATCGCGATCGTGTCCTCGGCCGAGGGCTCGCCGACGAAGATCTGCTGGAACCGCCGCTCCAGGGCGGGGTCCTTCTCGATGCGCTCGCGGTATTCGTCCAGAGTCGTCGCGCCGATCATGCGCAGCTCACCCCGGGCCAGCATGGGCTTGAGCATGTTGCCCGCGTCCAGGGACGAGTCGCCGGCCGAACCGGCGCCGACGACGGTGTGCAGCTCGTCGATGAAGGTGATGATCTTGCCGTTGCTCTGCTTGATCTCGTTGAGCACGGACTTGAGGCGTTCCTCGAACTCGCCCCGGTATTTCGCTCCCGCGACCATGGCGGCAAGGTCGAGCGAGACCAGGCGCTTGTTGCGCAGCGACTCGGGCACGTCGCCGGCGACGATGCGCTGGGCGAGCCCCTCCACCACGGCGGTCTTGCCGACGCCGGGCTCACCGATGAGGACGGGGTTGTTCTTGGTCCTGCGGCTGAGGACCTGCATCACCCGGCGGACCTCGGCGTCGCGGCCGATCACCGGATCGAGCTCCCCCTCACGGGCCCGCTCGGTGAGGTCGACGCCGTACTTCTCCAGCGACCGGTAGGTGTCCTCGGGATTCTCGGAGGTCACGCGGGCGTGGCCGCGGACCTTCTCGAAGGCGTCCAGCAACGCCTGCGGCGTCGCACCGACCTCTCGCAGCAGCGCTCCGGCGGACTCGCGTTCGCTGTCGGCCAGCCCGACCAGCAGGTGCTCGGTCGAGACGTATTCGTCCTCGAGCTGCTTGGCCCGGTTGGCGGCGGTGTTGAGGGCGACCAGCCACTGGCGGGAGAACTGCGGCGCACCGACGGTCGAACCGGCCGCCTTGGGCAGGCCGGCCAGTTTCTCCTCGGCCCGGCGGAGCAGCGCCCGCCAGTCCGCACCCACCGCTTCGAGCAGCGGTCCCGCGATGCTCTCGCTCTGGCTCAGCAGCGCGACGAGCAGATGCATGGGCTCGGCCTGCGGGTTGCCCTCGGTGGCCGCGCGCCGGACGGCGGCCGAGATCGCTTCCTGGCTGCGTTGTGTCAGCTTGTAGTCCACGCCTATCCCCTCCCGTCTGGCCTCCGCCGGCCCGCGCTCCGGTGCCTGCCGAAGACGCGGGCGCTCGGGGAGGCTCAGGGTTTCTGGTTGTGCTCTCGCCACAGCACGACGCTGGTCTGCCGGATCGGCACCAGGTCGCTGCCCGGGCCGCCGGGCTCGTGCCGCAGCTGGGCCAGCCGCGCCGCGACCGCGCGGGTCGATTCGAGTTCATTGCCGAGATCGCCGATGAGCGCGCGCAGCCTGAAGACCTCGTCGCGCAACTGCCCGGCCTCGCGCTGCAGCTCGAGGATGTGCTTGATCCCGGCGAGGTTGATGCCCTCCTCCTGGGAGAGCCGCTGGATCTCGCGCAACATATCGATGTCGCGGACCGAATAGCGGCGGCCGCGCCCGGCCGTACGGCCCGGTGAGACGAGCCCCATCCGGTCATAGGTCCGCAGTGTCTGGGGATGCAGTCCGGACAGTTGCGCGGCGACCGAGATGACGTAGACGGGAGTGTCGTCGGCGAAGTTCATGCGACTCAGTCCTCCCCGGCAAGCTGGAGCAGCTCACTGCGGAGGTCGTCACCGCTTCCCGAGGCGCGGAGGCGCTCCAGCATCTCGCGGGTGGCGTCGTCGATCTTCTGCGGCACCTGCACGTCGATCGTGACGAGCAGATCGCCCTTGGTGCCGTCGCGCCGGGTGGCGCCGCGGCCGCGGACCCGCAACGTACGGCCGTTCGGGGTGCCGGCCGGGATCCGCATCGTCACCGGGTGGCCGCCGTGGGTCGGGACCCTGATCTCGGCGCCGAGCGCCGCCTCCGGGAACGTGATCGGGACCGTGATGGTGAGGTTGTCCCCACTGCGCTCGAAGATCTTGTGCGGGGTCACTTTGACCAGGACGTACAGGTCACCGGCCGGCCCGCCGTTCTCGCCCGGCGCGCCCTTGCCCTTGAGCCGGATCTTCTGACCGTCGGCGACTCCGGCCTGGATGCGGGCCTGGATCGTACGGGTGCCGACGGCGCGGCCGCTGCCGTGGCAGATCGGGCAGGGGTCGTCGACGACCAGGCCCCGGCCCAGGCATTCCCGGCACGGCTCGGCGAAGGAGAAGCTGCCCATGTTCCGATTGCCCTGCCCGGTCCCTTCGCAGGTCGGGCAGACGCGGGGAACGGTGCCGGCCTTGGCCCCGGTGCCCCGGCACCCGGCGCACGCGGCCTCACTGGACAGGCGCAGCGGGATCGTGATGCCCTCGAGGGCCTCGCTGAACGACAGGGTCGCCTCGGACTCGACGTCGGCGCCCCGCCGGGCACGCCGGCCGCTCTGGCGGGAGCCGGAGCCGCGGTTGAACAGCCCTCCGAAGATGTCGCCGATGCGATCCCCGGAGCCGGCGGCCTGGCCGCCCTGGTTGCCGAACAGGTCCCCGAGGTCGAAGCCGAGGCCGCCGCCCGGCTGCTGTGTCCGGAAGCCGCCCGCGCCGTACGTACGCGCCTCGTCGTACTCCTTGCGGCGCTTGCCGTCCGACAGGACGTCGTAGGCCTCGGAGATCTCCTTGAACCGGTCCTCGGCCTCCCGGTCCCCCTTGTTGGCGTCGGGGTGATACTGCCGTGCCAGCTTGCGGTAGGACTTCTTGATCTCGTCCTGAGTGGCCGTCTTCGAGACGCCGAGGACCCTGTAGTAATCCTTCTGGAGGAAGTCCTTGGTGCTCACGGCGCCTCTCTTTTCGTGGCTGTTTTTCTGTTGACCGAGTCTGTTGACCGAATCGTTCGGATGGTCCGGGCAATCCCAGGGGTGGGATTGCCCGGACTATCTCACTTGTCGGTGTCCGCGGCCGGACCGGGCTCGGCGTCGGCGGCGGGCTCGGCCACCGCGACCCGCGCGGGGCGGATGACGCGGTCTCCGATCCGGTAGCCCGGCTGCAGCACGTCCACGCAGGTCGGCTCGGCCACGTCGGACGAATACGAGTGCATCAGCGCCTCGTGCACGGTCGGGTCGAAGGGCTCCCCCTTCTCCCCGAACCGCGTGAGCCCGAGTTTGACGATCACGGACTCCAGCGCTTCGGCCACCGACTTGAAGCCGCCGGTCAGCTCGTCGTGGTCCCGGGCCCGGCCGATGTCGTCGAGCACGGGCAGCAGCTCGATCAGCGCGCCCGCGATCGCCTGCTCGCGCACGGCGACCCGGTCGCGCTCCACGCGCTTGCGGTAGTTGGAGTATTCGGCCTGCAGTCGCTGCAGATCGCTGGTGCGCTCCTCCAGCTGGGATTTGAGCTCGGACTTCAGCTTGGTCACCTCGGCTTCCTCGGCCGGCTGTCGCTCCTTGGCCGTTGCCGGGGCCGGAGCGGGGCCCGCCCCATCCGGGGCGGGCGGTGTCTCACGTACCTTGCCGGTCTCGGGGTCGATGCGACGCTTGTCGCGTATGACCAATCCCTCGTGTTCCTGATCCGGCCGACGCTCCGTCACGTCTCCTCCTCACCCAGTGGTCCGGAGGTGGGTGCCGGGCCGGCCGGGAGCGGAGTGAAGGCTCCGCTCCCCGCCGGCCGGCTCGCCACCTCGCTCACGCGGCTCCGCCCTTGGCGTCCTTCTCGTCGTCGACGATCTCGGCGTCCACCACTTCGTCGTCCTGCTGGGCGCCCTTGCCGGAGGCGTCCGGACCGGCGTCGCCGTCGGCGCCCTCGCCCTGGGCCTGGGCCTGGGCGTAGATCGCCGCGCCCATCTTCTGGCTCACCGTGCTCAGCTTCTCGGTGCTGGTGCGGATCGCGTCGGTGTCGGTGCCCTCGAGGTTCTTCTTGAGCTCGGCGACGGCCTCCTCGACCTCCTTCTTGAGGTCGTCGGGGACCTTGTCGCCGTTCTCCCGGAGGAACTTCTCGGTCGAGTAGGCCAGGGTGTCGCCCTGGTTGCGGACCTCGGCCTCCTCCTTGCGCTTGCGGTCCTCTTCGGCGTAGTCCTCGGCCTCGCGCATCATCCGGTCGATGTCGTCCTTGGGCAGCGCCGAGCCGCCGGAGATGACCATCGACTGCTCCTTGCCGGTGCCGAGGTCCTTCGCCGACACGTTCACGATGCCGTTGGCGTCGATGTCGAAGGTCACCTCGATCTGCGGCACGCCGCGCGGCGCCGGGGGCAGCCCGGTGAGCTGGAAGGTGCCCAGCTTCTTGTTGTACGCCGCGATCTCACGCTCGCCCTGGTAGACCTGGATCTCCACGGACGGCTGGTTGTCGTCGGCGGTGGTGAAGACCTCGGACCGCTTGGTCGGGATCGTGGTGTTCCGCTCGATGATCTTGGTGAAGATGCCGCCCTTGGTCTCGATGCCCAGGGACAGCGGGGTGACGTCGAGGAGCAGGACGTCCTTGACCTCGCCCTTGAGGACGCCGGCCTGCAGGGACGCGCCCACCGCGACGACCTCGTCGGGGTTGACGCCCTTGTTGGCCTCCTTGCCGCCGGTCAGCTCCTTGACGAGCTCGGCGACGGCGGGCATCCGGGTGGAGCCGCCGACCAGGACGATGTGGTGGATGTCCTTGATGCTGACGCCACCGTCCTTGATGACCTGCTGGAACGGGCGCTTGCAGCGATCGAGCAGGTCGGCGGTCAGCTTCTGGAACTCGGCGCGGGTGAGTTTCTCGTCCAGGTGCAGCGGGCCCTCGGCCGAGGCCGTGATGTAGGGCAGGTTGATGCTGGTCTCCGAGGAGGCGGAGAGCTCGATCTTGGCCTTCTCCGCGGCCTCACGCAGGCGCTGCAGCGCCATCTTGTCCTTGGACAGGTCGACGCCGTTGGCGTTCTTGAACTTGGTGACCAGCCACTCGACGACCTTCTGGTCCCAGTCGTCACCACCGAGGTGGTTGTCGCCGCTCGTGGCCTTGACCTCGACGACCCCGTCGCCGACCTCGAGCAGGGAGACGTCGAAGGTTCCGCCACCGAGGTCGAAGACCAGGATGGTGGCCTCGCCCTCCTTCTCCAGGTGGTAGGCGAGCGCCGCCGACGTGGGCTCGTTGATGATGCGCAGGACGTTGAGACCGGCGATCTGGCCGGCCTCCTTGGTGGCCTGCCGCTGGTGGTCGGAGAAGTACGCCGGAACGGTGATCACGGCGTCGGTCACCGTCTCGCCGAGGAAGGCCTCCGCGTCACGCTTGAGCTTCTGCAGCACGAACGCGCTGATCTGCTGCGGCGTGAAGTCCTTGCCGTCGACGTTGGTCTTCCAGTCGGTGCCCATCTCCCGCTTGACCGAACGGATCGTACGATCCACGTTCGTCACGGCCTGGCGCTTGGCCACCTCGCCGACGAGGACCTCACCGTTCTTGGCGAAGGCGACGACGGACGGCGTGGTCCGCGACCCCTCCGCGTTGGCGATGACGGTGGGCTCCCCGCCCTCCAGGATCGCGACGACCGAGTTGGTCGTCCCGAGGTCGATTCCGACCGCTCGTGCCATTAGCTCGTCCTCCGTCGATGTGTTGCCCGGCCGCCGTCATGCGGGCCGCCGCTCTGCTTTTGGTTGTGGCTGCGCGACCCCCTGGGCGCTGAGCGCTCGCGGGTGTTGATCCACGCAGTCGCAAGATTGCCTTGGAGTCCCTCGTATTGTCAAATGACTTGAGTCGACTTGGCGCAACTTTGCTGACACCCGGGTCAACGTGCGCCACCCGGGGTGCGTTCCCGCTCCAACACGGACGACCGCGAGACCACGCCTCCTGGCGGCGTGATCTCGCGGTCGTCCGGGGTCTGAGGCCCTCAGGTGCCGGCAGGCGTCAGAGCTTGGAGATGTACTGCATGCCGCCGGCGGTCTGGAGCGTGCCCGCGAGGGCCTTGGCGGAGAGGGTGTGGGTCCCTCCGGTGGGCTTCCACGGGTCGAAGACGGTGATGGTGCTCTTCGTCTGGTCGTATCCGTAGACGACCATGATGTGGCCGATCCTGCTGCCCTGGACCTGGCCCCTGTTCCAAGGGAGCCTCTCCATCCAGACGGCCAGCGACGGGGCGCGGTGCAGGACCCCGACGTCATGGGCGACCCGCTTCATCAGGACCTTGGGCCGGCCGGCGACGTCCGCCACCGCCCTGTAGTCGTAGCCGCGTGACCTGACGTAGGACCTGAGCACCGGGAGCGCGTTGTCGCCGCTGGTGCCGGACCCGTCGGTCCTCATCTTCCTGGCCAGGGTGTCCTGGCCGGCCTTGATGCCGAAGGTCGACAGGCTCATCGAGGCGGAGGCGGGCAGGCAGTAGTAGGTCGTCTCCTGGTACTGCTTCTCGATCACCAGCTTGTACGACGACGGTGCGGCGGGCTCGGTCCGTACGGGAGCGGTCCGTACGGCCGCGGTGCGCGCGGGCGCGGACGCCGCGACCCTGGTCACGGCGGTAGCGGGTTGCGACGTGGCGAGCGGGACGATGCCGACGACTCCGGTCGCCACGGCGAGGGCCATGGTGACCCGGGGGGTCCACCTCTTCACTCATGTCCTCCGGGGGGTGTGATGCGGTTACTGCCAAATGGGGTGTTTGGTCAGTTTCGCGTAATAATTCCGATAAAAGTAGGCAATGTCTAGATCGGAGGGGGTCTGGGATCCGTAGCGGGGACGCCGGCCGAGGTGCCCGGCGTGCGCCGGGCCGGCACGCCGAAGGGCGCCGGCGAACCCCGCGGGGATCACCGGCGCCCTTCGGCCGCCGATCAGATGCGAGAGATGTAGTGCATGCCGCCGGCGCTCTCCTGCAGAGTGCTCGCGAGGGTCTTGGCGGAGAGGGTGTGGGCCCCTCCGGTGGGCTTCCACGGATCGAAGAACCTGGCCGTGACCTTGCGGTCGTCCGCGTCCCCACCCGTACGAGCCCGCGAAGCCGCAAGATCACGGCGGGAGGCGGGAGGCGGGAGGCGCCGGGGGGGACGGGTCAGCGGGAGCGGAGGAAACGGGCCGCCAGCGGCGCGGCGACCTTGGGGCCGGAGCCGCCGCCCTCCACGAAGACGGCGAAGGCCAGGTCGCCCCGGTAACCGATGAACCAGGCATGGGAGGCGCCGTCGCCGTACTCGGCCGTGCCGGTCTTGCCCGCCGTCCCCGAGGGGAGCCCGGCTCCCGCCGCGGTGCCGTCGGTGACGACCGCCCTCATCATCGTCCGCAGCGCGGCCGCGTCGCCGACCGGACGCGCCGGCTGCACGGGGTCCTCCGCCTCGCGGATGCGCCGCGAGTCCACCATGCGCGGTGGACGCCAGGTCCCGTCGGCCACCGCGGCCGCGACGGACGCCATCATCAGCGGGCTGGCCTGGACGCGGCCCTGGCCGAACGCGGCCTCGGCCAGCTCGGCGTCCCCGGCCGGCTCCGGAAGGCTCCCGCGGGCGGCGGCCACACCGGGCGTCACCGGGCCGTTGAAGCCGAACCGCCGCGCCGTCCGCGTCAGCTCCCCCTTGGGGAGCCGCTCCACCGCGAGCGCCGTGAAGGTGGTGTTGCAGGACGCGGCGAAGGCGTCGCGCAGGGTGGTCGCGCCGAGCGTGCTCCCGTCGTGATTGCGGATCGTGCGCTGTCCCGTCACCACGGTGCCCGGACAGCGCACGGTGCTGCCGGCCGACATCCCGTCGGACAGCAGCGCCGCGGCCGTGATGACCTTGAAGGTCGAGCCCGGGGGATAGAGGCCCAGGAACGCGTTGCGGCCGCCGAGCCGGTCCGCCACCGCGAGGATCTCGCCGGTCGAGGGCCGGAGTGCCACGATGGCGGCCCCCTTGGACACGCCGTTCAGGGCATGGTCCGCGGCGGCCTGCAGCCGCTTGTCCAGGGTCGTACGGATCTTCTTTGCGGGGTGGACGCCGAAGAGCTTGAGCCTCTGGGAACGGCCGTAGTGATCCTGGAACTCCACGGCCCAGCCGGATTCGGCGTCGTCCACACCGCCGAACCGGTCGGTGAGTTCAGTGAGATAGGGCTGCAGGGACCCGTCCTCCGGAAGCGATCCGCCGTCCCTGGCGACGAGCCGCGCGGCGGGCGCCTCGACCTGGGTCATCTTCCAGGATCCCGGTCCGCGGAGCACGGGATGCAGTGTGCCGGGAGACCACAGGACCTTCCAGTCCCCGGCGACCACACCGAGCCTGAGAGTGGACCGATAGCTCCAGGTGTCGTGTCCGGAGAGGTTCCGGCTGACGACGAAGTCCTGGTGGGCCCGGGTCCTGCCGTCGCGGGCCAGTGGCCCCGGGGCCAGGCTCACGGAGGTGACCGAGAGGCCCCGTGTCACCGCCCGGTGCTGGGCCGCGAAGTCTCCGGGCGGGCTGGAGACCAGCCGCTCCATCCGGTCCAGCGCGCCCTGTCCCCATGCGGTGAAGTAGGCGTGGGCGATCTCCTGCGGGCCGTCGTGGTGCCGCCGTGACAGGACGTAGGCCGAACCGCTCCCGACGAGCAGGACCGTGGCGATCCCGACGGCGATGACACCGATTCCCCGCGACCGCATGCGCACTCCCCTTCCGGTCCAGAACCCCCACGAACAAACCCCCACGAACAGTGGCATGGCGGCCCGGCCTTCACCAGACCCGATCTTCCTTTCCCGCCGTGATCCTGCGGTCGTCCGCGTCGGATGGCCGGATGTGGTCCGGAGGGTGCCGGCTAGGGGATGCGGGCGGTGAGGCCGTCGAGCACGGCCCCCAGGCCGAAGGAGAAGCGCTTTTCGAGGACGTCCTGGTCGTTGTGCGCCCAGATGTTGCGGATATGGGATGCCAGCCGGGGATGGGCTCCGCCGACCTGCTCCAGGTAGGGACGCAGGGACGCCGTCCACTCTTCGGGGCTGACGTCCCGCCGGTGGCCGTACCAGCTGGCCTCGCTGCCCGCCGCCCCGATGACGTAGTCGATGACGGCGGCCTGGGCGTATTCGAGGGCGAACCCCGAGAATCCCGCGTGCTCGAACACGGCGAGGACCTCGTCGAGCTCGCGCGCCGCGTTGGGGCCGAGCATGGGCCGGCTGCCGAAGAGCGTGAGGGTCCACGGATGCCGGAGGATCATCGACCGGAGGCTGCGCGCGTACCACGTCGCGGCGGCGCGCCACCCGATCCCGCCCGGGTCCGGCACGGCCACCTCGGCGATGACATGGTCCAGGGCCAGCTCCAGCAGCTCATCCTTGGTCGCGACGTGCCAATAGAGAGACGTGGCGCCGGCGTTGAGTTCGGCGCCGAGCCGCCGCATGCTCAGGCGCTCCAGCCCGTCCGCGTCGAGCAGCTCGACGGCGGCGAAGACGATCTGGTCGAGGCTGAGGGCGGGCTGCTCTTTCCGCGGCTTCGCCGGCCGAGTCCACACCGAGGTGGGCTTTGCCGTCATAACACCTTCTTCTCGTACATAGTACCGGGGCTCGCACGTTGTGCGATCTTCTCGTACAGCGTGCGAGTTCGTTCGCACGCTGTACGGCAAAGGGCCTTCATGGAGCCGGACAACTACAAGATCACGATTGGGCCGGAGGCGCTTCGGTAACGCTCGAGGTGCTTCGGTAACGATCGCCGTCCGCGGACCACTACCCCGTGACAGAAGCACATGGGACGGACGGAGGAGCCGGCGGTGACCGACGACGAACACCGCTTCACCCAGATATATGACGCCTGTCGGCAGCGGGTCTGGGCCTACGCGGTCAGCAGGGCCGGGCGGCAGGTCGCCGACGAGGTGGTCAGCGAGACGTTCGCCATCGCCTGGCGGCGGCTCGACGACGTGCCGGCGCCGGCGCTGCCGTGGCTGCTCGGCGTGGCCCGCAACGTGCTCCGCGACAACTTCCGCGCGCAGGCCCGGCACGAGTCCTCCACCGCGGAGCTGAGGACCTGGACCGAACCGGCCGAGGGGGACATCGCCGAGCACGTCACCGAACGGCTGACGGTGCTGCGGGCCATGGCGCGGCTCGGCGAGGACGATCGCGAAGTCCTCATGCTGGTGGCCTGGCAGGGCCTCACCCCCCGGGACGCCGCCCGGGTCGTCGGCTGCTCGGCCCCCGCACTGCGCGTACGGCTGCACCGCGCCCGCAAGCGGCTCGCCCAGGCCATCGACGAGCGGCCGAGCACCCGCAGGACCGGCACCGGGCAGCCGGCCGCCCAGGCCGGGGACGAAAGGCCGGGGACTCGCCGGACCGGCACCGGACGACCGGTCGCCACGCGGGCCGGCGCGCCCCGGCGCCGGCGGGCCGCCGGGCCGGGCGAGCCCATGAGCGCCACGGCACGACCCGTCCGCACCGGCGCGCCCATCGCACGAGAGGAGCTGTCATGAACGTCGTCGAGAAGCTCGCCGCGGCCCGCCCGGCGCACCTGGACCCCGCCGTCGAGACCGACCAGGCCACTCGCAGTGTGGAGCTGGCACGGGCGATGGCGGCTCCCCGTACTCCCCGTACCGCCCGGAAGGCCGACGAGATCCGGAGCAACGAGATGAAGCGCAGGATCGTACGCCCTCTGTGGGGACTCGGCGTGGTGGGCGCAGCCGCGGTCACCGCGGTGGCGCTGGCCGTGGCCGGCTCGGGCGGGAGCGGGGCACCCGGTTCGCCGGGGATCTCCGCCTCCGCGGCTCCCACGACGATGGACGCCCGCACGGTCCTGCTGGCCGCGGCGCACCAGGCGTCCGGCCAGCCGGACCGGACCGCGAAGTACTGGCATTCCGCGCAGCTGCACCGGGACTACCACCGGGCGGACGGCTACACGGTGGTCTCGGAGAGCCGTGATGAGAGGTGGACACCCAGCACGCCGGGGGACGAGAGCTGGGGCCGGCAGCAGAATCTCGGTACCCGGCCGGTGAGCCCTGCCGATGAGGTGGCATGGCGCGCGGCCGGCTCGCCCGCGACCTTCCCGGTGGGCGCGCTGGTCCGGCCGAGGGCCGAGGCGATGAAGCGGCTTATGGCGAAGCGGTTTACGGCGAAGACGAAGCGGCTTATGGCGAAGCGGCTTATGCCGGGGCGGCTTACCCTCACCATGACCACCAAGCCCGGTGAGGTGCAGACGTCCCACTCCGCGCAGGTGGAAGGCGACAAGATCTTCTGGCTCGGCCGCAACGTGAGCATGAAGGATCTGCGTGCGTTGCCCACCGACCCGGCGGGGCTGAAGAAGAGCCTGCTGCGGTCGTACGAGGGGCACGACACCGAGGCCTCGAGTGTGCCGATGTCCTCCGACGCGTGGCTGTTCAGGGTGACGAGCGGCCTGATCATGGACATGCCGGTGAGCCCGAAGGTGCGCGCGGCGGCGTTCGAGATGCTCGCGGGTCTCAAAACGGTCAAGACCGTCGGGATGGTCAAGGACGCGCAGGGGCGGGCGGGCACGGCCATCGCGGTGACCGAGCACACCAGGTCGGCCGGCGTGCAGCAGCAGCGCCTGATCATCGACGAGGCGACCGGGCGTGCGCTGGGCCAGGAGATCGTGGTGCTGAGGCCGGCGGGCACGATGGCGGGTCTGCCCCCAGGGTCGGTGGTCAGCTCGTCCACCGTGGTGACCGACGAGTGGACGGACTCGGGCCCGCGCTGAGCGCCGATCCGCGGTGGCGCGCGGGACCTGTCGGACCCGTGCGCCATTGCGCTGTTCCCGGGACCGGGGGTAAGGATGTCGGGTGGTGTTACCCGGGGTAGAGCTCGCCATGGCAGCACAAGCTACTGCCCAGTAGTATTTGGGAGTCGGATACGTAGCAGTCCGTGGCGAGCCCTACGCTGGCAGCCAACGCCCGTACCCAGGAGGACGGAAACAGTGGTTCTCAGGTTGATCATTGGGCTTGCCGCGACGGCGGTCGCCCTGGCGTTCGCCGGTCGGCGGGTGGCCTTCCTCTACAAGCTCATCACGAGCGGACAACCGGCCCCCGACCGCGTCGCCTCCGTCAAGGAGAACATCGGCGAGGACGTCAAGGGCCAGCTCGTCGAGGTCCTCGGCCAGCGCAAGCTGCTCAAGTGGACCGGCCCGGGGGTCGCGCACTTCTTTGTGATGTGGGCGTTCCTCATCCTCGCGACCGTCTACCTCGAGGCCTACGGCGCGCTCATCTTCGGACTCGACTTCCACATCCCCCTCGTGGGCAAGTGGGACGCGCTCGGCTTCCTGCAGGACTTCATCGCCGTGGCGTGCGTGCTCGGCCTGATCGCCTTCGCGATCATCCGGCTCAAGAACTCGCCGAAGAAGCTGGACCGCAAGTCCCGCTTCAAGGGCTCCCACCTCGGCGGCGCCTGGCTGATCCTGTTCATGATCTTCAATGTGGTCTGGACGATGCTCCTGTTCCGCGGTGCCGGGGTGGCCACGGGCAACTTCCCGTACGGCAACGGAGCGTTCGCCTCGCACGCCGTCGGCAGCGCGCTCAAGGGCCTCGGCCACGGCACCAACGAGACCCTGGAGTCCGTCGGTCTCCTGCTGCACATCGGCGTCATGCTGGTGTTCCTGATCATCGTGCTCAACTCCAAGCACCTGCACATCTTCCTGGCGCCGCTCAACGTCATGTTCAAGCGCCACCCGGACGGGCTCGGCGCCGCGCAGCCGATGATGAGCAAGGGCAAGCCCCTCGACTTCGAGGAGGCCGACCCCGACGAGGACACCTTCGGCCGCGGCAAGATCGAGGACTTCACCTGGAAGGGCTTCCTGGACTTCGCGACCTGCACCGAGTGCGGTCGCTGCCAGTCGCAGTGCCCCGCCTGGAACACCGGCAAGCCGCTGTCGCCGAAGATGCTCATCACCGACCTGCGTGACCACGCGTTCGCCAAGGCGCCCTACTTCATGGCCTCCGAGGCCGAGCAGGCGAACCTTCCGGTGGACGTCCTCGCCGAGGCCGGGCGGCCGCTGGTCGGAGGCCTGGACGTCAACGGTGTGATCGATCCCGACGTCCTGTGGTCCTGCACCAACTGCGGTGCCTGCGTCGAGCAGTGCCCGGTCGACATCGAGCACGTCGACCACATCCTCGACATGCGGCGCTACCAGGTCATGATCGAGTCGAACTTCCCGTCCGAGGCCGGCGTGATGCTCAAGAACCTCGAGAACAAGGGCAACCCCTGGGGCATGTCCGAGACCAAGCGTCTGGACTGGATCGAGGAGCTCGACTTCGAGGTCGAGGTCATCGACGAGAAGATGCCAGAGGACATGGAGTGGCTCTTCTGGGTCGGCTGCGCCGGCGCTCTGGAGGACCGCGCCAAGAAGACCACCAAGGCCGTCGCGGAGCTGCTGAACATCGCCGGCGTCAAGTTCGGGGTGCTCGGCCCGATGGAGGCCTGCTCCGGTGACCCGGCCCGCCGCCTGGGCATGGAGTTCGTCTTCCAGATGCTGGCCCAGCAGAACGTCGAGACGCTCAACGAGGCCGGCGTCAAGAAGATCGTGGCCACGTGCCCGCACTGCTTCAACACGCTCGCCAACGAATACCCGCAGCTCGGCGGACAGTACGAGGTCGTCCACCACACCCAGCTGCTGGCCAAGCTGGTCGAGGACGGCAAGCTCACCCCGGTCACCCCGATCGAGGAGAACATCACCTACCACGACCCGTGCTTCCTCGGCCGCCACAACAAGGTCTACACGGAGCCGCGCGACATCATGGCCAAGGTCCCGGGTGTGAAGACCCAGGAGATGCACCGCTGCAAGGAGCGGGGCTTCTGCTGTGGCGCCGGTGGTGCCCGGATGTGGATGGAAGAGCGCATCGGCAAGCGCATCAACATCGAGCGGATCGACGAGGCGCTGGAGACCAACCCCGACACCGTCTCGACCGCCTGCCCGTTCTGCCTCGTGATGCTCGGTGACGCCATCAACGAGAAGAAGAACTCCGGTGAGGCCAAGGAGTCGCTCGAGGTCGTCGACGTCTCCCAGCTGCTGATCAAGTCCATCAAGGGCGAGGGCAGCACGCCGGAGAAGGACCCGGTCGCGGCCGGCTAGCCCAGGTCTGAACGGAAAACGCCCCGGCACCGTACGGTGCCGGGGCGTCCTCGATCAGGCGCGGGCTCGCGATCAGGGCATGGCCCTGCGCCAGAGGACCTTCCCCGCCGCGTCGTAGCCGGTGACCGTGGCGCGGTGGATGTTGTGTCCGGAGACTCCCTGGGGGAGCTCTCCGGCGAACAGCGCCACCCGCTGGCCTCGCCACCCGGGTTGTACGACCTGGCCGCTGATCCGGCGACCGTCGGGGAGCGTGAGCTCCACGCGTTTGGTGGTGACGCCTGTGACGCCGTACCACCAGCGGCTCCACCCCCACCACCAGGACGCGCCGTCCTGCTCGGAGGTCATGGTGAGGCGCCCGTCGCTGTGCAGGTCGCCCACCGACCTGCCACCGGTCCAGAAAACGAGGCAGCCGCCGGTCCAGGTCGCGGTGAGCCGGTCGTGCCCCGCCCCCGCTAGGCGGACCTGGCCGGAGGCCGGAGGGCGTTGATCGGAACACGGCCTGGCGGGAACCCGCTTCAGCACCGCCCCGCTGCCGTCCCTGAAGACGAAGGACCTGATGGTGTCGCGCCCAGGGGTGCCGGCCTGCCAGAGCCGGTATGGGGCGCCTTTGACGGCCATCAGCGAACCGGGGATCTCCCCGCCCCTGGTGAGCTGAACCGCGACCGACGCGACCCGGTCATCGGCGAATCCCAACCACATCTCGCCGGTCCTGCCCGATATGTGCTGGCGCGGCATGGCATGGCCGGTCAGCGGCTTGCCGTCGAGGCCAAGGCAGCCGGCGATCGTCAGCTCCGTGCTGGGGCTCCACATGCAGACGACGGGCTCTACGTCCGTGGTGGAGTCGGGCGAGCCGGGGCGGGGAGCCCATACCCGCATGCTCGCGCCGTAGCCGTTGCGCGCGGGCTCGAACGGCGACATGCCGTCCTTGGGTGGGAACCTCTTGACCAGTGAGTCGAGACGGTGGGATGTATCGCCGGGGCTCGCCAAAGCGTCGCCGCGGCCGGCCTGGGACCGTCCGTGATCCCGCAGCAGGTTCGCGGCCGGAACGGCCGCCCCGACGGCGACGGCGACGGCGACCGGAATGATCACGCCGATGGCGAGGCGGCGTCGGCCGCGGCCGACCCGGCGTCGTACGAGCGTGATCGCGGCGGGGTCCGGGGTGAAGGCCTCCGCCCTGCTGCTCAAGGCCTCGCGCAGCCGCTCCTCAACGGTGTTCATGCCTGCTCCCCAAGGGTCGTCTTCAGCGCGTTGATGCCTCTGTGGGCGTGCGACTTCACGGTCCCGGGTGCGATCCCCATCGTCTGGGCGATCTCCTGCTCGGACAGATCCAGCCAGTAGCGGAGGATGAGCGCCTCGCGCTGTTTGCGCGGCAACCGGTCCAGCGCCTCGAGCAACTCGCGATGGTCCTCGCGCGTGATCGCGATCTGCTCGGCCGGGGTGACGTCCGTGGGCCGGATCGGCGCCCGCCGCCGGGCAATCCGCAGATGGCGGAGCCGGTTGCGGGTCAGGTTGTAGACGGTCGAGCGCAGATAGGGGAACGCCGCGTTACCGTCGCGCAGCCGTTTGCGGCGCCGGTAGAACCGGGCGAACGCCTCCTGTGCCACGTCCTCCGGGTCGTCGGCGCCCAGCAGCCCGGCCAGTCGCACCAACTGCTGATAGTGCGCATGGAAGATCGCGTCGAACGATGACGCCGGATCGCTGAGAACTTCCGCCCTCGGCCTCGCACGCCCATCGAGTGAGAGTTCGGTCATGTTAGAGAGACACACATGCCTAGCCCGCGTTGTCATGAAGCGGCACCTTGGTCAACTGGGTTCGCGGGGTTCCTCACGTACGGGGCGCGAACAATTGCAAGATCACGACAGGAGGGGGGAGGGCTGTACGAGCAGGTCGACCCAGGGGCGCCAGGCGCCGTCGTCGGCCAGCATGCCGAACACGCCGTCGCACGCGTAGTACTCCCACCAGGCGTAACCGAGGCCGTGGGCCTGGAAGAGCGCGACCTTGTCCCTGATGAACTCGTCGTGTCCCGGCGCCCGCGCGCCGATGCCGAACTCGCCGATCCAGAGCGCCATCCCGGCCCGGGTGGCGGTCTCGAGCTGGGCCTTCAGATGCGCGGCCAGGTCGGCCCTGTTCGCCGGGTCATAACCGGTGGTGCCGTCGGCGGCGCTCGGGGCATCGCCCTCGCCGTGCGGGCCATAGCCGTCACCGGAGCCGCCGACGTAGTAGTCGTGGACCGACCAGACGAGGTCGCCCGGCTCGGCCGGGGTGAAGGCGCTGAAGGCCGTGGGCGGGACCTTGGCGTCGCCGTAGGTCGGCTCCAGCATGATCGGCGTGGCGGCGTCCTCGGCCCTGATCGCGTCAACGATCTTCGTGTAGTCGGCCAGCACGCTCCGGTGGTCCAACGGTGACCGGGCGGGCTCGTTCACGGGATCGTAGGCGGCCAGCGCGTCCCTGCCGCCGTACCGGGCCGCGATCTCCTGGAGGAAGCCGAGCCCGTTCGCGGCGACGGCCGCCATGCCGTCCGTGGCCCGTGCCCACCGCGGCACCCGGGCCTGTCCCTCGGGCCGGCCGTACAGGTGCACGCAGTCGAGGACGACGTACAGCCCCGCGCTCTCGGCGCGGTCCAGCGCGGTGGTGAGGGTCTGGAAGGCGGTCTCGTTCCAGGCGTCCGGCTGTGGCTCGAAGTCATCCCAGAACAGGACCAACCGTACGGATGTGAAGCCCTTGTCGCTGATGGCGTCGTAGACGCCCTGGCCCCAGGTGCCGGTGGCGGCCGGCGACCAGACCGGCTGCAGGTTGGGGCCGTTCAGGCGTACGGGCCCATGGGCGCCGGTGAAGGGCCGTCCGGCCGCGGTGTGGAGCTTGCCGTGGACCGCGGCCGGGCCTCCTGCGATGTGGCCGTCCAAGGCTGCTCCCCTCGGAGGAACGGATTGCGCGGCGGCCGTGCCATGGCAGGAACCTAATACGAGGAGCGTGGCGGCGCCGACGAGCGCGCGGAATCGGTGCACGCGAGGACACATCCCTTCGGGCTGAAGATCGCGGATTCGACGCCAGGGCGGCACCTGCGGCGGCGGAGGTCGCAACGATCAGTCCTGCCCCGTGTCTCGTGCGCGAACGCCGAGAGGGCCGCCCGAGTTATCCGGGCGGCCCTCTCCGCGGCGCTGGTCAGAGCGGGTTTCGCAGCGTGCCGATCAACCCGTGAGGTTCTTGACGAAGTCCGGGTTGGCCTTCAGCCACTCGGCGACGGCCTGGTCCTCCTGACCCTTGTACTTGTTGATCGCGAGGTCCTCGAGCGAGCCGAGCTGCTTGTCGTCCATCCGGAACTTCTTCAGCCAGCCGGCGACCTCGGGCAGGTCCTTGGTGAAGTCCTTGCGGGCCACCATGTTGATCTGCTCGGCCTGGCCCATGGCCCCCTTCGGGTCCGCGAGGTCGCGGATCGGCAGCGAGGCGTAGGCCCAGTGCGGCCGCCACAGGGTGACGACGAGCGGCTGCTTGGCGCTGGTGGCCTTCTTGAGCTCGGTCAGCATCGCCGCCGTCGACGAGGACACGACCTTGAACTCGCCGTTCAGGCCGTAGGCGGGCAGCATCTTGGTCTCGGCGACCCGCTGGAGGCCGGAGCTCGCCTCGATGCCGAAGATCTTGCCGCTGTACTGCGCGCCCTTGCCCTTGAGCTGGTCGAGGGACTTCAGGTCCGAATAGTTCGGCACCGCGATGGTCAGCTTGGCGTTGTCGTACCAGACACCGAGCTTCTCCAGCCTGTCGCCGTAGCGCTTCCAGTAGTCCTCGTGCGTGACGGGCAGCCAGGTGTCGAGGAACACGTCGACGTCGCCCTTGGCCATGCCGGCGTAGAGCGGGGCGGTGTCGAGGTTCTTCAGCTCGACCTTGTAGCCCTTGTCCTCGAGGATCTTCTTCCACAGGTGCGTGGCCACCAGATCCTCGTCCCAGCCGGAGACCCAGCCGATCGAGATCTCCTTCTTTGCCCCCGAACCGCCCTTGTCGCCGCCGCACGCGGTCGCGGTCGCGGCGATGGTCAGCGACAACGCGACCGCCGCCACCTTCCCGGTGATGCCGTTCAGCCTGAAACCCACGGATCGTCCTTTCCTTCGACTACAGGACCCCGGACGCCGACGGCGCCCGGAACAGTCCTCGTTCAGCGCTGCGCCATCGCGCGTGCGACGGCGTTCCGATCACCCAGTGCACCGGTGACCCGGTCAAGGAAGATCGCAAGGATGACGACCGCGAGACCGCCCTCGAAGCCGGTGGCGACCTCCAGCCGCTGGATGCCGTTGAGGACGACGTTGCCGAGGCCGCCGGCCCCGACCATGCCGGCGATGACCACCATCGACAGCGACAGCATGATCACCTGGTTGACGCCGGCCATCACCGAGGGCATGGCCAGCGGCAGCTGGATGCGGGTGAGGATCCGCCGGGGCGGGGAGCCGAAGGCCTCGCCGGCCTCGACCATCTCCTTGTCGACCCCGCGGATGCCGAGCTCGGTCATGCGCACACCCGGCGGCATCGCGAAGACCACGGTCGCCACCACTCCGGGCACCGGGCCGATGCTGAAGAAGAAGATCGCCGGGATCAGGTAGACGAACGCCGGCATCGTCTGCATGAGGTCCATCGTGGGCTTGAGGATCCGGCTCAGCCGATCGCCGCGGGACGCGGCGATGCCGATCGGGATCGCCAGCACGATCGCGATGGCGCTCGCCACCAGGACCAGCGCCAGGGTGTCCATCGCGGGCTTCCAGAGCCGCATGCTGTCGATGAGGGCGAGGCCGAGCAGGGCGAAGAGCGCGAAGCGCCAGCCGCGAAGCCACAGGCCCAGGAGGGCCGCCGCGACGACGAGCGCGAGCGCCGGCGGCCACAGCAGCAGGTCGGCGAGGCCCTGCACGGTGGTCTCGACCGCGGCGCCGATCGCGTCGAACAGCCATGAGACGTTGTCGGTCAGCCAGTAGACGGCCTTCTCGAACCACGTTCCGACGTTGATCTTAGGCATCGACACTGGTGGTGACCCCTTCCTCCGGCTCCGCGGGCTGTTCGGGCTCGCGGGAGCCGTCAGGTCCCCCAGGGGAGCCGGGCTCGCTCGACGTGTTCACATGTCCGTTGATGGCGCCCAGTGCCGCGAGGAGCGTCACCCTCGGGATGACGCCGAGCAGGGTCCCGGCCTCGTCGGTCACGGGCACCGGGAGCGGGCTCTCGGCGCTCTGGGTGAAAAGGTCGGCCACGGCCGTGTCCGGCGAGACCGGCTCGAGGTCGGCGTCGATGAGGCCGTCGAGGACGGTGATGTCCTTGCGGACCGCCTCCGCCACGGCCTCGGCCCGCACGGCGCCGATGAGCCGGCGGTCGCGGCCGACGACGAAGGCCGCGGAGGTCTGGTTTTCGCGCATGGTCCGCAGCGCGGCCCGCGGTCCGCCGTTCGGGGGCACGGTGGCGAGCGGGCGCTCCATGACCGAGGAGGCCGTCAGGACCCTGGTCCGGTCCACGTCCGCCACGAACTGGGCGACGTAGTCGTTGGCGGGGTCCATGAGAATCTCTTCGGCCGTACCGATCTGAACGATGCGGCCCTCGCGCATCACGGCGATGCGGTCGCCGATGCGCATGGCCTCGTTGAGATCGTGGGTGATGAAGACGATGGTCTTGTTCAGCCTGGACTGCAGCTCGACGAGGAGGTCCTGCATCTCCCGGCGGATCAGCGGGTCGAGCGCGCTGAACGCCTCGTCCATGAGCAGGATGTCGCTCTCGGCGGCGAGGGCCCGGGCCAGGCCGACCCGCTGCTGCATACCTCCTGACAGCTGGCTGGGGAGCTTGTCCTCCCAGCCGTCGAGCCCGACGAGCCGCAGGAACTCTTTGGCCTTCTTCTCTCGTTCGTCCTTGGGAACGCCCTGGACCTCCAGGCCGTACGCCGCGTTCGTCAGCACGGTGCAGTGCGGGAACAGAGCGAAGTGCTGGAAGACCATGCTGATCTTGGCCTGGCGGATGGCCCGGAGCTCTTTGCCCCGCATGCCGCTGATGTCCGTCCCGTCGATCTCGACGTGCCCGGAGGTGGGCGGGAGGAGGCCGTTGAGCATGCGGATCAGCGTGGACTTTCCGGAGCCAGAGAGCCCCATGACCACGAAGATCTCGCCCTCGTCGACCTCGAAGGAGGCGTCGACGACCGCGGGTGTCACGCCCAGCTTGCGGATCTCTTCAATGGTGGCGCCCGCGGCCAGGCGGCGGGTGGCCTCCTCGGCCTTGCGGCCGAACGATTTCGAAACATTTTGTGCGCGGAGTCGGGACACGATCCCCTCTCGGTAGGACCGCGCGACTTCCAGACGGACGCTTCCGTCCCCGGCCGAGAGGCGAGCGGTCAGCTCCCACCCGGGCGGTGCGTACTTCCGTACACCGCACAGGTGCTTCTTTGCTCGCGAGGCTGTGACTCGCCATGGCCATGACGCTCGGCGTGACTTACGCCACACGAAACTCGGTCAACCGAACCGCTTGACCATGCGTCGCGTAAAATTACCGTTAAATGAGAAAAATTTCATCTTTGGTGTTCCGTATCACAGGCGCGGAAGCCTTGTGCTAACTCAGATCGGCGGAAGGCCGGCCTGAGAGGGCTCGCCGCGGGAGCAGATCCTCGGCTCCGGTGACGCGGATGCCATAGCGGTCGAGGGGGACTCCGCCGATCTCGATGAAGGCCTCCGTGATCCGCCAGGCCTGCTCGGCCGTGGCCTCGGTCGGCCCGTGGACGTCGTCGATCCCGCACTCGTACAGATCGTCCGCCTGGTTCAACGGCGCCAGAGCCGGTGCCAGTGACGGCCTCTCGGCGGGGGGCACACTCCGGGCCGAGATCGTGAGCTCGCCGTCCTCGTCGTCGAGGTCGTTGAACCAGAACAGCCCCAGTCCGGGGTCTTCGCGGATGGCCACGCCCGGCAGGAAGGGCCGCAGCAGCCTCGCCGGCTCGGCGGGCAGCAGCGCGCGCGGGACGTACACGCGCAGCATGTCCTGGATCTGCTCGTCATGCTCGCCCGGCGCGGGCGGAGGGACGAGCCAGGTGCCGCCCAGGTGGTGATGGAGGGCGCGGGCCAGCCGCGGCGCCGGGCCGAGGACCCGCAGGTTCTCCGCTGCGCAGACGACGGTGATCCCGCCGCTGACCCCGATCCCGCGGCGCCGTCTGCGGGCGTACGGGTCGTACCGCCGCAGCAGCTCTTCGACCTGGTCGACGCCGGTGCCCGGAGGCGGCGTCAGGGTGGGGACGGGCGGAAGGCGTCGCACGGAGAGTCGCATGGCCAGCTCGCGGTCAGACCTTCGTGCGATGGAAGTTCAGGTAGGAGCGCGAGGGGGTGGGGCCGCGCTGGCCCTGGTAGCGCGACCCGTACTTGCTGGAGCCGTACGGATACTCGGCCGGCGAACTGGTCCGGAACAGGCACATCTGACCGATCTTCATGCCCGGCCACAGCTTGATCGGAAGCGTCGCGACGTTGGACAGCTCCAGCGTCACGTGGCCGTTGAAGCCGGGATCGATCCAGCCCGCCGTGGAGTGGGTCAGCAGGCCGAGGCGGCCGAGTGAGCTCTTGCCCTCGAGCCGGGCCGCGAGGTTGTCCGGGAGCGAGAACAGCTCGTACGTCGACGCGAGGACGAACTCACCCGGGTGCAGGATGAAGGCATCGCCCGGGTCGACATCGACCGGCCTGGTCAGGTCCGCCTGCTCCTCGGCCGGGTCGATGTGGGGGTACTTGTGGTTCTCGAAGACGCGGAAGTAGCGATCGAGGCGTACGTCAACGCTGGACGGCTGGACCATGGCGGGGTCGTACGGGGCGATCTTGACCCGCCCGGAGTCGAGTTCGGCCCTGATGTCGCGATCTGAGAGAAGCACGTCAGAAAACTACCGGGTCGGCGGACCGGTCGCCGCCGTCCGGCGGCTGTCTCACGGTATGGTCGGGTTCCGGTAGCATGTGCGAGCGGCTTCTTCATCGGAAGATCACGCGGGTGTAGTTCAATGGCAGAACATTAGCTTCCCAAGCTAATAGCGCGGGTTCGATTCCCGTCACCCGCTCCACCACGAAGGCCCAGGCCAGGGACATGATCCCCAACCTGGGCCTTGATCATTTCTAGGGCTCAGAGCCCGGCCGTGCCATTAACGTGCCATTAAGCCACTGGCACCAGGTGGCCCGCGGCTCCGTCCTCGTCGTCGCCCTTGCCCTGCTCGGCCTCGACCAGAGCGTTCAGTCCGTCCGCGATCGCGCGGTCAGCGCTGTTGGACCGGTGCTGGTAGAGCAGCGCCGCCCGTTCGTTGTCGTGTCCCATCCGCGCCATGAGGTTCCTGAGTGAGACGCCCATGTCGGCGGCGAGCGTGTTGCCCGTATGGCGAAGGTCGTGGAGGTGCAGGCCGGGAACGCCGACCGCGTGGTCGGCCAAGGGGTTGCCGAGTAATCAGCAGTGGGAGAAGGCAGCCCGAGGGACGCGAGGCGACATCTACCCATGGGGTAGTCAGCGGACCCCCGCCAAGTGCAACTGTCGCGAGGGTGGGAGGCGAAGCACGACCCCCGTGGACTGCTATGCGAGCGGCGTGAGCCCGTACGGCGTCTGCGACATGTGCGGCAACACCTGGGAGTGGTGTTCGACCGAGTCTGAGCCCGGACGCTACGAGCTGAAGGGGAGCGCGTTCACGAGTCCGTTCCTTCGCTGCACGCCGTCAACGTTCAACGACGCGTCAGCCGACATGATGGACGACGACACCGGGTTTCGCTGCATCACCCCGACCGAGACCATGCGAGCCTTGCTTGGCGTGCGGGACAGTCAGCCGGGACCGAACTGACGGCGGGAGCTGGACACCGAGGGTGTCGTGTCACGGGACATGCTTGACAGCCGCGTCCCACCAGACGCTTGACATGATCCGAGCGGCTGGCAGCAGAAGAGTGCGATACGCGCTCCTCGGCCCCCGCCAAAAATTGGGTGGCGCCGCCGGTCACGTGCTGGTTGGGTTCTCGACATGAGCGGATTCAGTGACCCGGCATTCTTCGGCGATCGTTACGCGCATGACTACGACGAGCTGACCATCCTCGACCCTGCGCCGGCCGTCGATTTCCTGGCCGATCTCGTTCCGGACAGCGGGCGGGTCCTGGAGCTCGCCGTCGGCACAGGCCGAGTAGCGATCCCTCTCGCTGAGCGTGGTATCGCCGTTGAGGGCATCGAGGGTTCAGCGGCGATGGTCGAGCGGATGCGCGCGAAGCCCGGCGGCGCGTCGATCCCCGTAGTCATCGGTGACATGGCCGACGTGGCAGTGGCGGGCCCGTTCCAGCTGGCTTACCTCGTGTTCAACACGCTGTTCAACCTGCCCAGCCAGGCGCGTCAGATTGACTGCTTCCACAACGTCGCGAAGGTCCTCGAGCCGGGCGGGCTGTTCGTCATCGAGTGCTTCATTCAGGACATGACCAAGTTCGACCGCGGCCAGCGGGTCGCGACCCGTGCCCTCACCGAGGATTCGGTCGAAATGGAGTTTCTGCTGCACGACCCGGTCGAGCAGACAGTCACGTATCAGCGGGTGATCTTGGACGCGGAGGGCACCACGCTTTCGCCGCTGCGGCTGCGGTACTGCTGGCCGAGTGAACTGGATCTGATGGCGCAACTGGCCGGTATGCGGCTGCGAGCGCGCTATAACGACTGGGACCGCAGCCCGTTCACCCCAGCGAGCCGCAATCACGTCTCGGTGTACGAACGGATCTGACAGTACATCCACCATCGCCAAGGCCGAATGCTTGCTATAGCTCGTCGCCCGGGTCAGCCCCCGCGCAACGTACATAGGCTGTCAAGCATCAACCGAGGCCGGAGTGTCAAGCATCAACTGAGGAAGGACAGCTGGACGCCGAGGACCGGATGAGAACTTTCTCTACGTCTTCAAGGGCGCCCCGCGAGCGGGCCGCCGGGCCGGTTCGCCCGGGCCGGGCATGCGGCCTCTCCGGGCCGACCCGCCCCGCCCGACCGGCCCCACCCAAGCGGGACCCCGTGAGACTTGCGAAGGGTTCAACCCTTGTAAGCCACCCGGAGTACGGTCAGGCGAGGTCCCGAAAGCTACCGGCGGGTAATCCGTCTCAAACGATCTTCGATTTCACCGAGCTACTTTGCTCTGGTCGCACGGACCCGAGTGGAGGGCCAAGGAGGGATTCTTCATCCGCGGGCCCAGCGGCCGGTCAGCAGGTGGCGGACGCGTTTGACCAGTCCGGCTCCCGGGGCCAGCAGCCTGTGTAGATCCGGGTCGGTGCGGGCCAGGCGCTGGCGGGTCCGTGCCTTGGCTTTGGCCCACGTGACCCGGTCCCCGGCTTTGACGAGCTCGGTAGGGCTGACGTGGTCGGCCAGGCGAGGAAACACGGCGGTCTCTTCATTTTCGATGTGCCGCTGCACCTTGGAGGTGAGCATGGTGGCCAGTGCGCTGAACTGGGGGCTGGAGGCCTCGGCCCGCTCCAGCCATCTCAGTAGCTTCTCGACCTCGGCCTCCTCGGCGATCTCCTGGTCGACGATGGCGTCCCCGTCCGGAAGCGCTTGACGTACCAGCGGATACAGGTACATCTGTTCGGCGAAGGAATGCCGGACCATCTCGATGATCAGCTCAGTGGAGAGCCAGCGCCGTTCCTGGGCCTCGGTGGCTACCTGGAGCAACTCCAGTAAGTCCTGTATCTCACGGTGGTCGTCGATGAGGACGCTGAGCAGATCACGTTCCCTCGCGGCCATCGGCCAATCCCCCCTTGAAAGCCCGATGGATACCCCAACAAGCCACCCCGTAACCGGACGGCAGGCTCGATCCGGACAGCCCCGACCGCCGGTCAATGTACGACAACCGGTGAACGTGGGTCTGGCGGTCCGGCCCGGCAAACCTGATGCCCTCGCATCGGATTCACCAAGCCGAAACGATCACTCCGCAGCCTGCTCGCCCCGGCGGATCAGCTCGGTCATGTGCTCCTTCGAGCACGCCACCGCCAGCCGCCAGCCGTCCCACCTCAGCTGGACCGGGTAACCGGCGGCCGGATCGGGCACCAGGCCGTACTGCTCCCTACCAGCGGTGATCAGCATGCCGCACAGCTCGCACACCTCCGGCTCGGAGATGTCCTCATCCAAATGCTCATGCTCAGACCCGGGTCCGTACGGACCCACCTCGCTGCCCATGGCAGGGACATACCCCTCCAAAAGACGTATATCGGGCGGATATGGGCCTTTTCGTGCCGCACGGGCAGAGCTCGGGACGGTGGCCGGGCAGGCACATGGCCGGCCACCGTGCCGAGCTGTCCGCGCTCGCCGGCAGTGATCGATTCCGTGCAGGCGGCGTGACACACGTCGGCACGTCAGTGGCCGTATGTCCCCACCGGAGGGGAGGTCGAAGCGTTCACCGCCGGCCACCTCGTTGCCATCGACGTCACCGTTCCCGCAAGCTGCCGGCCGGTAGGGCGGTCTCGGATGACCGTCGATTTCGGAACGTTCGCTGGTCGCGAACGGAGCAACCTCGGCCCGTGCGGAGCGCCGACCGGGTCCGGCGGCCAGGTCGGGGAAGGATCCCAGACCGGGGGATTCACACGGGGGGCGAGCGATGCACGACCAGCGCGAGAATGAGCCGCACGGCCAGCAGGGCACGGCCCGGCCGATGGGACCGGCCGAATCGGCGGTCCGGCACGCCATCGCCGCCTACAGCCGGCGCCTGGGACTGGGCGACCCCGACACCGACGACGGCCTGCAGGAGCCAAGGCCGACCACCTCGCCTGACCGGCGCCTCCAACGATCTTCCAAAGCCGGAAGCGGGACCGCGTGAACGCTGCCGCCACCCGGGAATGCCCCGGCCATGGCCGGGCGGTCCGGTATCGGGGGCGTCATCGTCCCGAGGGCAACGGCGCCCTCGGGACGATGACTTCGCCGAGGGAGCAGTCTTGGTGGCCCTTAGTGGTGAGCGTGGCCCTGGGGGAGCTGCTCTGTTTGGTTGCGCAATCGTTGACAGGTGCTGACCAGCAGGTTCACTGATAAGGCTGGACATCGGGTTCAAGCTCGCGCGCCGTGTCCTGGAGAGCTGACCGGCCATCGCGCGGATGCGATGAGAACGATCTTGGGCGCTCACCGGATGTCACGCCCACCTCTCGGAACTGTCTCGCAGAACCCTGCGGTTCTGAGAGGACTTCTGCGAGGCGCGAGCTGGGCGAATGTGGTGGTACTCCTGAAAAGCGGAAAGTCGGTATTGCGCGTTCGCCAGCAAGGCCCAGGACGATCGCCGTGGGTGGTTGGGCTCTGTCCGTGGTGGGGGCGATCGCTGCCGCGGGGCTTCCGGTGCTCGGGCCGTGGCCGGCCCTCCGCTCCGGGTCCCCTTGCCATCGGGAGACCGGGCGCTGTGGAGCCCGGCTTGCTAACGGTGGTGCTAACGACGGGTCTGTACGGGCCTGGACGACAGTGGACCCTGCGAGGGTCTCGGAGCAGGTCAGTAACCAACTGTGGACGGACATGGACGCTGCTCGTTTGACTCGTAATGAGCCGCTCACCCGAGTAGTTCCCCCGGTGATGTCCCGTCTGGATACTGGACACATGACAGACGCATCGAGCGACGAGCTCGACGGGTGCATCAGGACGATCGATGCACTCTGGGCTGACCAGGTAGACGGCAGTGGCCACGAGGCCTCAGCTCGCGAGGCAGCAGCCAACTTGATGTCAGGCAGTGGGTTCATGGATGCCCCCTACGACGTGCTGCGCATGCTGACCAACGCCATAGAGGTTGGTTATGCGGCCGCACTCAGGGCTGTGGAAGACGGCGAGTACGACGACAAGATTCAGAACGAGTGGCGAGCGGGAATGCTCGAGTGACCTCCAAGTCCGGAGGTCATAGCTGGCGCTACGCACAGAGTCGGCTTGTCCTCGGGTAACTCTGGTCTGTCGCAGGTCAACCAGCACTGCTGTACAGCAAAGGAGTACAGCAACAGAGGCACATAGGGGCTTACGTGATCTTCCAGCGGCACACGCCGCGAGCTGGGTGGGGCCTCAATGGTCCATGATCGCCGATAGTTCGGGACGAAGAGGTAACGGTACGCAGTCCGGCTGGTTGAACGAGCATGAAGCGAGGGGTTCGCAGTCCTAGCCCCTGCAAGCCGTAACACTCACCCACGCAAAGCCCTCTGTCACAACCTCCCGCCATTGTTGGGGTGAGCACTTCAGGTCTGCCCCCACCTGCGATGCGCATCAGTAGGCCAGGCTGGACCGACGTCCAATGGGCTGATGCCGCAATGGGGACCGGCCTGGTAGAGCCGGTGACACACGACGAAACGCCCGGTCAGCCCTAGATTGCTCTAGAGCCGCAATGGGGACCGGCCTGGTAGAGCCGGTGACACCGTCCGCGAGCTGGCAGCTTATCTCGACCCAGGCTAATGCTCTTTATGACGATGTCCGGTTTGTAGCTGAAAAGCCATGCGTTTGGTTCGGAACCTCCCGGGGTTCGCGTGTGAACCGGTGGTTCCGAAGCCGTTAGCTGCGGGGCCTCCGGCGGGAGCCTGGGGCTTTGGGATGGCCAGTCGTCACCGGGGCACCCAAGGTCCGTGGGTGGCTGGGGCGATCCTGCTGTGCGGCTTCCGGTGCCAGCTTTGCGTGGAAGGTCTGGCCGCGGCCGACCCTGTGCTTTGAGCCAACCTGCCCTCGGACCCAGGCCAAGAGGCTGGCAGCGTGCCATTAGCGTGCCATTAAGGTCGGCGATCAGGGGTCAACAGCGGTCACTGGCGGGCTGCTCGACTGGCAGGTCAAGGGCCATAACGGCCAGGATCGGTCTGATTCCCAAGCTAATAGCGCGGGTTCGATTCCCGTCACCCGCTCCACACACCAAAGCCCCAGGCCAGGGAGCGGATCCCAGGCGCTGGGGCTTTGATCATTTCTGGCCCTGCTTCGCGGCCG
>DASYNF010000218.1:0-2596 GCA_036008685.1 Actinomadura sp. | reverse complement strand
GCGGCGGCACACGCCCGGCAGCTTCACCTACGCGGCCCACATGGCCTTCCTCGCCGGCTTCCTCCCCACGCCGGCCGCACCCGGCCCGCATCCGCGCCCGTTCGCGGCGAGCTTCCCCGGCAGCGAGACCACGGCCGGCGGCACCTGGGTGTTCGACGCCGCCGACCTGCCCGCCGGCCTCGCCAAGGCCGGATATCACACCGTCTGCATCGGAGGGGTGGGGTTCTTCAACAAGCGGACACCGCTCGGCTCGGCCCTCCCGGCGTTGTTCGCCGAGAGCCACTGGGAACCGGAGTTCGGGGTGACCGACCCGGCCTCGCTCGAGCACCAGATCACCCGCGTAGAGGAGGTGGTCGCGCGGCAGCCCCCCGGCCGGCCGCTGTTCACGCTCGTCAACGTGGCGGCCCTCCACCAGCCCAACTGGTTCTACCGGCCGGGCGGGACGCGGGCCGACGGAGACTCCCGCGAGACCCATGCCGCCGCGCTGGAATACGTCGACCGGCACATCGGCCGGCTGTTCGCCGCGATGCGGCGGCCCTGTCTTGTCATCATCTGCTCCGACCATGGGACCGCCTACGACGAGGACGGCCACACCGGCCACCGGGTCGGGCACGAGGTCGTGTGGACGGTGCCGTACGCGGAGTTCGAACTCTCATGACCGTACCCACTTTTCCCACCGCACCTTTTCCGACCGCACCGGCCGGCGCGCTCACCGCCGCGACGAGCCCGTACCAGGGCTATGTCTACGCCTACCCCCACAAGACCGCCTACCGTCCCCTCGACCCACGGCCCCGCCTGGCCGACGTGTGGGCCGCCGAGGACCGCGACGCGCTGTTCCTCTACGTGCACGTGCCCTTCTGCGAGATGCGCTGCGGCTTCTGCAATCTGTTCACCCGTACGGGGGCGCCCGAGGAGCTGACCGGCGCCTATCTCGACGCGCTGGAACGGCAGGCCACGGCGGTCGCGGAGGCCCTGGGGGAGGGACGCTTCGCCACGGCCGCGTTCGGCGGCGGCACGCCGACCTATCTCACCGCCGCGGAGCTGGAGCGGCTCTGCGACATCGCCGGGCGCTTCGTCGATCTCCGCGCCGTCCCTCTGGGAGTGGAGACCTCCCCGGCGACGGCGACCACCGACCGGCTCACGGTACTCGCCGAGCGGGGCACCACGCGTGTCTCGATCGGGGTGCAGAGCTTCGTCGACGCCGAGGCGCGGGCGGCGGTGCGGCCGCAGAAGCGCGCGGAGGTCGAGGCCGCACTCGACCGCATCAGGGCCGTGGGCTTCCCCTCCCTCAACATCGACCTGATCTACGGGATCGACGGCCAGACCCCGGAGTCCTGGCTGCACTCGCTCGACGCGGCGCTCGCCTGGAGCCCTGAGGAGCTGTACCTCTATCCGCTCTACGTCCGCCCCCTCACCGGGCTGGGCAGGCGTCCCCGCGAGTGGGACGACCAGCGGCTGGAGCTCTACCGGATCGGCCGCGACCATCTGCTCGGCCTCGGCTACGAGCAGGTGTCGATGCGCATGTTCCGGCGGCCGGGCACGGGCACGGCCGGCACCGAGTACTGCTGCCAGACCGACGGGATGATCGGCCTCGGCTGCGGAGCGCGCTCCTACACCGCCGATCTGCACTATTCGTTCGACTACGCGGTGGGTGCCGGACAGGTCCGCGGCATCATCGACGACTACGTCCGCGAACGCGAGTTCGGCGACGCCCGCGTGGGACTCACGCTCGACGAGGGTGAGCGGCGGCGACGGCACCTCATCCAGTCCCTGCTCCAGGTGCCGGGCCTGGACCGGAAGGCCTACACCGGGCGTTTCGGCACCGACGCCGCCGACGACTTCGCCGGCGAGCTGGACGGCTTCGCGGGGCTGGGTTGGCTGGAGCTGGACACGGCCACGATCCGGCTCACCCCCGAGGGCCTCGCCCGCTCCGACGCGATCGGGCCGGCGATGTTCTCCGCGGGGGTACGGACCCTCATGGACTCCTACGAGGCGCGCTGATGGAGCACCTGACGATCCTCTACCGGGGTCCCCTCGCCAGCTGTGACTACGACTGCCCGTACTGCCCGTTCGCCAAGCGGCGCGACACCCCGGAGCGGTTGCGCGCCGACCGCGCCGCGCTGCGGCGCTTCACCGGCTGGGTGGCCGAGCAGCCCCACGACATCTCGGTGCTGTTCACGCCGTGGGGGGAGGGCCTCGTGCGGTCGTGGTACCGCCACGCCCTGGTGGAGCTGAGCCACCTGCCGCACGTGCGCCGCGTCGCGATCCAGACCAACCTCAGTCACCGGCTGGACTGGGTGGCAGAGGCGGACCTGTCCCGGCTGGCGCTCTGGGCCACCTACCACCCCGGCCAGGTGGCGTACGAGCGTTTCCTCGCGAAGACCCGGGAGCTCTCGGCCCGGGGCGTACGCCACAGCGTCGGCATCGTGGGGCTGCCGGAGAACCTCGCGCCCGCCCGGCGGCTCCGGGCGGACCTGCCGGCGGACACGTACCTGTGGGTGAACGCGGCCGAAGGCCACGGCTACGACGACGCCGAGGCCGCGCCGTGGACCGAGATCGACCCGCTGTTCGGCCACAGCCGTGACCCGCATCCGAG
>DASYNF010000217.1:0-10262 GCA_036008685.1 Actinomadura sp. | reverse complement strand
TCGCCGAACTCGTGGCCGGGAGCGCGGGCTTCCTCGTAGCCTGGGGCGCGGGCTTCGCCGCAGTCTCCTCGTGGCCCTTCCCTGCGCAACCGGCGACGGCCAGGACCACGAGGCCGACAACGAGTGGAAGGCAGGCTCTCTTGAACAAGTGGGGCCCATTTCGCGCGGCGGATCTAACACGAACAAGCCGACATATTAAGCCCTCCATCGGTGAGGGCCTGGACGCGCTTCTTCGGAGCGAGCAGGGGCTGGCCGACAACGATGACGACAGCCTGGCGGGAGCGCTGGTCCCGGTGGCGTAATCGCCCGCTAATCGCCGGTCGGTGATGACGGTGATAAAAGATCAAGGCTCAGGTCTGGGGGATCATGTCCCTGGCCTGGGCCTTCGCTGTGGAGCGGGTGACGGGAATCGAACCCGCGCTATTAGCTTGGGAAGTCACTTGCAGCGATCGCCGATCACCTGCGGTGCCGCTGACCTGCGGCAAAGCGGTGATCTCCCCGTGAGTGACCGTACGCGCCCATGATCGCCCGGTCTGACGGACACGTAACGGGCACGGCTGGAGCCGAGACTAGAACGCTGCTTGAACGGCGGCGGCGAGCGAGCGCGTCACCCCAGCTCTACTAGTCGTCTTCTTCCGCCTCTTCCGATTCCAGGACCAAGTTCGGGGTTGAGTCGAGTACGGCGCGGGCGTGTTCGGCAAAGAGGCTTGTCGCGTCTTTGATTGCGACGATGAGGCTCCGGTGTTTCACGTCCATCTCGGCCTTACTCAGGTCGTGGTACGACACGTCCGGGTCTGGCACCAGGGTGTCGAGCTTGAGGCCAGGGCATTGAAGGTGGTCAACACGATCACGGATGAGTTGGAGCAGGCCGCTGCGGAATGGTACTTCGAGATGATGCAAGGGGACTGAGCTCGAGTGACCTTCTGTGGCTTCCCGACCGCCCGCAGCTGCGCGCTGAGCGTGGCCGTCTGCCCCGGACCCCTCCCTGCCCTCGATAGCTGCAAACCTCCGCGACTATCGGGCAGGTTCTGGTCGACGCGGACAATTGTGCAGCGGGGGCAATCACCCGCACGTTCGCAGCCCATGGAACCCTGCGCCCACCCCTGCCCAGGCCGGAGCCGGCAGCGCGGGTGACCGCGCTCAGCCCGCATCGAGGTGCCGCCCACCCGCCAGGCCGTGGACTCGCGTACGTCACCGCGGCCCCGTGACTCCTCGCTTATCGCGCCAGCCGACCGGCTACCCGGCCCGTCCTGGCACAGAGCGTCAGCGGCAGCGGCAGGCGGGGCCGAGCCGACGGCGCGTGCGGCCCGGTCTGCGGGCCGCCTTGAAGACGTACAGGAAGCCCTCACCGATTCGACGGCTACCGGTGTGGAGTGCCGGAATCTGGCAGGGGTTGGTCCCGAGTCTTGTCAGGGGTGAGTGCCTCTGTATGAGGAGGGGTCCTGGCGCGGTTCGGCGCGGCGGAGGCCCTCACGGGCGTACCTGTCAGCGACCGCGGCGGCCTCCTCCTGGATGACGATGACGCGGACCGACAGCCATCTTCCGGGCCGCTCGACCACCTCGATGAGGCTGACCGTCTCAAGCTCGGTCAGGCGACGCCGACCGGTGGCCGGCGAGCCTTCAGCAAGCGCAGCGACGTGATCACTGTCCGGCGATGACCAATCCCACAAGACGGTGCTGTCTAACTCCAGCAATCGCCACCGAATAGGCGAGCCGCCATGTGAGCGGCCAGCGGAAGGAGATAGCAGCATGGATGCCGTCATCATGAGGATGAACGACCGCGGACTCGTTGAGCTGGCTACCGAGGTGCACCGGAAGGAGCCGCTCCAGCCGGTCTCGTCCCACTGACCCTGGCCGAGATCCAGCGCCTGATGTCCCGGCTCACCACCATCCAGACCGCCGCCATCGAGCACTGTCCGGGCTGGTCCGATGGCGGCGACGCCACCAAGCACACGCCCGCCACTGCCACTACCAGCGGCAATCCACTCGGAAACGGTGAAGATCACGATCTACAACTGGCGTACTAGGCGGCAGCGGCACCGGCTGATCCGGACACGACGAACGCCCCGGTCCCGTCCGCTCCTGTCCTGCGCCAGCGCGGGGAAGCCTCATGGCCATGTCCGGAATCGGCCAGCAGCGCAGCCGTGTAAACCACAGGACCTGGACCGCCGTCCTTATACGGCAGCCCGAAGTTCTACCACCTCCGTGGCACGCGCGGGCTGGCCGAATCCCCCGATCCGAGAAATGAGTGAGTGCATGAAGCGCCTTCATCTGGTGACCGCCGGTCTGGTGGGAGCGGGCATGGTCCTGGCCGCCGCGCCGGCGGCCCTCGCCGCCGACCTGGTGACCGCCCCCAACGGGGACAAGGTCGTCTCCCAGCAGATCGTCAACCGTCAGGACGACAACGGCTGGGCGCGCGACAACTTCAAGCGCGCCGCGACGATCCACCACGTCAAGGGCAACCAGTACACGGTGACGATCGCCGACTCCGGCAGCTTCACGACCGTGAAGGGCGAGCCGACCCCGGCGCAAAACGACGGTGACGCCACGCTCAGCCGGTCGCTCACCGGCACCTTCACCGGCGGCGGCGTCTTCCAGGTCAAGGGCAACCTCAAGAACGACGACAAGCTCCGTCGGCTGCCCTCATCCTTCGACGACTCGGACGGCAACAAGGTCAGCACTGGGGACTGGGCCAAGCAGTTCTTCGCGGCGAAGGCCACCTCGTCCGGCATCACCGGCTGGAAGTGGACCTACAAGACCGCCGACGAGCAGATGGACCAGGACGAGGCCGGCATCACCGGCAACATCACCGGCAAGCTGAGCTCGAAGCTCGCCGCGGCGGGGCTGTGCCGGACCTCCAACGGGACTCTCCGCTGGACCGTGGCCAACGTCCAGGGCGATCGTTCCCGCGACTTCAAGTACGCCCAGCACCTGAGCAACGGTAAGTGGGCGACGGCCAAGACCTGGACCGTCCCGGCGGGCGGCAAGGTCACCGTGTGGACCCCCTCGGGCACCTCGCTGTCCGTTCACTACTACGACGGCTACTCGGTCTACAAGAAGACCTACGCCCTGCCGTCCAAGACGCGCTGCTAAGGGGAGGCATGCGACAGGGCCGCGAGTGAATCACCTGCTCGCGGCCCGCGCCTAACCCCGGACGGACGAACGCCCCCGGTCCCCGTGAGGGATACCGGGGGCGTTCTGTTGAGCCTTCAGCCGGCCAGCCGAGGGTAGGTTCCTCCCCCTCGGGGGGCGTGCCGCTGCTGGGCGAGCTCGTCTACCAACGCTGGGGTCTCCTGACCACCGGGATCCGGGTCCCGACCACCGGGATCGGGGATCCGGCCGGCAGCGCCGGGGGGGCCTCCGGGGTCTGACGGGCGACCCTCATCGCCGCGACGACATGGGGGCCGGCGGTGCCTGGATGAGGAGCTTCCACGTGTCTTGGCGCTTCGCGGCAGCGTCGGCGGCGTTCTGTGCCCGCCCTCATCCTGCCAGTGATCTCTTCGGTGTGAACTACGGGCAATGGGATCGGGCGAGGTCCGGTAGGAGGTCAGACGGGCTGTTGCGATCCCTCGTGGCCTGGTTCTACTCGGTTGGCTGCTGTACTCGGTTGCTGTACGCGCTTCGGGCCGCGGGTTTACCGGGGCCGATCGGCGTGGGTCAGACGGGGACTTCGGCGCTGAGGATGATGGTGTCTTCCTCGGGCAGGTGAAGGAACTCGGCGTGGCTGGCGGCGTTGTGGGCGAGGGTGATGAACAGGCCTTTCCGCCAGGCGGCCATACCGGGGCGGCCGGTACGCCGCAGTGTGATCTTGGAGACGAAGTACGAGACCTGGTCGCGGGTGAGCCCTTTGGCGAGGGGGTGGGCGGCGGCGCGGCGCAGGACCTCGGGGAAGTCGGTGGGGTCCTGGAAGCCGAAGACGGCGGTGATGTGGATGATGCCATCGTCCGGGTCGCCGAGGTCGTCGATGGTCAGCCGCGCATGCCAGGGGATGTGCGGGACGTTCGCGGTCCGACCTGTGATCATCACGATTTTGTTGTGGCGGACGTGGTTGTGGGCGACGTTCGCGCGCAGTGCCAGCGGGGTGGTCTCCTTGTTCGGGTGGGGGAACACGGCGGTGCCCGGCACCCACGGGATGTTCATGGCGTGCAGGCTGTCGATGAAGTCCAGTAGTGGGCCTTCCCGTTCGATGCGGCGTGCGGTGACCAGTTCGCGTCCGCGCTGCCAGGTCACCATGATCGTGAACACAATGGCCGCGATGAGCAGCGTCAGCCAGCCACCATGGGTGACCTTGGTCAGGTTCGCGGTGAAGAAGGTCAGTTCGATGCTGCCGAAGACCGCCCCGAACAGCACCACCCGCCAGGCGGGCCAGCGCCACATCCCGCGGGCGACGATCAGGAACAGGGTCGTGGTGATCAGGAACGTGCCGGTGACCGCCACGCCGTAGGCGGTGGCCAGCCGGGTCGAGGAACGGAACGCGAACACCACCAGCATGACCGCGGCGAACAGGCCCCAGTTCACCGCGGGCGCGTAGACCTGCCCGTACTCGCGGTGGGAGGTCTGCCGGATGCGCAGGTGCGGCAGGAAACCCAGCCGCATGGCCTCCCGCGACATCGAGAACGCCCCGGAGATCACCGCCTGCGACGCGATCACGGTGGCGACGGTGGCCAGGATGACCATCGGCAGCCGCGCCCAGTGCGGCAGTAGCAGGAAGAACGGACTGGCCCGGCTGGTCGGTGACCGCAGGATCAACGCCCCCTGGCCGAGGTAGTTCAGCGTCAACGCGGGGAACACGATCGCGAACCAGGCCCGGCGGATCGGGGCGCGGCCGAAGTGGCCCATGTCTGCGTAGAGCGCTTCGGCGCCGGTGATCGCCAGCACCACGGCGCCCATCGCGACGAACGCGATGGGCGGGTGGTCGACGACGAACAGGGCCGCGTAGGTCGGCGACAGCCCGGTCACAATACTCGGGTGGCGTAGCACCTCCGCCGCGCCGGCGACACCCAGGCAGACGAACCAGATCAGCATGATCGGCCCGAACACGGCGCCGACCCGTCCGGTGCCCCCTCGCTGGCCGGCGAACAGCAGGGTCAGGATCACCGCAGCCACCGGGAGCACGAACTCCGCCCACTGCGGGGCGGTGACCTCCAGCCCTTCCATTGCCGACAACACCGAGATCGCCGGGGTGATCACGCTGTCGCCGTAGAACAGGGCGGCGCCGAGCACCCCGAGCGTCATCACCGGGGCGGCGCGCCTGGCGTCGGCGCTGCTCAGCGCCTTCCGGGCGAGGGCGGCCAAAGCCATCACGCCGCCCTCGCCGTCGTTGTCGGCTCGCAGGATGAAGATCACATATTTGATCGACACGATCAAGGTGATCGACCAGAAGACCAGTGAGATCACGCCGAACACATCGTGGGCGTTCGGGCGTACCACACCACCGTCGAGCGAGAACAGCGTCTGCAGCGAGTACAGCGGGCTGGTGCCGATATCGCCGTACACCACGCCCAACGCGGCCAACAGCAGCGCCAACCTCGCCGCGCCCCGCGCCGGCACACGACCCGGCGGCGACGCCGGGGTCACCCCACGGTCCGCTCTTGCCCCGTCGTCGTTTACCGCGCCCTGCCCAGGATCCGCACGATCCGACACACCTCAGGCATACCAACCCGCGCACCGCCCCTCCACGTCACCCCCATCGGTTGGCTCGGGGTATCAAAACCGCGTGAGAATCGGGGCGTTACAGGAAAAGCAGGCATGGGAGGAACCCCCGATGCCTGGGGCGAACTTCACTTCCGAGGCCCGACCCCCGACGCCGGCCGTGAATGGACGGACGACGGAAGCCACCGCGAGCAGTGGAGACAGCTCGAGCACAGGGCCGAAGGCCAGGAGCGCCGTGTCCCATGCCCTCCGGAATTGGCGAAGATCCTGCGTGCGCATCTCCGGGATCACGTCGCCGAGGCTTCCGACGCGCGTCTCTTCACCGGTGTGCGGGGCGGAGACCTACCGACGATCACCTACCGACGCGCCTGGAGACAAGCCCGCAGGACGGTCTTCACCGACCAGCAGCATGAGTCTCCGCTCGCTCGACGGCCGTACGACCTTCGGCACGCCTGCGTGTCAACGTGGCTCAACGGCGGCGTTCCACCCACACAGGTGGCCAAGTGGGCCGGCCACAGCGTGGACGTGCTGCTGCGGACCTACGCCTCATGCCTCGAAGGACAGGACGAGATCGCCAAACGGCGGATCGCCGAAGCGCTCCCGGATCACTGATCTCGGGCACGTATTGGGCACAGCCATCCGCCGGCAGCGGGTGTCAGCCGTGGACAGCCGGACATCATACGAACGGCGCCTGACCCTGGATCCGCAGGTCAGGCGCCGTTTTCGTTGATCGTTGGCGGGTGGGCACAGCTGGATTCGAACCAGCGACCCCTGGTTTGTAGGACCAGTGCTCTAACCGCTGAGCTATGCGCCCGCCGCGGGACCGGGAGGTCCCGAAGACCGGGAAAGCGTATCCGGTCCGTATCCCGATCGCGAACCGTGCGGCCGCCGCGGGGATCGGCTACGGCTGCGGGTCGGAACCGTCCTGTTCCGCGAGGAAGCGCTCGAACTCGGCCCCGAGTTCCTCGGCCGTCGGCATGTCCCGCTCCTGGGCCAGCAGGCTCTCCCTGCCCGCCGCCCCGGCGAAGGCGTCGTACTGCTGTTCCAGGGCCCGCACCACCTTTTCGACCTCGTCGGATCCGGCGACCTGCTCGGCGATCTCGGCGTTGGCCTTGGCCGCGGCCTCCCGGAGCGCGTCCGTGGGGATCACCAGACCGGTCGCGGTCACGACCGCGTCGAGCGCGGCCACCGCGGCGGCCGGATAGTCGGACTGGGCCAGATAGTGCGGCACGTGCACGGCGAAGCCCAGGGCGTCGTGGCCGGCCTCGCCGAGCCGCATCTCCAGGAGCGCGGCGGCGCTGCCCGGGACCTTGACCGTGCCGAACCAGGACGACTTGGTGATGAGCTCGGGCCTGGTCCCGTGCGCGCTCAGCCCCACCGGCCGGGTGTGCGGCACGCCCATGGGAACACCGTGGAAGCCCACCGTCAGGCCGACCCCGAGCCGCTCGATCAGCGAGCGCACGGCCGCCGTGAAGCCCTCCCACAGCCGGTCCGGCTCCGGTCCGGTGAAGAGCAGGAACGGGCTGCCGACCTGGTCGTGGACGAGGTGCACGACGAGCTCCGGCGCCTCGTAGGACGCCCAGCGGTCCTCGTCATAGGTCATGACCGGGCGCCGGGCCCGGTAGTCGATGAGCTCGTCCACGTCGAACCGCGCGATCACCCGGTGGTCCAGGGTCTCGAGGATGTGCTCGCGTAGGAGCTGTCCCACCGATCCGGCGTCCATGAAGCCGTCGAGGCTGTGCAGCAACACCGGCCTGGTCAGCTCAGGCAGCTCCGACTCCAGCTCGTAAAGATTCCGCACCGTCTCCCCTAGCTCTTGCCCTCGTTGCTCAACGTACGCCCACTCGGATCAACACACGACAGGTCCCCGTACATCCCGGTGTTCCCGGCACACGCCGTATGACCAGCCTACGAGGTCGATGGGCGATCGTTGCGCCGTACCGGGCGCGGCCCGGGCCACGGACGGCACCGCGGCCCTAGGTCGGCAGGCCGACCGCCCGCTCGCCGCTGCGGCGCTGCTGGATGACGACCGCGACCACGAGAAGCGCCCCCTGGGCGACGTTCTGCCAGAAGGTGTTGACCCCCACGACGTTGAGCCCGTTCTCCAGGGCGCCGAGGAGCACGACCGCGAGGAGCGTGCCCCCGATCCCGCCCTTGCCCCCGGCGAGCGCGCATCCGCCGAGCGCGGCGGCGGTGATCGCCTTGAGCTCCAGTCCCTCGCTGCCGGACGTCGGCTGCCCTGATCCGGTACGGGCGGTCAGGCAGATCCCGGCGATCGCCGCCACCACGCCCGCGAGGGCGTAGACCGAGAGCAGGTACTTGTTGATGTTGATCCCGGCGAGGCGGGCCGCGGTGTCGTTGCCGCCGATGGCGTAGATGTTGCGTCCGATGTCGGTGTACTTCAGCAGGACGTGCACGGCGAGCGCCACCGCGATGAAGATCCACACCTGTACGGGCAGTCCGAGGATCCTGCCGCGGGCGATGAAGATGAACAGGTCGTCCCCCAGGACGAATCCCTGCGCGCGCCCGTTCGACATGAGCTGTGCGAGGCCCTTGAAGGCCGCGAGGGTCGCGAGGGTCGCGATGACCGGGTTGACCCGGCCGTACACGATGATCACTCCGTTGGCCAGCCCGGCGAGGATCCCCACGCCGACCGCCGCGCCGATGCCGAGCAGCGGGTTGTGCCCGGTGGACATGAACGCCATGGCGCTGACGACGGAGGCGATGCCGGTCTGGGAGCCGACCGAGATGTCGAGCGCCCCGCAGATGATGACCACCGTCTGCACCACGGCGAGGAGCCCGGCCACGGTGACGGTCTCCCCGATGACCGAGATGTTCGACCAGGTGAGATAACCGGGGTTGAGCCAGGCGAAGGTGGTGACCACCACGATCAGCGCGCCGATGAGGCTCACGTTCTGCGCGCCCACCGCCCCGAGGAGGCGGCCCGGCCCGCGAGCCGGTGCGGGGACCTCGGGGGCCTTCCGGCCGAGCATGGTCATGCATGTCCTCCGTGTCCGGATGAGGAGAGGTCGCCGGCCATGGCCAAGGCCAGGATCGCCTCTTCGGTAGCCTGTGAACGGTCGAGTTCGCCGGTCACGCGTCCGCGCTGCATCACGACGATCCGGTCGGCGAGGCCGAGAACCTCCGGCAGTTCGGAGGAGATGACCAGGATCGCCACCCCGGAGCGGGCGAGGTCGTCGATGAGGTGATAGATCTCGGCCTTGGCGCCGACGTCGATGCCGCGGGTCGGCTCGTCCAGGATCAGCACCTTGGGCCTGCGCGCCAGCCACCGGGCCAGCACGACCTTCTGCTGGTTGCCGCCGGAGAGCTTGCGGACCGCGTGCTCGATCGAGGGCGTGCGGACGTTGAGCCGGTCGACGTACTCCCTGGTGAGCCGCCGCTCCTCCCCCCGCCGCACGAACCGCAGCCGCCGCAGCCGGTCCAGCACCGCCAGGCTGGTGTTGTCCCTAACACTTCCGGCGAGGAACAGCGCCTGGGCCTTCCGCTCCTCGGGGGCGTAGCCGAGCCCCGCCCGCACGGCGTCGCGCGGCTGCCGCAGCCGGATCCGGCGGCCCTCGACCCGGACCTCACCGGAGTGGATCGGCAGGTCCCCGACGAGTGCGCCGGCCAGCTCGGACCGGCCCGCGCCGACGAGCCCGGCGAGCGCGACCACCTCTCCGGCCCGGACCTGCAGGCTGACGTCGCGCACGTCGCCGGTCGTGACCCCGCGGACCTCGAGGACGACCTGGTCCGAGGCGGAGTGCTCCCGGGCGAACATGGCCGACAGGTCACGCCCGACCATCATCCGCACGACCTCCCGCTCACTGGTCTCGCCCGCGTCTCGCACGCCGACCAGGGCGCCGTCGCGCAGGACCGCGATCCGGTCGGCGAGCCGGAAGATCTCCTGCATGCGGTGGGAGACGTAGATCACTGCGAGTCCCTGCTCACGCAGCCGCCCGATGAGCCCGAACAGCGCCTCGGCCTCGTGTTCCGACAGCGAGGAGGTGGGCTCGTCGAACGCGATGACCTTGGCGTCCGTGGTGAGCGCCCGCAGGATCTCCACGAGCTGACGCTGTGCGGCGGTGAGGCGGGACCCCAGCGTGTCCGGGGCGAGCGCCTGCCCGAAGCCGAGCCGCTCCAGGTCCGCCCGCATCCGTCTCCGCAGCGCCGCCCGGTCGAGGATCCGGCCGGCCTTACGGGGCAGCGCGCCCGCGTAGACGTTCTCGGCGACGGAGACATGCGGGATGATCTCCGGCTCCTGCGCGATCACCCGGATGCCGCGGCGCCGCGCGTCGGCGGGCGAACGCAGCTCCAGCGGCCGGCCGTCCAGGACGACACGGCCGCCGTCGGGACGGTGGTCACCGTTGATGATTTTGATGAGCGTGGACTTTCCGGCGCCGTTCTCGCCCATCAACGCCGTGACCGCGCCGCCGGGGAAGTCCAGCGTCACGGCCTCCAGCGCCCGCACGCCGGCGAAGCGCTTGGCGATGTCGGTGACACGCAGCACGGCATCGGTCATGTGCAGGCTCTCCTCGCTGCTCGGATGCCGCCCGGCGCGGGTGCCGGAGCGGCCCCCGGCCCCGGGCCGGTGGAGTGGTGGGGCGGCCCCG
>DASYNF010000216.1:0-14856 GCA_036008685.1 Actinomadura sp. | reverse complement strand
CACCCGGCTCGAGCAGATCCGGATGGCCGCCGGGGAGCTGAACGCCACCGTCCTCCTCCAGCAGGGCGAGCACGAGAAAGCGGCCCTCATCGCCGAGGAGCTCACGACCCGGTCTCCGCTCCGCGAGGCGGCCTGGGCGTTCCTGATGCGCGCCCTCTACCTCGCGGGCAGACCCGCGGAGGCGCTACGGCGCTACGAGGCGATCCGCGCGCTGCTCGCCGAAGAGCTCGGTGCCGTCCCCGGCCCCGAGCTGAGCGACGTCCACCTGGCCGTCCTCCGGCAGGACATATCCGCTCTGGCACCCTTCCTCCCCCCCCGCCTCCCCCATCGGGTCTCCCATACGGCCTGCAGGCGTACGGCCACTCGTCGGCCGGGCGGATGAGCTGGGCAGGTTCGATGAACTCCTGTACGACGCGGCTCAGGGCCATACCCGCTGGGCGGTGCTGTCCGGAGAGTCCGGCATCGGCAAGTCCCGGCTCGCCGGGGAGTTCGCGTCCCGCGCCGCGGACGCCGGGTTTAGGGCCGTATGGGGTCACTGCGGCAATGACATCGGATCGGACGAGGATGCGGGTGAAGATCGGTTTCACCCGCTCGGTCAGCTGCTGTCGGCCTTGTGCCCACAGATTCACATGGAGGCAGGGCCCGAGGCAGTCGCTCGCGAGCTGGCGGAGCGGCTGGCCGGGCAGCCCACCATCTGCCTGATCGAGGACCTGCACCGTGGCGACCACGGCTTCCGGCGCCTGCTCGGCGTGTACGCCACGCTGCTACGCGACGTACCACTGGTCGTGATCTGCACCACGCAGGACACCGACGACGTCGGCCTGCGGGAGCTTCTGGCGCTGCTCGTCCGCCAGAGCCGCGCCGCCCTGCTGCCGCTGCGCCAGCTCACCGTGGCGGACGTCCACGAACTGCTGGTACGTCACTCCACCCGGTTCACGCCGGGCCTTCCGGGCAGCGAACTCCACCAGCGTGAGGCGGCGGCGCTGCACCGGCGTGGTGAGGGCAATCCCTTCCTCATCACCGAGATCCTCGAGCTGCCCTGCGACCAGCGCACCGGCCCCGGCGCGCAGATCCCCGCGTCCGTCAGCAGGGTCCTGCGCGCACGGCTGGATCGGCTGGACGATCGGGTGCTGACGATGCTGGAGGCGGTGGCGGTGACCGGCGGGGTCCTCGACCCCGAACTGCTCTTGCAGATCCGGACGATTTCGCGCGAGGAGCTGCTGTCCCTCATCGACGCGGCCGTCATCGCCCGGGTGCTGAACTGGCAGGAGAGCCGATCCCCGGCCCCGAGCCGAACACTTCGCTCAGCAGGACGATCGGCGCCGCGTCCTCGGAGCGCACCTCCAGCACGCGAAAGCCGGCGCCGGGCGGGAACACCACCTCATCCGACGCGGAGCCCGGCCCGGTGCCGAGCAACGGGCGCACCCGGCGGCCGGTGGACGACCAGATGACGTATCCGCCCGCCGCGGCGGAAAGGTCCGTGGCGACACCGATCGGCAACGCGCTGACCGGCCAGGGCCCACGCAGGAGCCGACCCGGCACGAGCCGCTCCAGCCCGCCGTCCGCCGGCAGCCCACCGCGCACGGCGACTCCCCGGTACGAGGGAAGCCTGCACAGCCCGGAGACCAGGCAGGCGGTGGAGGAGTCGAGGACGTCGGCACCGTCGCGGGACGCCCGTACCGGCTCCCGGTCATCGAGCTGGTCGTGACCACCCGAGAGATAGATGTGCACCGCGACGAGATCGGTCCGCGCCGCGTCCACCTGTGAGCCTCGCAGCGCGGGCATCCTTGTCATCGCCCGGGAGACCGCGGCGCTGTGCCTGTCCCAGACCGGTTGGACGAGTGACCGGAACTCCGACCGCTCCGCCTCCGTGCTGCGGCGGACGGACGTCACCGCGGCCCGTGGCCGAGAACCCTCGGCGGCGGCCGGACCGGCCGGAGGCATTCCGGATCCTGCTCACCTCGGATAACCACCTCTTCCTCGTCTCGGGAACCTGGAAGTACGGCACCGACCAAACCGTCGTCGTGCCCTACAACGAAGCCATCAGGATCCAGCTCATCCCCCACTCCTGACCGGGTGCGGGAGCTGGCTGGAGCGGCAGGACGGGAAGCGTGGGCGCCCCCTGCGGCCACCATTATCGGCTGTTCACGCTCGCCGCTCGCCGCCCTGATACAGGCTCCAGGACCAGCTCATCATCGGCCCGGCCCTGCGGGCCGGCATCCACGTGATCCTGGACAACGCCCACACAAGATCCGCGCTCAATACGCCGTCAACCCCGAGGTGCCCACCGGCCTCGCCCGCCAGGTGTTCTCCCACCTCACCCGGCGGACGTCGTGTTGTTCCTGCAAGTCACGTCGGACGAAGCGCTGCGGCGCAAGCAGGAGTTCAGCCCCTGGAAACGAGACGTACCTGGTCAACGGGCGAGGCCTTCGTCTCCTACCAGGACAGCGTCACCGACGAGCTCCTGAAGCAGGCGACCGACGAGGCCTGGGTGTCCATCAACGTCACGGGCAAGGGCCCGGACATTGTCCTGACCGAGACCCTCGCAGTGCGGGTCCGACCGTCTTGAGTTGCAGCTCGCCTGAACACCCCCATCGAGATCAGAAACAACTGGGGCAGGAAGGACGGGCGCGTCGTGAACCTCGAACCGGGGCCCAGCGGTTGCAGACGCTCAGCTAAGAGTGATCGGCCCTGAGGGTCTTCCTCCTAGACACCACCGTGTGACCCCACACCGTAGGTGTCCGTGCTCCAGGGGAAGCTCATTTGTTCGATGAGGTGTTCACGACCGAGGGGATCCGTGTGGTGCTCACTGCTCCACAGGCCCCTCGGATGAACGCAATCATGGAGCGATGGGTAGGCAGCGTACGCCGAGCCCTGAACCAGGCCAGCCCGCTCCGACCACTACCCGATCCCGTCGATGCCGAGATCAAGATCGCCCGACGAGACCGACTCGGCGGCCTACTTCAGGAATATGCCCAAGTCACATGGGGTGACACAGTATTCGGCACCCACAAGGTCATACCCGAGCCAACGATAAATCTCTGACTCAGATCACTAGGCGCCGGCGTGTACGTAGGCCGCCCATAGGGATGGGCTGCGGGGGAATCGGTCGCGTATGGCGCGTACGGCGTGGTGGAGGGCGTAGGGAGCTTGGCTGATCTCGAGCGTATCTGGGCCGGTTTGAAGACCGGTGTAGAAGGTTTCGGCGAAGGTCACGGCGAGGTGGTCGTTGATTTCCCACAAGGTACCGATGACGTGGGGAATGCCAGCGAGTTGGAACGCGGTGGCGAGGTGGATGGCCTCGTCCATCAGCTTCGAGTTGATGGTGATGGCAGTGGTACAGGCCGACAGGTAGGCCAGTTGGACTCGATCGAGCTGGATCGGGGCGAGACTGGCGACCGTGAGCGGGTCGGTTTGGTAGTCGTGCAGCAGCAGCAGGCTTTGCGACGGGTCGGTGGGGTCATTGGCACCGTGGCACGCAAAGTGGGCAATGCTGCAATCGGGCAGATGTGTGAAGACGTTGGCTTTAGTCGGGATGAGCTCGGAGGGGGTGCCGCTTTGGTCTTCGGAGGTGCCGGGTTCGGTCAGCTGAAGCGGCCGAGGTAGGCGCGCGTGGAGCATGGCGGCTTCGGCCAGGACGTTGTCCAGCCGGCCTTGGTCGGAGAGGCCAGGTGTGGTGGGCATGGCGACGATCAGCGTCCGGCCGGGCGTGGCGGCTGCGGCGCGGCGCTGGCGGGCGTAGCGCAAGCCACGGATGGTGGGGGTGTAGGAGGATACGACCCGGTCCAAAACCGAACGTCGGGCGGGGTCACCGGCCGGGTCGCCGTGGTAGCCGGCGGCGTGCATGGGCAACAGGCCGAGGATTCCCCCCAGCGCCCACCACACCCGCGGCAACTGCGCATCGTCGGCTGAGTGCTCGATGGAGGAGCCGAGGGCGTCCAGGACCGGCGCGGCCGCGGCGTCCCACAACCATTCCAGGACTCTCAAAATGGTGGCCTGGGCGGCTTTCCGGTCGGCGGCCGGATCTGTCGCGCTGTGCACGGCACGGTGGAAAGTGTCGACCTTCTCAATCACCGCCTCCGCGGCGAGATCGGGCAGCGGAAGCGAAGTGATGCCGTGCTGGGTCAGAAGGAGCGCGTCGCTGCCGTAAGAACTGATGTTGAATGTCACGATCGGGCCAGATGCGGCTTCGGCCAGGAGTTCGTCGGTGGTCGGCGGGAGGGCGAAGGAGCCGAACCCCTCGATAGCGCGGATCTCGGCCAGGATGTCGGCCATCTCCACCGCCAGGTGGTGGCGATCGTGTACCGGGCGGTGAGGCTGGGCCGTGTCTTGGGCTTCGGTGAGGTCGCTGAGGGCGGGGGGAAGGCTGTTCTGATCGAGTCGGTCACGGATCTCGACGAACCGTACGGCAAGAGCGGGATGTCGTTGCCGCAGGTCAGTGAGATCGTTGCGGGTATCCAGTGCCTGGCTCAGGAGTACGGCACGGCCGGCTTCTAGCAACCGCAACGCCCGGGTCGCGCGCTGCTCGCTCGTTGCTCTGGTGTCGGAAAGTGCCAGGGCGGCTGCGTCCCCTGCGAGCATGTCGTATCGGCCGATCGCGAACTGCTGATCAGCGCGGTGCATCTGGCGTGGAGCCATTTCAGGCAGCAAGAGCACGGCGGCCTCCAAAAGTCCGGCTGCCTGACCAGGATCGGCGGGCATGGCCAAATGTGCAGCCTCGCGGGCCGCTCGGATGCGGACCGCTGGAGGTGCCGATCCAACCTGTACTGCCCGTGTATGTGCGGAGAGCGCCATATCCAGATCCGCCCGCCTGCCCGTCTTCTTCAACCGGGCCGCCAGGGCGAACCCGAGGTTGGACAGGATGGCCGCTCGGCCGGGATGGCCTTCCGGGGTGGCCTGCACCGCGGACCGAGCGGCCTCGACCGCGGCATTCACATCCGACAAGTCCCCGGTGCGCTCGAACCGGACCTGTAGCACCGCACCCAGGTTGGACCAGAGACTCGCTCGGTGGGGATGATCGTCCGGAGCGGCCCGGACCGATGACCAGCCTGCGTCAATCGCGGCATCCAGGTCAGGCAGCGCCCCGGTGAGCCTGGACCGGAACTGCAACGAGGTGCTGAGGTTGGAGAGGATGCTCGCTCGGTGGGGGTGGCCCTCCGGGGCGGCCTCCACCGCGGACCGGGCGGCCTCGACCGCGGCATCCCCGTCCGCCGGCATCCCGGTGCGACCGAACCGAACCCGCAACGCGACGCTCAGATTGGTCAGGAAAATCGCTCGGTAGGGGTGGTCCTCCGGGGCGGCCTCCACCGCGGACCGGGCGGCCTCGATCGCACTATCCAGGTCCGACCAGTCCCCTATGTGTTCGTACCGGGCCCGCAACACATTGCCGAGATTGGACAGCACCCTAATGAGGTCAGGGTGGCCCTCCGGGGTGGCCTGCACCGCGGACCGGGCGGCCTCGACCGCGGCATTCACATCCGACAAGACCCCGGTGCGCCCGAACCGGGCCTGTAGCACCGCACCCAGGTTGGACCAGAGACCCGCTCGGTCGGGGTGGCCATCCGGGGTGGCCTGCACCGCGGACCGGGCGGCTTCGACCGCGGCATCCAGATCCGACAACACTCCCGTGCGCTCGAACCGGGTCCGCAACGCATCGCCGAGATGGAACAGGCTCCCGGCGTGTTCCGGATTACCGTCAGGGATGGCGCGCACCGCGGCGTCGAGGTACTCGACCGCGGCATCCAAGTCCGCAGCCACTTGCGTGCGCTCGAACCTGGCTCGCAACGCATGGCCGAGATTGGCCAGGCGCACGGTGCATTGGGGGTGGTCGTGGGGAGTGAGCTGCGCCGCGGAGCGGCTTGTCTCGATCGCGGCATCCACATCCGCCACCATCCCTGTTCGCTCGAACCGCACCGCAAGATCGACCCCCAGGTTGGAGAGGCGCGTGGCGCGTTCGGGATGGCCATCCGGGGTGGCCTGCACGGAAGATCGGCCTGCCTCGATCCCGGCGTCCAGGTCCGACAAGTCCCCGGTCCGTTCGAACCGGAGCCGCAAGGCCTTGCTCAGGTGGGCCAGGCGCCCGGCGCCTTCGGGGTGGCCATCCGGGGTGGCCTGCATAACTGACTGGCCTGCGGCGATCGCCGCCTCCAGGTCCGACAACACTCCCGTGCGCTCGAATCGGGCCCGCAACGCATTGGCGAGGTTGGACATGACAATGACTTTGTTGGGGTCATCGTCGTGGGCGGCTCGGAGAATCCGCAACCAAAGGTCTACTGCAGCAGATAGCGCCGCAAGGTCGGTGGTGGCGAGTCCCTGCTGATGCAGGGCGACTGCGGCGGGGAGCGCCTGCTCCGCAACGATAGGCAACAAGTTCGCGGGGATGTCATCGACGCCGGCGATGAGGCACGCGGTGAACATATCGACCGCGGCGGCGAGGTCTTCGCGGTCGTGACCCGCGGGGAGAGCCTGGAAGCGGTGCCAGTGCACCCAGCCGAGCAAGTACCTGCTTTCCGGGTCAGCGTCGTCGTCACTGAGGGTCGCGGTCAGCCGACGCACCTCGACAAGTGTGTCCGGTTCCAGGACTGGGGATCGCTCCTGCGTGGCAACGACCCGGTCCAGCCGGGCTCGCACCGCAGTTCTCTGTTCCTCTTTTTCGCTCATGCGCCCTTCCCGGAGTTTCCCCCACGTCGAAGGCTAATGCCACAGTTGTGGAGTAGCGTCCGTTCGGCCAACATGGTCGCACCGTGTCCGCGGCGGGCCCGGCTCCGCCACCCACAGGTCTGGGGGCGATGCATGAGCTGGCCCGAGTCCATGAGGGAAGGGTGAGCTGTGGCCGACGGGCGAAGCGACATTGCAGACAGGGCCCGTGACGGGGTGGCGTATGTGTGCGGACACCTGGACCGGATTCGTGCGGATCTGGACAGTAACGGAAGCAGGGACCCGTCCTGCCTGGAGCAATTGATTGCGGCAGTACGCGACGGCCAAGACCCTTCCGGTCCCCTGGACGCGCTGCATACTGCCCTCCTGGTCGCCGGCGACGCCTTGGGGGTCTACGGGAATACCCGGGGCTTGAAGCCGATCGGGACCGATGTCAACACGGCGGGGGAGACGATTTACGTGTGTCCGACACGCCAGTGTTCGCGCTACTCCTGGCCTGAGGGCGTCACGCCGCCCCATTGCGAGATCACCGCAAAGCCCATGTGCCGGGTCCGGCTCTAGCGGTGGGTGGATTCCTGGGCGCACTGGGGGGCAAGCTCGCCGAACGATGGCTGACGCTACTGGTTCTCCCCGGCGCCCTGTTCCTGGCCGCCGCCACCTCCGCCCACACTCTCGGTCAGAGCCACTCCCTGGACTACCAACGCCTGACCGCCCAGATCACCCAATGGGCCAAGACGCCTGCCGCCACGACGCTCGGCGGCCAAGTCGTCCTGGTGGCTGCGGTCCTGGCCGGCTCGGCCGCCGTCGGATTGGTAGCCCAAGCCCTGGGTACGCTAGTCCAGCGGATCACTCTGGCAGCCGACTGGCGCGCTTGGCCACGCCCTTCTCGCTGGCTCGCCCGCTGGCGCGTCACGCGCCGACACGCCCGCTGGAGCACGGCCGCGCGCCGCTACGAGCAACACCGTCACGCTGCCGCTCTCGCCCTCGCCCACGGAAACCCCGTCGACTCCGCTCCGCGTCATACCGCCCGCCGGGCCATGACCCGCATCGGGCTCGAAGCACCCGACCGGCCCACTTGGAGCGGCGACCGCATCCACGCCACCGCGGTACGCCTGGACCGCGACCATCACCTGGACCTGCCCAGCCTGTGGCCGCACCTGTGGCTGACCCTGCCCGACCCGGTGCGCACCGAGATCACCACCGCCGGTCAAGCCCTCACCCGCGCTACCACCCTGGGCGGCTGGGCCCTGCTCTATGCCTCCCTGACCGGGTGGTGGTGGCCCGCCGCCCCCCTCGCCATCGTCCTAGCCCTCACCGCCTGGCAGCGCACCCGCACCGCCACCGACACCTACGCTCAGCTCCTTGAAGCCGCCACCCGTCTCCACACTCGCGACCTGGCCGACCAACTCGGTATCCCGCGCACCGGACCACTGGACCCCGCTATCGGCGATGCCCTCACCCACCTCCTGAACACCCGGCTCCCACCACCACCGATCGGCACCAGCCCACCATCCTGACCCGTGTTACGGGTGGCATAAGCGGGTGAGCCGTTCGGTGACGATCTCGCCGTCCTCGCGCAGCCCTGAGAGCAGATCCATGGACGCCTCCCTCAGGGACGGGTGCCGAACGATGGACGTCCGGTGAGTTCGGGGAGAACCCGGTACGCATCACGTACCCAGGCGCACAGCAGGGGCCTGCTGTCGCGGGGGTCGATCAGGTCCTGGACGCCGAACCGCTCGGCCGTGCGGAACGGCGAGCCGATCGCCGCCAGCTCCTGGCGGATCCGTTCGATCTCCGCCTCCGGGTCGTCGGCCTTCTCTAGCTGCGCGCGGAACGCCGCCTCGATACCGCCCCGCGCGGGCAGCGATCCCCAGTCGCCCGACGGCCAGGCCCAGCTCCGGCCCGCCCGGTGCCGGTTGACGATCCCCGCGCCACCGACGCCGTACACCCGGCGCACGATCAGCTCGGCCTGCGGAACCCTGGCCTGGTACACGGCGGCGATGGCGCGGGCGCCGTACCGGATCGTGCCGCGCTCCTCCGCGACCCGGCCGATGGTCATACCGCCCTGGTCCGTAAGGCTGATGATCGGGAGGTGGAACGTCTCGCACAGGTCGGCCAGGCGCGTGATCGCCTGGGCTCCCTCGATCGACATGGTGGAGCCCTTGTACGGATCGGTGGCGAGGACGCCGACCGGATGGCCGTCCAGCCGGGCGAGCGCGGTGACGGTTCCGCCGCCGTACTCGGCGTAGGTGAACACCGAATCCCGGTCGAAGATCGCCTCCATGATCGGCTTGATCCGGTACGGCCTTCGGGTGTTGCGCGGCACGGCCGCGGACAGGGCCTCATCACGGCGTTGCGCGGGATCGTCGCAGGACCGGACCGGCGGCAATTCGTACACGCTGCCCGGCAGGTACGACAGGAAGCCGCGGACGAGCTCGAATGCCTCGTCCTCGGTGTCGACGAACCGCTCGATCGTGCCGTTGCGGCTGTGCACGGCCGCGCCGCCGAGCTCTTCCTTGGTGAGGTCCTCGCCGGTGCCGCCGTGAACGACCGGCGGGCCGGCCGTGAAGAGCTGGCCGATGTTCCTCACCATGACGGCGAGGTGCGACATGACCAGGCGCGCCGCGCCGAGCCCGACTGTCGGGCCGAGGCAGGCCGCCACGACCGGTACGAGGGACAGGTTGTCGACCACGGCGGCCCAGGCCGGGTTGACCGGCAGATACGTGTATCCCGCCTCCTGCGCCATCTTGACGCTGCCGCCGCCGCTCGCGCCGTCCAGCAGGCGCACGACCGGCAGCCGCATCTCGCCCGCGTAGTGCTCCGAGTGGATCTGCTTGGCGTGGATGGCCGCGTCGCCGGAGCCACCGCGGACCGTGAAGTCGTCGGCGCCGAGCATCACGGTCCGGCCGTCGAGACGGGCCGTTCCGGCGACGAAGTTGGCCGGCAGGACCGACGTGAGACGGCCCTCGCCGTCATAGCCGCCGAATCCGGTCAGGGCACCGATCTCGGCGAAGCTTCCCGGGTCGGCGAGCCGGCCGATGCGTTCGCGGACGGTATAGCGGCCGGAGGCGTGCTGGCGCTCCACCTTCTCCTGCCCGCCCATGGCCCGGGCCAGCTCGTGGCGGCGGCGGATCTCCTTGATCTCCGGCATCCAGTCCTCGCCGCGATCGCTCACGTGCCTCCCCTTCACCGTGGCCGACGGCCTTCCGATGGCGGCATCCGTAGGGGAGCCATCCGGACGGAGGGCACGAATGATCAGATGCTATGTGAGGACGGATTTCCGGACATGCCGCGGAGTGCTTCGTTCAGCCTCGCCGGCGGCCCCGACGCGGTCGGGGCACCCCGATCGGCCTGGTCGGCCGGCGCGGTGGAGGTCTGCTCGTCATAGATCCCGTATCGGGTCAGGACGGACGGGACCCGCCCACGAGGCGAAGTTTCCGCGTCCGTACTTGACAGGTGACGCCCGTCACCACACCATGTGCAACCACGGCAGTAACTAACTATCTAGTACGTAACTTCGTGGCAACAGCTGGTACGTAGAGGAGCATTACGTGACCGATACCCCAGTGGGCCCCGCCGCGGGCTCCGCCGAGCGGGGAAAACCCCGGAAGGCGGCGCTCGCCGCCTGGATCGGAAGTGCCCTGGAGTACTACGACTTCTTCGTCTACGGCACCGCCTCGGCACTGATCTTCGGCAAGGTCTTCTTCTCGACGTCCGACCCCGCGACCGCCACGCTCAAGTCGCTGGCCACCTTCGGGGTGGGCTACGCGGCTCGTCCCGTGGGCGCGTTCATCCTCGGGCACGTCGGCGACAGGTTCGGCCGTAAGAAGATCCTGTTCTTCACCCTGGTGCTCATGGGGGTGTCGACCTTCCTCGTCGGCTGCCTGCCCACCTATAGCCAGGTCGGCGGCCTGGCCCCTGTCCTCCTGGTGACGTTGCGGCTGCTGCAGGGGCTCTCGGCGGCGGGCGAGCAGGCCAGCGCGAACTCCATGACCCTCGAGCACGCTCCGGCGCACCGCCGCGGCTACTACACGAGCTTCACCCTCAACGGGACCCAGGCCGGCCAGATCATCGCGACCCTGATCTTCATCCCGATCGCCGCCCTCCCGGAGGACCAGCTGCTGTCCTGGGGCTGGCGCGTTCCCTTCTGGCTCAGTGTCGCCGTCGCGGTGACGGGGTACGTCATCCGGCGCAAGATGGAGGAGACACCCGCGTTCGAGCAGGAAGCCGCACACGGAACCGTGGCCAAGCTGCCGGTCGCCGTGCTCTTCCGCGACCACTGGGCCGACGTGCTGCGCGTGGTCGGGGCCGCCCTGATCGCGTCCGTGAGCACGATCTTCTCGGTCTGGGCCCTGGCCTTCGCCGTCGACACGGTCGAGCTGGACAAGTCGACCATGCTGTGGGTGAGTGTGCTCGCCAATGCCGTCGCCCTGGTGGCGATCCCCCTGTGGGCCAGGCTGTCGGACCGGATCGGGCGCAAGCCGGTGTTCCTCATAGGCTCGGTCGGCAGCGCCGTGCTGATGTTCGCCTACCTGGGGGCGATCTCCATGGGCAGCTACGTGCTGATCTTCTTTGCCGGCATCCTGATGATGGGGGTCGTCTACAGCGCGGCCAACGGGATCTGGCCGGCGTTCTACGGCGAGATGTTCAGCACCCGGGTCCGGCTGTCGGGCATGGCGATCGGAACCCAGATCGGTTTCGCGATCGCCGGATTCGCCGCCACCTTCGCGACCAAGATCGCCGGGCCCGAGGGAGACGACTGGCTCGGCGTTGCGATCTTCGTCGCAGCCCTGTGCGCCCTCAATGTGATCGCCGTGGCGACCGGCCGCGAGACCCACAAGGTTCCCACCGGGGAGCTCGGCGTGAAACCGGCCGAGAAGCCACCTTCTCCGATATCGGCTTCGGTCTGACCAACATCCAGATGACCTCCTACCTGGTCGGGCTCATAGGGTCCGGCATCGGGCCCTCCCTCAGCCCCGCGCTCCACGAGCGCGAGGCGGACCACCATGGTCTTCGCTACCTCTACCGCACCATCGACATAGCCGATCTCGGGCTCGGCGCCGACGCGGCCGGTGACCTCGTCCGTACGGCCCGGCGGCTGGGCTACTCCGGGCTCAACATCACCCACCCGTGCAAGCAGACCGTCATCGAGCACCTCGACGAACTCTCGCCGGACGCCGCACGGCTCGGCGCCGTCAACACCGTGACCTTCGACGGGGACCGGGCCATCGGCCACAACACCGACTGGACGGGATTCGCCCAGTCGTTCGCCCGCGGCCTGGCGGACGCACCGACACACCGGATCGTGCAGCTCGGGGCGGGCGGCGCAGGGGCCGCGGTCGCGCACGCGCTGCTGACCCTCGGCGCCGACCACGTCACCATCGTGGACGCGCAACCGGCCCGGGCGGTGTCGCTGGCCGCCGAGCTGGCACACCGATTCGGCGCCGAGCGCGCCCTGGCGGCGACCACCGGCCAGCTCGCAGGCCTGCTGCCGAAGGCGGACGGACTGGTCCACGCGACGCCCACCGGAATGGCAGCGCATCCCGGACTGCCGTTGCCGGCCGAACTTCTCCGCCCGGACCTGTGGGTGGCCGACGTGGTCTACCGCCCGCTGGAGACCGAACTGCTCCGCCGGGCACGGGCACTCGGCTGCCGGGCCCTGGACGGCGGAGGCATGGTCGTCTTCCAGGCCGCCCACGCCTTCCGGCTCTTCACCGGGATCGAACCCGACGCCGAACGGATGCTCGCTCACCTGACCGATCTCGTCGACGTCTGACGACAACGCCCGAAGAGCGGAAGGAGCGGTATGCGGAAGTCCATTGCCACCGTGTCACTCAGCGGCTCGCTGGCCGACAAGCTGAACGCCATTGCCGGTGCGGGGTTCGACGGCGTCGAGATCTTCGAACACGATCTGCTCGCCAGTCCGCTGCGCCCCGAGGAAGTGCGCCGGCGGGCCGCCGACCTGGGCCTGAGCATTGATCTCTACCAGCCGTTCCGCGACTTCGAGGCCGTCCCCGCCGACGTCCTCGGCCGTAATCTCCGTCGCGCGGAACGCAAGTTCGAGGTGATGGAACGGCTGGGCACGACCCGGCTGCTCGTCTGCTCGAGCGTCTCCCCCGATGCCGTCGATGACGACGCACTCGCCGCCGAGCAGCTGTACCTCCTCGCCGAGCGGGCGGCCGAGCACGGAATCCGGATCGCCTACGAGGCGCTCGCGTGGGGCCGCCATGTCGACGACTACCTGCACGCCTGGCAGATCGTGCGCATGGCCGACCATTCTCATCTGGGGACTTGCCTGGACAGCTTTCACATTCTGTCGAGAGGCTCCGACCCGAGGGACATCGAGGAGATCCCCGCCGACAAGATCTTCTTCCTGCAGCTCGCCGACGCCCCTGTCCTCGCGATGGACGTCCTGCAGTGGAGCCGGCACTACCGCTGCTTCCCCGGGCAGGGCGACTTCGACGTGGCCGGCCTGGTGGCCCACGTCCTGCGGGCAGGCTATCCAGGACCGCTGTCGCTGGAGGTGTTCAACGACGTCTTCCGGCAGGCCGCCGCCGCCCGTACCGCTATGGACGCCATGCGGTCCCTGATCGCATTGGAGGAGTCCGTCGCCGAGCGCGTCGGCACCGCACCTCGTGCCGGCGCGATGACCGTACCGTCGCAGGCCGTCCGGCTTCGTCTACCGCCCCGCCCGGTGGTCCCATCCGGATTCGCCTTCGCCGAGCTGGCCACCCCGAGCACCGATCGGCTCAGCGGGCTGCTCACGGCACTCGGATTCACCCGCATCGGCATGCACACGGGCAAGCCCGTTGAGCTCTGGGAGCAGGGCGAGGCCAGGATCCTGCTCAACACCGGCGACCCGGAGAGCCACGACGGCCCCGCACTCACCGCGATCGGACTGGAGACTCCCGACCCAGCGGGATCCGTCAAGCGTGCGGAATCACTGCTCTCACCGGTCCTACCGCGGCTACGCGCTCCACACGACGCACCGCTGGATGCGGTCGCGGCCCCCGACGGCACCGAGCTCTTCTTCTGCCGTACGGCTCAGCCGGACCATCCCAGCTGGACTGCGGACTTCACCCGCGACTCCGGCGATCCCGTGCCGCCCGCCGCCGATATCACCCATATCGACCACGTGGCTCTCACCCAGCCGTGGCACCACTTCGACGAGGCCTCGCTGTTCTATCGCAGCGTCCTCGGCCTGCGGCCGCACGAGAGCCTTGAACTGGCCGACCCCTACGGCCTGCTCCGCAGCCGTGCGGTGTCCAGCCCCGACGGTGCGGTCCGCCTGGCACTCAACGTCGCCTACGTCGGATCACACCCTGGCGCCCCCGACATCCCCTGGCAACACGTCGCGCTGGCCGGCCAGGACCTCATCGCCACGGCCCGCCGGCTACGCGCACTCGGGACCGTGCTGCTGCCCATCCCGGACAACTACTACGACGACCTCGAAGCACGCCTCGATCTGGGGCCAGAGCGGCACCGCACGCTCCGAGAGCTCGGGCTGCTCTACGACCGTGACGACCACGGCGAGTTCCTCCACCTCTACACCAGGACCATCGGGCGGGTCTTCTTCGAGATCGTTCAGCGCGTCGGCGGCTACCGGGGCTACGGCGCGCTGAACGCCCCCATCCGGCTGGCCGCCCAGCATGCTCAGCCGCGCGCTGACCTCCGATAACGGTGTCCCAGGACGAGCCGGCCGGGAGGGCGGGCGCCGCCGGCCGGTCAGGCAAAAGGAGAGTTGTTGCCCCGCCAATAGGATGAATTCCGTCCCGACTCATCGTCCCCATGGAGCCACATGTCCTCGCAGCCCGTCACCCCGGCATCGGGAGAACGCCGGCGTGACGCCGACCGGACCAAGGCGGAGATCCTGGAGATCGCCCAGCGGGAGTTCGCGCGGCACGGGTATGCCGGCGCCAGGGTCGACGAGATCGCCGCGCTCATGCGCACCACCAAGCGGATGATCTACTACTACTTCGGCGGTAAGGAACAGCTGTACATCGCGGTCCTGGAGAAGGCCTACACCGAGGTCCGAACCGCCGAGTCGGCCATCGACGTGGAGCATCTCGCGCCGGTCGAGGCCATCCGTACCCTGGCCGAGCTGACCTTCGACCACCACGACGCCCACCAGGACTTCATCAAGCTCGTCAGCATCGAGAACATCCACCGGGCCGAGCACCTCCGCAAATCGGAAGTACT
>DASYNF010000215.1:0-3676 GCA_036008685.1 Actinomadura sp. | reverse complement strand
GTACTTGTCCGTCGACGCGTGCCAGCCCCGGTGGAGGCTGGCCCTCCGGTACGCCTCGTAGGCCGCCTCGGGGCCGTCGCGCTCGGCCAGCGCGTCGCAGCAATCCTCGAGCTTCGCCTTCCAGTCGTCGAGGGCCAGGGCGTACCACAGGTCGAGGTCCCCGAGCATGCCGGTGTTCCGGCAGGCCTCGATCGCCATCGACCGGCACTGCTTGTCGCACTCGTGCTGGTCGGTCCGGAAACTCTCCCATGGGTCGAACACCGAGGCCGCCTCGAGCCAGAACGCGGGAGCGTGTGAAGCGGGGAGTTTCTCGTCGACGTGACGCCGCAGCGCCTCCAAGGCCTTCTTGGGATGGTCCACCGCGATGCGGCGGGCGGCGTTCAGCGCCCGAAGCCCCTCCCAGGCCGTCTCCGTCGCGTCCGGATCATGGACGATCGCCCATGCGGGGTAGCCGAGCAGCGGAGACCGCCGGACGGCGAGAACGGGCGGGCCGATCTCCGGCGGGGCGCAGCCGAGACGCGCGGCGCGCAGATCGGCGCCCGCCCCGTCGGTGTCGGACAGGAGACAGATCACCTCCCGTTCTCCGAGTGCCGGATGCCGGTAGACCCGCACCCGCAGCACCTGCTCCCGCGGAAAACCCGGAGCGTCAAGGGACTCGGCCGTTCGCGGCCCCACCGGAGCCAGTCCGCTCCACAGCTGCCGACGCCGCACCCAGTCGAACGTGGCCACCTTGTCGTACTCGTCCGGACGCCATCGATAACCCTTGCGGCTGAGCTGGCCGGTCTGGGCCCACAGGCCGTGCTGGGCGGCGATCTCTTGAACGGTGTCGAGGTCAGGGATGTCGTCGCGGTGGGGGAAGACCGGCTGTTCCGTCTCGATCCCCCTGACCCCGCCATCCAGGCCGAGCACCTCGGCTCGTCCCTGGCCGACGCCGAGGAGCAGCCCGCCCACGGTCACGGGGTCGCCGTGCATGCCGGTGTCCCGGGTGCCGATGACAACACCGCGCAGGACCAACTGCCAGGTCGGGTCGGGCCACAGGCAACGCAGGACCGACAGCGGGACGGACCAGGAGTCCTCGATCCACCGGTGCGCGATCCGGCGGCACGCCCCTTCGTGGTCGGCCAGCCATTCGGCCAGTTCGGCGCCATCAGGATGGTTTCGGGAGCTGTTCATGGCGGACATCCTGGTATCCGGTCACGACAGAAAGAGAGGTTTCCGCCTCCCAGCGCCGAGGCCCGCGCCCGTAGCGTAGGCCGGAAGATCGCCGACAGAGGCCCGATCTCATTACCAGGAAGCTTTTGGGGTGCCATGAAGTGGGGTCGCTCGTCCGTCTGGGATGGGACTGTCCAGTGCGTGAATGGGACACATGAGGTATGGACCAAGCGGCCGCGGAACGTCGATGCCACCCGCCTACGGCCATCTGGCAGTGGCGAGGCGGCGATGTTGGCCATCGACCCGGTGAAGCGCCGCTACGCGGGCATGGTTTCGATCAGTCTGGATACTTGCGAGTTGGGTGGCTGGTTGGCACCGGGCTATCGAAGCCAGGGTCTGGGAGCAGAGCTGTTCTCTGCTGCTGGCCGCCTCACGCGCGGCCAGCCGTGCCGGGCCGCGCGTGAGGCGGCCAAGAGATAGGCGGCAATTCCGACGTGCACATCCCCATTGAGGTGGGCTGTGCTGTCCTTGCCCATGACACTGGTGATCATGGGCGCGTACGGTCGCTCACGGGGAGAGCGCCACTCTGGTGCAGGTCAGCGGTACCGCAGGTGATCGACCATCACTGGAAGTGATTTCTCAAGCTAATAGCTTGGTAGGCGCGTCGTCGGCGCCGATGAATTCCATGACGGTGCCTCGTCGCTCTCCGATCTGTCACGACGGCGGGTTTCGGCGCCGGACCGGTGTCTCATGGGAAGGATCGCGCGAACAGTCTGCGCGGCATTGGCGAAGGAGGGGTGACCACCAACCCGGGAGAGGGCCGAGATGAGCCAATGGAGCCGCACATGGCGGCCGTGATGCGAATGCACGGTGAGCCCGGCGTCGAGATGACCGACGCAGAGATCATCCGGCTGTCGGAGCACGAGCCGGAGCGCTTCGCCGGGATCTTCGACCGTTACTACGACGAGATCCACGGATACGTGGCGCGGCGGCTGGGGACGAGCCTGGCCGATGACGTGGCCGCGGAGACGTTCCTGATCGCCTTCGACCGACGGGAGCGCTACGACACGGCGCATCCGCTGGCCCGGCCCTGGTTGTACGGGATCGCCTCCAACCTCGTCGCGCGCCACCACCGCGCCGAACTCCGCCGGTACAAGGCCCTCACCCGGGTCGGCCTCGACCATACCGTCGACGGGCACGCCGACCGGGTCGTCGTCCGGCTCGACGCCGAGTCCGTCCGGGGGCGGCTCGCGGCCGCGCTGGCCACGATCGCGGCAGGCGACCGGAATGTGCTGGTCCTCGTCGCCTGGGGCGGACTGAGCGGTGAGGACGCGGCGCGGGCGCTCGGGATCCCGGCCGGCACGGCCCGATCACGTTTGCACCGGGCCCGCAAGAAGGTGCGCGCGGCGCTGGGCGGCGCCGACCCCACGGCCGTCGGAGAGGACGCATGATGGACGACCTCAAGATCCTGCGCGACGACTGGGGTGCGCCGGACTCGCCTGAGCACACGGCCCGTACGCGGGCGCGGGAGGCTCTGCTGGCGCGGGCCGCGGAAACGGGCGTGGCGGCGGGAACGGCGATCGCGCCGAAGAAGGCTCGCCGCCGGCTCCGGCTGCCGCGGATGGGCGTACGGCTCGTCGCGATCGGCGCCCTGGCCGCGGCCATCGCCGCCGGCGTGACCGTCGTGCAGAGCTCCGGCGGTACCGACAGGGACGGCCGGCCACGTTCGGTGCTGCCCGGTGTCCCCGCAGGGCCGGTCGCCAATGCGGCCGAGGCCCTGGACCGGGCCGCCGCGGCGGCCGAGGCGCGACCGTTCACCGCGCCCCGTCCCGATCAGTGGACCTACGTCGAGAACCGGAACACCTCACCTTCCAAGGGACCAGGGGGCCTCGCCACCGGGGGAGCGCTCAAGACACGGCTCCAGTCCCAGTGGCGCCGGGCCGACGGCAAACGGTCGGCCTGGATCGTGAAGGGCAGGCTGCACACCCAGGACGAGCCGGGTCCGTTGACGCCGCCGTCGGACTACGCGACCCTCGCCGCGCTGCCCAGCGATCCGGACGCCTTGCTGCGGTGGGCCTACGAGGAGATGGGCGGGCTCGGCGGGGACACCGAGGAGGGACGGAGGTCCATGGCCTTCACCATGTTCAACACGATCCTGCGGGACAGCGTGCTCCCCCCCAAGGTGGAGGCCGCGATCTACCGTGCGATGAAGACGATCCCCGGGGTCACCCTGGCCGATGACGCGGTGGACGTCGCCGGTCGCCCCGCCATGTCGGTCGGCCGGGTCCAGGAGGGCTGGCTCCGGTCGGAGGTGCTGCTGGACCGGCAGACCTACGGCTACCTCGGGGAGCGATCCATCGCGATCAAGGATCACACCAGCAAGGGCCTGGACGGCCGCTTTCACGTGAAGCGCGGGACGGTGCAGATCTACGTGGCCCGGGTGGCCGCCGGGATCGTCGACGAACCCGGGCGACGTCCTTCCTGACCGGCATCCGGTGGTCTTGCGGTTGTCCGAGAGCGGACA
>DASYNF010000214.1:0-3202 GCA_036008685.1 Actinomadura sp. | reverse complement strand
GATCACCCCCGCATGCGCGGGGAGCAGCCACCTGAGAGGACGACGATGACACTGCGCGAGGGATCACCCCCGCATGCGCGGGGAGCAGTGGTTCTGCGGCATGTTCCGGTCGAGCATCACGGGATCACCCCCGCATGCGCGGGGAGCAGACTTCACGGATCCAGATACCGGCGATGACAGCATGCGCGGGGAGCAGGTCGAGCATGTCCGCGAACCACGCCAGGTGCGGGGATCACCCCCGCATGCGCGGGGAGCAGAGGTAGCTGTCCTTGCCGTAGACGGTGTACTCCGGATCACCCCCGCATGCGCGGGGAGCAGATTGACGGGCAGCGCTACGGTGAGGACTATCAGGGATCACCCCCGCATGCGCGGGGAGCAGTACACGACGCACGCGGTAACTGTCAACGGCGCCCGAAAACTGACCCCCTTTCGACGGCTGAAAACTGACCCCCTACTCGGTATGGCTGTTGCTGGCTGTGGCCGGCTCGTGCTGGTATTCGGCCCTCCGTAACGGGTTGCCGAGGCGGTGGCCGGCGGTTTGGCTGGGAGGGTTGATCGTCGATGGCTGGGGATGAGCTCGTTGACCTGGGCTTGGTTCGGCGACGGCTGCTGCGGCAGGCCGCCCGCGTCTTGGTGCTCGTGTTGGACGAGCATCGTGAGCTGCCGGTGTTGACGTGGACGGTCACTCCGGATGTGCTGCAAGCTCACGCCGACGTCTGCGATCTGGACCCTGACCGTGACCGGCGGGTCTTCAACGCCTGGGCGCAGGCGCTGCCGGCCAGCGAGGGTCGTGATCCAGCGCCGGTCCTCGATGACGCGGGCGTAACACGCCTGCGCGCGGTTCGTCGTGTCAGCGGGATGCCGGTCGTGCTGACCGCCGCCGTGCACCCGTACTGAGGGTGGCTGGTCAGGTGTCGGTCTTGGCGGTGGGGACGCGGCCCAGGTCGCGGTTGCGTAGTCGATAGCTGTCGCCCTTGAGGGAGATGACCTCGGCGTGGTGCACGAGCCGGTCGATCATCGCGGCGGCGACCACGTCGTCGCCGAAGACCTCGCCCCAGCGGCCGAAGGGTTTGTTGCTGGTCACGATGAGGCTGGCTCGTTCGTAGCGGGCGGAGACGAGCTGGAAGAACACGTTGGCCGCCTCGGCCTCGAACGGGATGTAGCCGACCTCATCAATGATCACCAATGGGGTGCGGCCGAGTTTGGTGATCTCGGCCTGTAGCCGGCCTTGTTGGTGGGCGGCGACGAGCCGGGCGACCCACTCGGCCGCAGTGGCGAACGCGACCCGGTGCCCCGCCTGGCAGGCCCGGATACCCAGCCCGATGGCCAGCATCGTCTTGCCCGTGCCGGGCGGGCCAAGGAAGATCGCGTTCTCCTTGGCGGTGATGAAGTCCAGCGTGCCCAGGTGGGCAATAGTGTCGCGTTTGAGCGAGCGTTGGTGGTCGAAATCGAACTCCTCCAACGCTTTGCGGGCCGGGAACCGGGCGGCGCGGATACGGCCTTCCCCGCCGTGGGAGTCACGGGCGCTCACCTCGCGTTGCAGGCAGGCGGCCAGAAACTGCTCGTGCGTCCAGCCCTCCGCCCGGGCCCGGTCGGCCAGACGGGTCACGCTGTCGCGCAGGGTGGGGGCCTTCAACGCCCGGGTCAGGTAGGCGATCTCCGACAGCGTCTGCTCCTGAGTCGGCCCAGCCGACGCGCTCGTCATCGTGGTCGTGCGGGTGGCCATCACGCCGCCTGCCCGTCGTCGTCGCCCAGGCCGAAGGCCCGGTCGTAGGCGGACAGGTCGCGTTCCTGCACCTCATCCACAGCGGGACCGCGCCCAGACGCGCTGCGACTCTGGAATGCCTGGCGCATGACGTCGGCCGCCTTGCGGTGCTCGGGGTCGGTGATGGTCTGCTGCCGGGCCCAGCAGCGCTCGTGTTCGCCGACCAGCGCCCCGCCGCGGCGGATGCGTACCGTCTCCACATCGGCGATCACCTCGACACGCTGCCCGATCGCGCCGGGGTGGACCGAGTAGTCGCACGTGTCCAGCCGCACGTAATAGTCCCGTGGCAGCACGATGCTCTTGCGCCAACCGATCGTCGCCGTGTCGATCGGCGGCAGCGGGCCCATCGCCGCCAGGTCCGCGCCGACTCGCTCGTTCGCCGAGGCGCCCTGCAGTTGGCGTCGCTTGCGGGCGTTGGCGCGAGCCAGGAACCCGGCCAGCTGGGCGTTGAAGTCGGCCGGACCCGTGAACCGGCGGCCCGGCAGGAACGAGGTCTCGAAAAAGCCGTTGTTGCGCTCCGTCAGGCCCTTCGTCTCGGGATCGCCTGGCTTGCACACGTAGAAACGAGTGCCGAGCATCCCCCGCAAGGCGGTGAACTCCACGGTCAGCTTCGGGTTCGGCCCGCCATAGCGGCCCACGCCGCCCTCGCCGTCCCAGACCAACAGCTTGGGCACGCCACCGAGCTGACCCAGCACGGCCCACTGGCCCAGCACCAGATCCTCGGCATTGCGCGACGGAATCATCGTCGCCGCCAGGAACCGCGAGTAGCCGGCGGTCAGTACCAACACCGGCGGAACGGTCTTACCGAGCCCGACCTGACCGAACCCCAACGGGATCTGCGCTGGCGGGAACCACAAGTCACACTGCCCAACCTCACCCGGATCGTACGTCGTGCGCGAGGACGGATCCTGCGGCGTGTAGACCGGCCGCAGCAGCCGCACCCGTTCGTTGAGCACCGTCATCGACCGGTCCCAGCCGATACGCTCCGCGATCACCGTCGCCGGCATCTCCGGGAACTCCTTCAACAGAGCCCGGATCCTCGGCTCCACCACATCGACGGTCGAGCCCGACCCGGCCCGCACGTACCGCGGCGGCTGCACCGAACGCACCGCATTGCGCACCGTGTTCCTGGCCAGGCACAGCTTCTTCGCGATCGCCTTGATCGACATCCGCTCCGCCAGGTACAGCCGGCGGATCTCCGCCCAGTCCTCCAACGTGATCACCTCCCCATCCCGCATCGTGGAAGCGGAGGGGGTCAATATTCACCCGTCCGCAGGGGGTCAGTTTTCACGCGTCGTCGACACAGATCCGGCGGGCACGACACCCCATCAGCCGTTCATCTCCCGACCACAGGCAGGGGCACCCTCTCGTCCCAGGACACACGATCGGTCCAGGTTTTCGGAGTGCTCACCCACCTGCGGCTACCGAGCATCGAGT
>DASYNF010000213.1:0-2684 GCA_036008685.1 Actinomadura sp. | reverse complement strand
TCCATCGCGGTAGCGGATCGCCACGCGGTCCCGGTGCCGGTGTGTCCCGGCACGCACCATGTCCACGGTCAACATGAGGCCTCCCGATCATGATCGAGTGTCCTCCATACATATCGTGCGGACCTACGCCGCGGTCAGTGGTGATGATCATGATCAACATCACGTCCCGTGTTCTCCTGGGGCGCGCCCCTGCCGCGGTTTCCGGCACGACGCGCCTGCTCAGCGCCATGGTCGACGGGGCACCGAGACCGATGGAGACCCGTACCAGCGCGATCCGTGGATGCCGTTCGGCCGGATCCGGTCAGCGGCTCCCCTCTGGTTGCTGAGGAGCGTGAACCCGCCCGCCGTCGCGATCGGATGCGCATTCTAGGGGGCGGAAAGTTGTGGGGTAAAAGCTCTGCTTAGCGGTGAGTGTCTCAATTTCGATACTGCACTCATCCTCTTTGGGGTTATGCCGGTTGCCCATGCCATGCTGACGAGGCCGAACAGCTGAAACGCCCCGATTGCGTATGTCAGCGCTGAGTAACAGCGAAGGAGCGCCGTGCGAACGCGACCTCTGCTTTCCCGAGACCCTGAGCGGCTCGGAGGTCATCGGCTGATCGGGCGGCTCGGCGAGGGCGGTCAGGGCGTGGTCTACCTGGCTGAGAGTGACTCCGGCGAGCAAGTGGCGATCAAGCTTCTCCATGGTCACGCGGACAGTAGTGCCATGTCGCGATTTCTCCGGGAGGTCGCCGCCGCACGCAAGGTGGCACCGTTCTGCACCGCTCGGATCCTCGATGTCAGTGAGGATGAGGACACGCTTTTCGTTGTTACGGAGTTCATCGACGGGCTGTCGCTTCGTGAGGTCGTAGAGCAAGAGGGGCCGCTGACAGGAACGCCGCTTTTCCGGTTGGCGATCGGCATGGCTACCGCCCTTACCGCAATCCACGGGGCTGGTGTCGTGCACAGGGATCTGAAGCCCGGCAATGTGCTGCTGGGACCAGACGGTCCGCGAGTCATCGACTTCGGCATTGCGCGGTCCATTGACGGGACCATGTCGGCCACGAGCAGTGTGCTGGGCACCCCGTCCTACATGGCCCCTGAGCAGCTTGCGGGTGAGGCCGTGGGCCCGGCGGCCGATGTGTTCGCGTGGGGCGCGACGATCGCCTATGCGGCAACCGGCAAGGCACCCTACGGACAGGACACCATCCCCGCGGTCATGACCCGCATCATGACGGGACAGCCTGACCTCGGTGGGCTCACCGGTGCGCTCCGCGACCTTGTGGCCCAATGCTTGGCGAAGGAGCCCGGCAGGAGGCCGAGCAGTCAAGAGATCCTCCTGCGGATCCTTGAGGATTCCGGAGAGCCGATCTCGGCGCCGGAGGCGCTCGCGCAAGGTCGTGCTGTAGCCGCAGCCGACGAAGCGGCACTCGCCGATGCTCGTACGGCGCGGTGGACGACGATCCGGATGCCGGCGCTGGCGGTAGGTGGTCACCGGGAGCTGGGGCACCTGCTCAGAAGACCAAAGGTCCTGATCGGCGGTGCCGCGGCCGCGGCCCTTGTTCTCACGGCCTGTGCCGCCGCGGCAGTGGTCCTCCGGCCCGCTCAGGCGGAGCGGCGCGGCGGCGCGGAGGCCTCTGTGACCGGTCAGACGCTCGGCCAGGGGACATCCGCGTCCGCACCTGCGTCATCACCCACACCGGATGCGACGGCTCCTGCCGAGGTGGCCGAGGCTGTCCGCCAGGCCATCTCCGCACGGAAGACGGCGTCCATCGACGTTGAAGGGAGTATGGACCAGGGCAGCTATGAGCTCCGGGCCACCGGGCGGTTCTTCTATCAGCCGGGTGTGAGCACGAGTTACGACGTCACCGTCTACAACGCGAGTGAACAGAACGATCCGGAAGCCCTTGCCGGCCGGTCATCCCGTGTGGTGCTCGTGGGCAACACGGCCTACCCCCAGGAGGCCGGCGCCATGCCCATACCTGCGGACGCAGGCTCGTATGGCGACGACCCCCGTGTGCAACTCGCCATGGAAACCCGCTGGATCACCTCGCCGTACAATCTCGCGGCCCTCCTCAATAACGCTTCGTCGTTGAAGCGCTCAGAGGACGAGGCGATGTACACCTTCCAGGGGACGACCGAGGGATCACCGCTTTCGGCCGACGGGGCGGTCGGGGCCTTTTACAAGCTCTACGGAGGGTCACGCCTGACGGTTAAGTTCACTCTCGTCGTCACCCGAGACCATCTGCCTCAGCGGCTCGACCTCAATCTGCTCATCAAGGTGGACGCCAGCACGACGTTGCACTCCCTGTATTCGGTCAAGTACCAGGACTGGGGCCGGAGCGGAACGATCTCTAAGCCCTACTGACATGTCCGGCTGAACAGCCATGGTCTCCCGCCTCGACTGAACAGGTGTGGGCACTCACGTCACCTAACGTCATGCTGTGTCAGCATTTTGAGGTTGAGCAGTGCCATATCAGCGTGTGCCCGTACCTGATCAGGCCGCCTCGTCCGCCGGTGGGTCCGGCAGCCGCCACATCGAGATCAGCAGCGGCAGGACGAGGTGCGTGGCCGTCAGCGCGACGGCGAAGACCGAGAAGACCGCCGTGGGTGCGACGACCTTGTCCGTCGGGTCGGTGATGGTGTTGCCCATGACCCAGAGGACGATGATCATGATCGCCGTCGAGGCCTTGTGGGCCGTGGAG
>DASYNF010000212.1:0-4778 GCA_036008685.1 Actinomadura sp. | reverse complement strand
GGTCGCCGCATCGAGGCTCGAGCTCGAGTGGAGGTCCAGACCGGTCAGGGCCAGGCCGGTCGCCGTGGCGTGCACGTGGGCGTCCACGAACGCGGGGGTGAGCAGCGCCCCCTCCCCCGCAAGGACCCGGCCGGCGGACGGCGCGTCCCCGGCCGCACCGAGCCAGGCGATCCGGCCGTCGACCACGTGGACGGCGCGGCCGGAGCGGTCTCCGACGGTGACGTCGGTCAGCAGCAGGTTCATGCCTGGACGCGGGTGTCGATGAGGGCGCGCACGCCAAGCGTCCTCCGGTGGCACTCCAGGGCCAGGGCGGCGTGCCCCGACGTGTCACCGTTCCCGACCAGCATGGTCACGTCCGCCGCCATTTCCTCAGCACCCAGGGCCGCCGCCGAGAAGGACGTGGCCATGGAGAAGCAGACCACGGTGCCCCTGTCGGCCGTCGCCAGGACCGCCGGGGAGCACCGCGACGAGGGAGCGGGCGACGAGATCGCCGTACCGACTCCCGGGACCTGCTGGAGGCGGGCGGCCTCCCGTCCCGCCGTGGGCCGCGCCGCTGGTAGGCATGGGGTGTGGAGGAACTGTGCACCGACCGGCTGAGGCTGCGCGCCTGGACCGCGTCGCCCGAGGACATCACCCGGCTGGCCGACATCTACCACCGGGAGGAGGTCAGCAGGTGGATCGGCGGCACTCCGTCGGTGCCCCCGGCCGATCTGGTGGAACGGTGGGCCGCCGTGCACGCGCAGGACCCCCGCTTCGGGTGCTGGGCGATCCAACCGCTCGGCGCCGACGAGCCCGCCGGGACGGTCCTGTTCAAGCCGCTGCCCAACGGCGTGGGCGAGGTCGAGGTCGGCTGGCACCTGCACCCGGACTCCTGGGGCCACGGCTACGCCACGGAGTCCGCCCGTGCCGTGCTCGACCGGGGCTTCGAGGTCGGCCTGCCGGAGGTCTATGCGGTGGTCCGGCCCGGCAACGAGGCGTCCCTGGCGGTCTGCCGTCGGCTGGGGATGGAGCCGCTGGGCCGGTACCGCCGGTGGTACGACGTCGAGCTGGAGGTGTTCCGGCTCATGGCGCCGGAGATCGCCGGCTGAGCGGGTCAGCCGCGGCGGCTGACCAGGGCCTTCAGACGGGCTGTCGGAGTCGGCTTCCTGACCTTGGTCGCCCGGCCGGAGGCGCGCAGCGCGGCGTCGGCCGCCGCCTCCTGTGGCGTCGGGGCAGTGCCGCCGAGGTGGACCGGTAGCCACCAGCGGTCCTCGGGCCCGGCAGGCTGCTGCGGATAGCTGCGCTGCGCCTCGTCCAGTAGGGCCTCCATGGCGACGCGGGTGCGCCGCAGCAGCGCCTGGACCTTCTCCCCCGGCTCCGGGACGAGCGGCTCGCCGAGGAGGACGGTGACCGCGACGCCGCGGCGCAGCTCGACCTTGTGCCCCTTGGTGGCGATGCGGTGACCACCCCAGACGGCGGCCGGGATGATCGGGACGCCGGCGTCGACGGCCATGCGCGCGGCGCCGGCCTTGAGGTCCTTGACCGTGAAGCTCGTGCTGATCGTCGCCTCGGGGAAGATGCCGATGACCTCGCCGTCCTTGAGCGCCCGGACGGCGGACTCGAACGCGGCCGTTCCGGCCTTGCGGTCGACCGGGATGTGGCCCATGGCGCGCATGAGGGGCCCCGACAGCCAGTGCTCGAATACCGCGGACTTCGCCATGAACCGGACCAACCGGTGCCTCGGCACCGCGCCGAGGCCCAGGAAGGTGAAGTCGAGGTAGCTGACGTGGTTGCTGCAGATGATGGCACCGCCGGTGGCGGGTACGTTCTCGGCGCCGCGCACGTCGAAGCGGAAGCGGAGCAGCCGGAACACGACGAGCACCACTCGGATGATGGCGCGGTACGGCCGGTCCTGGGGATTCCGGTCAGGGCCGAAGAAATCGCGGCGGATGACGTCGCGCCAGCTCCCCGTGTACATGCCGCGGAATCTATCCGGTGGTGCACCGGGTCGCCTGGGCGGCGTCCGTCGTCCGCCCAGGCGTCACGTCGCCGGTCGGGCGGACGACGGTGGTACGTCCCGGAGACCGTCGGCATTCATCACCGTTATCCCCAACATCAATATCCCTTTCCAGAACGGGACCTCCGGTCCCGTTGCCCCTGGTCACCTCCCAGCGTCCCGTCCCGCCATTGATGCGAGGCCGCCCGAAGGGCGGCGGGGGTCGAGGTCGGCAAGTGACCACAAAGAAGACCCACTGAATTGTTGGGGATAACGGTAGTATTCGGTCATGCGGAGTGGTGGGCAGCAGCCGCTGCCCGAGATGCCCTTCCCTCCCCCGGCGCGTGCCTGGCGGCGACTGGACGCACCCCCGGGCTACGAGGCGCAGTGGCGGCGCCTGGCGGAGGCGGCCCTGGAACAGGACGTAGGTCCGGAGCAACTCGGCGAGACCGGGCTGGAGCCGCTCGCCGCGGCACGCGGCTGGAAGCCGGCGACGATCGCGCTCTACAGCAAGGTCGCTCGATACGGCGGCATCGCACTGCCGAGGGTCGCGACCCCCGAGCCCGATCCGCCGCAGCTCGACCTCCGGCCACTCACCCGGATCCGGAACGAAGATCCGGAGCACCTGCGCACCGTGGCCTGGTGCGCGATCGCGCTCGGCTGGCCGGCCCCGGTCGCCTCGTTCCGCACGCTGCGGCGCGACCAGGTGCGAGCCGGCGCGCGACGGCTGGTCATCTCCACCGAGGACGGCGAGTGGGCCGCGCCCGGCGCCCTGACGGCATGGCATGCCTGGGAGGCGGTCCGCGTCCGTTTCCCGGCGCTGGCCGACAGTCCCTGGGTGCTCCCGGCGCTGCGCCGGGGGCCCGGACTGGACTCGCACATCGGCGGCCGGCTGTCCAACCAGGCGCTGCAGGTCACCTTCACCAAGCACGCCGTCCGCACCGCCCAGTACCTACGGGCCACGGCGGCGCCGTCGCAGCGCGAGCACGTCGAGGAACTGGCGCTCGCCTATCGCCGGCTGTCCTACGACTCCTTTCGAAGGCTGGCCCTCGCCGCCGGCGCTCCGGCCGTCTCCCCGCGCGGCGTTGTCCGGGCCGCCAGGGCAGTCGGGCGGTCCAGCCGCCTCGCGGGGTGACCGGACTCGTCAGGCGATCCCAGAACCACGGGGCGTGCAGCCCACCGGCGAGCGCGTCGACCTCACGTACCCCTCGCAGCACGCTCAGGAAAGGTCAGTCCGGGGAAGCCGGCACTCGAACGCATGCATTCGTCCGAAGAACGTCGATCACATACCGGACTTGCCGCGGGACCGGCCGGGGTCATGGTTGCCAGACCCCAGCCGGGGGCGCCTAGACCTCGGCCACGCCGATCAGGCCCTGACGCGTCACCATCGCGCTGAGCTCGACGGCAGAGCAGGCCTCAGTGCCCGCCGGCCGTCTCGGCACCACCATGTAACGCGCTTCGGAGGACGCGTCCCAGACCTTGACCTCGACCTCCTCCGGGAGGTGGACGTCGAACTCCGCCAGCACCTCACGCGGTTCCCGCACGACCCGAGACCGGTAGCTCTCGCTGCGGTACCAACTCGGAGACGGGCCGAGCAATGCCAGCGGATAGCACGAGCACAGCGTGCAGACCACGACGTTGTGCGTCTGTGGGGTGTTCTCCACGACGACGAGCCGCTGCGGCTCGCCCCCGAAGGACATGCTGTATCCCATCTCGTCGACGGCAGCGTTGCCGTCCCGCAGCAGCCGCTCACGGAACTCCGGGTCCAGCCATGCCCGTGCGACCAGCCGCGCTCCGTTCGCGGGCGAGGCGGTGCCGACGAAGCGATCCAGCACCGCGTCGACGGTGGCGCCGTCGACTATGCCGCGATCCTCGAGCAGCGCTTCCAGTCGCCGGACCCGGGCGGAGATCGGGGCGTCATCGTGGTCGGCGGTCATGGCTCGATTCCCTCTCGACGGAGCAAGTAGTGCTGGCAGACATCCACCGACACGGTGTGCGAACCGCTGCCCCACAGTTCGGCGGCGGCGAACTCGACGGCGTAGACCGGCTCCCGCCGACCGTTGCGGTCGCCATGGGCCCGCGGCTCGGGGCACGCGAACGTGCCGCGCACGCCGATCACCCGTCCCACCCGGCCGTGAACGTAGCCGGGCAGGCGGATGTGGTCGTCGGTGGTCACCGTTCGCGTGCGCACCAAGTCGCCCACGCGGTACTCAGGAGTGGTCATGGGCCAGGAGTTCCTTCGCCGACACGAGTCCGCGGTCCTCCAGGAGCGACACAATCCCCGCGAGCCACCGCTCGTAGTAGGAACTGCTCAGGTACTCGGCCGGATCCATCCGCTCCACCGCGTGCCGGAATTCGTCCACGGTGTACACCCCGGCGCGCACCAGCGCCAGATGTACGCCGCACACGCGCGCCTCCCAGTCCGCGTGGAACGGCTCGGAGTCCTCGTGGTCGCCGTCCGGGTCGATCCGGCCGAAGCCGTACATGCCGCCGACGTCGTGGATCCTGTTCATTGGCTCCTCCTCCCTGTTCGTTCCGATCCGGGTCAGTGCGCCGCAGAGCCCAGATAGGCCTCCATGATCTTGTCGTCCTTCCGCAGTTGCTCGACCGTCCCCTCGGCGACGACGGCACCGCCGGCCATCACGTAGCCGCGTTGCGTCATGGCCAGCGCCATCCGTGCGTTCTGTTCCACGAGCAGCACGGTCACCCCCGACTCGACGATTGCGCCGATCCGCTCGAAGAGCGCGCGCACCACAAGCGGGGCCAACCCCATCGACGGCTCGTCCAGCATGAGCAGCTTCGG
>DASYNF010000211.1:0-27019 GCA_036008685.1 Actinomadura sp. | reverse complement strand
CGATCGCCTCGCCGATGGCGTGCACCTGCTGGACCTGCGTCAGCGTCTCGGGCCCGGTGAGCACGTACTTCGCGCCGGCATGTCCGTCCTCGGTGAGTGCCCGGACCGCCACCGCCGCGATGTCCTTCTCGTGGATGAGCGACCTGGCCGCGGTTCCATGGATCCAGCGCACCACACCCTCGGCGCGGATCTGCGGCGCCCACATCAACGTGTTGGCCGCGAACCCGCCGGGCCGCAGAAAGGTCCATTCCCTTCCCGAGCCCTGGATCAGGCGCTCGATGAGGGCATGGGAGCCGAGGATCGATTCGGCCCGCTTCTCCGGATCATCCGGGACCCCGTTCGCCGAGAGATAGACGATCCGGCGCGCACGTTCTCCGATCATCTCCAGCGTCTCGGCCGAGGCATGGTCGGCCGCGAGCGTGGGCCAGACGAGGAACACCGACTCGACCCCGTCCAGAGCGGCGTCCAAGGTCCCGGGGACGGCCAGGTCGCCACGGACGACGTCGACGCCGTCCGGTAGGCGCGCGGCCGCTGGGTCGCGGGTCAGTGCGCGTACGGTCGTGCCCGTACGCGCGAGCTCGGATACGACGTGCCGTCCGACATTGCCGGTCGCCCCGGTCACCAGAATCATGAGCGTTCTCTTTCCCAGGCATGCGTTCTCATGGAGCATGCGACCTCAAGTCGAGTTGAGGTCAACCGAGCTCGTGGACGGTCTCCGCGTACGAGGCTCAGATGCCGTGGTCGAGCAGATCGCCACCTCTCCGCGAGAGGGAACCGGCCGCGCTCTCTCGGTCGTACGAGGGATCGGCCAGAGGTCGAGGGCCGTCTCGGTGCCGGCCTGATCTGGCTCGCGGTCGCTCCGGTCACCTGGCGGCGTACGAGGATGACCGGGACCGGCCACCTGGTCGCCTGACGGACCACGGCGACCCGGACGTGGGGCGCCTGTCACCGAGAGCATGGCCAGGCCAAGGACGGTTTTTCCCTTCGGTCCTATGACCATCCTCAAATGGCTCCTGAACAGGAAGCGAACGCGGTGCTTCCGCGGAAAAAATCAAGGGTGGCGGGGACGGCCCGAAAAGACCGAGCACGGAAGGCCCGGCGCTGAAGAAGCGGTCCAAGAAAGAGTTGTTATCAGGCTCATGCTGACAAATCGGACGTGTAGACCTTAGGCTCTGCCAGGCCTCCATCCTGTCCATGAAGAGGAACCCCCATGTCCGCCAGAACCCCCGGCGTACGCACACGACGCCGCAGGCTGATCGCCTCGGCCGTGGCGGCCGCCTTCGCCCTCGGCCTGTCCGCCGCGGCCATCCCCGCCGCGAGCGGCGACGCGTCCCGCCACGAGCGGGGCAGGCACCGCACGGTGGACCTGCAACTGCTGGCCATCAACGACTTCCACGGCAACCTCGAGCCCCCGCAGGGCTCCTCCGGCCAGGTCACCGAGCTCGACCACGTCACCGGGCTCACGCGGCCCGTCGACGCGGGAGGCGTCGAATACCTGGCGAGTTCGCTGCGCAGGGCACGACAGGGCAAGAGCAACTCCATCACCGTGGCCGCCGGCGACGTGGTCGGCGCGAGCCCGCTGCTGTCCGGGCTGTTCCACGACGAGCCGACCATCGAGGCGATGAACAAGGTCGGCCTGGACGTGGCCGGCGTCGGCAACCACGAGTTCGACGAGGGATCCGCGGAGCTGCTCCGCCTCCAGCGCGGTGGCTGCCACCCGGCCGACGGCTGCTATACCGAGGGCCGCACGTTCGAGGGCGCGGACTATCCGCTCCTCGCCGCCAACGTCACCTCGGAGAAGACCGGCCGGCCCGTCCTGAAGCCCTACTGGGTGGAGAAGAAGAACGGCGTCAAGGTCGGCTTCATCGGCGTGACGCTCGAGGGCACGCCGGACATCGTCACCGCCGAGGGCGTCAAGGGCCTGAAGTTCCACGACGAGGTCGAGACGATCAACAAGTACGTCAAGAGCCTCAAGAGCGAGGGCGTCAAGGCCATCGTCGCGCTCGTCCACGAGGGCGGCGCCCCGGCCTCCAACGCCTACAACTACGACTGTGACTCCACCCCGAACGGCGTCTCCGGCCCGATCGTGGACATCGCCAAGGGCATCGACCCCGAGGTCGACGCCGTCGTCACGGGCCACACGCACCAGTCGTACGTCTGCTCCATCCCCGACCCGGCGGGGCGGCCGCGCCTGGTGTCGAGCGCCGCGTCCTTCGGCAAGCTCTACACCGACATCGGCATGACCTACGACCTCCGCACCGGCGACATCGTCCGTACCTCGGTCCAGGCCGCCAACCGCGTCGTCGTCCGCACCCAGCCCAAGGCGGCCGACCTCACGCAGCTGCTCAACAACTGGAAGAAGCTCGCCGACCCGGTGGCGAACCGTCCCGTCGGCTACATCTCCGCGGACATCAACGGCCGCGGCAACTCGGCGTACGAGAAGCCGCTGGGCGACGTGATCGCCGACGCGCAGCTCGACGGTCTCTCTCCCGCCGACAAGGGCGGGGCGCAGCTCGCCTTCATGAACCCCGGCGGGATCCGCGCGGACCTGGTCCACGCCGCGTCCGGCTCCGAGGGCAACGGCGTGGTGACCTACGGCGAGGCGTTCGCGGTCCAGCCGTTCACCAACATGATGAACGTCATGGACCTGACCGGTGCTCAGGTCCTCACCGTTCTGCGGCAGCAGGTCAGCGGTTCCAACCAGGCCTCACCCAAGATCCTGCAGATCTCCAGGGGCTTCACGTACACGCTCGACCTGACCAAGACCGGCGCGGACCGCATCGTGGCGGACTCGGTGAAGCTGGGCGGTGTCCCGCTGGACCCGGCGAAGACCTACCGGGTCGCGATGAACGAGTTCCTGGGCGGCGGCGGCGACGGCTTCCCGGTGTTCAAGGAAGGCAAGAACAAGCTCGTGGGCGCCTCCGATCTGGACGTCTTCACCGGCTATCTCACCAAGACGACCTCGGCCGGGTCCCCCCTCACCCCGCCCCCGTCCGACCGCATCACCGTCAAGCAGTAGCCGTTTCGCTGTCGTGATCTTGCAGTTGTTCGCGGCCGCTCCGCCCTGCCACGGCGGTGCTTCCCCGGAGCGGGACTTGTCCGTGCGCGTCACGTAGTGCGAACAACTGCAAGATCACGACCCAGGGTGTGGCCGTGGTGGTTCACGCTGTTGGCGCGAACGACTGTGTGATCACGGTTGATGCGGGCGGTGCCGCAGGATTCGGGAGCGGGGGCTTTCGGGAAACGCGTCGGTAGGTGTGCCGGTAAATGTGGGAGCGTGCCCACGGCTCTCTGTGCTGGTCAGGGCGTGATCATCAGGACGGAGCGGATCACCCGGACTCGGCCTATTGTGTCGTGGATCACCATGGAGCTAGCATCCCCGTCATCGAAGCGTTTCGACGAAGCGCTTCGACGCTCGGTTCCGATGGCTGCTGACAGGGTTCCGAAAGCCAGTGGTCGCCGGTCCGGGGTCATCGCCCTCCGTCCGGGCCCCGCGGCCGGCACCCAGCCGGATCCGCACGACGCCCGTTCGAGGTGATCCCATCCGGCCCGGAAACGCCCCCCGGCACACGCCCGACCGTGCCGCGAGACTTCCACCTGCCCCTGGAGGAATCCGATGGTCAAGACAGGCACAGTCAGGACAGGCACAGTCAGGACAGGCACGGGCAGAAGAGGCAAGGTCACCGCGCTGCTGGCGGCGCTGGCCGCGGGCTCGCTGGCACTGTCCGCGTGCGGGGGCGGCGGCTCCGGCTCCACGGGCAAGGAACTCAGGCTGTGGCACTACGAGGGCCCGAGCAGCGCCATGGGCATCGCGTGGAATCAGGCCATCAAGGAGTTCGAGGCGAGCCACCCCGGCGTGAAGGTGAAGTTCGAGGAGAAGGGCTTCGAACAGATCCAGAAGACGGCGCCGATGGTCCTCAACTCCAAGGACGCGCCGGATCTCATGGAGTACAACAAGGGCAACGCCACGGCGGGCCTGCTGTCCAAGCAAGGGCTGCTCACCGACCTGACACCTCAGGTCACCAGGCGCGGCTGGGACAGGCTGCTCGCCCCGAACGTCCAGACCACCGCGAAGTACGACGCCAAGGGCGTCATGGGTGGTGAGAAGTGGTTCGGCGTCCCCAACTACGCCGAATACACGATGGTCTACTTCAACAAGGACGTGTTCGACAAGAACAACGTCAAGGTGCCGACGACCTTCGCCGAGCTCACCGCGGCCATGGACGTCTTCACCGCGAAGGGCATCACGCCACTGGCCAACGCCGGTGCGGAGTACATGGCCCAGCAGTACCTCTACCAGCTCGCGCTCACCAAGGCCGACCGCGACTGGGTCGACCGCTTCGAGCGCTACACCGGCAAGGCCGACTTCCACGACCCCGCCTGGACCTACGGCGCCACGACCTTCGCCGACTGGGTCCGCAAGGGTTACATCGCCAAGACCTCCGTCGGCACCAAGGCCGAGGACGCGGGCCAGGCCTTCATCTCCGGCAAGTTCCCGATGCTCTTCTCCGGGAGCTGGTGGTACGGCCGGTTCCAGAAGGAGATCACGAGCTTCGCCTGGGACACGTTCCTGTGGCCCGAGAGCAAGCTGACGCTCGGTTCCAGCGGCAATCTGTGGGTCGTGCCGCAGGGCTCGGAGAACAAGGACCTCGCCTACGACTTCATCGACATCACGATGAAGAAGGGCGTCCAGAACACGCTCGCCAACAGCGGCGGGGTCCCTGTCGCGGCCGACCAGGCCGGCGTGACCGAGGCCAAGAACAAGCAGCTGATCAAGAACTTCACGACGTTGAGCGGCAACGACGCCCTCGCCTACTACCCGGACTGGCCGGTGGCCGGTTTCTACGACACCTTCGTCTCGCAGGCCCAGAAACTGGTCAACGGCGGCTCGACCCCCGACCAGGTGCTGACCGACCTGCAGAAGGCCTACGACAGCGGCCTGCCCAAGTAGCCGGCGCCGGACTCGCGAGGCGGTGCGTTCCGAAGTGCGTCCCGAGGCGCGTCCTGCGATGCGACCCGCGGTGCGACCCGTGACGCCTCCTGAGGTGCGTCCTCTCACGCACCGCCTCGGCCAGGCGGCCGAAGGCTCTCCCGGAAAGGCATGGCGATGACCCGACCAGCCGGCGCGCCCTCCGTATCTCCGGTCCCCGTATCTCCGCTCAGCACGCGGCGGCGACCCCGCGCACCGGTGCGGCGCGGGCGGCCCTCCGGCAGGGCGGGCGCGGACCATCTGGGCTATCTGGTCTATCTGATGCCGGGGCTGCTGCTGTTCACCGGCGTCATCGTGGTGCCGTTCGTCATGACCCTCGGGGTGAGCCTGACCGAATGGCCGGGGATCGGCGCTCCCCGGTGGGTCGGCCTGGGCAACTACAGGACCCTCCTGTCGGACGGCGAGTTCTGGGCCTCCTTCCGGCACAACGTCGCCCTCATCGTCGCGATGGCGATCATCCCGACCTGCGCCGGTCTCGTGCTGGCCGCCGCGCTGACCGACGTCATCGCCAAGCGGTTCGGTGCGCGTACGGCCAGTGTGCTGCGGGCCTGCGTCTATCTCCCCCAGCTGCTGCCGATCGTCACCGCCGGCATCGTGTGGAGCTGGATCCTGGGCCCGGACGGCGGCGCGGTGAACGAGCTGTTCAAGGCCGTCGGGCTGGAGTCCCTGGCGCACGACTGGCTAGGCGATCCGAGCACCGCCATGGGCGGCGTCATGGTGGTGATGGTCTGGATCCAGGTGGGCTTCCCGCTCGTCGTCTTCATGGCCGGCCTGCAACGCGTGGACCCGTCGCTCTATGAGGCCGCGGAGATCGACGGGGCGTCGTGGTGGCGCCGGTTCCGGCATATCGCGATCCCGCAGATGAGGCCGGAGATCTTCGTGTGCCTGCTCTGGTGCACGATCGCCTCGTTGAAGGCCTTCGCCCCGATCTACGTGCTGACCAAGGGCGGCCCCGGCGGAGCGACCAACGTCCCGTCGTACTCCTCGTACCAGAACTTCTTCGAGAAGACCGACGTCGGCTACGGCTCGGCGATCGCCACCGTACTCACCTCGATCATCGTGGTGCTCACCGTCGTCTTCCTGCGGATACAGAGCAAGGACATGGGGGAGCAGTGACCGCGACATCCGTACGGGCACCGCGGAAGGGGCGGCGTGACCCGTCGAAGTACGTGGTCCTGGCCGCGGTCGCCGTCCTCGCCGTGGTGATGCTGCTGCCCTTCGTCATCGTGGTCTTCAACGCGCTCAAGACCCCGCAGGAGTACGGCGCCAACGGTCCCCTCGTCCCGCCCGAAGGCATCCACCTACAGGGCCTCCGGGACTTCTGGGAACGCGTGGACTTCGGGCGGAAGCTCCTCAACAGCGTCCTCATCAGCGGCTCGGTGGCCTTCCTCGCGGTGATCCTGTCGCTGTTCAACGCCTACGCGCTCGGCGTCGGCCGGATCAAGGGCCGGATGTGGATCCTCGTCCTGCTGCTCATGGCCAACACGCTGCCGCAGGAGGCCCTGGTCTATCCGCTCTACTACCTGTCCAAGCGGCTGGGGCTCTACGACACCCGGCTCAGCGTGATCATCGTCTTCGCGGTGATACAGAGTGCCTTCGGCACCTACCTGCTGTCCTCGGTCCTCGGCTCCTTTCCCCGAGCGATCCTCGAGGCGGCGCGCATCGACGGCGCCGGCCGGTGGCAGGTGCTGTGGCGGATCATCGTGCCGGTGAGCCGGCCGACCCTGTCCGTGCTCGTGGTCTTCTTCTTCATCTGGACCTGGAACGAGTTCCTGATCCCGCTGGTCTTCCTCATCTCCAACGACAACCAGACCGTTTCCGTGGCGCTCGGCGTGCTCCAGGGCCAGCGGCTCATGGACGCGACGATGTCGAGCGCCTCGGCGCTGCTCGGCATCCTGCCGACCCTCATCTTCTTCCTGATCTTCCAGCGGACGCTGAGCCGTGGCCTCACGGCGGGTGCGATCAAGTGAACCCGGCTCAGTGAGCCGGACAGTGAGCCCAGCCCCTCCGAGCGCGGGAGGTACGACCCGTACATGAAGTTCACCGACGGCTACTGGCTGATGCGCAAGGGCGTCCACGCCTCCTACCCCGCACAGGTCCTCGACTGTACGGCCGGTCCGGGGGAGCTCGTCGTCCACGCCTCGACGCGGCCGATCCGGCACCGGGGCGATCTGCTCAGGGGCCCGGTCGTCACGATCACCGCGACCAGCCCCATGCCGGACGTCATCGGCATCAAGATCACTCACTTCGCGGGGGAGACCCGGCGACCGGAGTTCGAGCTGCACGAGCCGCAGGGGGACCCGGCCGAGCCGGAGATCTCGGTGACCGACGACGCCGCCGTGCTCACCTCGGGTGAGCTGTCGGTACGGATCGATCGGGGTCAGGACTGGCGCGTCGACTTCATGGCCGGCGGGCGCCGGCTCACCACCAGCGGGGCCAAGGCCACAGCGATCATCGACACCGACGACGGCGGGCACTACGTGCGCGAGCAGCTGGAGCTCGGCGTCGACCATCACGTCTACGGCCTGGGTGAGCGATTCGGCCCGCTGGTGAAGAACGGCCAGTCCGTCGACATCTGGAACGAGGACGGCGGCACGGCCAGTGAGCTGGCCTACAAGAACGTGCCGTTCTTCCTCACGGACGCGGGCTACGGGGTCTTCGTCAACCACCCCGGCCGGGTCTCGTTCGAGGTCGCCTCCGAAGCGGCCTCGCGGGTGCAGTTCAGCGTCGGGGGCCAGTCGATGGACTACTTCCTCGTCTACGGCCCCACCCCCAAGGAGATCCTGCGCAAGTACACCGCCCTGACCGGCCGGCCCGTCCGGCTGCCCGCCTGGTCGTACGGGCTGTGGCTGTCCACCTCGTTCACCACCTCCTACGACGAGGCGACGGTGACCGAGTTCATCGAGGGAATGGCGCAACGGGACCTGCCGCTGAGCGTCTTCCACTTCGACTGCTTCTGGATGCGCGAGTTCAACTGGTGCGACTTCACCTGGGATCCGCGGACCTTCCCCGACCCGCCCGCGATGCTCCGGCGGCTCAAGGCCCGCGGGCTCAGGATCTGCGTCTGGATCAACCCGTACATCGCCCAGCGCTCCCCGCTGTTCGAGGAGGGCCGGGCCCGGGGCTACCTGCTCAAGCGGCCGAACGGGGACGTGTGGCAGTGGGACCTGTGGCAGCCCGGCATGGGGGTGGTGGACTTCACCAACCCCGAGGCGCGCGAGTGGTATGCGGCCAAGCTGGACGCGCTCCTCGACATGGGGGTCGACTGCTTCAAGACCGACTTCGGCGAGCGCATCCCGACCGACGTGGAGTTCTTCGACGGCTCCGATCCGGAGCGCATGCACAACTACTACAGCTTCCTCTACAACCAGACGGTGTTCGACCTGCTGCGCAAGCGGCGCGGTGAGGCCGAGGCGATCGTCTTCGCCCGCTCGGCCACGGCCGGCACCCAGCGGTTTCCGGTGCACTGGGGTGGCGACTCCGAGTCGACCTTCGAGGCGATGGGAGAGACTCTGCGCGGCGGCCTGTCGCTCGGCATGTCCGGCTTCGGCTACTGGAGTCATGACATCGGAGGCTTCGAGGGCACGCCGGACGCTGGTCTGTTCAAGCGGTGGATCGCCTTCGGGCTGCTGTCGTCGCACAGCCGGCTGCACGGCAGCCACTCCTACCGGGTGCCGTGGCTGTTCGACGAGGAGTCGGTGGACGTCCTGCGGTCGTTCACCAAGCTCAAGATGCGGCTCATGCCCTATCTCGCGGGCGCCGCCCGGCAGGCCTGCGCCGAAGGCGTGCCCATGATGCGGGCGATGGTGGTCGAGTTTCCCGGCGATCCGGCCTGCGCGCATCTGGACCGGCAGTACATGCTCGGCGACGACCTCCTCGTGGCCCCCGTCTTCTCCGCGGACGGCGAGGTGTCCTACTACGTGCCCGAGGGGACGTGGACGCACTACCTCACCGGCGAGCGGGTCGCCGGGCCGCGCTGGGTGCGCGAGCGGCACGGGTTCGACAGCCTTCCGCTGCTCGTCAGGCCGGGCGCGGTGCTCCCGGTCGGGGCCGTGGACGACCGGCCGGACTATGACCACTCCGACGGGGTCACGCTCCGGGCGTACGAACCGGCCGACGGAGCCCGTGTCGTCACGGAGATCCCGGCCTTGGCCGGGGACGCCGTGGCGATGTTCACCACCTCGCGCGCGGCCGATGTCGTACGGGTGGAGGCGGCCGGCGCTCCCGCGGGCTGGCGGGTGCTCCTCGCCGGTGTACGGTCCGTCGGCACCGTCGAGGGAGGCACGGTGATCCCGCACGAGGACATCGCAGACCAAGACGGCGTGCTGGTGCGGGCTCACCAGGACTCGCTGCTGATCAGGGGGATCGCATGAGCACGCGTCTGACGTTTCCCGAGGGTTTCCTGTGGGGCGCGGCCACGGCCGCGTACCAGATCGAGGGCGCGGCGGACGAGGACGGCCGCACGCCGTCGATCTGGGACACCTACAGCCGTACGCCCGGCAAGGTCCTCGCCGGAGACACCGGGGACGTGGCGACCGACCACTACCACCGCTGGCGCGAGGACGTCGAGGCGATGAGCGCGCTCGGCCTGCGGGCCTACCGGTTCTCCATCGCCTGGCCGCGGGTGCTCCCGGAGGGCCGTCCGGACCTGAACGGCGGGCTGGAGCAGAGGGGGGCCGACTTCTACTCCCGGCTCGTGGACGCGCTGCTGGCGAGGGGGATCGCCCCGGTCGCGACGCTCTACCACTGGGATCTGCCGCAGGGGCTGGAGGACGCGGGCGGCTGGGCGGCGCGTGACACCGCCCTGCGCTTCGCCGACTACGCCGAGCGGATCGGCCGGGCCCTCGGGGACCGGGTGCACACCTGGACGACGCTGAACGAGCCGTGGTGCACGGCGTTCCTCGGCTATGCCTCCGGCGTGCACGCGCCCGGCCGTACGGAGCCCGCGGCGGCGCTGGCGGCGGCCCACCACCTCAACCTGGCGCACGGCCTGGCCACGCGAGCCCTGCGGGGCGTGGTGGCGCCGGAGGCACAGCACTCGATCACGCTCAACCTGCACCACCTCCGCGGTGAGCCGGAGGCCGTCCGCAAGGTGGACGCGGTGGCCAACCGGATCTTCCTCGGACCGCTGCTGGACGGCCGTTATCCGGCCGACCTGCTGGAGGACACCGCCGGCGTCACCGACTGGTCGTTCGTCCGGGACGGTGACGAGGCGGTCATCGCCGCCGGCCCGGACGCGCCGCTCGACGTGCTGGGGGTCAACTACTACTCGCCCACGCTCGTCCGGCCGTGGAAGGGCGGCCACCCCCGGGCCACCGCGGACGGGCACGGCGACGGCGCCGCCTCGCCGTGGGTGGGCTGCGACGACGTCGAGTTCGTCCGGCAGCCCGGGCCGTGCACGGAGATGGGCTGGAGCATCGATCCGAACGGGATGGACGAGCTGCTGATCCGGCTGCACCACGACCATCCGGATCAGCCGTTGATGATCACCGAGAACGGGGCCGCCTTCGCCGACCGGGTCACCGCGGACGGTCACGTCCACGACGAGCGGCGCATCGGCTATCTGCGCGATCACCTGGCCGCGGTGCACCGGGCGATCGGCGCGGGCGCGGATGTGCGCGGTTATTTCGCCTGGTCTCTTCTCGACAACTTCGAGTGGGCCTACGGCTACTCGAAGCGTTTCGGCATCATTCACGTGGACTATCCGACGCAGCGCCGCACGTGGAAGGACAGCGCATACTGGTACCGCGATGTCATCGCCGACCATGCCATTGTGCTGCCGCAGGAGGTGGTCGACATCGCTGAATCCGAACGCTGAACCGCACCACCGGATCCAAAGGCCGAGCCGGAACGACGAATCGAACGCTTGGACGGAAATGCTCGACAGGGATGGTTCGTGGTAAAGATCACTGATGTGGCCCGGCACGCCGGCGTCTCGCCGAGCACGGTCTCCTATGTGCTGAGCGGTAAGCGGTCCATTTCCGTGCAGACCCGGCGCCGTGTGGAGCAGAGCATCCACGAGCTCGGTTATCGTCCGCACGCCGGTGCCCGTGCGCTGGCCAGCAACCGCTCCAACGTGCTGGCGCTGGTGATCCCGCTGCGCAGCGGCATCCACGTCCCGGTGGTCATGCAGTTCGCGGTATCGGTCGTCACCACGGCCCGGCGGCACGATCACGACGTGCTTCTGCTCACCCAGGAGGAGGGGGAGGAGGGCCTGCGCCGGGTGGCCGGCAGTTCACTCGTGGACGCGCTGATCGTGATGGACGTCCAACTGCACGACGCCCGCATCCCCTTGCTCCGGGGACTCGACCGGCCGGCGGTGCTCATCGGTTTCCCGGCCGACCCGGCCGGCCTGACCTGCATCGATCTGGACTTCCGTGCGGCCGGTGAGGTCTGCGTCGACCATCTGGCCGAGCTGGGGCACCGCTGCGTCGGGCTGATCGGCTCACCGCCCGAGGTCTACGAGCGCGAGACCGGGTTCGCCCAGCGCACCGCGGACGGGTTCATGTCCGCCGCGCGGCGCTATGGCCTGACCTCGACACTCCATCCGTGCGAGGCCACGGCCGAGGCGGCCCGGGCGATGGTGGCGACGCTGCTCGAGGAGCATCCCGACCTGACCGGTGTGGTGGTGCACAACGAGCCGATCGTGGCGCCGGTCGTGGAGGCGTTCCGGCGGGCGGGACGCCGGGTGCCGGAGGACCTGTCGGTCGTGGCCATCTGCCCCGATGAGCTGGCCGGGCACGCCGAGCCACCGCTCACCTCGGTGGCCATCCCCGCCGAAGAGGTGGGCCAGCGGGCCGTCGAACTGCTCATGGAGAAACTCGCCGGACGGGAGGTGCCGGCCGCGATCCTCTTGCCGCCGCGGCTCACCCGACGCGCCAGTACGGCGGCGAAAGGCAACGGATCCTGAGGAGGTATTCCGCGCGACAGAGGTGATGGCAGGGCCTTGGTCGAATCGATTCGATTTACCGTCCGAGTGTGTTCTGAGTGTGTGAGGAGCCGCCGAAGGCCGACCGGAGATCGGGGGATCAGGGCAATTCTGTCATTGACGTGAAGGAGCACCCGTGAAGTCCATCCGCCGATCCGCCCGGCCGCCCGGCTCCCGGCGCAGATCGCTGATCGTTCCCCTGGCCGTGATCCTCATGGCGTCGCCGGGGTTCGCGAGCCCGGCGGCCGCCGGGGGGAGCCCTCCGTTTCGCGACGCCCATCTCCCGCTGAACGCCCGGATCACCGATCTGCTGCATCGGCTCACCCTCGACGAGAAGATCTCGCTCCTGCACCAGTACGAGCCGGCCATCCCCCGTCTCGGCATCGCGCCCTTCAAGACCGGCACCGAGGCACTGCACGGTGTCGCCTGGTCGACCGACCCCGACAACGGCGGAGCGGTGGTCACGGCGACGTCGACCGTGTTCCCGCAGTCGGTCGGGCTCGGCTCCACCTGGGATCCGGCGCTCGTCAAGCAGGTCGGATCGGCCGTCGGCGATGAGGCACGCGGGTTCCACGCCGAAAACCCCGGGGTCTGGGGCCTGCAGCTCTGGGCGCCGGTGGTGAACCTGCTGCGTGACCCGCGGTGGGGCCGCAACGAGGAGGGCTATTCCGAGGACCCCTACCTGACCGGAGCCCTCTCCACCGCCTACGGCAGCGGGATCCAGGGCGACGACCCCGGGCATCTCAAGGCCGCTCCCGTGCTGAAGCACTATCTGGCCAACAACAACGAGGTCATGCGGGACCGGACCTCCTCGAGCCTGCGCCCCCGGGTCAAGCACGAGTACGACGAGGCCGCGTTCAAGCCGGCCATCTCCGCCGACGCGGCCACCGGGGTCATGACCTCCTACAACCTGGTCAACGGCCGGCCGATGACCGCGCACTCCGACGTCGGCGACGTCGTACGGACGTGGACCCGCAGGGACCTGTTCAACGTCACGGACGCCTCGGCGCCGAACAACCTGGCCGGCTCACAGCACTACTACTCCAGCCTCGCCGAGGGTGATGCCGCGACCCTCAAGGCCGGGGTGGACAGCTTCACCACCGACGACACCGACGGTTCCAAGACGGTCGGCGCGGTCAAGTCCGCGCTCTCCCAGGGCCTGCTGGCGGAGTCCGATGTCGACACGGCCGTACGCCACATCCTCGGCGTCCGATTCCGGCTCGGCGAGTTCGATCCCGGCGGCGGGCCGTACGGAAAGATCGGCAAGCAGGTGGTGAACAGCCCCGCGCATCAGCGGCTGGCCCGCAAGGCGGCGGGTGAGGCCACGGTCCTGCTGAAGAACCAGGGTGCGACGCTCCCGCTGAAGGCCGCCGGCACCAGGAAGGTCGCCGTGGTCGGCCCGCTGGCCAAGACCCTCTACACGGACTGGTATTCCGGCGCGCTGCCGTACAAGGTCACCCCGGTGGACGGCGTCAAGGAACGCCTCAGGAGCGGCGGGACCGTCACCGAGAGCGAGGGAGTCGATCGCTTCGCGCTCAAGGACGTACGGACCGGCAGGTACGTCACGGCGGGTGGCGGCGCGGCCGGTGCGGCGCTCAAGGCGAGTGCGGCCTCGGCCGGCCGCGCCGAGCAGTTCGACGCCTTCGACTGGGGCCGGGGCGTTCTCACGCTGCGGAGCGTGGCCAACGGCAAGACGGTCGGCCGCCACAACTGGGGACCGACCTTCGTCAACGATCAGGACCAGCCGAACGGGTGGTTCGTCCAGCAGATGTTCACGCTGGAGAGGCAGGACGACGGGACCTATGCCGTCCGTTACGCCGGCTATGAGAAGGACAACGACTGGGCGGGCCCGGAGAAGTACCTGACGGTCGCCGCGGACGGCACCCTGACGCTGAGCGCGACCAGCGCGGCCGGTGCGGCCAGGTTCTCCAAGGAGATCGTGACCAGCGGTGTCGAGGACGCGGTCGCCAAGGCCAAGGACGCGGATGTCGCGGTGGTCGTGGTCGGCAGCATGCCCTTCATCAACGGCCGTGAGGACCACGACCGGACGGACATGAACCTCGCCGAGGGCCAGCGGGAGCTGGTCAAGGCCGTGCGCAGGGCCAATCCCAGGACCGTGGTGGTGCTGGAGAACAGCTATCCGACGACGATCGACTGGGAACAGGGCAACGTCCCCGCGATCCTCTGGACGTCGCACGCGGGCGCGGAGACCGGGCATGCCGTCGCGGACGTGCTCTTCGGCGACGTCGACCCGGCGGGACGGCTGCCGCAGACGTGGTATCGCTCGGCCGGTGACCTGCCGGACATCCTGGACTACGACATCATCAAGGCCGACCGGACCTATCAGTACTTCCGCGGCGACCCGCTCTACGCCTTCGGCCACGGCCTGTCCTACACCACCTTCCGCTACGGCCGGCCGAGGCTCAGCGCGGGCTCGGTGTCCGCGACCGGGACCGTGACGGTGTCCGTGGAGGTCGCCAACACCGGCAAGGTCGCCGGCGACGAGGTGGTCCAGCTCTACACGCACCAGAGGGCGTCACGCGACAAGCAGCCGCTCAAGAGACTGCGGGGCTTCGAGCGGGTGCACCTGGCGACGGGCCAGAGCAAGACCGTCCGGCTGCGGCTGCGGGCCGCCGACCTGGCGCACTGGGACGTCACCCGGGACAAGTGGGTCGTGGAGACCACCGAGCACGACCTTCTGATCGGCGCGTCCTCGGCCGACATCCGGCGGCGCGCGACGCTGAAGGTCCGCGGCGAGACCATCCCGGCCCGCGACCTCGGCAAGGAGACCCGCGCGGTGAACTTCGACGATCAGCACGGCGTCGAGCTCGTCGACGAGACCAAGGTGCGCGGAGACGCCGTGGGCAGGACCGACGCGGGTGACTGGATCCGGTTCGCCGACGCCGACCTCGGCTCCGGCGTCAAGGGCCTGAAGGCGCGGGTCGCCAAGGCGGGTCCCGGGGCCACGTCGATCCAGATCCGGCTAGACGGCCCGAGCGGGCGCCTCGTGGGCACGGTCGCCGTCCCCTCCACCGGGGACCCGTACGCCTACCAGGACGCGACCGCGGCGGTCGCCGGAGCCACCGGCCGCCACGACGTCTATCTCGTGTTCGGCGGGGACCTGCGGCTGAGCACCTTCTCCTTCACGAACTCCTTCACGCAGTCCTTCACGCAGTGACCCTGGCCTCTTCCACGAAGTGGTCGTGACCGCGAACAACCGCGAGATCACCCCCGTACCCTCCGCGGTCATCTCGCGGTTGTTCGCGGGGCCAAGGAAGGACCTCGGTATGAGAGCCGGTTCGCGAAGACGACTGACCACCCTGCTCACCGCCGTCGCGGTGGCGTTGACCGTCGCCGCCCCGGCGGGCCGCGCGACCGCGGCCGCCCCCGGCCACCCCGCTGGGACCACCGCCCCGGCGACCGCCCTCGCGTCCACCCCCATCAGCGGCGCGTCCGTGGGGCGGGCCGAGCACGTGATCGGCTATGACCGTTACTCGCTGAAGGTCGACGGGAGGCGGGTGGTGCTGTGGTCGGGGGAGTTCCACTACTTCCGGCTACCCAGTCCGGGCCTGTGGCGGGACGTGCTGGAGAAGATCAGGGCCGCCGGGTTCAACGGCGTGTCCCTCTATTTCCACTGGGGCTATCACTCGCCCAAGGCCGGGGTCTATGACTTCACCGGCGTACGCGACGTGGACGGGCTGCTGCGCATGGCCGACGAGCTCGGCCTCTATGTCGTGGCGCGGCCCGGGCCGTACATCAACGCGGAGACCACGGGCGGCGGGTTCCCGGCCTGGCTGAAGAACGTGCCCGGACGGGCGCGCTCCAGCGCCCCGGGCTACACCGCCGCCTACCGCGACTGGCTGCGGCACATCAATCCGATCATCGCCCGGCACCAGATCACCCGGGGCGGATCGGTGATCGCCTACAACACCGAGAACGAGTACGCCGTCAACACCGATGCCTCCTACATGGAGGACCTGCGGAAACAGGCCCGCGCCGCGGGGATCGACGTCCCGATCACGCACAACGCGTGCTGTGACGCCGCGTCCTGGTCCTCGAGCTGGGCGACGGGACCGGGCGCCGTGCAGATCCCCGGGGTGGACGACTACCCGCAGTCCTTCAACTGCGACACCCCCGACGTGTGGGGCACCTGGGGGCCGGGCGTCACCGAGCGGCTCCGCGACGACGCCCCGGTCTACGCGGCCGAGTACCAGGCCGGGGCCATCGACGTGAACAGCGCCGGGTACGACAGGTGCCGGGAGCTGACCGGGCCCGGCTACATGAAGGTCTTCTACAAGTCCAACCTCATCACCAGCGGCGCGACGATGTTCGGCTACTACATGGCCTTCGGCGGGACCAGCTGGGGCCGGCTGCCGCAGCCGAACGACGTCGGCACCTCCTATGACTATGGTGCGGCGATCACCGAGAACCGGCAGCTCACCGCCAAGTACGACGAGTTCAAGCGACAGGGCTACTTCGTCACCTCGGTCGGGCCGTTGACGAAGACCGAGCCGGTCACAGCGCCCACCTCCGACAACCCCGCCGTGCACACCGAGGCGCGCGCCAACCCCGACACCGGCACGCAGTTCGTGCTCGTCCGGCACGAGGACCGCACGTCGTCCACCGACGAGTCCGCCACGCTGACCTGGACGACACCGGACGGCAGGTACCCGGTCCCGGTACGGGTGAAGGGCCGCGATGCCAAGATCCTGGTGGCCGGTTATGACCTGGGAGGCCAGCGCCTGGTCTGGTCCGGCTCCGAGCTCATGACCCATGCCTTCATCGGCGGCCAGGACGTCGCCGTGCTCTACGGAGGTGAGGGGACCACCGGGTCGACCGTGCTCCGCTATCCGTCGGCCCCCGTGGTCGAGGTCCTGGACGGAGCGGTCCGGTCCTCCTACGACTCCGGCGATCTGAGGCTCGACTACACCCACGAGGGGCTGGCCCGAGTGCTCGTCAGCGGTGGCGGCCGGCGGCCGCTGCTGCTCATGATCGGCACAGCCGGCACCGCGGCCTCGTTCTGGCGGGCCGACACCTCGGCCGGCCCCGTGCTGGTGCGGGGCACGTCCCTGGTGCGGTCGGCTCGCCTGGCCGGTCCGGCCATCGAACTGCGCGCCGACATGGCCGAGGCGGGTGGGGTGGAGGTGTTCGGACCCGCGGGCGCGCGGCACCTGGTCGTCAACGGGGAGGCCGTGCCCGTCCGGCCGATGCCCGGCGGCGGGCTCCGGGGGCGCGTTTCCGGGCCGGGGCCCGTACGGCTGCCGGAGCTGACCGGCTGGCGTGAGCGGGCGGAGGCGCCGGAGGCCCGGCCCGGCTTCGACGACTCCCGGTGGACCGTGGCGGACCGGACCACGACCGGAAGTCCCACCAGGCCGAAGACCCTGCCGGTCCTGTACGCGGACGACTACGGCTACCACCACGGGCACGTGTGGTATCGCGGCCACTTCACCGCCAACGGGGCGGAGAGCGGGGTCTCGCTCAACGCCATCACCGGGAAGAACGGCGTCTACCAGGTGTGGCTGAACGGCCGCTACCTCGGCTCGGCGGCGGGCGGTGTGCAGACCGACACCGACGATCCGGTCAATCCCGACCCGGGGCGGGGTGACTTCACGATCCCGGCCGGCCTGCTGAAGAAGGGCGGGAAGGCGACGCTCGCGGTCCTGACCGGGAACATGGGCCACAACGACGACTGGGTGGCCACCGAGATCCGGCACAAGCAGCCCCGCGGCCTCGTGGGAGCCTCGGTGGCGGGCTCGGACGCTCCGATCTCCTGGAGGATCCAGGGGGCCGAGGGTGGCGAGAACCTCACCGACCGGGCCCGTGGACCGCTGAACACCGGCGGGCTCTTCGGTGAGCGCTCCGGCTGGCATCTCCCCGGTTACCCGGACCGCTCCTGGCAGGCCGGATCGCCCGCGACGGCCCGGACGGGACCGGGCGTGGCCTGGTATCGCACCACGTTCCGCCTCGACCTGCCCAGGGGACAGGACGTTCCCGTGGTGCTGCGCTTCGGCGGGAGATCTCTCGCGAAATACCGGGTGCTGTTCTTCCTCAACGGCTGGAACCTCGGGCAGTACGTCAACGGCCGGCCGCAGCGGGACTTCGCCCTCCCCGCCGGGATCCTGCGTGAGCGCGGCGGCAACACCCTCGCTCTCGCGGTCATCACCGAGGACAAGGCCATGGTGGGCCCGGTCGGCCTCGTCGCCGTGGCCGGCCATCGCGGCGGCCTCGACATCCCCCAGGTTCGAGCCCCGACGTACCCCTGACCCCGACTCACCTTTTCTTTCCCGACTGAAGGGTTGGCGAGACCATGCGGAGAAGGACCTTCATCACGACCACGACCACGGCCGGGGCCCTGGCGGTCACCGGGCTGCCGACCGCCCGTACGGCCGCGGCGGCGGAACCCCGCGAAGCCGCCGGGGACGGATCCGCGGTCATCCGGCACAGCGTCCCGGACCCGGCTCTGGTCCTTTGGTACGACAGACCGGCGGCGGACTGGGAGACCGAGGCGCTCCCCATCGGAAACGGTGCCCTCGGCGCCATGGTCTTCGGTGGAGTCGGCCAGGAGCGCATGCAGTTCACGGAGAAGACGCTGTGGACCGGCGGGCCCGGCGAGGATCCGGCCTACACCGGCGGTGTGTGGGAGAAGCCGGACCCCACCGCTCTGGCCGACGCCCGCAGGCTGATCCTCGAGCATGGGCCTCAGGAGCCCGAGACGATCGCGGAGCTGCTCGGCCGGCCCAAACGCGCGTACGGCAGTCATCAGACCTTCGGCGACGTGCACCTGGACACCGGTGGCCCCGCCGAGGTGACCGGCTACCGCCGTGAACTCGACCTCAACCGCGCACTCTCACGGGTGACCTACAAGGCCGAGGGCGTGACCTACACCCGGGAAGCCTTCGCGAGCCACCCCGACGGCGTCATCGTGGTGCGGCTCAGCGCCGACCGGCCGGCCAGGGTCTCCGTCGCCGCTCGTGTCACGACGCCTCACCAGGACACGACGGTCCAGGTCCGGGATGGCCGCCTGACCATCTCCGGCCGGCTGTCCAACCAGATGGCGCTGGAGGCCCAGCTGCTCGTACTCCCCGAGGGCGGCACCCGCACGGAGGGTCCGGACCACGTCACGGTGGCCGGCGCGGACGCCGTCACGCTGGTGCTCGCCGCGGGTACGGACTACGTCCACCGGTATCCGGACTACAAGGACCCGCACCCCCACCGGAAGGTGACCACCACGCTCGACGCCGCCGCCCGCAGGCCGTACGGGCGCCTGCTGGCGCGGCACGAGGCCGACCATCGGGAGCTGTTCGGCCGGGTGCGGCTCGACCTGGGGCACCGGCCGCAAACCGTGCCGACCGATCGGCTGCTGAAGTCCTACACCGGCGGTGCCGGCTCCTCGGACCGCGCGCTCGAGGCGCTCTTCTTCGCCTACGGCCGCTACCTGCTGATCAGCTCGTCGCGACCGGGGTCCCTGCCGGCCAACCTGCAGGGGGTCTGGAACAAGGACACCGCCGCGCCGTGGGGCGCGGACTACCACCCCAACATCAACCTGCAGATGAACTACTGGCCGGCGGAGGTCACCAACCTCACCGAGACGACCGCCCCGCTCTTCGACTTCATCGACGGGCTCCGGCCGCGGGGCCGGGAGAGCGCGAAGGCCATCTTCGGTACGGACGGCTGGGTCGTCAACAACGAGACCAACACCTTCGACTTCACCGGTGTGCACGACTGGCCGACGTCCTTCTGGTTCCCCGAGGCGGCGGCGTGGCTGACCCGGCATCTGTGGGAGCACTTCGAGTTCACCCGTGACCGTGCCTTCCTTCGGAGCAGGGCCTACCCGATCATGCGGGAGGCCGCGGAGTTCTGGCTGGGCTTCCTGGTGGCCGACCCGCGGGACGGCACGCTCGTGGCGGTGCCGTCCTATTCGCCCGAGCACGGTAAGTTCACCGCGGCCACCTCGATGTCGCAGCAGATCGTCTGGGACCTGTTCACCAACGTCCTCGCGGCCGGCCGGATCCTCGGTGGTGATCTCGCGTTCCGGGCCCGGGTGGAGCGCGCACTGACCAGGCTGGACCCGGGCCTGCGCGTCGGCTCGTGGGGTCAGCTGCAGGAGTGGAAGGAGGATCTCGACGATCCCGAGGACACCCACCGGCACGTCTCGCACCTCTACGCGCTGCACCCCGGCCGCCAGATCTCCCCGGTCACCACCCCGCGGTACGCCGAGGCCGCCAAGGTCTCGCTCACGGCGCGGGAGGGCGACGGTTCGGGCTGGGCGCCCGGCTGGAGCCGGTCGTGGAAGGCCGGCTTCTGGGCACGTCTCCTCGACGGCGAGCGGGCCTTCGCCGCGCTGCGCGACCAGCTCCGCCTGCAGACCCTGACCAACCTGTGGGACACCCATCCGCCGTTCCAGATCGACGGCAACTTCGGCGCCACGGCGGGCATCGCCGAGATGCTGGTGCAGAGCCACGCCGACATGATCCACGTCCTCCCGGCCCTGCCGCCGGCCTGGCCGTCCGGCGACGTTGACGGCCTGCGGGCGCGAGGGGCCTTCACCCTCGGGATCACATGGCGGGCCGGCCGGCCCACCGAGATCCGGCTCCGCTCCGACCACCACGCCGGCGCCCGGGTGAAGAGCACGCTCGTCGCCGCCCGGTTCCGCATCACCGACGGTCACGGCCGAACCGTCCCCTGGACCCGCGAGGCCCCCGACACCGTCCGCTTCCGAGCCCGCCCCCAGACGTCGTACACCCTCACCCCATCGTGATCTCGCAGTCGTCTGCGGCCGGCGAAAACCGCTGGCCGTCCGCAGGGCTCCGGCACCATGCTGGGCGGCATGCAGATCAGAGCCGCGACGCCGGACGACTGGCCCTCGATGTGGCCCTTCATGCGGCGCATCGTCGCCGCCGGCGAGACCTTCTCCTGGGACCGCGACGTCGACGAGGAGCAGGCCCGTGTCATGTGGTTTCCCGAGCCCCCCGGCCGTACGGTCGTGGCCGTGGGAGCCGACGGGACCGTCCTCGGCACGGCCAACGGCACTCGCAACCACGGCGGGCCGGCCTCGCACATCGCCAGTGCGAGCTTCATGGTCGACCCCGACCACCAGGGGCGCGGCGTCGGGCGGGCACTGGGCGAGCACATCTTCGACCGGGCGCGCGCCGACGGCTTCCGGGCGATGCAGTTCAACGCGGTCGTGGAGACGAACACCCGGGCGGTCGAGCTGTGGCGCTCGCTCGGCATGGAGGTGATGGCGACCCTGCCGGAGGGCTTCCACCACCCGGTGCACGGATACGTCGGGTTGCACATCATGTATCGCCGGCTCTGACGACCGCGGCGGGGCATGGCCGCGGGCGTCTTCAGGAGTGTCCCCGGCGTACGAGCGGCGTACGACGCGGCGCGGTCACCAGGGGCTCGCTCAGGAGTACGACCAGTCCCGCGGCGGCCAGCGTCGCTCCCGCGAGCGCCGTGCCGCGTACGCCGGAGACCGGCAGGAGAACGCCGCCGAGGAAGGCGCCGCCGGCGATGCCCACGTTGAAGGCCGCCGAGTTGGCGGCTGAGGCGATCTCCGAGCTTCCGGGCGCGACCTCCATGACCCTGTTCTGCAGGGCCGGGACGAGGGCCCCCATGGACAGGCCGGCCAGGGCCACCAGCCCCGCTGTGACGGCCCGCCCGGTGCCGAGGAGGTAGAGCCCGAGCATCGTCGCCATGAGGAGCGCGACCGGGACCATCATGGCGGCCCGCGGGCTGCGGCCGGCCACGACGCCGGAGGCGACGGTGCCCCCGATGCCGGCCACCCCGGACAGCAGCAGGAGCGGGCCGATCGCCTTGGACGTGAACCCGCTGACCTCGGTGAGAAAGACCGTGATGTACGTGGAGCAGGTGAAGTATCCGAGGATCACCAGGCTCGTCGTCACCACCACGATCCGGAACCGCCGGGTGTCCGGTGCGGTCCCGAAGGCGGCATGGCCGCGCCCGGGAGGAGCCGTCGGCACCAGGCTGATGACGGCGAGGAAGGCGAGCAGGCCGAATCCGCTCAGCGCCAGGAAGGCCGTCCGCCAACCGGCCTGCTGACCGAGCCACGTGCCGGTGGGCACCCCGAGGATGATGCCGAACGAGCTCCCGGTGACCAGCACGGAGATCACACGTCCGCGCGCCCGTGGTGAGAAGAGGCCGGTGGCCGTGGTGGCGGCCACCGCCCAGAACAGTGCCTGGGACAGCGCGGTGGTGATCCGGGCCGCGAGCAGCACGGCATAGCTCGACGTGGCCACGGACATCACGGTCGCCAGCACGAACACCACCAGCAGGCCGGAGAGCAGCCACCGGCGGGGGACCAGGCGGGTCCAGTGCGTCAACGGCACCGAGGCGATCGCGACCGTCGCGCCGTAACCGGTCACCAGCAGGCCCACGGCCGACAGGGATACGTGCAGATCCGCTGAGATGACCTTGAGCAGGCCGATCGGCAGGTTCTCCGTGGTGACGTAGCAGAACGCCGATACCGACAGTGCCAGCAGAGCACCGACGGCGCGAGGCGTCTCGCGCGGGGCTCTGGCCCTGGCACGGGTCCACCTCGGGGCCATGGTCTCCTCATCACGACAACGAACCTTGCCGTGATCTCGCAGTGGTTCGCGGCCGGCGCGGTGTCGTGGGGCTTCAGCTCCGTGCGGAGGAGACGTCGGCCAGGTGGTCGGCCACGAACCAGACCTGGAGTTCGTTGGTCCTGAGGATCTCTCCCAGGAGGAGGCCCGTGGTCGTGCCGTCGTCCCGGCCGTCCGCCGTCCTGTCGATCGCCTCCCGTACCTTGCGGATGACGATCTCGTGCGCCTCCAGCAACCGGGACAGCATCGCCGGCACCTCCTCGAAACCGTCGGGAGGACGCGGGACGGTGGTGACCTCGGCGACGTGCCTGGGGTCTGCGACGGCGATACCGCCGATGGCGTGGATCCGTTCGCCGACGAGATCGATGACCTTGAGCTGCTCCTCGGCGTGCTTGTCCAGCAGCAGATGCAGCTGGTAGAAGGCCGGGCCCCGCAGGAGCCAGTGGTGCTTCTTGTACAGGTTGTACAAGATCGTCGAGTCGGCCAGGACCCGGTTGAGGAGCCGGCAGCTCTCGGTCCTGGTGCTCGGAGCGAGGGCCAGGGGGAACACCCGCATCTCCCCGAGACCCCGGACCTCCTGTCCGCTCTGGTACAGCACAGGCATGGTCGGCCGTGGCGGTTCCCGATCTTTCGTCGTCCTGGCCGGAGTTTTGCGCTTCGTGTCAGCCATGTCGTCTACAGCCCTCCCCGTAGCGACAATCCTGGGTTACGGCCGACAAAAGAACTCAAAAACGGGTGTCCGTAGCTTGGCTGGAGACGGTCTGTGTCGCCACATCGACCTTTGACCCGTTGTTTCGCCCGGCCTGTTGTTTCGGCGGCCGGCTCGGCCGGAGTCGTATGAGCCGGCCCTTCTACCAGCGCCGGCCGGTCAGCCTTTCGTACACGTCGACGTAGCGGTCGCGGGTGGCTTCGACGATCTCGGGCGGGATCGGCGGGCCGGGCGGCGTACGGTCCCAGTCCAGCGTGGCCGACCAGTCGCGGACGAACTGCTTGTCGAGGCCCTGCTGGGGACGGCCCGGCTCCCAGTCGTCGGCGGGCCAGAAGCGGGAGGAGTCCGGCGTCAGCACCTCGTCGGCCAGGACCAGAGTGCCGTCCGGGGCCCGGCCGAACTCGAGCTTGGTGTCGGCGATGATGATGCCGCGCTCGGCGGCGAGGGCCGCGCCGCGCCGGTAGACCTCGAGGGTCACCCGGCGGAGCTCTTCGGCGGTGTCGGCCCCGATCTCCGCGACCACGTCGTCGAAGGTCATGAACTCGTCGTGGCCTTCGGTGGCCTTGGTCGTGGGCGTGAAGATCGGCTCAGGGAGCCTGGAGCTCTGGACCAGCCCCGGAGGCAGCGGGACACCCGACACCGTGCCCTGCTTCTCGTACTCCTTCAGTCCCAGCCCGGCCAGATAGCCCCGGGCGATCCACTCCACGGGCAGCATGTCCAGCCGGCGGCATCGGATCGCCCGGCCCTCCCACTCCGCGGGCACGTCGGTCGCGGAGACGACGTGATTGGGCACCACGTCGGCGAGCTGCTCGAACCACCAGAGCGACAGCTGAGTGAGGATCTTGCCTTTGTCCGGGATCTCCGTGGGCAGGATGACGTCGTAGACGCTTACGCGGTCCGACGCCACGAGGACCAGATCGTCCCCATCGGCGTATACCTCGCGGACCTTGCCGGAATGAACGAGCTCCAACCCATGTCTCCTTGATCGTCAGCCGTCCGGGCTCACTGTCGGCCCTGACCACAAGGTTAGAAGCCCTGAAGGGGCCCCGCGCCCTACGGCCGGGACCGCCCGCTCAGACCCGGGTCCTCTCGAGGGCGGCCGGGTCGAAGCGGATGCCGTGGCCGGCGTGGTCTCCGGGAGTGAGCAGGCCGCCCTCGATCCGCACCGGGTAGGGCTCGGCCAGCACGCCGAGATCCGCGAAGGACGCGTCCTCCACGTCCTCGACCATGGCCGGCTCCGGCAGGGAGCAGGCGAGCTGTCCGGAGATGTCCGGCAGCAGATGGGGGAACACCGGGATGTCGAAGGTGCGGGCCAGCTCGGCGATGCGCAGGAACGGGGTGATCCCGCCGACCCGCACCACGTTCGGCTGCACGATGTCGCAGGCCCCGGCCGTCAGCAGGTCCCGGAACTGATAGGTCGTGTGGGTGTTCTCCCCCAGGGCGATGGGGACGTCGACGCTCGCGCGCAGCCGGGCGTAGGCCTGGACGTCGTCGGCCGGCAGCGGTTCCTCGACCCAGTGCAGTCCGTACGGCCGGAGCGCGTCGACGGCCCGCAGGGCCCGGGGCAGGTCCCAGAGCTGGTTGGCGTCGATCATGATGCGGACGTCGGGCCCCATGACCTCGCGTACGGCGGCGACCCGCCGCACGTCTTCGGCCAGGTCCGGGCGGCCCACCTTGATCTTGACCGCGGTGTGGCCCCGCGCCGACCATCGCTCCGCCTGGGCGACCAGTTCCTCGAGCGGGTAGTGCCGGTTGACGCCGCTGCCGTAGACCTCCACGGAGTCGCGGCGCCGTCCGATCGCGTCCACGATGCCCTCCGGCGCGTGCAGATCCCACAGCGCCAGGTCCACGGCCGCGAGCGCCGTGGTCGTCAGCCCGCCGCGGCCGGCCTCGTGCAGGTGCCACCAGAGCCGGTCGAAGACCACGTCCGGGTGGACGGGCAGGCCCAGGGCGGCGTCCCGGATGTCGGTCTCGAGCAGCGTGTGGATCGCCCGTCCGCCGACCCATGGCGCCCAGGAGAATCCGACGCCGGTCCGGCCGTCGCCGGTCGTCAGCTCGGTGACCACCAGATGGATGTGCGTCATGCCCGGGCTCCACGGCCGCACCATCGGCACGCGGTGGACGGTGCTGCGCAGGTCGGCGATCGTGCTCGCCGACCCGGCTCCGATCGTGTTCACGGGCCCGGCTCCGATCGACGTCACAGGCCCGGCTCCTCACCGACGATGGACAGCCCCACCTTGATGAGGCGCGACAGCTCCTCGACGTGCTCGGGGGCGGCGTCGACCAATGGCGGCCGGACCGGACCGGCGTCGAGCCCGCGCAGCCGTACCGCCGCCTTGACCAGCGAGACCGCATAGCCGGGCACCTTGCTCCGCAGCTCGACCAGGGGCGCGTAGAACTCGGCGATCAGCCGCCGGGCCAGGTCGGGGTCGGATCCGCCGACCGCCGTGCAGAAGGCGGCCGCGACCTCGGGAACGAAGCAGAACGCCGCCGAGGAGTAGAGCTCCACGCCGATGCCCCGGTAGGCCGGGACGGTCAGCTCGGCGGTGGGCAGGCCGTTGAAGAAGGTGAACCCGTCGCCGATCTCCCGGCGCACCGCGGCCACGATCCGGGCCATCCGGTCGATGTCGCCGTTGCCGTCCTTCAACCCGACGACCCCGGGGACACGGGCGAGCTCGACGGCGACCGCGGGCTCCAGGACGAGGCCTCCGCGCTGGTAGAGGATCGCCGGGATCCCGGCGGCCTCCGTGATCGCCCCCACGTAGGCCCGCAGGCCCTCCACCGGGCCCTGGGCCAGGTAGGGCGGCATGAGCAGCAGGCCGTCCGCCCCCGCCTCCGCCGCCTGGCGCGCCTGCCGCAGCGCCGAGCCGAGTGGTCCGCCCGCCCCGGCGATGACGGGCACCCGGCCGCCGACGGTGTCCACCGCCGTCCGCACGGTCAGTTCGTGCTCCTCCGCCGACAGGGCCGGGAACTCGCCCGTGCCGCACGCCGCGAAGACGCCGCCCGGACCATGGCTCAGACCGGTGCGGAGGTGCTCCGCGAGCACGTCGACGGCCACCTCGCCACGGCCGGTGAACGGCGTGACCGGAAAGAAGAGGACCCCACTCAGATTCATCTGCCCCACTCCGCTCGCTCTACCTATTGCCGCGCTGCCGCGCGGCGGCTCGCGGGCCTTCGAGGCGCCGTCTTCCCTCGTCGTTCGGTCGCTCGTTCCTCGCTCCCTCACTCCTCGGTCCAGACGACGCCGGCCCGCTCGCTGCGCCCATGGCACCCGCCGACGGTGAATCGCGGAGATCACCACAACCGATTGCACAAAACATCCATGACATCGCACCGAAACGTCAAGGGGTCGTCCTCGCTCCGAGGTGAGTGTGCTCGTGAAGGGCGTGGCGGTAAGGGCCTTGAGGCCGCCGGTACGGGACGGCCGCCTTGGCCGCTCCGTCGGCGAGGGCGGCAACCGTTTGTATCAAGGAGCCGGTCGCCGTGATCCTTGGCCCGGTGGACACTGGGACCTGACCGTCCGGGGCTCCGGGCCCCAGACCGAGAGGAGCACGGTGGCCGTAACGATCCGGGAGGTGGCACGGGCCTGCGGCGTGCACGTTTCAACGGTGTCGCGCACGTTCTCAGCGCCCCATCTGGTCAGCCCGGAGACCCGTGCCCGGGTGCTCGCCCTCGCGGACGAGCTGGGCTACCGGCCCAACCGGGCCGCTCGCGCCCTGACCACGGGCCGTACGTACAACCTCGGCCTGATCGTGGCGGACATCTCCAACCCGTTCTTCCCCCCGCTGATCAAAGCGGCGCAGGCG
>DASYNF010000210.1:0-156089 GCA_036008685.1 Actinomadura sp. | reverse complement strand
CGCGTCGGCGCCGCCCCTCGGCGGACTCGCGTGAGTCCGCGTCGTACCCCCGACAGGATTCGAACCTGCACATCTGGTGCCTCGGACCAGCGTCTCTGCCAGTTGGACTACAGGGGCATGGTGCGGCTCCCGGGATTCGAACCCGGCACTTCCGTTTCCTGAGAACGGTTCCTCTTACCAGCTGGGATAGAGCCGCGCGGATGAAGGCGGGCGCTATTCGGATCGGCGTGGCCGGGAGGCGCCGGAGTCGGCGGTGGCGTGCATGGAGCTGGCCGAGCGGCTGGGGTCGGCGATCGACTTCGGTGAGGCGGCGTTGGCGGGGCTGGTCGCTCGGGTGGATGTCTCCGGTGAGGTGCACCGGTGGGGGTTTTCCTCCACCTCGGCGTGGTTGCGCAATCGGCTGGGGATGCGCGCCCTCCCAGAGCCTTCGGACCACGCTGACGGTGGCGGGCCAGGCGAGCCCGAGGACGGCGAGACCCGATCCCAAGGGCCATAACCTCTCCTCCGGGCTCACGCCCGGGCCACAAGGGATCTTGAGCTAACGGCTTGACATCCCTGGGAGCATCACCAAGGTCATGACCGGGTACGCCTAGAGCTCGCCGTCGGGCTTCCGGGGGATGGCCTTGATCGCGTCGGTCAGCTCGATCAGGACGTCTCCAGCGGGGGCGTATTTCACCGGGACGGTCACCTCGACGTAGGCCCGCAGGCCCAGCGCCGTGAAGGTGATGGGCCGGTCGGCGGGCTGCGGGAACCAGTCGACGCCGTTGATCGTCACCAGGTCGGACGTGGGCAGCAAAGCCGCCGGACGGCCGACACCGCAGCGCACCGCTATCGCGGGGGAGCCCCACGCGGAGATCATCGGTGACTTGGGCTCGGTCGGCCGGGGGGACTGGCCGTGCAGCTTCTCCGGGAATCGCAGCGCACCGCAGAGCCTCGCGGTCGCGGCGTCCGGCCGGGTCGGCGGCACCTGTACGGGCCCGCCCCCGCAGCCCGCGAGCAGCAGTCCGCACACCAGCAGAGCCAGCGGCCTTCGCCCCACCTGGTGACTCCTAGTGCCGTGCCGGGCACACGTCGGCCGACGGTGCCACGGCACTATATATGCACGATGGGGCAGGTCAGGGTCCGAGTGATCCCTTGGACCGCCTGGATCTGGGCGACGACGAGTTTGCCCAGATCGTCCACGTTGTTCGCCTCCGCCCGTACGATCACGTCGTAGGGACCGGTCACATCCTCAGCTTTCGTGACGCCGAAGATGCCGGAGATCTCGTGGGCCACGTCGGCCGCCTTGCCGACCTCTGTCTGGATGAGGATGTAGGCCTGCACCATCACGTCCTCCCGGGCGTAGTTTGTCCCGTCCGTCGGCCACCGTACCGTGTCTTCACGGAGGTGTGGGCTATCACAATCGGTGATCTGGGCGAATTTGGACTTATCGCTCGTATAACTCAGCGTCTGACGCAGGGACCGGCAGTAGATCTCGGGCCGGGAGACGACGCCGCCGTCGTCCGGATGCCGGACGGCCGGGTGGTGGCGACCTCGGACCTGCTCGTCGAAGGCCGGCACTTCCGCCGTGACTGGTCGAGTGCGTACGAGGTGGGCCGTAAGGCGGCGGCGCAGAATCTGGCGGACGTGGCCGCGATGGGAGCGTGGCCGACCGCGCTGCTGATCGGCTTCGGGGCCCCGCCGGAGACTCCGGTCGCGTGGGCCGAGGCGGTCTGTGAAGGGTTGCGCGACGAATGTGATCTCGTGGGTGCCTCCGTGGTCGGCGGGGACGTGGTGAGCGCTTCGGAGATCGTGCTCGCCGTCACAGCGCTGGGGGATCTCCGTGGAGCCCGTCCCCTCACCCGGTCGGGCGCGCGCCCCGGTGATGTGGTGGCGATCAGGGGACGGCTCGGCTTCGCCGCCGCGGGCCTCGAGCTGCTGACCCGCGGGTGCTCGGAGCCGGCCGAACTCGTGGACGCTCACCGCCGGCCGCGGCCGGCCTACGACGCCGGGCCGGAGGCGGCCCGGCTCGGAGCCACCGCGCTGCTGGACGTGAGTGACGGCTTGACCCAGGATCTCGGGCACATCGCGGAGGAGAGCGGCGCGCGCATCGAGCTCGACACGGAACTGCTCCCGGTGCCGGCGCGGCTCGGCCCGGACGGGCTCCGGTACGTGCTCACGGGCGGAGAGGATCACGCGTTCGCGGGCACGTTCCCACCCGGCGTCGACCTTCCGGAGACCTGGCGGCGGATCGGCCGGGTCGCCGAAGGGCGAGGGGTGACCGTGGACGGCCGGCCGTACGAGAGTGGTGGCTGGGATCACTTTGCGAAGTGAGTTCTGATGAATTGCGGTTGACGAGTTTCGCATCTTGCAGGCAGGTCTAAGTGTGATTTGGTATACATCCTGGGACCGAAGAGGACGGGATGGGACGACACAACAAATTCGCGGACGAGACCGACGCTGACAGCCTCACCGATGTCCCGGTGACCGAGGAGCCGCGAGAGGGCGGCCACCTCAACTGGATCACCAAAGTGCCCCTGCTCCCGGCCATTGCCGGGGTCGTGGCCGTCGGTGTCGTCGCGGCCGCCTGGAGCACCTCGCAGATTTCGCTGAACTTCGCGGGGGGCACGCCCTCGCATCCCGAGCAGCCTGGATCCGGGACACGCAACAGCGCGGATATGCAACGGGGGGCGGGCGACCAGCAGAACCGGGCCGTCACCGTCGCCTTCCGGGCCACCTCACGGACGCAGACCGGCTTCACCGGAACGGCGACGATCTTCAATCGGGGAACACGGCCGATCAAGCTCTGGACGCTGGTGTTCCGGATCCCCAACGCCCATGTGCTGTCGGTCTCGAACGCCGTGCTCGTCAAGCCGGGCTCGGTCGCCAGCATCCGTAACTCCGCACAGGCTCCCGTGATCGCGCCCGGGCACTCTCTCCGGGTGGTCTTCTGGGCCAATGGGGCGGCCAGCCGGCCGTCGGCGTGCCGCTTCAACCGTGTCACCTGTGCGCTCGGCTGATCTTTCGTGGCAGGCCTCTGGCCCGCCCTCGGCGGACCGGGGCCCGGTCCCTCGGCGCTCTCGCGGTCGCCCGGTCATGTGACGGAGGCCGGGGGCCATAGGCTTTGGGGCATGGCGCAGCCGACCCCTCCGCGCGTACTGACCGTGGCAGGCTCGGACTCCGGCGGTGGTGCCGGGATCCAGGCGGATCTGAAGACGATGCTGGCCCTCGGGGTCCACGGGATGAGCGTGATCGCGGCCGTGACGGCCCAGAACTCCATGGGAGTCCAGGGCTATTGGGAACTGCCCCCCGAAGCCGTACGGGCGCAGCTCGACTCGGTGCTCTCCGACATCGGAGTGGACGCCGTCAAGACCGGCATGCTCGCCTCCACCACGCTGGTGGAGGTCGTCGCCGAGGTGCTCGCGGGGGTCGACGCCCCCGTGGTCGTCGACCCGGTGGGGGTGTCCAAGCACGGTGACGCCCTCCTCGAGGCCGACGCGGTCAGTGCCGTCCGTACGGCGCTGTTGCCGGTCGCGACCGTGGTGACGCCGAACCTGTGGGAGGTGGAGCAGCTCACGGGAGTGAAGGTCATCGACGAGGCGGGGCTGCGGGAGGCCGCTGAGGCGGTCAAGGCGCTGGGCCCTCGCTGGGTGCTCATCAAGGGCGGGCATCTGCCGGGAGAGCCTGTGGATCTCCTGTTCGACGGCACCACGGAGCACCGGTTCGCGGCCGCACGTCATGACAACCTGCACACGCATGGCACCGGGTGCACGCTCGCCTCGGCCATCGCGTCCCATCTGGCGCTGGGCGAGGACGTCGTGGGAGCGGTGGGCAGGGCGAAGGACTATGTCACCGGAGCCATCGAGCACGGCTTCTCGCTCGGTTCGGGCATCGGACCGGTCGACCACGGCTGGCGCCGGCGCTGATCATCCGGCGGGGGCCCGGGTCTCCCCCGGGCGACCTGCACACCCGTCCGTATGTCGCCCCCGCATACCCCCCGCATACGAAAAAGCCGGCTCACCGCTGGACGATGAGCCGGCCAAGACGTTCGGGCGTCGTCTGGTCAGACGACGGGGCGCTTCACCTTGCCGGCCTTGATGCAGGACGTGCAGGCGTTGATGCGCTTGGTGGTGCTGCCGACGAGGGCGCGCACGCGCTGGATGTTGGGGTTCCAGCGGCGCGGGGTGCGGCGGTGCGAGTGGGAGACGCGCATGCCGAAACCGGGTCCCTTGCCGCAGACATCGCAGACGGAAGCCACGGGAAACTCCAAAGGTGAGTGTCGATGCTTGAGCGCCCAGATCGGCCGCTCGCCAAAGAAGTCCCCTGCGGGGACATCCATGCCAGAGTAGCCGACGGCCCACCCGGACGCGAATCAGCCCGCGGATCCGTTCCCCCGCGGCGGCCGGCGGGTAAAGATGAATCCTCACCGGGGCCCACCGGGCTCACTGGGGACAGGGAGGCGGGGGTGCACCAGGTTCTGGATGCCGCCGGAGTGAGACGCTGGTGCCGGTTGTCGGCCGAGGCTCTCGGGCGCACGCGCGGCGAGATCGACCGGCTCAACGTCTTTCCCGTACCCGACCGGGACACCGGGACGAACCTGCACTGACGATGCTCGCGGCCGCCGAGGGGCTGGACGGAGTGGCGGACCAGGCCGGGATCGAGGCGACGTGGCGGGCCCTGGCCCACGGGGCCCTGCTCGGCGCGCGCGGCAACTCCGGTGTGATCCTCAGCCAGGTCCTGCGCGGTCTCGCCCGCGTGCTCGGCGGGGCCGGCGCCGCGATCGAGGCCGGCATCGCCGCCGGACGGCCCCACCGCATCCGGGTGACCTACCTCCAGGGTGATTCACGGGCCGGCGCCGGACGGACGGCATCCTGCGGCGGGCGTGGCGTCGTGGCGGTCACGGCGGCCGACGGCCTGGCGGAGCTCTTCGAGAGCTGTGGGGCGAAGGTCGTGCGCCGTGAGTCGGGCGGCGTCCCGCCGATGGCGGTGGTGATCGAGGCCATCGTCGCGGCCGGCGATGAGGTGGCCGTGCTGCCCAACGAGCCGGATGTGCTGGCCGTGGCCGAGGCGGCCGCCGAGCTGGCCGGCGACAGTGGCGTGCGCGTCGTCGTGCTTCCCACCAGGGCCTCCGTGCAGGGCCTTGCCGCACTGGCGGTGCACGACCCCGGCCGGCGCTTCGACGACGATGTGATCGCGATGACCCGTGCGCTCGGAGCGACGAGGTTCGGTCATCTGGAGACGGCGGCCGAGGAGGCCGTCACCTCCGCCGGTATCTGCCGGCCGGGTGACGTCCTCGGATCGATCGAGGGGGATGTGTGCCTGATCGGCGCCGATCTGACGGAGGTCGCCCAGGAGATCCTCGGCCGCATGCTGGCCGGTGGCGGTGAGCTGGCCACGCTGATCACCGGGATGGCGGCGCCCGGCGGACTGGCCGAAGCGGTGGAGACCCGCCTGCGGGCCCAGCGTCCCGACGTGGAACTGGTGGTCTACGAGGGGGGTCAGGAGCGTCATCCCGTACTCATCGGCGTCGAATAGGGCCGGTGACATCGGGCGGAGGACCGGGCATGTCGGGGGCTTCGGTGCACGGGTGCGCCCGGACATGGTCTGTAATGGCTCTGTGGCGAAACTTGACGAGCCGCTGCGCAAGGTGCTCGGTGACCGTACGGCCAAGGTGATGGCCGAGGGTCTCGGCCTGCACACGGTGGGCGACCTGCTGTGTCATTACCCCCGGCGCTATGCCCAACGCGGTGAGCTCACCGATCTCGGTGGCCTGGTCGAGGGCGAGCACGTCACCGTCATGGCCGAGGTGCTGAAGGTCCAGGGCCGCTCGATCACCAAGCGCCCCGGCTATCTGCTCGAGGTCACGGTGACCGACGGCCGGGGCGAGCTGGTGCTCACGTTCTTCGGAAGAAGGGCCTCTTTCCGGCCGGAGCGGGAGCTGCCCCCGGGCACACAGGCGTTGTTCGCGGGCAAGGTCTCCTTCTACCGGACCGGCAAGGGGATGAAGAAGCAGCTCACCCACCCCGACTATCAACCCGTGGCCGCCGCCGTGGGCGGTTCCAAGGCCGCCCGCGAGTTCGCCGAGGAGCTCATCCCGGTCTATCCCGCGACCAAGGGCCTCGAGTCCTGGAAGATCGCGGACTGCGTCAAGATGATCCTCGACACGGTCGAGATCGGTGCGGATCCCATGCCGGATGAGACCTTGGTCCGCCATGGCCTCATCGGCCTCCCGGAGGCCTATGAGGGGATTCACCGGCCCAAGGATCACGCGGAGCTCTCGCGGGCCCGCAAGCGGCTGAAGTGGGACGAGGCCTTCGTCCTGCAGGTGGCGCTGGCTCAGCGCCGGATCGCCGCCGGGGCGCTGCCCGCCAAGGCCCGCGCCGAGGTCACCGGTGGCCTGCTCGACGAGTTCGATCAGCGACTCCCCTTCACTCTCACCGAGGGGCAGCGATCCGTCGGTGCGGAGATCGCCGCTGACCTCGGTCGTGAGCACCCGATGCATCGGCTGCTCCAGGGGGATGTCGGCTCGGGCAAGACCATGTGCGCACTGCGCGCCATGCTCCAGGTCGTCGACGCCGGCGGGCAGGCGGTGCTCCTTGCTCCCACCGAGGTCCTGGCCCAGCAGCACCACCGCTCGATGGTCCGCATGCTCGGTCCGCTCGCGCAGGGCGGGCAACTCGGCGGGACGGACAACGCCACGCGGGTGGCCCTGCTCACCGGTTCACAGGGGGCCAAGGCGCGCCGGGCGGCACTGCTCGACGCCGCCTCGGGGGCCGCGGGCATCGTCGTCGGCACCCATGCGCTGCTGCAGGAGCACGTCCAGTTCGCCGATCTCGGCCTCGTCGTCGTCGACGAGCAGCACAGGTTCGGGGTCGAGCAGCGAGACGCCCTCCGCGAGAAGGTGCCGGGTGGCCGGCCCCACGTGCTGGTGATGACGGCCACCCCGATTCCTCGCACGGTGGCGATGACGGTCTTCGGAGACCTCGACACCTCGGTGCTGTCCCAGCTGCCGGCCGGGCGTGCCGAGATCAAGACCCATGTGGTCCCCCCGGAGAAGCCGGGCTTCTACGACCGGGCCTGGGAGCGGATCCGTGAGGAGGCCGCGCAGGGCCGTCAGACCTACATCGTCTGCCCCCGGATCGGTGAGCAGGAGGGAGACGAGGGCGACGTCGAGCCGAAGGACGAGGAGGGCGAGCGGCGGCCTCCGCTGGCCGTGCTGGACCTGCTGCCGCGGCTGGAACAGGATCACCTGCGTGGACTGCGGATCGGCGTGCTGCACGGCAAGCTCAACCCCGAGGAGAAGGACGCGGCGATGCGCGCCTTCGCGGAGGGAGATCTCGACGTCCTTCTCGCCACCACGGTGGTCGAGGTGGGAGTGGACATGCCCAACGCGACCGTGATGATGATCATGGACGCCGACCGATTCGGCGTCTCACAGCTCCATCAGCTGCGCGGCCGGGTGGGCCGTGGTCGGCTGCCAGGTCTCTGCCTGCTCGTCACGGGGGCTCCCCGGGGCACCAAGGTGAGGGAGCGGCTCGCGGCGGTGGCGTCGACGACCGATGGGTTCGAGCTGTCGCGGCTCGACCTGGAGCAGCGGCGGGAGGGGGACGTCCTCGGGGCCGCGCAGGCGGGACGGACCTCGAGCCTCAGGCTGCTCACCTTGCTCCATGACGAGGAAATGATCCTGCGCGCTCGGGAGGAGGCCGGCCAGGTGGTGCGGGCGGATCCGGAGCTCACCGACAATCCTGTCCTCGCCGCCGAACTGGCCGCACTGCTCGACGACGAGCGCGCGCGGTATCTCGAGAAGGCGTGAGAGACGGGGCCGACGCCGGGCCGTGAGCCGCTCCGGGGGAGAGCCGGGCCGGAAGGCGTGAGGGACGGGGGCCGGCCGTGCCGGGCGGGGCTGTCCGTGGGCCGGTCACCGGAAGGGGGCGGGCCGTACGGGGCCGGGGGCGAGCGGGGCTGTGCGGGGCCGGCCGGTCGGGTGGGGAGCCGCGCAGGCCGTCCGCGCTGTCCGTCCGCGCTGTCCGTCCGCGCTGTCCGTCCGCGCCGGAGTTGCGCCGGCGTGGACGGACAGCGGAGTGAAGGACGGTCAGGACTCGCTACCGGCTCGCCGCCGGGAGGCGGCCACCGCGACCGCACCCGCCACGAGCAGAACACCGGCGAGCCCGATGAGGGTGTTCACCGGTGCGCCCGTGAAGGGCAGGCTCCCGATCCGGGACGCCATGGCGCTCGGGACGGGTTCCCCGAGCTCGCCCGATGCGACGGGCGGAGCGCTGGGTGGCAGAGACGGAGCGGGGGGCTCCGACGGTGTGGGCGGGGTGGTCGGGTTTCCGGGTGGGAGCGGTGGTCCCGGAGGACTCGGGGGAAGGTCGTTGCCGCATCCCGCCGTGCCGCCGAGGCACACGTCCAGGGCCGCACGTACGGCGACGCCGGTCTCAGGGGCCGCGTGGACCGAAGCCCCGGCCGCGGCCCGTACGGGGAGCACGGGCGTCCCCACCTTGAGGCCGACGTTCACCCCGGGCGCCCGCTTGCGCGGGCTCCTGGACGTGCGTTGGGTCTTGCGTTGCGGCGTGGTGACGTTGGACACCGATCCCACAACCCCGTGCACCACGTTCGTGGTGCTCGTGACTGTGTCGGACAGACCCGGGAGAAGGCCGGAAGCACCGGCCGAATCAGCGTGGGCGGGCCCGCCCATAACGGTGATGCCCAGGACCGCCACCCCGGCCGCCGTTACCGCTCTGGTAACTAGGCGCATGGTCAAGTCTCCTGGTGTGAGTGAGGGGGCAGGACGAGATAGGCGCTTCATCGGCCACTTCTGCCCCACAATTGGCTCTAATCGTGTCACGCAACGTAGCTTGCTGAAAGGGATCTTTTGGGTTTGGGCAGAAGTTCACAGCCGGACCCGTGCGATCTACCCGGACACGGCCGGGCACACTGGGTAAGTGACCCGACTCATCGCCGGAACGGCCGGAGGCCGCCGGATAGCCGTGCCATCCGGTCGTGACACCAGGCCCACCAGCGATCGAGCCCGCGAGGGACTGTTCTCGACCGTGCTGGCACTGCTCGGCCCGCTCGAGGGCTGCCGGGTGGCCGACCTGTTCGCGGGGTCCGGCGCCGTGGGGCTCGAGGCGCTGTCCAGGGGCGCCGAGCACGCCCTGCTCGTCGAGTCCCATGCCCGGGCGGTGAAGGTCATCGACGACAACATCGCCGCGCTGGGGCTGCCCGGTGCGGTGCTCCGCGCGGACCGCGTCGAGCGGGTGGTCCGGCGGGGGTGCGAGGAGCCGTACGACCTGATCTTCGCGGACCCGCCGTACGCCCTGGGCGGTGAGGAGGTCACAAGGCTGCTCGTCGCACTGCGTGAGAACGGCTGGCTCGCCGAGGACGCCCTCGTGGTCGTAGAGCGGGCCGGGCGGAGCGGCGATCTGGTCTGGCCCCCCGGCTACACCCCCGAGCGCGAACGGCGGTACGGGGAGGCGGTGTTCTGGTACGGCCGGGCGACGGACGGTCCCGGGACAGCCCCTGAGGACGTTCGCGCGTGAGGCGGAGGCACCAGGTCCGTCCCGGTTTGGTACGGTCACGCCACAGGTCGCCGCCACAGACCGGAGGGTTCCACCTCGTGCGCCGTGTCGTTTGTCCAGGCTCCTTCGACCCAGTGACCAACGGGCACCTCGATATCATCAGCCGGGCTTCCCGCCTGTATGACGAGGTGGTCGTGGCCGTACTGATCAATTATTCGAAACAGGGCCTCTTCACCGTCGACGAGCGTATCGACATGCTCCGTGAGGTGACGCGCGAATACGGGAACGTCCGCGTGGACAAGTTCCACGGCCTGCTCGTGGACTATTGCCGTCAGCACGAGATCCCGGTCATCGTCAAGGGGCTGCGGGCCGTCAGCGACTTCGACTACGAGCTCCAGATGGCCCAGATGAATCACCGTATGGCTGGGGTCGAGACGATGTTCATGGCGACCAACCCGCTGTACTCCTTCTTGTCCTCGAGCCTGATGAAGGAGATCGCCAAGTACGGAGGCGACATCTCCGGGCTGGTTCCCGACCTCATCCACGAGCGCCTCATACGACGCCTTGCCGAAGACTGAGTTGGGTCCGCCGGATCCGTTCGGTATCCTTACAGGCGGCCATGTCCTCGGCCACCGATTCTCCATGCCTCACGAAAGCAGGAAACCGCTGTCTCGCCTTGATCCCCGTGCCCCGCTGGTACTCGACACCCGAGCCTTGGGCCGCCGACCGGGATCGATGCGCGAGGAGAACCTGACCGTGTCGGCTCCGGAGAGTCTCGGTGTCGAGATGGTCGGCGTCCCCAAGGGCGCTGACCTCGAGCTGGATCTCCGGTTCGAGGCCGTGATGGAGGGTGTGCTCGTCACGGGCACGACGCGGGTGCCTCTCGTCGGGGAGTGCTCGCGCTGTCTGGATCCGATCACCTTGAGCTTCGAGGTGGAGTTCCAGGAGCTCTTCGTCTATCCCGACACCCGATCCGTACGCGGCGAAGACGCGCCCGGGGAGGACGAGCCGCAACTCGAGGGCGATCTCATCGATCTCGAGCCGACGCTCAGGGACGCGGTGGTGCTCGCGCTGCCGCTGTCCCCGCTGTGCCGGGACGACTGTCCCGGGCTGTGCTCTGAGTGTGGTGTACGGCTGGCGGATGCCGAGCCCGACCATCACCATGACGTCGTCGACCCTCGGTGGGCGGCTCTGCAAGACCTACCGGACCAACGAGAAGAAAGCCAGGAGGGCTGAGGTGGCCGTCCCAAAGCGGAAGAAGTCGCGCAGTCGCACGCGGCATCGGCGTTCGCAGTGGAAGACCGCGGCGCCGACTCTGGTCGAGTGCCCGCAGTGTCACGACCCCAAGCTGCCGCACATCGCATGCTCGGCCTGTGGCACCTACGACCGGCGTCAAGTCATTACGCAGGCTTGATCCCTGCGGAGGGTTGCATGATCGCGCCGCCCGAAGGCACGGCTCGCGTTCACTGAGCCGTGTGATCGTGTTCTGCGTGATCATGCAATCCTTTTCACTTCGGCCGGGCGACGGGCGCCGATCGGAACCGCCCGGGCCGCCCCAGGCCGGATGTGGACATCGGGTGGGTGACGGAGGAGTGCCCGAGGCCGTGGTGTACGCCGGGGGATCGACTCGCCGGCGCACACCTCGTCTTCGCGGAATCCTTACCTGTGTGGTCTTCGTGACCGCCGGGCATGTCACTCGCCGTAGCGATGGACCCACGATGAGGTGTGGAGCTACGAGGAGGACGTGTGAGCCTGAAATCTCCCGACCCTGTGCCGGACCGCGCCGATCTCGAGCGCGCTCTCGCCGTCGATCTCGACGAGGAACTGCTGGAGCGGGCGCTCACGCACCGCTCGTACGCCTATGAGAACGGCGGCCTGCCGACCAATGAGCGCCTGGAGTTCCTCGGTGACTCCGTGCTCGGCCTGGTCGTCACGGACACGCTGTTCCGCAGCCACCCCGATCTGCCCGAGGGACAGCTGGCGAAGCTCCGGGCCGCCGTCGTCAACATGCGGGCTCTCGCCGGTGTGGCCCGTTCGCTCGGCGTGGGGGCCCACATCCGGCTCGGCCGCGGCGAGGAGGGAACCGGCGGCCGGGACAAGTCCTCGATCCTGGCCGACACCCTCGAAGCGCTGATCGGTGCGGTCTATCTGGACCTGGGTCTCACGGAGGCCTCCGATCTGGTGCACCGGCTCTTCGACGTGTTGATCGACAGGTCGGCGAGCCTCGGTGCGGGCCTTGACTGGAAGACCTCGCTGCAGGAGCTCACGGCCGTCGAGGATCTCGGCGTACCCGACTACCACGTCATGGAGAGCGGCCCGGACCACCAGAAGACCTTCCGGGCCTCGGTCCGGGTCGGCGGGCAGGTGTACGGCTCCGGGGAGGGCCGCAGCAAGAAGGAGGCCGAGCAGCACGCCGCCGAGGCCGCCTGGACCGAGATCCGCGCCCGGGCGGCCGCGCATGAGGCCGCCGGCGCCGCGGGCAAGGGCTGACCTTCACTACCCTTCTTCACATGACGGAACCATCCTCCCTGCGGTACCGGCTGATCAGCGGACCGGATGACGCGGAGTTCTGTGAGCGCGTCAGCGCCCTGATCGAGGACGGGTACGAGCTGTACGGCTCGCCCGCACTGACCTGCGACGGGGCGCGGGTCATGGCCGCCCAGGCCCTCGTCCGCCCGGGGACCGCCGGTGCCTGAGCTGCCCGAGGTAGAGGTCGTACGCCGCGGCCTGGACGGCTGGGTGTCCGGCCGGACGATCGCGTCCGTCAGCGTGCTGCACCCGCGGGCCGTCCGGCGGCACGCGGCCGGGCCGGCGGACTTCGCCGCCCGGCTGACCGGCCTTACGGTGCTCGGTGCCGAGCGCCGCGGCAAGTATCTGTGGCTCCCCGTCGTCGCCCCGGCGGTCGTCGCCCTCGCGACGGCGCGGACGGACGCCATGCCGCGGCCCGTCGACGAGGCGGAGGCGTTGCTGGCGCACCTCGGCATGAGTGGGCAGCTGCTCGTGGGCGAGCCGGACAGGCCGCTGGAAAAGCATCTGCGGGTTCGGATGGCATTCGCGGACGGCGGTCTCGACCTCCGCTTCGTCGACCAGCGCACCTTCGGCCACCTCATGGTCACGGACCTGCTCCCGGAAGCCTTCGGCGCAGCGGCCGAACGAGGCGAGGCCGCCAGACACGTCCCGGAGCCGATCCTGCACATCGCGCGTGACCCGCTCGAGGAGGCGTTCGACGATGAGGCGTTCTACCGTGCGCTGCGGCGGCGGCAGACCGGGATCAAACGGGCGCTGCTCGACCAGTCGCTGATCAGTGGGGTCGGCAACATCTATGCCGACGAGGCGCTGTGGCGTGCCCACCTGCACTGGGCCCGTCCGACCGAGACGCTGACCCGGGCGGAGACGGCCCGAGTGCTCGAGGGTGTGCGCGAGGTCATGGGAGCCGCTCTGGCCGTCGGCGGGACGTCCTTCGACAGCCTGTACGTGAATGTCAACGGGGAGAGCGGCTACTTCGATCGCTCCCTGGACGCCTACGGGCGCGGGGATCAGCCGTGTGGCCGGTGCGGCACCCCGATCCGGCGCGACGTCTTCATGAACCGTTCGTCCTACAGCTGCCCGCGGTGCCAGCCCCGTCCGCGCCGGGCCCGATGGTGACGTGCTGCCACCGTCGCCGCGCATGCCGGCCCCCGGCTCCCTAAGATGACGTTCCGTGAGTGAGGTCGTACGGCTGACGGCGTGGGCGCGCGGGAGCGTGCAAGGTGTCGGTTTCCGCTGGTGGGTGCGCGCCCGGGCGCTCGAACTGGGGCTTGTCGGATCCGCGACCAACCTGAGAGACGGCCGTGTCGAAGTCGTTGCCGAAGGTTCCCGAGCGTCATGTGAACGGCTGCTGGAACTGTTGCGCGGATCCGATACACCTGGCCTGGTCAGTGGTGTCACGGAACGGTGGAGCGGGTCTCGTGGCGGCCTGAACGGTTTCGTGGAACGCTGATGGGGTAGGGCGTTCTGGTTTGTACCTGCTAAACTTGTGGGGACCGGTTGTTACTGGCCTGTGATGTCCGTCTTGACCGACACTCCGGCCGGTGCGACTCTAGATGATACGCGCATCGGCTTACCGGCTCTTTGTGCGCGATCCTGCTGGTTACTCAGCGTGGAGGACCCTTAATCATGGCGAAGGCTCTACTCGGCCACGTCGGCGGTCCCGACCCCCGGATGGTCGCGGAGATGCGGCGTCTGCAGCGGCGTGTTCGGGATCTGGAAGCCGAACTGGTACGGCTCGAGGCGGAGAACAAGGCGCTGGCATCGGTCGACCAGGACGATGTCCTGGCCCTTGGTGTCAAGGACCGTGAACCGGCGTTGACCTGACCGTCTGTGCCGAGACCGAAAGGGACGTCGATATCGACGTCCCTTTGTTTTGTCCTGATATGTCGGGTCTTCGGCGTTGACAGGCGCGGATTTCCGGTCGTCATCTCGCGCCGGTAATGGCACGGACAAAGCCCTCGCGGTCCATCAGGGAAGATGACGGCCGAGGTAACGGGAGTTGCCCGGGGAGCATCCATCCCGTGCCGGAACGCGCTGTCCTGACACCCCGAGTAGGCGCCATCCGGGATCTGGGCCGTGGACGTCTCTCGCAAACCGCTGAGAAGACGCCGAGTCGCGTCGGCGAAGTGCCATAGCCTCCGCAGGTCAGATGAGCCGGAATGTCTTTGACCTGCGTCACCGGGGATTTCACCGCCGAGGCCGGCACCGCCCCTGGACCACGTCGGTCTCGGTCAACCCGTAGGCGCCGCCGCCCGGCGGGCCCAGGGTCCCGCCGATGGAGGTGGTCCGGCGAGAGGTCCCGTGCACGATCGCCGGCCGTAGCGCATTGGGTGGGCGAACACCGGTGATACCGGATCTGCCGGCCGCTGACCGGTATCGTGCGACTGTTCAGGGGTGCGGACCGGGAGGAGTGCGCGCACGTGTATCTGAAGAGCCTCACGCTGCGCGGCTTCAAATCCTTCGCCTCGTCCACGATGTTGCGCTTCGAACCCGGCATCACCTGCGTCGTCGGTCCCAACGGCTCGGGCAAGTCGAACGTGGTGGACGCCCTCGCGTGGGTCATGGGGGAGCAGGGCGCCAAGTCCCTGCGCGGCGGCAAGATGGAGGACGTCATCTTCGCGGGCACGGCCAGCAGGCCGCCGCTGGGCCGGGCCGAGGTCGTCCTCACGATCGACAACTCCGATGGCGCCCTCCCGATCGACTACACCGAGGTGACGATCAGCCGGCTCATGTTCCGGTCCGGTCAGAGCGAGTATTCGATCAACGGGGACCCCTGCCGGCTCCTCGACGTACAGGATCTGCTCTCGGACTCGGGCATCGGACGTGAGATGCACGTCATCATCGGGCAGGGGCAGCTCGACGCCGTGCTGCACTCGGGACCCGAGGGCCGGAGAGCCGTGATCGAGGAGGCGGCCGGCGTCCTGAAGCACCGCAAGCGCAAAGACAAGGCGCTGCGCAAACTCGACGCGATGCAGGCCAACCTCACCCGGGTCCAGGATCTGACCGGAGAGCTGCGCCGCCAGCTCAAGCCGCTCGGGCGGCAGGCCGAGCTCGCACGTAGAGCGGCCACCATCCAGGCCGAGCTCCGCGACGCACGGCTGCGTCTGCTCGCCGATGACCTCCTGACCCTCCGGAGCAGGCTCGAGGAGGAGGCGGCCGACGAGGCGGCCGTCAGGGAGCGGCGCCTGGGGGTGGAGCGGGCGCTCGCGGAAACACAGGCCCGCGAGACCGAACTCGAGGCGGAGGCGCAGGCCGAGGCTCCTCGCCTGGCCAAGGCGCAGGACACCTGGTTCCGGCTGTCGTCACTGCGGGAGCGCCTGCGCGGGGTCGCGGACCTTGCCGCCGAGCGGCACCGGCACGCCACCGAGGCGGGGTCCGAGGAACGGCGCGGCCGTGACCCCGAGGACATGGAGCGCGAGGCGGCCGAGATCCGTGAGCAGGAGGAGTGGCTGAGCGGCCGGCTCGAGGAGGCCGAAGACGGGCTGACCGAGGCGGTACGCGAGCGGACCGAGGCCGAGAACCTGCTCAAGGGCGAGGAGCGCAGGCTCCACGACGCCACCCGAGCAGCCGCGGATCGCCGGGAGGGCCTGGCCAGGCTGCGTGGACGGGTCGAGGCGCTGCGCGGGAAGAGCCAGGCGGCCGAGGCGGAGATCGGCCGGCTCGCCACGGCCCGTGCCGAGGCGCAGCAGCGTGCCGAGGCGGCGCAGGCCGAATGCGACGCGCGGGACTCCGGGACCGGCGTGGATCCGCGGCTCACCGCCGACCATGAACGGGCGGAGTCCGCCCTGGCACAGGCGAAGTCGGCGCTGGAACAGGGGCGTGCCGCGGTCGCCGGACCGGAACGGGAACTGAAGGAGGCGAGGGGCCGGGTCGTGGCCGCGCGGGACGCGGACCAGGAGGCCCAGCGCGCCGTCGCCGCACTGCGCGCCCGGGTCGAGGCGCTCCAGCTGACCGTGGACGGCGCCGCGGCCGGGGGCGAGGCCGTTCTGGCGGCCGGCCTCGAGGGCGTGCTCGGCACCGTGGCGGCGCTGGTCACCGTGGAGCCGGGCGTCGAGGCCGCCGTGGCGGCGGCGCTGGGGGCGGCCACCGAGGCCGTCGCCGTCGCCTCGCTCGACACCGCGGAGGCTGCGCTCGGCCTGTTACGGGACGGAGACTCCGGGCGCGTCGGCATGGTGGTCGGCGACGGGCCGGGCCCCGGACCGGCCGCCGTGACGCCCCTTCCGGCCGGTGCCCGGCATGCCGGGGAACTGGTCTCGGCGCCGGAGCCGATCCGTTCGGCGATCGGCCACCTCCTCGAGGGCGTCGTGGTCGTCGAGGATCTCGCCGCCGCCCGCGTCGTGGTCAAGGCGGAGCCCATGCTGCGCGCGGTGACCCGGGACGGAGACCTGCTGGGCGCGCACTGGGCGCACGGTGGCACCGCCGGCGGAGGACACGGGCCGCTGCAGATGCGGGCCGCGCTGGACGAGGCGATCGAGAGCCTGGCCGCCGCGGGCGAGCGTGCGGAGCTCAGCGCGACCGCGCTCGGCGAGGCCGGCGAGGCCGAGCGGCGGGCACAGGCGGCCCGCGAGGCGGCCCAGAGCGCGGTCGACCAGGCCCAGGCCCGGGCCGGTGAGGCACAGTCGGAGCTGGACCGGGTACGCGCCCGGTTGCGGGAGGTCGACGCTCAGGCGGCACAGGAGGCCAGGCACCTGGCCCGGCTCCAGGCGGGGGCACAGGCCGCCCGGCAGGAGGTCGAGCGGCTCGCCCGGGCGCTCGCGACCGCCGAAGAGGCTCGCGAACGCGACGCCCACGGCGTCGCCGAGCTGCAGGAGCGCCTCGAGGTGGCGGAGGAGGCCGCGGAGGAGGAGGACGAGCCGGACACGGGGCGGCGGGACCGGCTCGCCGAGCGCTCCCAGGAGCTCCGCGCGGCCGAGATGGAGGCGCGGCTCTCGGTCCGTACGGCCGAGGAGCGGGTCAAGGCGATCACCGGCCGGGCCGACGCGCTCGAGCGCGGTGCCCGCAAGGAGCGCGAGGAACGCGCTCGGGCGGCCGCGCGGCGCGAGCGCAGGCATCGGCAGGCCCTCGTCGCCAAGGCGGTGGAGCAGGGAGCGCAGGCGTCCCTCGAACGCATCGAGCTGTCCCTGGGCGCCGCCGTGACCCAGCGCGAGGCGGCCGAACGGGCGCGCGAGAGCCGCGACGCCGAGCTGAAGATCATTCGAGCCCAGGTGCGAGAGCTGTCCGCTCAGCTGGAGAGACTCGTCAACGTGGTCCACGGCAGCGAGGTCGCTCGGGCCGAGCGGCGATTGCGGTTGGAGCAGCTCGAGAACCGGGCGCTGGAGGAATACGGCGTCGAGGTCGCCGCCCTCATCGCCGAGTACGGCCCCGAGCAGCCCGTACCGCCGGCGCCCGACGCCGGCGAGGAGGCCCGGCCGCAGCCCTACGACCGGGTCGTCCAGGAGAAACGGGCCAAGACGGCCGAGCGTCAGCTCACCCAGCTCGGGAAGGTCAATCCGCTGGCCCTCGAGGAGTTCGCGGCGCTGGAGGAGCGCCACGCCTTCCTGACCTCACAGCTGGAGGATCTCAAGAAGACCCGTCGCGACCTGCTCACCGTGGTCAAGGAGGTCGACGAGCGGGTCCAGCAGGTGTTCGCCTCGGCGTTCGAGGACACCGCGCGCGAGTTCGAGCGGATCTTCTCGCGCCTGTTCCCCGGGGGCGAGGGACGGCTCTCGCTCACCGAGCCGGACGACATGCTGGCGACCGGGGTCGAGGTGGAGGCCCGGCCGCCGGGGAAGAAGGTCAAGCGCCTTTCGCTCCTGTCCGGCGGCGAGCGTTCGCTGGTCGCCATCGCGATCCTGGTCGCGATCTTCCGGGCCCGTCCTTCCCCGTTCTATGTGCTCGACGAGGTCGAGGCGGCGCTGGACGACACCAACACCCAGCGGCTCCTGACGATCCTGGAGGAGCTCCGCGAGTCGTCACAGCTGATCATCATCACCCACCAGAAGCGGACCATGGAGGGCGCGGACGCGCTCTACGGAGTCAGCATGCGCGGTGACGGGGTGACCCATGTCATCAGCCAGCGCATCCGCGAACCCGAGCCGGCCTGATCACGTCTCGGACATCCCTAACGTCACTCGTGTGGCGAATGTGACACTATGGGCGTTTCGCCAACCGACACGAGAAGAGGGACCGATGGATCCGCAAGGGATCAAGGACAACTTCGTGCTGGTCGCGAAGCACGGCGACGACGTCGCGGCGTACTTCTACTCGGACCTGTTCGAGCGCGATCCCGGCCTCCGGCCGATGTTCCCGGCGGCCATGGGCAAGCAGCACGAGAAGCTGCTCGGCGCGCTGTCGCACATCGTCTCCCTGGTGGACCGGACCCCGGAACTCGTCCCGTTCCTCCATGATCTCGGCCGGCGGCACCAGGGGTTCGGGGTCTCTCCGGAGCACTATCCCGAGGTGGGCGCGAGCCTGATGAACACCCTCAGGCACTTCAGCGGCCCGGCGTGGACTCCCGAACTCGAGCGGGACTGGGCCGCCGCGTACGGTCTCGTCGCACAGGTCATGGTGGAAGGGATCAGTGACCGAGAGTGATGACTCTAGCTGAATTGTCCCCTCTGTCTCATTAGTCCCAAAACATCCCTTAGGCTCGTGATGTTCGTGATTGCCGGGGGGAGACCGTGTGGACGCTCAGCGATTGAAGGACAGCTTCGCGCGGGTCGCGGAACAGGGCGACGCTGTCGCCCTGTTCTTCTATTCCGACCTGTTCGTACGAAATCCGCAGATCAGAGAGATGTTCCCGATCGGGATGAGCGCGCAGCGGGACAAGCTGCTGGGCGCCCTCGGGCGCATCGTCTCGCAGGTGGACGTGCTCCCGGAGCTGGTCCCGTTCTTGCGGCAACTCGGTCGGGACCACCGCAAGTTCAGCGTCGTCGCGGAGCACTATCCCGAGGTCGGAGCCAGCCTGGTGGCTACGCTCCGTTACTTCCTTGGGCCGGAGTGGAGCGACGATCTCGCCGAGGACTGGACCGCGGCCTACAACCTCGTGGCCAAGGTCATGCTGGAAGCCGCCAACGAAGACGCGATGGTGCGGCCGGCCTGGTGGAACGCCCAGGTGATCAGCCATGAGCGGCGCCGGTTCGACATCGCGATGCTCCGGGTCATGCCCGACAGGCCCCTGGGCTACCTTCCCGGTCAGTCCGTCGCGCTCGAGGCGAGCTCCCGGCGGCGCGGATGGCGTTACTACTCGATGGCCAACGCGCCGCGGGCCGACCACACCCTGGACTTCCACGTGCGGCTCGTGGACGGCGGCCTGATCAGCCAGACACTCGTGCGGACGCTCCGGGTCGGGGACTGGGTCCGGCTGGGCCCGCCGATCGGCACCCTGACGCTGGACCAGGAGTCCGAGCGGGACATCCTGCTGGTGGCCGGCAGCACCGGGCTGGCGCCGATCAAGGCCATCCTCGAACAGATAGCGCGCCGGGCGACCCCGCCCCGCGTGCACCTGTTCTTCGGCGCGCAGACCGCGGACGCGCTCTACGATCTCGAGGACCTCGGTAAGCGGGCCGCCGAGTCACCCTGGCTGACCGTGGTCCCGGCGGTCTCGGCGCCCGGCGACACCCTGCCCTCGGCGGGAGACGCGCACGGCGCCCAGCACGGCGTGTTGCCGGACGTGGTGGCGCGGCACGGCCACTGGGCCGAGCACGACGCCTACGTGTGCGGCTCGCCGGACATGGTCGTCGCGACCACTGAGCGGCTCGCCCAGCTCGGGCTGCCCAGGAACCGCATCCGGCTGGAATCCTTCGCAGACGCACAGAGGTGACCATTGAACCCGCCGAACCTTCCGACGGTGCCCAACGATCCGGGCCTCACCCCGGCCGAACTACAGTCCGTCGAGTTCCATCGGGCTCCGCTGGGCCGCCGTGGCTACGACGAAGAGCAGGTTCGCGCCTTCGTCAAGCGGGTGGAGCAGGGCCTGATCCAGATCAGCAACCAGAAGGCCGAACTCGCCGACGAGGTCACCCGGCTGCGCCAGCGCGTCATCGGCGGTCAGGGCGGTGTGGCCTCCCAGGACGCCCACATCCAGGCCGTGCGGATCCTGACCCACGCCCAGCAGACCGCCGACCACTACGTGGCGGACGCCGAACGGTACAGCCGCGAGGTGGCCCAGGAGGCGCGCCTGCAACGGGAGGAGATCCTCGCCGACGCCAAGTCTCGCGCCGGGATGATGCTCGAGGAGGCCCACCAGCAGGCGGCGGCGGCCGCGGCGGCGGTGGCCGGGGCCATCCCCGCCGTACCCTCTCCGGAGGCCCTGTCCGGCGGTGAGCGGCGCGAGATGGAGCGTGAGATCGCCTATCTGCGGACGTTCAGTGACGTCTACCGCACGCACCTGCGCTCCTATCTCGAGGCGCTGCTGCGCAACGTCGAGCAGTGGGAGCGCTCGGAGCGGGACTCGCTGGCCGTGGGACGTCCGGATCGGTCACAGCAGGACTGACCTGCGGCAAGGGATTGTGGGCGCCGGCCTCCGGGTCTGCGAGACTGGGACGCGTTATGGAATACCTGATCCTCGCTGTGGCCATCCTTGTCGTCGCCGTCATCGGCGGTGTGCTGTTCCTGCGGCCGGGGCGCCGTAAGGCGCCGCCGTACGTGCCGCCCGCCGGGCCACCACCGGACCTCACCCCGGAAGGCCGGGGCGACGGGGTCACGGTGGTCCCCGAGGAGATCATCGCGCCGCCCCCGGATGTGGCGGTCGACACGATCGTCGTACCGGAGATCGAGAAGCCGCCGCCGTCCTTCGGCCGGCTGATCCGGCTCCGGGAACGGCTGGCCCGGTCGCAGAACGCTTTCGGCAAGACGCTCCTCGTGCTGCTGTCCCGCGACGCCTTGGACGACGACGCCTGGGAGGAGATCGAGGACACCCTGATCGCCGCCGACATCGGCGTGGCCCCGGCCCGGCAGATCGTCGAAGACCTGCGGACCAAGGTGCAGGTCCTCGGCACCCGGGCCCCCGGGGACGTTCGGATGCTGCTCAAGAACGAGCTCGTCGCGCAACTCGGTGACGGCTGGGACCGGGCTCTGCGCACGGAGCCGCACGGCACCCGGCCCGCGGTCGTCATGGTGGTCGGAGTCAACGGCACCGGCAAGACCACGACCTGCGGCAAGCTCGGCCGGGTGCTGGTGGGTGACGGCCGGTCCGTGCTGCTCGGGGCCGCGGACACCTTCCGGGCGGCGGCCGCCGACCAGCTGGTGACGTGGGGGTCACGGGTGGGGGCCGAGGTCGTACGGGGACTCGAGGGAGCCGACCCGGCGAGCGTCGCCTTCGAGGCGGTCAAGCGAGGGATCGACGCCAAGGTCGACACCGTGATCGTCGACACGGCCGGCCGGCTGCACACCAAGACCGGTCTCATGGACGAGCTCGGCAAGGTCAAGCGGGTCGTGGAGAAGCAGACGGAGGTCGACGAGGTCCTGCTCGTCCTCGACGCCACCACCGGGCAGAACGGCCTCCAGCAGGCCCGGGTCTTCGCGGAGGTCGTCAACGTGACCGGCATCGTGCTCACCAAGCTCGACGGCACGGCCAAGGGCGGCATCGTGGTCGCCGTCCAGCGCGAGCTCGGAGTCCCGGTGAAGCTCGTCGGACTGGGCGAAGGCCCCGACGATCTGGCGCCGTTCGACCCCGAGGCCTTCGTGGACGCGATCCTCGGGGACTGACCGGCCGAGGCATGTGCCCCGGCCGCGACGGCGCCGCCGAGGACCCCGAAACTCCACCGCAACAGAGCGGGACAGGGTTTCACACCGGTGAAACACGGTGGCCTCCTGGATGAAACCTCGGCGCCAGAACCTCGACGCAGTCGAAGTTCTGGCGCCGAGGAGGGGCCGCTCCCTGATGAAAATTGACAGCGGTAATACCGCATGGATGCTGGCGAGCACGGCGCTCGTCCTGCTCATGACCCCTGGCCTGGCGTTCTTCTACGGAGGCATGACCCGGGCCAAGAGCGTGCTGAACATGATGATGATGAGCTTCGTCAGCATCGCCACGGTGAGCATGATCTGGGTCGTCTACGGCTACTCTCTCGCGTTCACCGACGGTGGCGGGGTCAACAAGGTCATCGGTGGTCTCGGCGACGGGGGGCTGGTCGGGCTGGAGAAGCTCGCCACCACCACGGACGGGACCGGCATCCCGCAGTTGGTCTTCGTGGCCTTCCAGGCCACGTTCGCGATCATCACGGTGGCGCTGATCAGCGGAGCGATAGCCGACCGGGCTCGATTCGGCGCGTGGGTCCTCTTCGGCGTGGTCTGGGTGACCCTGGTCTACATCCCCATCGCCCACTGGGTCTGGGCCCCCGGGGGATGGCTGTTCGATCTCGGCGCACTGGACTTCGCCGGCGGCACCGTGGTGCACATCAACGCCGGCGCGGCCGCCCTCGCCCTCGCGCTCGTCCTCGGCCGGCGGAGGTCCTGGCCCAAGGACCCCATGCGGCCGCACAACCTGCCGTTCGTGCTCCTCGGCACGGGACTGCTCTGGTTCGGCTGGTTCGGGTTCAACGCGGGATCCGCCCTGGGTGCGAACGCGGTCGCCGCGGTCGCCTTCATCAACACGCTGGTGGCGGCGGGTGCGGCCTCGTTCGCCTGGATCGCGGTGGAGAAGCTGCGCGACGGCAGCCCGACCACGCTGGGCATCGCCTCCGGCGCGGTGGCGGGTCTGGTCGGCATCACACCCGCCTGTGGCTTCGTCACGCCGATGGGGGCCATCGCCCTGGGGCTCGTCACCGGCGCGGTGTGCGCCTACGCGGTGGGACTGAAGTACCGGCTCGGCTTCGACGACTCACTCGACGTCGTGGGCGTCCACATGGTCGGCGGTGTGCTCGGCGCACTGCTGATCGGATTCCTGGGCACGACGGCCGTCAACGAGGCGGGTGCCGACGGCCTGCTCGCGGGGGGCGGGCTCGCGCAGCTCGGCAAGCAGGCGGCGGGGGTCGCGGCCACGCTGGCCTACTCCTTCGCCCTGACCTACATCATCGGCAAGGTGATCGACCGGACCATGGGATTCCGGATCGGCGAGGAGGAAGAGGTCGCCGGGATCGACGGCACCGCGCACGCCGAGACGGCATATGACTTCGGCACCATCCACGCCGGCGCCGGAGCCTCCGTCCTCGCATCGGTGCGCCTGGGCCAGAGGACCACGGCCGGTGACGCTCCGAACGCCGGTGACGCTCCGAACAAGGTGGAGGCGGACGCATGAAACTCATCACAGCAGTGATCAAGCCGTTCAAGCTCGAGGAGGTCAAGGCGGCCCTGGAGGCCCTCGGGCTCCGAGGACTCACCGTCAGCGAGGCCAGCGGCTACGGCCGTCAGAAGGGCCACACCGAGGTCTATCGGGGGGCGGAGTACAAAGTCGATCTGGTCCCGAAGCTCCGCGTCGAGGTGCTCGTCGAGGACGAGGAGGCGGAGGAGACCATCGATGTGATCGTCAAGGCCGCGCACACCGGCAAGATCGGTGACGGCAAGGTCTGGGCCGTGCCGGTCGAGACGGTGGTCCGGGTCCGCACCGGCGAGACCGGTGCGGAAGCTCTCTGAGGATGGCGTTGATCGGGGAGGAGCGGCCGCGGGCGGGGGCGCCGGGATGGGCCCGGGACATCCAGGTGGAGGATGGTCCGTGCTCGTCGGGGCCGGCACCTCTGTCGTTCGCGCGGGCCCGGGAGGCCAGAGCCGCCGAGCTGGACCGCTGGCTCGCGGGCCTGCTCGGGCCCGAACCGGATGCGGCACTCGTCGCGGTCGGGAGCCACGCCCGGCGGGAGCTGACCCTCGGCGGGGATCTCGATCTCGTGCTCCTGCACCGAGGCGGCCGATGGCCCGGCCGCGACAGGGGCGAGGACGCCGAGGGCCGCCTGGCCGCCGTGGCCGACCGGATCTGGTATCCGATCTGGGACTCCGGCCTGCGACTCGACCACTCCGTCCGTACGGTCGAGCAGGCCAGGGCCGTCGCGAGGTCGGATCTCAAGGCCGCACTCGGGCTGTTGTCCGCACGGCGCATCGCGGGTGACCGGGATCTCGTCGACGAGCTCCGGGCGGCGGTGCTGGCCGACTGGAGGGCCGCCGCGCGGCGACGGCTCACCGAGCTGGAGGCGATGACCCGCGAACGCTGGGAGTCCGAGGGCGAGCTGGCGTTCCTGATCGAGCCTGATCTCAAAGAGGCGCACGGAGGACTGCGGGACGTCCATGCCATGCAGGCCATCGCCGCCTCCTGGGTGGCGCCCGCCCCGGGCCGGCGCGTCCGTGCGGCCTACGGTGTGCTGCTGGACGTTCGGCACGCGCTGCACGAGACCACGGGGCGCCCATCCGATCGGCTCGTGCTCCAGGAGCAGGACACGGTCGCTCGCGAACTCGGGTTCCTCGACGGCGACGCGCTGCTGCGGACCGTGGCGGGAGCGGCACGGACGGTTACCTATGCCGCCGACCAGGCCTGGCGGCACGTCGAGCGGTTCCGGGTCCCGCGGGCGCGCGCCGTGCGGCGTCCGCTGGCGGACGGCGTGGTCGAGCACGATGGGGAGGTGGTGGTCGCTCGCGACGCGGCACCGGCAGATCCGGTCCTCCTGCTGAGGATCGCCGCGGCGGCCGCCCAGGCCGGGCTGCCGCTGGGCCCGGCCACAGTGCGACGGCTGGCGGGAGACGGCGAGCCCATGCCAGTGCCCTGGCCGGCCGAGGCGCGCACGGCGCTCGTGTCGCTGCTCGGGGCCGGGCCCCCGGCGATCCGCGTCTGGGAGGCCCTGGACCAGGCCGGCCTGATCACGCGGCTGCTGCCGGACTGGGAACGGGTGCGCAACCGCCCGCAGCGCAACCCGGTGCACCGCTTCACGGTCGACCGGCACCTCGTCGAGACCGCCACCGGGGCGGCGGCGTTCACTCGCGAGGTGGCCCGTCCCGACCTGCTGCTGGTCGGAGCGCTGTTGCACGACATCGGCAAAGGCCGGCCGGGCGACCACTCCCGCACGGGTGCCGTGGTGGCCCGTGAGCTCGGCCTGCGGATGGGATTCGACGAGCGGGACGTGGATGTCCTGACGGCGGTGGTCCGCCATCACCTGCTCCTGCCGGACACGGCGACACGCCGGGATCTCGATGATCCGGTGACCATCGAGGGTGTCGCGGAGGCCGTCGGCGGCCATGAGGTGCTGGAGCTTCTCGCCGCGCTGGCGGTCGCCGACGGGCGGGCGACCGGGCCGGCCGCGTGGGGGAGCTGGAAGGCAGGCCTCGTCGATGAGCTCGTGCGCCGTGTCGGAGCCGTCCTGGCCGGCGGTGCCGCGCCCAGGGCACCTGAGCCCGACCGGGACCACCTGGCCCTGGCCCGGCACGGTGGCGGAGCGGTCCGGGTCGTGGGGCCACGGGTCACCGTCGTGGCCCCGGACCGGCCCGGCCTGCTGTGGCGGGCCGCGGGGGTGCTGGCGCTGCACCGGCTGGTGGTCCGCACGGCCCGGGGGACGGCTTCGAACCTCGGCCATGGTGACGCCACCGCGATGATCGAGTTCACGGCCGTGCCCGAGTACGGCTCTCCACCGGATCCCGCGGCGCTGGAGGCCGATCTCCGGCGGGCCCTGGCGGGGCGGCCGGACGTCGCCGTCCGGCTGGAGCGCAGGGCCCGGCAGGCGCGGGTGGGTCCGGGCGTGGCGGTCGCACCGCCTCGTGTGACGTTCGTCGACGACGCCTCCAACACCGCCACCGTGGTGGAGGTGCGAGCACACGACCGGCCCGGGCTGCTCTGGCGGATCGGCCGGGCGCTCGGCGACCACGGCGTGCAGATCCGGGCCGTCCAGGCCGACACGCTCGGCGCCGAGGCCGTGGACGTCTTCTACGTTCTTGGCGCGGACGGCCGTCCGATCACCGACCCGGCGGCGCTGGAGGCCCTGAGAATCCGGGTTTTCGAGGCCCTGAGCCCGTCCTGCTCGTGAGGCCGGAGCCGAGGGAACCGGGGACCCCTGCGGACCGGATAATCTGGGTGGTCGATCCCCGAAGCTCCTGAGGACTGGTCGAGACACGTGTTCGAGACGCTTTCAGACCGCCTGACGTCGGTCTTCACCTCGCTACGCAGCAAAGGCAAGCTCTCTGAGGCCGACATCAACGCGACCGCGCGGGAGATCCGCATCGCGTTGCTCGAGGCCGACGTGGCGCTGCCCGTCGTCAAGGATTTCATCGCGCGAGTCAAGGAACGTGCGCGCGGCGCCGAGGTCTCCCAGGCGCTCAACCCGGCGCAGCAGGTCGTCAAGATCGTCAATGAGGAGCTCATCGACGTCCTCGGCGGTGAGACCAGGCGGATCCGGTTCGCGAAGAACCCGCCGACCGTGATCATGCTCGCCGGGCTCCAGGGCGCGGGCAAGACGACCCTCGCAGGCAAGCTGGCCCGCTGGCTCAAGGCCGAGGGCCACGCGCCCCTCCTGGTCGCGGCCGACCTGCAGCGTCCCAACGCGGTCCAGCAGATCCAGGTGCTGGGCGAGTGGGCCGGCGTCGCCGTCTTCGCCCCCGAGCCGGGCAACGGATCCGGGGACCCGGTGCAAGTGGCCCGGAACTCCATCGACCACGCCCGGCACGCCCAGCACGACATCGTGGTCATCGACACCGCCGGCCGGCTCGGCATCGACGCCGAGATGATGGGACAGGCCGCGGACATCCGCGACGCCGTACGCCCGGACGAGATCCTCTTCGTCGTCGACGCCATGATCGGCCAGGACGCGCTGATCACCGCGCAGGCCTTCCTGGACGGCGTCGGGTTCGACGGGGTCGTGCTGACCAAGCTGGACGGTGACGCCCGCGGTGGCGCGGCCCTGTCGGTCCGGCACATCACCGGCCGGCCGATCATGTTCGCCTCCACCGGTGAGAAGCTCGAGGACTTCGACCTCTTCCACCCGGACCGGATGGCCGGGCGGATCCTCGACATGGGTGACATCCTCACCCTGGTCGAACAGGCGGAGAAGGCGTTCGACGCCGAGCAGACCGCCAAGATGACGACCAAGTTCGCGTCGGGCGAGGGCTTCACGCTCGAGGACTTCCTCGAGCAGATGATGATGATCCGCAAGCTCGGCCCCATCGGCAACCTCCTGGGAATGCTTCCCGGCATGGGCCAGATGCGCGAGCAGATCGACCAGATCGACGACAAGGACCTGGACCGGGTAGCCGCGATCATCCGGTCCATGACCCCCGGCGAGCGCGACGACCCCAAGATCATCAATGGCTCGCGCCGGGCCCGCATCGCCCGTGGTTCCGGGGTGAGCGTCGGCGAGGTCAGCAGCCTGATCACCCGTTTCTACGACGCTCAGAAGATGATGCGGCAGATGGCCGGGGGCATGGGTCTCCCGGGCATGCCCGGCACCCGGCGCAAGGGCGGGGCCAAGGGCAAGAAGGGCAAGAAGAAGCAGCCGCGGAGCGGCGACCCGCGCAAGCGGGCGGCCGCCGCGCAGCAGGGGGCCACGTCGGATCGGGAAGCGCCACAGGGGCTGCCCCCGGGGCTCGGCGGCGGACTCCCCGGCGGGATCCCCGGTCAGTTGCCGCCGGGGTTCCAGATGCCCGATCTTGGAGATCTTCAGTCCCGTAAGAAGAAGTGAGCCCGGGATCAATGCGGTCGATATCACGTTGATCTCTTGATCGACACGCCGGATTACTCTTCGGCGCCCATCATCTGGCACAATGACATGCTGGAAACCCGGAGCGTCAGGAGCCCTCTCACCCCTGACCGCCCCGGAGTCCATCCGAGTGGCACACGCCGGTCCCCACCTGGCGAGGTGTTCGCTCACCCATGTGAATCTGGAGAACACCACACCCGTGGCAGTCAAAATAAAGCTCAAGCGTCTGGGGAAGATCCGGAATCCTCAGTACCGGATCATCATCGCCGATGCCCGTGCCAAGCGTGACGGACGTGCGATCGAAGAGATCGGTAAATATCACCCGAAGGAGGACCCCTCCTACATCGAGGTGGACTCCGAGCGGGCACAGTACTGGCTGAGTGTCGGCGCGCAGCCGACCGAGCCGGTGCGCAGCATCCTCAAGGTCACCGGTGACTGGCAGAAGTTCAAGGGCCTGCCGGGGGCCGAGGGCAGGCTCAGGACGGCCGAGCCCAAGGCCGACAAGAGGGCCCTCTTCGACGCTGCCGTCAAAGAGGGCATGAAGGGCGAGGGCGGCGCCGCGACGACGCCCAGGTCGAAGAAGAAGTCCGAGCCCAAGAAGGCCGAGCCGAAGAACGGCGAGGGTGAGGCCGAGGAGACGACCGAAGCCAAGAGCGAGGCCTAAGGTGCTCGAAGAAGCGCTCGAGCACCTTGTCCGCGGAATCGTGGAGCACCCGGACGACGTTCGGGTGCACGCCCGCAGGCTCAAAGGTGGCCGGGTCCTCGAGGTGCGTGTGCACCCCGAGGACCTCGGCAAGGTCATCGGCCGGAGCGGTCGCACCGCGAAGGCCCTGCGTACGGTGATCGGTGGCCTGTCCGGCGACCGCTACGTGCGTGTGGACCTGCTCGACGTCAATGAGGTCCGTTGACCGGCACATCATGAAAACGCTGGTTGTGGGCCGCATAGGGCGGCCGCACGGTATCCGTGGCGAGGTCACGGTCGACGTTCGCACCGACGACCCCGACTCCCGGTTCACCCCGGGAGCCGCTCTCGCCACGGATCCCGAGCAGATCGGGCCGCTCACCATCGAACAGCTCCGATGGCACTCCGGGCGCCTTTTGCTGCGCTTCGCCGGTGTCGACGACCGAGGCTCCGCGGAACGGCTGCGCGGGACCTGGCTGGTCGTCGACTACGCCGACATTCCCCCGAGCGATGATCCTGACGTGTTCCACGATCAGGAGCTCATCGGCCTGAGCGCCGTCACCGTCGACGGCGCGGAGCTCGGCACCGTCACAGAGATCCGGCACGGGGGCCAGGACCTGCTCGTCATCGGCCGCCCCGGGGGGGACGAGACGCTGGTGCCGTTCGTCGCCGCGATGGTCCCCGAGGTGGACGTGGCCGGCGGGCGGATCGTCATCGATCCGCCGCCCGGCCTCATCGAGGGCTCATAGGCCCTGATCGCTCGGAGCGGGCGCATGCGCATAGACATCGTTTCCATCTTTCCGGAGTACTTCGCCCCCCTCGACGTCTCGCTGCTCGGCAAGGCCCGGCGGCGCGGTGTCGTGGACGTACGGGTCCATGACCTCCGGGAGTGGACGCACGACCGGCACCGGACGGTGGACGACACGCCGTACGGCGGCGGGCCCGGCATGGTGATGAAGCCCGGCCCCTGGGGCGAGGCACTGGACTCGATCGCCCCACCCGGGGAGACGGCCGTGCCCCGGCTCGTGGTCCCCACGCCGAGTGGACGTCCCTTCACCCAGGCACGGGCGGAGAGCTACGCCGCCGAGCCGTGGCTGCTGTTCGCCTGCGGGCGCTACGAGGGCATCGATTCCCGGGTCGTCGAAGAGGCGCGTGAGCGGATGCCCGTCGACGAGGTCGGCATCGGCGACTATGTGCTCGCCGGCGGTGAGGTGGCGGTGCTGGTGATGGTCGAGGCGGTGAGCCGCCTGCTCCCGGGTGTTCTCGGCAACGCCGACTCGGCGGTCGACGACTCGTTCGCCCCGGGGGCGATGGAGACGTTGCTCGAGGGGCCGGTCTATACCAAGCCTCCGGTATGGCGGGATCGCGCCGTGCCGGACGTCCTGCTGTCGGGAAACCATGGGGCGATCGCGCGCTGGCGGCGAGACCAGGCGCTGCGGCGGACTGTGGCCAACCGGCCGGAACTGGCCGCCCGGCTGGATCCGGATACCCTCGACACCGACGACCGCAAGCTTCTCCAATCCGCCGGTTTTCCGGTGGACGGCGAACCTGAGGTAGGCTAGGGCGTCGCTCAGCTCGGTGCTGAGCACGTCACGACTTCCCGATGACCCCACTCGCGCGGTCGGCGCTGTCGCCAGCCATGGCGCGTTTGGCCGTGAGGAACCGCAGAGGAAACCCCAGACATGCACACCCTGATCCAGGAGATCGAGAAGGCCGCGATGCGTGCCGAAACCCCGGACTTCCGCCCGGGCGACACGCTGAAGGTGCACGTCCGCGTCACCGAGGGCAGCCGTAGCCGGATCCAGGTCTTCCAGGGCGTGGTGATCCGGCGTCAGGGCGGTGGCGCTCGTGAGACGTTCACCATCCGCAAGATCAGCTACAGCGTCGGAGTCGAGCGGACCTTCCCGCTCAACAGCCCTTCGATCGACAAGGTCGAGATCCTCACCCGCGGTGATGTCCGGCGCGCCAAGCTCTACTACCTGCGCGACCTGCGCGGCAAGGCGGCACGTATCAAGGAGAAGCGCAGCCGCTGAGCCGCGACGCCGTACACCCGCTCTTCCATCGCCCCGGCACGCCGAACGCGTGCCGGGGCGTTGTGCGCGACCGGGCCGGCGGACCGTGCCCGGGAGGCTGTTCCCGCGCCGTTCTGAGCCGCAGGCCGGGGATCCGGCGAGCGAGGCATCGTGATCCCGACGACACGCTCACGTAGGGCGCCGTGACCGCCGGTCGCCTATAGGCTCGACCCGATGATTGACGACGACCAGAGCGTGGGGGAGCCGGCGCGCACTCCTGCCGGTGCCCCCGAGCCGTCCCAGGACGATCGGAGAGATGTGCGTTCCGAGGCCGAGGGCACGGTGCCCGATCAGAAGCAGTCCGCCAGCCGCGATGGCTCCGGGTCCGGGCGCCGCCGGCGTGGCAGGAGGAAGCCCGCTGGAGACGGCAGGAAGCAGGGCTCGTTCTGGAAGGAACTCCCCATACTCGTCGGGGTCGCCCTGGTGCTGGCTCTGGTGATCAAGGCGTTCGCCGTCCAGGCCTTCTACATCCCGTCGGCGTCCATGGAGAACACGCTCCAGATCGGCGACCGGGTCCTCGTCAGCAAGATCGTCTATCACATGCGAGACGTGGAGCGCGGGGACATCGTCGTCTTCAACGGGCTGGATTCCTGGGATCCGGAGGTACAGGTCACGCAGCCGAGCAACCCGGTGTCCAAGGCCTTCGCCGCGATCGGACGCGCGTTCGGCGTCGTGCCGGGGGAGAAGGACTACATCAAACGGGTCATCGGCGTCCCGGGGGACCGGGTCAAGTGCTGTGACGCGCAGGGCCGGGTCACCGTCAACGGGACACCCCTCGGCGAGAGGTCCTATCTCTACACCGACCCGATGTCGGGTCAGCAGAACAAGCCCTCGGAGAAGGAGTTCGACTTCACCGTGCCCGAGGGCCGGTTGTGGGTCATGGGTGATCACCGTGAGGTGTCCTACGACTCCCGTCAGCACTCCGGTGACGCAGGAGGCGGCTCGATTCCGAAGAGCCGGGTCATCGGCCGTGCGTTCGTCGTGGTGTGGCCGGTCGGCCGGGCCAAGGTCCTGCAGATCCCCAAGACCTTCGAGCAGCCCGCACTCGCGATGGCCGGCGCGGCCGTGCCCGCGGCGCCGCTGCTGGCGGGACTCGCCGGAGCGGTCCCGATCACCTGGCTGAACCGCCGGCGTCGGCTTCGCCGTGGTCACCGGGCCGGTTGACCCGGGTTCCGTCCCTTCTCTTCGTATCGGGTCGTACGCTCGATACGTAGGTTTCGAGGGCAATGGAGCTGAACGGTGGTAATGACGGACCTCAGGCGCCCGGCCCGGCCGGTCAAGTTCACACCTCGCAGGGACGCCGGGCTCTATGCCTATGAGCGGGCTCTCGAGCACGGTGGGTTCAGTCCCGTGGCCGGTGTCGACGAGGCGGGCCGGGGGGCCTGTGCGGGGCCGCTCGTGGTCGGCGCCGTCATCCTGTCCGCCGGACCATGCGGCCGGATCGAGGGTCTGGCCGACTCCAAACTGCTCAGCCCGCGACGCCGTGAGGAGATCTACATGGAGATCGTCGCGAGGGCGGAGGCGTGGAGCGTGGTGGCCATCCCGTCCGCCGACATCGATCGGATCGGGCTGCACAGGTGCAACATCGCCGGTATGCGCCGGGCCTTGGCCGGTCTGCGGACCCGCCCGGCCTATGTGCTCACCGACGGCTACCCGGTCCCCGGGCTGGATGTGCCGGCTCTCGCCGTGCTGAAGGGGGACCAGGTCGCCGCGTGCGTGGCGGCCGCATCGGTCGTCGCCAAGGTGACCCGGGACCACTTGATGAGCGAATTGCACAAGCGCCATCCGGTCTACGGTTTCGACGTTCACAAGGGCTATGCCACCCGCGAGCACTCCTCGGCGCTGGCGGTCCACGGGCCCTGCGCCGAACATCGTTTCTCCTTCGTCAACGTCGCCCGGGTGGTCTCCGGCGCCGCGGCATCCCAGACGGGGGAGGTTCGGATGCGGAACAATGAGACAGAGACCGTCGGGGAGGGAGTGCGACCATGAGTGCGGAAGACCTCGAAAAGTACGAGACCGAGATGGAGTTGCAGCTCTACCGCGAATACCGGGACGTCGTCGGGCTCTTCAGCTATGTGGTCGAGACCGAGCGCCGGTTCTATCTCACCAACTCGGTCGATCTGCAGGTGCGGACGGCCGACGGCGAGGTCTTCTTCGAGGTGACGATGCAGGACGCCTGGGTGTGGGACATGTACCGCCCGGCGCGGTTCGTGAAGAACGTTCGGGTCGTGACGTTCAAGGACGTCAACGTCGAAGAGCTGGCGAAGAGCGACCTCGAGCTCCCCAGAGACTAGGAACGCGGCCCTCCCGGCCCACGGTCGTCGGCCGCGGCCTGGGGCTCCCTCCGCATGGCCCCGTCGTCACGGGGAGCTCTCCGCGGCTCCGCGGCCCATGCGTCACCTCCGGGACTTGCGGGCACGGGGCAGCCGCCAGCCCTGGCCGCTGTGCTCGATGAAGCCGGCCGCCGACAGCAGGCCCAAGCGGCTCCGTGCCGTGTTGATGTCGACCCCGGCCCGCACGGCGATCTCCGCCGGACCGGCCGAACCGCGGGACGGCACCGCCTCCAGCACCAGACGGGTCGCCGGTTCGAGCTGGTCACGGGCCACAATGGGCGCGCGGGGCTCGGGCGCCAGGTCATCGCCGATGCGCCCGACCGTCTCCAGCACCTCCGCCGCACCCGAGACGCATGTCGCCATGCCGTCACGCAGCCACTTGTGGCACCCCCGGGAGACGAGCGAGCTCACCGGGCCAGGGACCGCCATCACCGGGCGGTTGAGGTCGTGGGCGTACTTGGCGGTGTTGAGCGCGCCGCTGCGGATGTCGGCCTCGACCACGACCGTGCCGTTGGTCAGGGCCGCGATCACCCGATTGCGGACGAGGAACCGCAGCCGGGTCGGGGTCGTCCCCGGGGGCCACTCGCTCACCAGGAGCGCGCTGTCCCCGATCTCGTTCAGGAGCCCGTCGTTACGGGGCGGGTAGGCATAGTCCACGCCGTTGGCCAGCACCGCGATCGTGGTGCCGCCGGCGGCGAGTGCTCCGCGGTGGGCCGCGGCGTCGATGCCCAGCGCGCCGCCGCTGACGACCGTCCATCCACGGCCCGACAGCTCCGCCCCCATGTCCGCCGCGACCCGGGTGCCGTAGGACGTGGCGGCGCGCGCCCCGACCACGGCTATGGACCTGAGGCACCCGAAGCGAAGGTCCGCGGGACCCCGCAGCCAGAGACCGTAGGGCGCCCTGTCCTCGAGCGCGTCGAGCTGGGTCGGCCATTCGGGGTCCCCAGGACAGACCATGCGGCCGCCGAGCTTGGCGCAGACGGTGAGATCGGCCTCCGGATCGGCTGAGGGAAGCCGGACCCGCCAGCGCTCGATGTGCTCGACGAGTCTCTTGCGCTCCTTACCGGCGGACACCAGGCCGGAGGGGACCTGCCCGGTGCGTACGGCCTTGAGCGCGGCGACGGCTCCGAACCGCCGCACCATGCCACCGAGCAACCGATCGCAGGGCTCGGCGATGTAACTGAGCGTGGCACGGGCGAGCCGTTCGTCATCGGACACGGTCATGATCGCTTTCCTCTCCAGAGCTCCAGCGCTTCACCGACGTCGTGATCGGCCGGGGCGTCGCGGCCGCCCAGGTCGGCCATGGTCCAGGCCACGCGCAGCACACGGTCCATGCCGCGGGCGCTGAGCGTCCCTTCGATGAGGGCCTTGTCCACCGGCCACATCGACTCGGTCGGCAGGGCGAAACCACGGCGCAGCTCTGGGCCCGGGATGTCGGAGTTCGTCCGCCACGGGGTGCCGGCCAGCCGCTTGGCCGCGCGTTCGCGAGCCTGCACCACGCGCTCGGCCACGACCTCGGTGGGCTCGCCGACCTCGAGGTCGTAGCGCAGTTCGGCCCGGGTGGCGGCTTCGAGCTCGAGCTTGAGATCGATGCGGTCGAGGAGAGGACCGGAGATCCGGGTGAGATAACGGCTGCGCACGGCGGGTGTGCATCCGCAGTCGACGGCCTTGGCGGCGGCGCACGGACAGGGGTTGGACGCGAGGACGAGGGTGAAGCGGGCCGGGAACCGGGCCGTCGCTCCCGATCGGGAGATCGTCAGCTCGCCGTCCTCCAGCGGCTGGCGCAGCGCGTCCAGGACTCCGAGGGCGAACTCCGGCGCCTCGTCGATGAAGAGCACCCCATGGTGGGCGAGTGAGGCCGCACCGGGCCGGAGCAGCCGGTGGCTGCCGCCGCCGACCATCGCCGCACGGGTGGCGGTGTGGTGCGGCGCGCAGAACGGCGGCTCGGTGATGAGCGGACGGCCGGGGGACAGTGTCCCCGCGACCGAATGGATCATGGTGACCTCCAGGGCCGCCTCCTGTTCGAGCGGCGGCAGCAACGTGGGGAGGCGCTCGGCGAGCATGGTCTTGCCACATCCGGGTGGCCCCGACAGCCACAGATGGTGTCCACCGGCCGCACTGATCTCCAGCGCCCTCCGGGCATCGCCCTGCCCGCGTACGTCGCACAGGTCGAGGATGCCGCGGCGCGATCGCGACCGGGTGGCGAGCGGATCCGCCGGCGAGACCGAGGGCGGGTCTTCGTGGTCCTCCTCGATGGGCGGGGGCTCATCCCGCAGGTAGGCCATGAGAGCGCGGAGGGTGCCGACCGGGATCACCTGGACTCCCGGGACCAGTGCGGCCTCGTCGCCGTTGGCCTTGGGGACCACCACCCGGGTGAACCCGGCGTCGGCCGCGCCGAGGATCGAAGGAAGCACTCCGGGCACCGCCCGCACCCGCCCGTCCAGGCCGAGCTCGCCGATGAGCACCAGGCCCGCGCACAGGGCCGGGGAGACGGCCTCGGCGGCGCCGAGCACGCTCACGGCGATGGCGAGGTCGAAGCTGGAACCGCGCTTGGGAAGGCTCGCCGGTGACAGGCTCACCGTGATGTGGCGGCGCGGCCACTCCTCGCCGCTGTTCAGGATGGCGGCGCGGACACGGTCACGGGCCTCGCTCAGCGCCGCGTCCGGGAGCCCGACCAGGTGAAGGCCCGGGACGCCGCTGGTGATGGCCGCCTCGACGTCCACGACGTAACCGTCCACGCCGACGAGCGCGACCGAACGGGTCTTGGCCAGGGCCATGTCAGCACACCTCCCGGACATGGTCGATGGTGAAGCCGTCCTGGCCGTCACCGAGGACGCCGATGACGTCCACCCGGATGCCGTCCGAGCGCAGGCCGTGCTGCTCGGCCCAGCGCCCGGCGAGACGTCTCAGCCGCGTGGCCTTGGCCGTGGTGATCGCCTCGATGGGCGCGCCGTAGGTCAGGCTGGACCGGGTCTTGACCTCACAGACCACCTGCCGGCGCCCGTCGAAGGCGATGATGTCGATCTCTCCTTCGGGGCACCTCCAGTTGCGTGCGAGGATCGTCCAGCCGAGCCGCACCGTGAGATAGCGGGCGGCGATGTCCTCACCACGCCGTCCGAGTTGGTCCTTGCGCGTGGTCGGGCCGCAGGTCCGGCGGTTCGCCGGGCGGTTGGATCGGGGGGTCATCGGCCTCACCTCCGGCATCGACGGTGCCCGCTCGATGTGGGCGGTGGTGAGGTGAACGCGGTTCTGTGGATAACTTGGCCCCATGGGCGAACCCTCCTCCCGGCTGCCCGCGGCCATGCGGCACGCGCTGGCGGATTTCGAGCGACACCTGCGGGCCGAACGCGGACTGTCCCCCCACACGGTCCGCGCCTACCTCGGTGACGTCGCCGGCCTGCTGAGCCATGCGGCCGAGGCCGGGGTCGGCTCGCCCGGTGGCCTGGACGTCCAGGTCGTACGTGCCTGGCTCGCCCACCAGCACGCCGGTGGCAAGGCGCGTTCGACGCTGGCCCGCCGTACCGCCGCGGCCCGGACGTTCACCGCGTACGCACACCGGCGAGGGCTCCTCGGGTCCGACCCCGGCCCGCTCCTCCGATCGCCCAAGCGGCTGCGCGACCTCCCCAAGGTGCTCCGGCAGACCGAGGCCGCGGCCCTTCTGGAGGCGATCCCCGCGGGGGGAGGACCGCGGGTGCCGGCCGGTCTACGGGACCAGGCGGTCCTGGAACTGCTCTACGCCACGGGAATCCGGGTCGGTGAGCTCTGTGCTCTGGACGTGGACGACCTCGACCCGGATCGCCGTACCGTCAGGGTCCTCGGCAAGGGACGCAAGGAGCGGACGGTGCCCGTCGGCATGCCGGCGGTGCGCGCGGTCGAGGACTGGCTGCGGCGGGGCCGGCCCGCGCTGGCGCACGAGCGAAGCGGTCCGGCGCTGTTCCTCGGCACTCGGGGTGGTCGGCTGCATCCGACGAGCGCTCGGCGCCTGGTGCACGCGCGCGCCGCCGAGGTGGGTGACGTGCCGGACACGGGCCCGCACGGCCTGCGGCACAGTGCCGCGACGCACCTGCTCGAGGGGGGTGCCGACCTGCGGAGCGTGCAGGAGATCCTGGGCCATGCGTCTCTCCGGACGACGCAGCTCTACACGCACGTGACGGCCGAGCGTCTCAAGGCGACCTACCGCCAGGCCCACCCCCGAGCCTAGGCCTGCCGGCTCGGATGGCCGCGCGGCCGCCCGCGAGAGCACGGCGCCGCAGGGCTCGCCGCAGGGGGCGATGGAACGCCGGCGAGAGCAGGAGCACCGCACCGCCTCCGCTCGCCGCGGCGGCGGCCACCAGAAGCGGTCGCGGCCGGACACCCGGTGGATCATCGGAACCCAGGAGGTGGCCACGAGGGTGGTCATGGAGGTGGTCGTGTTCGCGGCCGGCGGGGCCGTCCGGGACGTCTGGGCCGCCTCGTGGATCCGCGGCCGGGCTCGACGGCAGGACCTCCGCACCGCGGGGGCCGGGCGTCCCCCAGATCGGCAGGAGCCGGATGGGGCGACGGCCGAGCAGCGCGAGCGGATCCGTGTAGCCGAGGCCGTCGCGGGCGCCCCAGTGCAGGCACGGCGACCCTCCGCAGTGCCCGGGACGGCCCTCGACGGTGCCGATGCGGTCACCTCGCTCGACCTGCCGCCCGACGGGCACCGACGGCCGTACGGGGAGGTAGGTCGTGCGAAGCGAGCCGTGCGCGATCGCCACCACGCCCCGGCCGGCCAGCCGGGCCGCATACGAGATCTGTCCGGGTCCGGCCGCGTAGACCGCTTGTCCCGGGCGGGCCCCGAGGTCGACGCCGCGGTGGCCGGGAGCCCAGGGCCGGGCCGGCGGCTCGAACGCGCGCAGGACAGGGGGGACCGGCCGCAGTGGCCATCCCCACACTCCGGGACAGCGGTCGCCCTGGCGGAGGGACGGGGCGGACGGACAGGGCGGGCCGGACAGTGGAGCCTGAAGGGCCGCACAGGTGAGGAGCAATGCCACCACGGTCATGGGGGAAGCGTGGCCGCCGGGGCGGGACCGGCACCAGCCCCTCGCCGCAGACTGTGGATAACCGGGCGGCGGGCCCGCGATTCGGCGAGACGGCCCTTCCTCCCGTAAACTTGCCAGACGGCCGACGTGCATACCCGCGACGGTCGAATTCACGCGTCTGCCGGCCACCGGATTCAGGTGGGGCACGTCTCTAGGTCCGCGGCAGCCGCGGCGGGGCGGGTCCGGACGCAACAGGCAACCAAACGTGCCCCGCATGGGGCCGGACAGGAGAACACGGGCAATGGCACCCGTCGTTACCATGAGGCAGCTGCTCGAGAGCGGCGTGCACTTCGGACACCAGACGCGCCGCTGGAACCCGAAGATGAAGCGCTTCATCCTCACCGAGCGCAACGGCATCTACATCATCGACCTGCAGCAGTCGCTGTCGCACATCGACCGCGCCTTCGAGTTCATCAAGGCCACGGTCGCGCACGGCGGCTCGATCCTCTTCGTGGGGACCAAGAAGCAGGGCCAGGAGGCCATTGCCGACCAGGCGCTCCGCGTCGGCATGCCCTTCGTCAACCAGCGCTGGCTGGGTGGCATGCTCACCAACTTCTCCACCGTGCACAAGAGGCTGACCCGCCTCAAGGAGCTCGAGGAGCTCGACTACGACGATGTGGCCGGCTCCGGGATGACCAAGAAGGAACTCCTCGGCCTCAAGCGTGAGAAGGACAAGCTCGAGCGCACGCTCGGTGGTATCCGCGACATGGCCAAGGTTCCGAGCGCCATCTGGATCGTGGACACGAAGAAGGAGCACATCGCCGTCAGCGAGGCCCGCAAGCTGGGCATCCCGGTGGTGGCGATCCTCGACACCAACTGCGACCCGGACGAGGTCGACTACCCGATCCCGGGTAACGACGACGCCATCCGCAGCGTCAGCGTGCTGACCCGCGTCGTGGCCGACGCGGTCGCCGACGGGCTCATCGCCCGCGCCGGTGCCACCTCCGGTGGGGACGAGAAGCCCGCCGCGGGCGCCGGGACCGAGCCGCTGGCCGAGTGGGAGCGCGAGCTGCTCGTGGGCGACAAGGACGGCGAGAAGGCCGAGGCTGCTCCGGAGGCGCCGGCCGAGGCGACTCCTGAGGGGACCGTCGAGCCGGCCGCTGAGGCGACCGTCGAGGCGACTCCTGAGGCGACTGTCGAGGCGACTCCTGAGGCGACTGTCGAGGCGACTCCTGAGGCGACCGTCGAGCCGGCCGCTGAGGCCGCTTCGGAGGCGCCGGCCGCCGAGGGCGAGCGCGTCTGAGGCCCGGGCCCGCAGGGCCTGAGCCGCGTTCAACCTGAGCCGGGTCACGGCGGCCCCCCCGGGGGGGCCGCCGTGGACCGTACAATTCGACGAGAGAGACAGCGAAACGATGGCGAACTTCACCGCCGCGGACGTCAAGCGGCTCCGGGAGCTGACCGGCTCCGGGATGATGGCCTGTAAGAAGGCTCTCGAGGAGGCGGAGGGCGACTTCGACAAGGCCGTCGAGCTCCTGCGTCTCAAGGGTGCCAAGGACGTCGGCAAGCGCGCCCAGCGCACGGCCGGCAACGGCTTGGTGGCCACGCACTTCAACGGCGACACCGACGGCGTGCTGCTCGAGCTCAACTGCGAGACGGACTTCGTCGCCAAGAACGAGCAGATCATCGAGCTCGCGAACCGGATCGCCGAGTTCGTGGCCTCCAGCGACGTCGCGGACGTGCCCGCTCTGCTGGGCGCCGAGATCGAGCCGGGCAGGACCGTGCAGGAGCTGATCGAGGAGACCAGCGCCAAGCTCGGCGAGAAGCTCGAGGTGCGCCGGTTCGCCCGCTTCCAGGGCGGCTACGTTACGAGCTACCTGCACAGGTCCGACCCGCAGCTGCCGCCGACCACCGGCGTGCTGGTCGAGCTCGACAAGGCCGACGCCGACGTCGCCAAGGACATCGCCCAGCAGATCGCCGCGATGTCTCCGAAGTACCTCACCCGTGATGAGATCCCGGCCGAGGCGATCGAGAAGGAGCGGGCGCTCGCCGAGCAGATCACCCGCGACGAGGGCAAGCCGGAGAAGGCCATCCCCAAAATCGTGGAGGGCCGGGTCAACGCCTACTTCCGGGACTTCGTGCTCCTGGAGCAGGCGTTCGTCAAGGACAACAAGAAGACCATCGCCAAGGTCCTCGACGAGGCGGGCGTGACCGTCAAGCGATTCGCCCGCTTCAAGGTGGGACAGCTCTGAAGGCCCTCGGCTGAAACCGAAAGCGTCACAGCGCGTGAAGTACGACAACGAGGAGGCCGCCGCCGTGCAGGAGACCACAACCACTGACACGATGGCGGCTTCACCGTCGTCACCGTCCTCACCGTCGTCATCCGGGTCGCACGGCTGGCGGCGCGTGCTTCTGAAGCTCTCCGGCGAGGCGTTCGCCGGGAAAGATCCGCTCGGCATCGACCCGGCCGTCGTTCAGCACGTCGCCCAGGCGATCGCCGAGGCCGTACGCGATGGTGTACAGGTCGCGGTGGTCTGCGGAGGCGGGAACATGTTCCGCGGGGCGCAGCTGTCCGAGGGGGGCATGGACCGCTCCCGCGGTGACTACATGGGCATGCTGGGCACCGTGATCAACTGCCTGGCGCTGCAGGACTTCTGCGAGAAGCTCGGACTCGACACCCGGGTGCAGACCGCGATCACGATGGGCCAGGTCGCGGAGCCGTACATCCCGCGGCGGGCCATCCGGCACCTCGAGAAGGGGCGTGTCGTGATCTTCGGCGCCGGGCTCGGCCAGCCGTTCTTCTCGACGGACACCTGCGCCGCCCAGCGAGCGCTGGAGATCGGCGCGGAGGCGGTCCTGAAGGGCACGCAGGTCGACGGCGTCTACGACGCGGACCCGCGCAAGAATCCGGACGCGGTCAAGTTCGACCGGTTGGATTACGGTGAAGTCCTACGGCGGAGCCTGAAGGTCATGGACGCCACGGCCATCAGCCTCTGCATGGACAACGGGCTGCCCATCGTCGTCTTCGACCTCATGGGGCAGGGCAATATCAGCCGGGCCGTCCGAGGTGAGAAGATCGGCACGCTGGTCGGCCCGGTCCACGGCTGAGCGGCCGGGCCGAGGCCGGGTATCAACACAACGCGTGGGACGGGAGCCGAAGTGATCGACGAGACCCTCCTCGAGGCCGAGGAGAAGATGGAGAAGGCGGTCGTGGTCGCCAAGGAGGACTTTGCGACCATCCGGACCGGCCGGGTGACCCCCGCCATGTTCAACAAGCTCACGGCGGAGTACTACGGTGCGCCGACGCCGATCAACCAGCTCGCGTCGTTCACCATGCCCGAGCCCCGCATGATCATCGTCCAGGTCTTCGACAAGTCATCGCTGGGTGCGGTGGAGAAGTCCATCCGTGGCAGCGACCTGGGAGTGAATCCCACCAATGACGGCAACGTCATCCGGGTGGTCTTCCCCGATCTGTCGGAGGAGCGCCGCAGGGAGTTCGTCAAGGTCGCGGGCGGCAAGGCCGAGGACAGCAAGATCTCGATCCGCAACATCCGGCGCCGTGCCAAGGACACTCTCGACAAGCTCGCCAAGGACGGCGAGGCGGGCGAGGACGATGTCCGGCGTGCTGAGAAGGAGCTCGACGACGCGACGCACAAGTACGTCGCCAAGATCGACGAGCTGCTCGAGCACAAGAAGGCCGAACTGCTCGAGGTATAGGGGTTGTCCTTGGAGCAGGCCCGGGAGTCGGAGCCACCCGGGGAGGGGCCGCACGTATCCTCCCCAGGGGACGAGGAACGACCGCCGAGCAAGAAGCGCGGCCCCGGCCGCAACCTCCCCATCGCCGTCGGCGTCGGGGCCGGGCTCGGCGCCATGGTCGTGGCCTCCCTTTACATCAAAAAGGAGATCTTCCTCCTCGTCCTGGTGGTCTTCCTGGGCATGGCCGTACGGGAGCTCACCGGGGCGTTCTCGTCCCGTGGCATCCGGGTGCCGTTCGGCCCGGTGGCCGTCGGCGGCCTGGCCATGGTGGTCTTCTCCTATCTCTACGGGCCCGAAGGACTGGCGGGGTCCTTTGCCCTCACGGTCCTCGGCCTGCTCGTCTGGCGGATGCGCCAGGGAGCGGACCGCTATGTCCCGGACGCCACGGCGGCCGTCTTCACCGTGGCCTACGTGCCGCTTCTCGGTGGGTTCGCGGTGCTGCTGCTCGAACCCACGGACGGCGCGGCCCGGACCCTGACCTTCATCGCCGTCACCGTGGCCAGCGACATCGGCGGCTTCTTCGCCGGCACCTTCCTTGGCAGGCACAAGCTCGCACCGACCATCAGCCCGAAGAAGACCTGGGAGGGTCTCGCGGGCTCGGCCGTTGCCTGCATGGCCGTCGGCGCGTGGCTGCTGCCGTGGCTCCTGGACGGCCGGATCTGGCAGGGCGCGGTGCTCGGTGCCGCGGTGGTCTGCACCGCCACACTCGGAGATCTGATCGAGTCCATGATCAAGCGGGATCTCGGGATCAAGGACCTCGGGAGCGTGCTCCCCGAGCACGGGGGGGTCATGGACCGGCTCGACTCCCTGCTGGCCACGGTTCCTATCGTGTGGCTGCTGCTGGAGGCCTTCGTCCCCGTGTCCTGAGCCGCCGTCCGTGGTCCGTGACGGCTCAGGGCGCCGCCGTCACTGCTGGTCGAGCCGCTGCGGGCCGCTCTGCTGCCGCGGACCGGCGTGCTGCTGCGGGTGACCGTGCTGCTGAGGCGCGTTGTGTTGCTGTGGGAGGCCCTGCTGGGGGGCGTAGGGATACGGCTGGTGCCCCTGCCCGCCCGGTACGGGAGGCGCGTAGCCCTGTGGGTAGGCGCCGGCCTGGGGTCCGGTCATCATCTGCGGATGCGAGCCCGGCCGCGGCGCCCGTGCCGGCCCGTCGAGCGTTCGCATGATCATGCCGTAGAACACTACGGCCGGCGGTCAGGGCCCGACAACCCAGCTGCGGCCCTGTTGCGCGAGCCTTCTGACGAGGGCGTCAGAGCCCTGGGCCTTGGCGTACTGACGCTCCTCATCGGTGATCGGCACGAGCCAGAGCCACTTCACGGGATCGCCGCCGAAGGACCATCCGGACAGGCCTGGGGCGACCGGCCCGGGGAGCCGGCTCGGCTCGTCCAGCAGGAGGACGCCCTCCCATTGGGACGGTGGCGGACCGGATGCTCCCGCGGGGGTGGCGCCGGCCGGGGACGCCGAGCCGTTCAGCGGGAAGGTCCGCGGCTCGTGATACCACTTCACCACGTCCCCGGGTGCGAACCAGGTCACCGACCGCCACGGATACTGGGCGAGCCAGGGAAAGACGCTGCCCGCACGCTGGCTCGGCAGCGTGGTGGCCACCGCCAGTTCGATCCGCGTGAGCGGTGACACGTCGTCCTCGTACAGCTCCACGGTGGGCATCCGCTGGCAGCTCATCCCCACCGTGCTGAGCACGGTGTAGTCGCGCCCCGGCTGCGGCGGCCGTTCGGAGACCCCCACGGTGGGGGCCGGAGCGGTGCCACCGCGCCACTGACGGCCGACGTCGTGCCAGTAGTGCCCGCCGGGGCCGAGCCGGTCCAGCAGATGGCCGAGGAGCGACTGCTGGAAGCCCGGCCAGGCGTTCTCACCGGCCCGCCAGTCCCAGTAGGCCTGTGCCTGCCGGATCCGCGTGCCGAGCTCTTCGATCTCGTCGTGCAGTGGGAAGGCGAAGGGCGTCCGGGTGGTCGCGTCGCGGCTGTAACCGGGGATGCCCCGGTTGATCTCCGACCACACCGGGATGACGCAGATGGGCTCGCCGTCCTGCAGCACCGCGGCGCCGTCGCCCTCTTCGAACCACACCACCTCGAGGGCCGCGGGGTCCAGCATCGGCAGGCCGCCGGGATGCCTGGTCCCGTCGGAGTGCATGACCGGGGGGAGTCCGGCGTCGAGCCGGGCCGTGTCCACGCCGGGCTCGGCGGCCCGGTGGTTGGCGATCCACACCGCGCCGATGACGTCGTCCCGCGCGTCCCGCAGATAGGCGACCGTGGTGGTGCCGTCGGTCTCCACGGTGAGGGTTCGGCTGCGGTAGGGACTCGTGTCAGTGAGGAGGACCCTGGTGGCGGAGGCCTGTGGCGCCGAGGGGCCTCTGCGCAATACCGGCATAGATCATGACTTTAGTGCAGTCCACGTATGTGAAGGGCCGCCTTTGGCCCAAGCACGCCGGTACGTTTGAGACACTGGCAGGTGATGTCTTCGACCCCCAGCCCAGGCCAGCTGACCTTCGTCGCTCCCCGCCGGGCCAAGCCCCCCCGCCATCTCGCCGACCTGGCCCCGGCCGAGCGCAGGGAGGCCGTGGCCGCGCTGGGGGAGAAGCCCTTCCGTGCCGATCAGCTTTCGCGGCACTATTTCGCGCGCCTGGCGGACGACCCGGCGGCCATGACCGACCTCCCCGCAGCGGTGCGCGACCGGCTCGTCGGCGAGCTGCTGCCGACCCTCCTGACGCCGCTGCGGCAGCAGACCACCGACGACGGCCGGACTCTCAAGTCGTTGTGGAAGGCCTTCGACGGGACGCTCATCGAATCCGTGCTGATGCGCTATCCCGACCGGGTCACCGTGTGCGTGTCGTCACAGGCGGGGTGTGGGATGAACTGCCCGTTCTGCGCCACGGGGCAGGCCGGGCTCACGCGCAACCTCTCGACCGCCGAGATCGTCGAACAGGTCGCGGCGGGCGCGCGCGCGCTGGCACGTGGAGAGGTCGCGGGCGGACCCGGCCGGGTCTCGAACATCGTGTTCATGGGCATGGGCGAGCCGCTGGCCAACTACAAGGCCGTGCTGGGCGCGGTGCGGAGGATCACCGACCCGGTTCCCGGCGGGCTCGGCATCTCGCAGCGCTCGGTGACCGTCTCCACGGTGGGACTGGTCCCGGCGATCCAGAGGCTCACGGAGGAGAACCTGTCCGTACGGCTCGCCGTGTCATTGCACGCGCCCGACGACGAACTCCGGGACGAGCTCGTCCCCATCAACACCCGGTGGAAGGTAGGAGAGGTCCTCGACGCGGCGTGGGCCTACGCCGACAAGACCGGACGCCGGGTCTCCATCGAATACGCGATGATCAAGGACATCAACGATCAGGCATGGCGGGCGGATCTGCTCGGGAAGCTGTTGCGGGGGCACCTCGTCCATGTCAACCTCATCCCGCTGAACCCGACGCCGGGCTCCAAGTGGACCGCCTCACGCCCGCGGGACGAGAAGGAGTTCGTCGCGCGGCTGGAGGCGCACGGCGTGCCCGTGACGGTGCGGGACACGCGTGGCAGGGAGATCGACGGTGCGTGCGGCCAGCTCGCCGCCGCCACCCAGGACTGAGGAGCCCGATGTCGCACTTCCCGGCGGCGTTGCGCGGATACAACCGCACCCAGGTCGACACGCTGATCCAGCGGATCACGGCGACGGCCGAGGGCGGATCGCCGCAGACCCCGGCCATAACGGCCGCGGAGGTACGGGCGAGCCGCTTCGACCTCTCCACCCGCGGCTATGACCGCCGGGTGGTCGACGAGGCACTGCACGAGCACATCCGGCGGCTGGCGGCCACGGGCCCGCGGCGGCTGCGGCCCAAACGCCCGCAGGCCCGCCTCGCCTGGCTGATCGGCTGGATCGAGAGCGTCCAGTTCCGCGGGGTCCGGATCCGCACCGGTTACGACGTGAGGGACGTGGACACGTTCCTCGAGCGGGTGATCGCCGGGTTGCGCGGCCTGGAGCCGCCGATCACCGGCCGGGACGTACGGGAGAGCCTGTTCCGGACCGTACGTTTCGGTCCGGGCTATGACGAGCGGGAGGTCGACGCCTTCCTCGCCCAGCTCGCCTCCGCCCTCGACGGCGCTTAGGCGACCGCGGCCACCGGGGCCCTCACGGCCGGCCCCTGCGCGCCATGGCATAGCCGGCTCCCGCCACGGCGGACCAGAGTGCGATGTGCGCCGCCACGCCGGGAAAGGCGGAGGTGAAGCGACCCGGGCCCTCGTGTGCGGCCCGCAGCCACTCGATCATCGGGATCGAGACCGGGCTCAGCGGTCCCATGCTCAGGAGCAGGAGCGCCACGCACCCGCTCAGCAGCACCAGGATGGAGACCGCGGTCGAGGAGAGCACGGCGTGGCTGGTGAGCGCCCCGAGCAGCGTCGCCGGCACCGCCACCACGAGGTGCAGGGCCACTGCCGTCCACAGGGCGGGGGCCGGGACGCCGGCGCTCAGGCCGTTGACGAGAGGCACGGCGAACAGCAGGACTCCGAGGGACACGTTGAGGATGTACGCAGCCAGGAGCGCGGCGGCCGGCGCCCTGATCCGGCCGGCCGCGAGGGCGGACAGCTCCCGCTGGCCGTCGGGCTCGGTGTCGAGCAGTCCCCTGGCCGCCCATGCCCACACCGGGAACAGCAGCGCGGCGCTGTCGCCATAGCCGCCGACGATGAGTTTCAGGGTCGTGACCCGGTCCGGCGTCCCGGGGCTGCCGAGGAACACCAGGACGGCCAGCAGAGTGATGGCCAGCAGTGGTTGAAACGCCCGCAGGGACCTGACGTAGCCGGACAGGTGGAAGCGCGTGAGGCTCAGCACGGCCGCGGTTCCCGGGCGTCATAACCGTCGTCCCGGAGCCTGGCGAGGACGGTCTCGGCCTCGTGGAGCGGTACGACGACCTCGATCACGGCCCGGCCTGTCCGTACCCGCCCTGTGACCCCCTCCGTCTCCCGGTCCTCACGTTCGATCCCGGCCCGCTCGGCACGGACCGGCAGGATCGGGACGGCGACGGGATGGACCGTGTGGCCCGTGACCTCCAGGCCTTCCACGTCCGGGAGATCTCGAAGACAGCCCTGATGGTCACTCACGACCAGGGTCGCGCCCCGGGAACGCAGCCCGGACAGCAGCGCGGGCAGTTCCGCCCTCGTCTCGGCGTCCAGCCCGGCGAACGGCTCGTCGAGCACGAGCAATCCCGGGTCACCGAGCAGAGCCTGGGCGAGTCCGACCTTGTGCGCGTTGCCCTTGGACAACCGGGTCAAAGGCACGTCCAGCGACCCGGCGAACCGCAGCCGGTCCGCCCAGGCCGCGACGGAGGCCACCGGGGCCCCGTGCACCCGAGCCATGTGGGCGAGATAGCCGCGGGGTGTGAAGGGCTGTCCGGCCGGGAAGCGCTCGGGCGCGTAGCCGACCTGGGCGGGCCTGCCCTCGACGTCACCGCGGGCCGGCCGGAGGACGCCCGCGAGCAGCCGCAGCAGTGTCGACTTGCCGGCCCCGTTGGGACCTGTGACCTCGATGATCCGTCCAGGCCTCAGGGTCAGGCTGACATCGCGCAGCACCCAGGGGGCCCGCCGGCGATATCGGAACGCGACACTGTTCAATCGCATGATCGCGGATCTTAACGTTGAGCGGATAAGGCGGCCGTCAGCCGCCGCGGAACGGCACAATGCCCGTCATGGAAGCCTGCGTCTTCTGTGACATCGTCGAGGGTCGGCGACCCGCGCACATGGTGCTCGAGACCGAGGAGGCCCTCGCCTTTCTGGATGCCCGGCCCCTGCGGAAGGGGCACACGCTGCTGGTGCCGCGTAGACATCTCAATACGCTCCCCGACCTCCCGGCCGAGCTGGTGGGGCCCTTTTTCCGGCATGCGCAAGGGCTCGCCGCCGCGATGGAGAGCGCGTTCGGCGCCGAGGGATCCTTCGTCGCCATGAACAACAAGATCAGTCAGAGCGTGCCGCACCTTCACGTGCACGTGGTGCCGCGCAATCGCAAGGATGGGCTTCGCGGCTTCTTCTGGCCACGGTACAAGTACGCCTCCGAAGCCGAGGCGGCCGACTACGCGGCCCGGCTTCGCGCGGCACTCGGTTGATCGGCCTGGGGTTGATCGGTGCTGGGCTGATCGGTGTCAGGGGCTCCGGGGCCGGGCCGCTCGCCGGGTTCCGGGAGGAGACGTCCCCTAGAGCTCATCGTAGATTCTGATCAGGCTCTCGAAGGGTTCGATCGAGGGCGGCGCGGGGTTCCGCTCCCATTCCGCGCGGGCCGCGTCCTCGTGGACCTCCCGTTCAGCCCGGTCGAGCACCGCGCACAGCACGTAGTCCGAGATGCTCCAGCCGGACAGTTCCGCCGCCTTACGGATGAGCCGTTCCTGTTCCTGGGTTGGCCGGAATCCAATAAAACCATCATATTGAGGAAGGGGAAGGTCGTGGTAAGCAGAGGCCGTCATGCCGGATCTCCCGTCCCTGCAGATGCAACCTGTTCACATGGCGATACCCGCGCAGCCGCAGATCATGACTCAGGCACCTTTTCAGGTGACCGAATCTGTGGGCGAAAGGGATTTTCCGGGAGTTTCCGGGGTCGCCCGTCCGATCCCTTATCCGGCCCGGGGAAGGCCGTGACGGTCAGTCGTCCCCAGCAGGGAAGATCACTGAGGACACTTCGAGATAGAGCTGCTCCGGGTAGGGGATGTACTCCACCTCGCGCAGGGCCTGGTCCTGGCCCGCGGACTCGATGACGAAGGTGCCATAGCCGAGGACGCGTCCCAGCAGGGGTCGTTCGAAGGCGATGTCGGTGACCTTGGCCAGCGGCATCATCGCGACCTTGCGGTTGAAGACTCCGACGATCAGCATGACGCGATGCTCGGTGACGATGAAGAACTCGTCCGACCACTCGTAGACCTTGTACGCCAGCCGGAGCATGACGGCGAGCCACAGCCACCACACGATGAACCCGGGGCCCGGGCCGACCGCGGCACTGATCGCGCTCGCCGCGCCGAACGCCGCCGTGGCCTCCAGCACCGGTCGCAGCAGCATCGCCGGGTGACGGCGGATGACGACCGGCTTGCCCTCGTAGGACATCAGGTACCGGTCGACGTGGTGCGAGTTGCGGATCACCAGGTTGGTGAACTTCATTCGTGGTAGCCGCCTCGCCGCTCAGTCAAGATCCATCCGGCTCAACGGTAACCCAGCCACCGCGATTTGCGGAGCTCGACTTCCCGGAACGGGTCTGCGGCTCCGTGCTCTGACCGTTCGAAAATGTCGGCTTTCGAACGTATGATCTAAGTATGGCAAACGTCATGAGCACCGCCCGCCCTACGCCGGCCGACCGGACGACTCCTCAGGCCACCTCTTTGACACCGGCCGAGATCGCGGCTCTCGCGCTGTCACTCGCCCATCTGGGCGCGGGTCCGCAGTCGACCGCGGCCTGCGAGGCGCTCCGCCGCCTGTTCGACAACGACCCGGACCGGGTCCCCCGGGAAGGCGGCCCGGACGGAGACGTCCGTGCCGACCTGGTCGCCGTCACGCTGGCCACCCTGACGACGCCGCTCGAGGGTGCCATCGCCGGCCGGGCGAAGACCCTCGCCGCCGCGATCAGCGAGCGGCTGGCCGTCCGGCTGCACTACCAGGACGCCAAGGGCACATACTCGGTCCGTCACGTCGAGCCGGTGACCTGCCTGGTGCACAAAGATCACTGGTATCTCGTCGCCTGGTGCAGGCTGCGCCGGGGTATCCGCGCCTTCCGGTTCGACCGGATCCTGGCGGTGGAGCCCACCGGCAGCCCCGCGCCGGCCCATCCGGCCGAGCGGTTCCTGCCGTTCCAGCGGAGGATCGCCGCATAGGAGGCGTCCGTGCCGCCGGGTCCGGTCCCGGCGGCACGGACCGGGCCCGGACGCCTCGGGACCGCTTAGGCTACGCCGCGAGAGTGGGATCAAGGCCGGGTCGGTAAAGTGCATGCCGCACCCCTTGGTAGTGTTCGTAGCCTTGTGTCGTGCTTATGAACTCTCTGTGAAATCGGTCTCGATCAATGCGTACGGGCGGCATTCATGGCAACCTTGAACTGAAATGGATCATCCACTAATAACGACGTTTCTGCTGGTCGGCGCCTTCGCGCTCGCGCTCGTGGCGCAGTGGCGGGGCTGGCGGCCGTCACTCGCCGTCGCCCTCATGGTCGGCATCGGGCTGCGCCTGGTGCTCCTCGTTTTCGCCGCCGTCGACTCCTGGCAGCCGGTCGATTTCATCCAGAGTTTCAAACCCGCCGCCGAGGCCGTCCTGGCGGGGCGGGATCCGGTCCTGACGACCGAGGGGGCATGGCACTTCCTGCCGATGATCCCCTACGTCTACGCGCTCCCGATGTCTCTCGGCATCCCCTGGGAGATCAGCGGGCGTCTCATCACCGTCATCGCCGACGTCGCTCTGATCGTGCTCGTGGGGCGCCTCGCCGGCGAGCGAGGAGCGCTGAGCCGCTTCCAGTACGCCTGTAATCCCATCGCGCTCCTGGTCTCGGTGATCCACTCGCAGGTGGAGCCGGTCGCCCTGGTGTTCCTGGCCGGCGCCTACCTCGTGGCCCAGTCGGCGCGCTCCACCCGGCCATGGGGGCCTTGGGGAGTGCGATGCGTCGCTGCGGGCGCGTTGTTCGGCCTCGCGCTGTCGGCCAAGAGCTGGCCCATCATTCTTCTCCCGGTCATCCTCGCGGTGCTCCCCACCTGGCGACAGCGTGTGTGCGGGCTGTTCGCCGCCGGAGCGGTGCCACTGCTGTTCCTCGTCACCCAGCCGTTGTTCCTGGAGACGACGTTCAGGAGCATGCTCGACGTTGCCCAGTACCTCGGCGGAGTCCGCCCGATCGTGGGGGAGTGGGGATGGACGGCGCTGCTCACCGGCGGCAACTGGGAGCTGCACCCGACCTACTCCAGGGTCGGCCAACTGGTCCTCTACACGAGCCTGGCCGTCGTGGCCTGGCTGTGGCGGCGCGGTGACCGGATCGACCTCACCGTCGCGATGCTCCTGGCCTTCATGATCGTGACGCCACGGATGGGCGCGCAGTATCTCCTCTGGTTCGTGCCGTTCCTGATCGCCAGGCCGACCCGGTGGAGCCAGGTCGCGATGGCCGCCTCGGCGGTATGGGCCGGCCTCGGCTACATCTACCTGACCCAGTTCGACGAGACCCAGTGGTGGATCAACCACCGCTGGTGGGCGATGAGCTCCGTGCTGCTGATCCCTCTGCTCGTGGCCGCCATGCCCTGGGGGAGGCGCCGGGCCGCCGAGCCTCCGGAGCCGCCGGAGCCGACGCCCGCGCGTGAGCTCGTCCGGGCGGCCTGAGGTCCACGCGCCCGGCGGCATTCAAGCCCTTGGCCGAAGGCGGAGCCTGGCCACCCTGCCCTGCTCTCCCGAGGCCCAGCAGGCACCGTCCGCCGTGCAGTCCACGGTGTCGAAGCTTCCGGAGTCGAATCGCCGCCATGTACGGCCGGCCGTGAAGGACACGTCGCTGCCGGTGGGGCCGACGGCTATGACGGCGTGTCCCCACAGCCAGGCCACGCCGGAGCGATAGGACGCCGGCGGGTCCGGCGCGAGCGTCCAGTGGCCACCGCCGTCGCGGGCGGTCGCCGCGGCGTCCGGCGACGCCGCCCCGGGCCGGTAGTCCCCGCCGACCGCGATGCCATGGCCCGTGTCGCGGAAGGCCAGTCCGAAGATCCCCTGTGCCTCGCCACTGGGGAGCGGGGTGGCCGACGCACTCCAGGTCCGGCCACGGTCGCGGGAGTGGAAGACCCGCGACCTGGCGCCCCCACCGCTGGCCAGCCAGGCGTCCCGGCCCCGTGCGACGAGGCACTGGCCGCTGGCCGCGAAGGCGAATTCACCCGTCAGAGCCGGGGGCATGCCCGCCGGCGGGAGCACCTTCCAGCTGCGGCCGCCGTCCTCGGTGGAGAGGACGCGGAACTTGCCGTCCACGGGATCGCTGACCGCGAGCCCTCGCCGGTGGTCTGAGAAGGCCATGCAGTCGTAGAAGGCCCTCGGGTCCTCGTTGCGGAAGGCCAGGGTCCACGAGCGTCCGCCGTCTTCGGTCCGGTAGACGCGGGAGGCGTCGCTCTCACCGATCGCCAGGACCACGGCGGTGTCGGCGTCGAACGCCTCCACGTCCCGGAACTCCAGCCCCGCCGCACCGGGGGGCGACGCCGGGTGCCAGGTGCGGCCCCCGTCCGTGGTGCGCAGAACGGTGCCCCCGCCGCCGGCCGTCCAGGCGACGTCGTGGTCGACGGCGGCCAGCCCGCGTAGCCGCGCGGTGCTCCCCGTCGGCCTGGCCTCCCAGCCCGGTCGCGGGTATCCGGAGTCGAGCGTCGTGGCATGCGCGCTCGGCCGGCCCGGCATGGCGACCCCTGCCGCGAGGGCGGTCGTGAGGGCGGTGGCGAGGGTGGTCATGAGCAGGATCCGTGGCGGCCTCATGGCGGCGAAAGCTACTCCGAAGAGGCCGGGCCGGTCCAGAGGCGGCTCGGGATGCGTGACGGCCCGGCGGCGGCCGGCTCAGCCGTGATCGCGCCGTACGGAGCCGAGGGCGAGCAGGGCGACGTGCAGGGACGCGCATGATTCGACGTCGTCCAGGTCGGACCCGAGCACCCGCTCGATCCGTCGCAGGCGCTCGTAGAACGCCGGACGGGACAGATGCGCCTGCTGCGCGGCGGCCGCCTTGTTGCGGCCGGTGTCGAGATAGAGGCCGAGGACGTGGGTCAGATCGGTGCCGCGCTCGGCGTCGTACTCCAGCAGGGGACCGAGCTCCCGCTCCACGAAGGTCTGCAGCCGGGTGTCATCGCGCAGCAGGTGGAGGAGACCACGCAGCCGCAGGTCGGGCAGCCGATAGAACAGCCGGTCGCCGGCGCCGCGGGCCGCGACGTCGGCGACCTGCTCGGCCTCGAGGAAGGACCGGCGTACGTCCCGGATCGACTCGACGACGGATCCGGTGGCCATGACATAGTCGTCGCCGAACTGCTTGCGCAGCCGCCGCGCGGCCTCGCACATGACCTGTTCGACCTGGGCCCGGGCGGGCAGGGAGGCGAGCACCCCCACCCGGGCCTGCGGCGTGCCTTCGTCCAGGACGCCCACGAGGGCGGCCAGATGTGCCTCGCGGCCGGCCGCGGCGGTGGCCTCCGCCAGCTCGGTCAGCCGCTCCGGCAGCGGTACGGCGCCGGCCCGCGACAGGTCCTTCTGCTCGGGCTCTGTCCGGCGGGGGCGCACGATCACGCCCAGCAGCCGCCGGCCCGACAGCGGCACGCCGAGGGCCCGGGCCCGGGCCGCGGCCTCCCGCGGATCGGAGTAGGCGTGTGCCAGGATCCCGGCGATGATGGTGCCGTGCGCCTGGCGTTCCAGGCTCTCCGCGTGCTGGTCCAGCAGCCGGCCGAGCGCGAGGGTGGTGGCCGCTCGTTCGATGAGCACGACGTCACGCGGCGACGGGGCCTCGGCGCACAGGATGATCAGACGTCCCCAGTCCTCGCCCCGGGCCCCGACCGAAGTGACGAGCCAGCGTGAGGTCTCGTCGAAACCGGTGCGCTCCTCCGGCCGTACGGCACGGGACCGGGCCTCCCAGGTCGACAGCAGCTCGGTGGTGTCGGTGCCCGCCGAGTCGGCGGCGAGCACCTGGTGCGAGAGGTTCTCCAGCACGACCGGCCGCCCGCAGAGAGAGGCGACCTGACGTACGACCTCGTCCGGGGAGGCGCCCTCGACGGACAGCTGGGTGAAGATCTCGTGGAGCTGCTCGGAGGCGCGCAGCTCGGTCAGCTGCGCGTCCATGATCTGGGCGTGCACCGCCTCGGTGACGTCGACGAATATCGTCTCGCGGGCCAGTGCGATCACCGGGAGACCGTGTTCTTCGGCGGCGTCCACCAGAGCGGCCGGGAGCTCATCGGCATAGCGGCGGCCCAGCTCGACGACGAGCCCGCTGACCCCCACACGGGCGAGTTCGGCGACGTAGGTGCGCAGCCGCGAGGGTTCGTCGGGAAGTGCGATGCCGGTCGTCAGCACGACTTCGCCGCCGCGGAGCAGATGCGCGACGTCCGGCACCTCCGCGACGGACACCCACCGGACCCGGGCGTCCAGGCGATCGGCCCCGGCCACCACGCGGGGCTGGCCGCGCCGGACGGGCTCGATCCTGAGGAAGTCGGCCAGAGTGGGAAGCATTCCCGTGGTCCTCGCGCGTAGGCCCGATCATCCTGTCAGGCGTATGTTCCTCAAGCTTACACTCTGACAACCCGCGGCGGGCCCGTGGAGTGTGGACCGGAGGGGGGTCGATGTGCGACGCTCGGTCTATGGACCTGCTCGACGAGGAGACGATCGCGCGCGAGCTGGCGGAACTGCCCGACTGGAGGCGTGCCGAAGACACCATCGTCAAGACGGTCAAGCTGGCCGACTTCAAGCAGGCGATGGCCTTCGTCAACGAGGTGGCGGAGCTGGCCGAGGCGCAGAACCACCATCCCGACATCACGATCCAGTGGAACAAGGTCACGCTGACCCTGTGGACGCACGTTGCCGGGGGGCTCACGGCGCACGACTTCCGGCTGGCCCGCCGCCTGGACACCGTGTAGGTCCCGTGGCGGAACGCCGGCAGGATGGGACTGGCCCCGGGACGGCCGCAAGCGAAAGAATCTGCTCATGTCGGACCTGCTGAACCGCCACCGTGCGGTCATCCCGAACTGGGTGCCCCTCAATTACGAGCGGCCCATCGAGATCGTGAGCGGCAAGGGCAACCGCGTCACGGACGCCGAGGGCAAGACCTACCTCGACTTCTTCGCGGGGATCCTCACCAACATGATCGGCTACGACGTGGCCGAGGTGCGTGAGGCCGTGGAGCGCCAGCTCGCCACCGGCGTCGTGCACACCTCGACGCTGTATCTGCTGCGCGGCCAGATCGAGCTCGCGGAGAAGATCGCGAAGCTGTCCCGCATCGAGAACGCCAAGGTGTTCTTCACCAACTCCGGCACCGAGGCCAACGAGACCGCGCTCCTCATCGCGACCTACGCCCGCAGGTCCGACCAGGTGCTCGCGATGCGCCAGAGCTACCACGGCCGGTCCTTCGGAGCCATCGGCGTCACGGGCAACCGGAGCTGGAGGAACACCTCGCACTCGCCGTTCAACGTGCACTTCCTGCACGGAGGCGATCGTCACCTGCCGCAGTTCGCGCGGCTCTCGGACTCCGACTACGTCAAGGTGTGCGTCGAGGACCTCCGGCACGTGCTCGACACGGCCACCGCCGGTGACGTGGCCTGCCTGATCGCCGAGCCGATCCAGGGCGTCGGGGGTTTCACCATGGCGCCCGACGGGCTGTTCCTCGCCTACAAGGACGTCCTGGACGAGCATGGGATCCTGTTCGTCTCCGACGAGGTGCAGACCGGCTGGGGCCGTACCGGCCAGGGGTTCTGGGGCATCGACGGCCACGGTGTCATCCCGGACGCGATGACCTTCGCCAAGGGCCTCGGCAACGGGTTCGCGGTGGGCGGCGTGGTCGCCCGCGGGGAACTGCTCGACGCGCTGCACGCCACCGGGCTGTCCACCTTCGGTGGCAACCCGATCGCGATGGCGGCGGCCAACGCGACCCTCGACTACGTGCTCGATCATGATCTACAGGCCAATGCCGCCAAGACCGGTGCGTTCCTCATCGAAGGACTTCGTGCGGCGGCCCGGCGTCTCGCCATCGCCCGGGACGTGCGGGGGAAGGGGCTCATGTTCGCCGTCGAGCTGGTGGACCCGGTGACCGGAGAGCCGAGTCCGGCTCTCGCGGCGCGGCTCATGGAGGAGACCAGGACCCGCGGTCTGCTGGTCGGCAAGGGCGGCCTGTACGGCAACGTGATCCGCATGGCCCCGCCGCTGACCCTCACCCGGGCCGAGGCCGAAGAGGGCCTCGGCATCCTCATCGACGCTCTCGAGGCGGCCGACCGCGAAGCGAGCGTCCAGCGGTGACGCCGGAGCGCGGATCCGCGGGAGACGTCACGCGCGGCCACATCCGGCACTGGATCAACGGCAAGCCCGCGGATCGCCCCGCCGAGCGGCACGGGGAGATCTTCAATCCCGCGACCGGCCGGGTCTCCGGCACGGTCGCCTTCGCCGGGCGGGCGGACGTGGACGCGGCCGTCGCGGCGGCCAAGGCGGCCTTCCCGGCCTGGCGGGACGCGTCGCTGGCCAAGCGCACCCAGATCCTGTTCCGATTCCGGGAGCTCCTCACCGTCCATCGGGAGGAGCTCGCGAAGATCATCAGCTCCGAACACGGCAAGGTCGAGTCCGACGCGGCCGGTGAGGTGGCGCGCGGGCTCGAGGTCGTGGAGTTCGCCTGCGGGATCCCGCATCTGCTCAAAGGCGGGTTCTCGGAGAACATCTCCACCCGGGTGGACGCCTACTCGATCCTGCAGCCGCTCGGGGTCGTGGCCGGCATCACGCCGTTCAACTTCCCCGCGATGGTGCCGATGTGGATGTTCCCGGTGGCGATCGCGTGCGGCAACACCTTCGTGCTGAAACCCTCGGAGAAGGATCCCTCGGCCTCCGTGCGGCTGGCCGAACTCTGGGCCGAGGCCGGACTGCCGGACGGTGTCTTCAACGTGGTCCACGGCGACAAGGCCGCCGTGGACGGCCTGCTGGAGCACCCCGACGTCAAGGCCGTCAGCTTCGTCGGCTCGACGCCCATCGCCCGCTACATCTACGAGACCGCGGCGCGCGGCGGCAAGCGGGTCCAGGCGCTCGGCGGGGCCAAGAACCACATGGTGGTGCTCCCCGACGCGGATCTCGACCTGGCCGCGGACGCCGCGGTTTCGGCCGGCTTCGGCTCCGCCGGTGAGCGGTGCATGGCGATCTCGGTGGTGGTCGCGGTCGACCCGGTGGGGGACATCCTCATGGACAAGATCGCCGAACGGGTGTCCAGGCTCCGGATCGGGCCCGGTGACGACGAGCGCTCCGACATGGGGCCGCTGGTGACAAAGGACCACCGCGACAAGGTGGAGTCCTACCTGGACAGCGGTGTGGCGCAGGGGGCGGCCCTGGCCATCGACGGCCGGCACGCCCCTGTGCTCGGGGACCCCGGCCAGGGCTTCTGGCTCGGCCCATCGGTCCTCGACCATGTCACTCCGGACATGGACTGCTATCGGGATGAGATCTTCGGTCCCGTCCTCACGGTCGCGCGGGTCGATTCCTACGACGCCGCGATGGAACTCATCGCCGGCAACCCGTACGGCAACGGCACCGCGATCTTCACCAACGACGGCGGGGCGGCGCGCCGCTTCCAGAACGAGGTCGAGGTCGGGATGGTCGGCGTGAACGTGCCCATCCCGGTCCCGATGGCCTATTACTCATTCGGAGGATGGAAGGCGTCGCTGTTCGGGGACAGCCACGCGCACGGCATGGAGGGCGTGCACTTCTACACCCGGACCAAGGCGGTCACGGCGCGGTGGCCGGATCCGAGTCACGGCGGCGTGAATCTGGGGTTCCCCACCAGCGGCTGAGGAGCCGCTGGACGGGCACGAGTGCGAAGCCCGCGGCCAGGCAGGCGAAGGGCATGGCCGGGAGCACGTAGCGGTAGTCGAAGTCGGCGGTGGCGATCGGGAACACCAGGAGGGTCACCGCCGCCGACCAGGCCGTCAGTGCCGCGGTCCGCAGGCCCCGGGCCAGGACGATCCCGCCCGCGCCGAGGACGAACAGGGCTCCGAGCGCCGGTCCGGGCAGGAACACCCGCTCCTGGTAGGAGCGCATCTCGGAGGCGTGCGGCTCGACCACACGGCTCGGCACTTCGCGGCCGTACGACCACGCGTCACCGAGGGCGGTGCCCCCCGGAGCCCACTCCCGCCCGGCCGGGAAGAGCTGAGGCCGGTCGGGGAAGTGATAGAGGTGCTCGGTCGTGCCGTTCGGATGCGGGAACCGGTGTCCGCTGACCGCCATGCGCACCCCACCGGCGATCGTATGGAGATAGTCCCCGGGCTGGGCCATGATCGCACGCACCGCGAAGTCGCGCAGTATCCGGTTGTTGTCCGGCGATACCGCCCCTCCGAGCATGTTCCGTGGTGGCGCTTCACTGCGCCAGATCAGGGTCCCCGGCGCGAGCCGGTCCCGTGGCGGGGTGCTCAGGCAGAGGCCGCGCTGTTCGGCCGGGGGACGGATGCGGGCACAGTCGGCGAACGTCGCCGTACGCCCCCATAGATAGACGCCGTCGCTGGTCGTGAGGCCATAGGAGCCGCTGTGGGAGTGGAACCACATGGCATAGCCCGCGAGCGGGATCGCTCCGCCGACGGCCGCCGCGACGCAGGCCCGCCAGCCCGCACGGCGGATGACCAGGCACCCGAGGGCCAGGGGGATCATCGCGGCTCCGGCCGTACGGACGAGGACCGCATAGCCGAGGAGGAGACCCGCGCCGAGGGCCACCCACCACATCGGCCGGGGGCGCCACAGGATGAGTGTGGCGGCCGTGGCGATGAGGAAGGTGAAGACCGACTCGGCCATGAGGAGATGTTCGAGCTGCACCTGGTAGGCGTCGTAGAGCATCGGTACGGTGACCAGCGTCGCGACCCATCCCGCCAGTCCCGCGCGCCGGAGCAGCACATAGATCATCACCGCCGTGGCGAGTCCCATGAGGTGCTGGATCGCCGCGACCAGCGTCAGGCTGTGGAACGGCTCCAGGAGGCGCAGGACGAAGGGATAGCCGAGGGTCTTGCTCGGTGAAGGCTGCGCCCGCAGGGCCCGCCCGAGATAGAAGTAGGAATCCCCCGTGAACCAGAGGACACCGGGATATCCCAGCGTCGTGGCCAGGCGAATCGCCGCGCCGCCGAGAAGAGCCAGGGTGAAGAGCCCATTTCGGTAGAGAACGCTGATTGCCGGCCATCCTGCCCGGAGAACGCGCCGGGTCGCCATTCTGATCATCATCCGAGGTCGTGACGCTAGAAGGCGGAGATGACGGGGCGGTGAACGCGCTATGACGGCGGGTCACTAAGTGACCGGCATATTGGTGTCCTTGCCACTAGGTTTCCAGCTTTTAGGGCTTTGTAAATAATTTCTCCATCTCTTGACCGAGAAGTGTGTCGTGGGACACAGTTGGGCCTGTCGCAAATGGTATGAGACGCCACAAAGGTCCTGGTCGCAGGGAGCCTCGTTATGCCTGCTGACGCCCATGCCGCCGAGGCGGAAGTGCTCCGGAGGCGTTATCCCCGCTGGACCATTTGGTTCGGTCTGTTCACCGGCCACTGGTGGGCGCTCCCACCGCAGGAGCGCGACATCGGCGACTTCGTCGAGGCCGAGACGACTGCCGACCTCATCGCCCGCGTCGAGGCGATCCAGCACGTTGTGATCCCCCAAGACCCCCGGCAGGGGCGGCGAGGTCCCTCCGGCCCCCTCCGCCCGGAGGGCATCGCGCCCCCACGGCTCCGTGGACCACCGGTGGCCGCGTGGCCGGGCGGCACCGCATGGTGACGCCGGCCAGGCCATGCCCCGGTGCCGTCGCGGCCCCGGGGCGGGCAGGACCGCGCCACCCCCTCCGGCGACGTCCGCGAGCGGCGCGGACGCGCACCCCCTGCTCCCCGGGTCCGTGACGGTGTCTCCCGGCTCCGTCCCCTCCGACGTCCCCTCCGCTCGCCGCCGGCCACCCTCCGGTGATCGTGCGATGGTCCCCACGCCCCCAGGGACCATCGCACGATCACGGCCGCCCGGGCCTTCCGGCGCAGCGGCGCATGGGAGCCCGGCGGATCTCGGTACCCTCAGTGTCTGCGGTCGCCGCGTCCGTTGATCCGCCGTGCTGCGCCACCGACGCTGTGCCGCGCCAGAGTGCCGCACCACCGTGTCGCACAGGAGCTCGGAAATTTCGTCGGGGAGCAGCATGAGGCATCCACGCAGGACACCGCGCGTGGTCGCGGCGATGGTCGTCGGGCTCACGGTTCTCGCGGGATGCGGCGGCGGTGGCGAGAAACGCGCCAACACCGTGCAGGTCGCCCGCACCATCGGACCCGGGGAGGGGGCGCTCACGCTGGTCGCGTGGCCCGGATACGCCGAGAACGGCGCCAGCGACCCGCGTGTCGACTGGGTCACGCCGTTCGAGGAACGCACCAAGTGCAAGGTCAGCGTCAAGAGCGCGGCCACCGCGCAGGAGATGGTCGGCCTCATGTCCGATCCGGCCCGGCGCTACGACGGCGTCTCGGCACCCCCGGAGGTCGCCGGGCAGCTCATCGCGGCGGCTCAGGCGGCACCCGTCAACCCCGACCTCATCGACGGCTACAAGGACCTCGACCGTGACCTGCGGGGCCAGCTCACCAAGCGGGGAAGGGTCTACGGCGTACCGTTCGTCTGGGGCGTGAACCAGCTGATGTACGACCCCAAGGCGGTCCAGCCCGCACCGACGAGCTGGGGGGCGCTCTTCGACCCCGCCGAGGCGAAGAAGTACACCGGCCGGGTCGTCATGCGGGACAGCCCGCTGACGCTCGCCGACGCGGCCCTCTATCTGAAGTCGCGTGACCGTTCCCTAAAGATCACGGACGTCTACGCCCTCACCCCCCGGCAGCTCGCCGCCGCGGCCCAGGTGCTGGCCGAGCAGCGTCCTCATGTGAAGTCCTACTGGCTGCACCCCTCCGACGCGATCAACTCCTTCGCCGGGGGAGAGGCCGTGATCGGGGAGGTCTGGCCCTATCACGTCGACGTGCTGGGCCGGGCGGGCCGGTCGGCCGCGGGAGTCACGCCCAAGGAGGGCGTCACCGGGTGGATGGACGCCTGGATGCTCGGCGCCCGGGCCGAGCACCCGAGCTGCATGTACCAGTGGCTCAACTGGATGACCTCCCCTGACGTACAGCAGCAGGTCGCCGAGTGGGACGGCGTGGCTCCGGCCAACCCCGAGGCGTGCTCCCGCGACCGGCTCAAGGCCGAGTTCTGCACGACCTATCACGTGGGCGACCGCCCGTACATCGACAGGGTCGTCTTCGCGCACACGCCCTCCAAGGACTGTGGCGGCGGGCGGCGTGGCTGCACCGACTACGAGGAGTGGACCAGGGCCTGGACCAAGGCCCTGCGCTGACCCCATGACCACGGCCCGGGCCGCCGCCCGGGTGCGCGCCCGGCCGCCCCCCGCCGGGCGCGCACCCTCTGGGCGCCGTGGGCCGTCCCCCCAGATGGCCCTGGGCGCCTCCTTTTCCAGGAGCGGACTAGAACGGCGTCAGTTCCGGTTGACGTGAACGCCGTGAGGTGGGTGTGTCCAGTTCCGCGGCACGAGGCTTCGGGAGGGCGGGCGCGCAGTCGGCGCAGGCGAGGACCTTGGAGCCGTCCGGCAGGCAGCCGACGCGGGCGCGTGGCCGGGGCCATTTCTTGTGACAGACGACGCACGCGTCTCCGTAGGCCTGTTCCGCGCTCAGTGCGGCGGGATCGAAGATCAGCTCGTCCGTATGGCTCATGGTTACCCCCAAACCCGCTAGAGCCAACTCCACGGACTTCCTTTATAGGGGGGCCCTCGTGTGGTCTGCGTGCGCTGGGATGCAAGCACGCGCAAAACCTGCGCCTCCTCCCTCGGCCTCCTCCCAAGGGAGTGCCGGGTGACACCGCCCCGGTGCCGGACCAACCCCCATCTAGAGGTCTTTTTCCGGCCTGGAGGTCTTTTCCCGCGTCCTCCTCCATTGCCGTCAACCTGCCCGGCCGGAGGCCATGGCCGGACGGCTCCAGGGGCCACGCGATCACGGTGTCCGGGGCCGCCGGTCCCTCGGCGCACCGGCGTGACCGGGTAGGGGCGACAATGGTCCGGTGATGCCCGCTTCTGTGACTCGCGATGTCGTCGTCCTCGGTTCGACCGGGTCGATCGGCACCCAGGCCCTCGACGTCATCCGCCGCAATCCCGACCGGTTCCGGGTCGTCGCGCTCGCGGCCGGTGGCGGACGTGTCGATCTGCTCGCCCAGCAGGCCCTCGACCTGCGACCGGACGTCGTCGCGGTCGCCAAGGCCTCCGCCGCCCAGGACCTTCAGCTGGTGTTCTATCAGGAGGCCCAACGGCGCGGTTACTCCTCCGGCGACTACCGCATCCCGAAGATCCTGGCAGGGCCGGACGCGGTGGCCGAGGTCGCCGGGATGGCGTGCGACGTCGTCCTGAACGGAGTGACCGGTGCGCTGGGCCTGGCCTCGACGCTCGCGGCCCTGGACGCGGGCCGGACGCTGGCCCTCGCCAACAAGGAGTCACTGATCATCGGTGGCCCGCTGGTGAAGGAGAGGGCCAAGCCCGGTCAGATCGTTCCGGTCGACTCCGAGCACTCCGCCCTCGCCCAGTGCCTGCGCGGCGGTGCCGCCAAGGAGGTGCGCCGGCTCGTGCTGACGGCGAGCGGCGGCCCCTTCCGGGGACGCGATCGCGCAGAGCTCGCCGGCGTGACCCCGCAGGAGGCGATGGCGCACCCCACCTGGGACATGGGGCCGGTCATCACGATCAACTCGGCCACTCTCGTGAACAAGGGGCTCGAGGTCATCGAGGCCCACCTGCTGTTCGGCATCCCCTTCGACCGCATCGGGGTCATGGTCCACCCGCAGTCCGTGGTTCATTCCATGGTGGAGTTCATCGACGGATCGACGCTGGCCCAGGCCAGTCCCCCGGACATGCGACTGCCGATCGCGCTCGGCCTGGCCTGGCCGGACCGGGTCGAGGACGCCGCGCCCGGAGTCGACTGGACCCGGTCGCACACCTGGGAGTTCCTGCCGCTCGATGACGAGGCGTTTCCCGCGGTGGCGCTCGCCCGGCAGGTCGGCGAGATCGGCGGCACCGCGCCGGCCGTCTACAACGCCGCGAACGAGGAGTGCGTGGACGCCTTCCGGGAGGGCCGGCTGTCCTTCCTGGGGATAGTCGACACGGTCGCGCGGGTAGTCAACGAACACGACGCCATCACCCACGATCTGACGCTCGACGACGTTCTGGCGACGGACGAATGGGCGCGGACCCGGGCGCGTGAGCTGATCTGACCTGATCTGACCTGATCTGACCCCAGGGGGGCGGATGGCCTACCTCTTCGGCGCGATCGCCTTCGTCATCGCGCTCCTGGCCTCGGTGATGCTGCACGAGGGGGGCCATTTCCTCACCGCCAAGCGGTTCGGGATGAAGGCCACGCACTTGTTCGTGGGCTTCGGGCCCACCCTGTGGTCACGGCGCCACGGCGAGACCGAGTACGGCGTGAAGGCGATCCCGCTGGGCGGGTTCGTGAAGATCGCCGGCTATACCCCGATGGACGAGGTCGACCCGCGTGACGAGGCGCGGGCGTTCCACCGGCAGCCGGCCGGACGGAGGGCGGTCGTCATCGTCGCGGGCGTCCTCATGAACTTCGTGCTGGCGTTCGGCCTCCTGGTCGTGCTCGCCCTGGCCGTCGGGGTGCCGACCCCGGGCAGGGCGACCACGACGGTCGGCGCCGTGAGTCCCTGTGTGCCGCCCGACCTCCGGTCCGCGTGCGGATCGGGAGCGCCCGCGTCCCCCGCCTCCAGGGCCGGGCTCCGGCCCGGCGACAGGATCACCGCGCTGGGCGGGCGTCCGGTGGCGACCTGGCCCGAGCTGCGACAGGCCATCAAGGCTCAGCCGTCCGGCGCTCTCGTCCCGGTCGACGTCGTCCGCGGCGGACGGCCCGTGCGGTTGCGGATCCGGCCCGCCACGGTGAGCGGCGGCCCTTATCTCGGCGTGACCGCCCGGGTCGTCGGCTCCCGGTACGAGCGGCTCGATCCGGCCGGGGCCGCGGTGTTCGGGGTCGAGGGCATCGGCCGGATCCTCGGCGGCATCGGCAGCGCGGTCGCGGATCTGCCCGCCGCGATCCCGCGGCTCTTCTCTCCGGAGCGTGCGGACACGCCGGGCGGTCAGGTCGGCAGCGTGGTGGGGGCCACGCAGGTGTCCGGCCAGATCTTCGCCTCCGGCGGCTCATGGCGGGACCGGGTCGCCATGTTCGTGTCGCTGGTCGTATCGGTCAACGTTTTTCTCGGAGCGGTCAATGTGCTGCCACTGCTCCCTTTGGACGGCGGCCACCTGGCCGTACTGTCGTACGAGCGGATCCGTGCCCGGATCGCTCGAATCAGGGGCCGTCCCGATCCCGGTACTGTGGACCTGACGAAGTTGTTACCGGTGACCTACCTCGCCGTGGTGTTGCTGATCGGCCTCGGGGTGCTGCTGATCCTCGCGGACGTCTTCAACCCGCTGAAACTCCCGCAATGAGGAAAATTGAGCGTCGAACTCGGAATGCCCAAGGTCAAAGCCCAGCAGGTCCAGGTGGCTCAGCGCCGTAAGTCCCGTCAGATCATGGTGGGGCACGGCAGGAACGCGGTGCCGGTCGGTGGAGACGCGCCGGTCTCGGTCCAGTCCATGACCACGACGCTGACCGCTGACGTCAATGCGACGCTGCAGCAGATCGCGGAGCTCACCGCCTCCGGCTGCCAGATCGTACGGGTGGCGGTTCCGTCGCAGGACGACGCCGACGCGCTCCCTCAGATCGCCCGCAAGTCGCAGATCCCGGTGATCGCCGACATTCACTTCCAGCCCAAGTACGTCTTCGCCGCGATCGACGCGGGCTGCGCCGCGGTGCGCGTCAACCCGGGCAACATCAAGAAGTTCGACGACAAGGTCGGTGAGATCGCGCGTGCCGCCAAGGACGCGGGCGTGCCGATCCGGATCGGTGTCAACGCGGGGTCCCTGGACGCGCGGCTGATGGAGAAGTACGGCAAGGCGACCCCGGAGGCGCTGGTCGAGTCGGCGCTCTGGGAGTGCTCCCTCTTCGAGGAGCACGACTTCCGCGAGATCAAGATCTCGGTGAAGCACCACGATCCGGTCGTGATGATCGAGGCCTACCGGCAGCTGGCGACGCAGTGCGACTACCCGCTGCACCTCGGAGTGACCGAGGCCGGGCCGGCGTTCCAGGGCACCATCAAGTCCGCCGTGGCGTTCGGCGCGCTGCTGGCCGAGGGCATCGGCGACACCATCCGCGTCTCGCTGTCCGCGCCTCCGGTCGAGGAGGTCAAGGTCGGCGCCGCGATCCTGGAGTCCCTGGGCCTGCGGGAGCGTGGCCTGGAGATCGTGTCCTGTCCGTCGTGCGGACGCGCCCAGGTCGACGTCTACAAGCTGGCCGAGGAGGTCACCGCGGGCCTGACGGGCTTCCCGGTGCCGCTTCGGGTCGCCGTCATGGGATGCGTCGTCAACGGTCCGGGGGAGGCCCGTGAGGCCGACCTCGGGGTGGCCTCCGGCAACGGCAAGGGCCAGATCTTCGTCAAGGGAAAGGTCATCAAGACCGTCCCGGAGGCGCAGATCGTCGAGACGCTCATCGAAGAGGCGATGACTCTCGCCGACCAGATGGGCATCGAGGTCGATCTGGACGGCGGGGGCCCTGGCGCCGAGGTCGTCGTCTCCTGATCTTCAGGTCACCAATCCATCTGTTTTGACCGTTTCCGGTCATTCTTCCCTTCGTGTAGCGCGTAAAGCTCACACTCTCGCTCTGAGGAGATCGTGGGCTCGCCGGTGAGTCCACGGCGAAGGGAATCTCGTGAAGAGACTCGCAGTCATCACGGCCGCGTCGCTCGGGCTCCTGGGCGCCGTGGTGGCCACGCCCGCGGGAGCGGCGGCCGCCCCCGTGAAGGCGCCGGCCGGGACCGTCGAATGGACCCCATGCCCACCCGGCGATCCCATCCTCGGCGGGCTGCTGCAGGGACTCGAGTGCGGCACGCTCAGCGTGCCGCTCGACCACCGCGACCCGCGGGGAAGGCAGATCAGGCTCGCGCTCACCCGGGCCCGGCACACCTCCCCCGACTCTCGGTACCAAGGCATCGTGCTGCTCAACCGGGGCGGTCCCGGCGGCTTCGGCCGGGACCTGCCCACCCGGTTCGCCAAGGGAACCTTCGGGCTGCCCGCGCAGATCGGCGGGGAGTACGACTGGATCGGCTTCGATCCACGGGGCGTCGCGGCAAGCGAGCCGGCGATCGCCTGTGACCCGAGCTACCTCTACCCGGGCAAGGCCCGTGCCGGCTATGTGCCGGCCGGCAGGGCCGAGGAGGACGCCTGGCGGGCGAAGGCCCGGGCCTACACGGCGGACTGCGGCGCCAAGTACGCCTCGGTGCTCCCGTACATCAACACCGAGAGCGTCTCGCGGGACATGGACCGGATCCGTACGGCCCTCGGGGCGGGGCAGATCAACTATTTCGGTTATTCCTACGGCACCTATCTCGGGTCGGTGTACGCCTCGATGTTCCCGGATCGGGTCCGGCGCATGGTCCTCGACAGCGTCGTCCGGCCGAGCGGGGTCTGGTACGAGGACAATCTGGACCAGAACAAGGCGTTCGAGAAGCGCGCCGGCATCTTCTTCTCCTGGATCGCCGGGCACGACGACGTCTACCACCTCGGCACCACCGCCGGAGCGGTCGAGGGGAACTACTACAAGGGCATGGCCAAGATCGAGAAGAACCCGGTGGACGGCATGATCGGGCCCGCCGAGTACAACGACATCTTCGTGCCGGACGGCTACCGGGACTACACCTGGGCCGACCACGCCCACGTGCTGGCGGACTACGTCCTGCGTGACGACCCGCAGGGACTGCGCGACAACGTCGGGGAGCCCGCCTGGCTCGACCAGAACAGCTACGCGGTCTACCTGGCCGTCCAGTGCCGGGACACCTCCTGGCCGCGGGACTGGGACCAGTGGCATGCCGATCACTCAGGGCAGTACCGCAAGGGCTACAGGTTCCTGACCTGGAACAACGCCTGGTACAACGCCCCCTGCGCCACCTGGCCGGTCGCGGGCGGCCGGCCGGTGAAGGTCGGGAGTGGCGAGAACGGGCCGCGGATCCTGCTCGTACAGCCTGAGAACGACGCCGCGACCCCGTACGCGGGCGCACTCGAGGCGCACCGGCGGTTCCCGTCCTCACGCCTGATCGTGGAGGCGGGCGGCAACAACCACGGTGCCTCCTTGTCCGCCAACCGGAACGCCTGCCTGAACGCCCTGGTGTCGGCCTATCTGCGCGACGGCAGCCGGCCCGCGTCCCGGCCGGGCCCGGACGCCTCGTGCGCGGCGAACCCCGCACCCGACCCGGCGGTGGTGACCTCGCTCCGAACCGCCGGAACCGCCGGAACCGCCGGAAACACGGTGGCCGGCGACGCGCCGTGGGCACGCTGAGCCGACCTCGGCGGCCGGGCCTCGCGCGTGCAGAGGGCCCGGCCGCTGTGGTTCCGGCTTCCCTATCACGGTTTTGTATCCCTTTCGGGGGTGTCTATCATCATTTGCCCATCAACCGGCAAAATTTCCCCTTGGCGTGAAGGCGGGCTCATTGGTGTGCCCGCCCCGACAAGGGGGTTTCGTGAAGAGGCTCGTACTCACCACAGCCGCGATGAGCCTGGGGCTGGGAAGCCTCGCTCTCGCGGTTCCGGCGGGGGCGCAAGGCACCTCCGTCGCGGCGATCGCCAAAGACGGCGTCGCCTGGGCCAAGTGCCCGCCCGGCAACCCGTACCTGGCCAAGGCCGAGTGCGCCCAGGTCCAGGTGCCGCTCGACTACAGCAAGCCGACCGGCAAGAAGATCTCCGTCGCGATCTCGCGGGTCAAGCACACCGCGCCGGCGTCCCAGTACAAGGGCGTGCTCTTCGGCAACCCGGGCGGCCCGGGCGGCAGCGGCCTCTACCTGTCCGGCGGGCTGGCCAGCTGGCTCGCCCCCGAGGTGGCCGCGAAGTACGACATCATCGGCTTCGACCCGCGCGGTGTGGGTGACAGCAAGCCGGCGCTGACCTGCGACCCGCACTACTCCGACCCCGTGCGGCCGGACTACGTGCCCGGCTCGGCCAGGGAGGAGGCGGCCTGGGTCGCCAAGTCCGCCAAGTACGCGCGGGACTGCGGCACCAAGTTCGGCTGGCTGCTCCCGCATCTGCGGACCACCGACGTCGCACGCGACCTCGACGGCATCCGTGCGGCTCTCGGCCAGAGCAAGCTGAGCTACTACGGCTTCTCCTACGGCACCTACCTCGGCGCGACGTACTCGACCCTGTTCCCCAAGCGGGTCGGCCGCATGGTGCTGGACGGCAACGTCGACGTGCGCGGTGTCTGGTACGACGCCCAGCTCGACCAGGACAAGGCCTTCGAGCGCAACATCAAGCTGTACTTCGCCTGGGTCGCCGAGTACGACTCGGTCTACCACCTCGGCACCACCGGGGCCGCGGTCGAGAAGAACTACTACACGCTCCTCGCCAAGGTCAAGAAGGCCCCGCTCGCCGGCAAGGTCGGCCCCGCGGAGCTCACCGACATGATGCTGAACGCCGGCTACACCGTGGCCTGGTACGAGCGTCAGGCCGAGGCCCTCGCCGATGAGATCAGGAACGGCAGGCCCGACAAGCTCGTCGCGCTCTACGACGACTACATCGCGTCGTCGGACGACAACAGCTTCGCGGTCTACCTCGGTGTCCAGGCGGTCGACGCCACGTGGCCGCGGGACTGGAGGACCTGGCACCGTGACGCGGTCAAGCTCTACAACGCCGGGATCAAGTTCGAGACCTGGGGCAACGTGTGGTTCAACGCCCCGATCGCGTCCTGGCCGGTCAAGGGCGGCCCCGCACTGAAGATCAATGGCAAGGGCATGGCCCCGGCGCTGCTGGTCCAGTCCACGCTGGACGCGGCCACGCCCTACCCGGGCGGCGTGGAGATGCACAAGCTCCTGCCCTCGCGCCTCATCGCCGAGATCGGCGGCAAGACGCACGCCAACACGCTCAACGGCAACGCCTGCCTCGACGACAAGGTCAACGCCTACCTGAACACCGGTGCGCTTCCGGCGGACCGGCCCGGCGGCGGCCCCGACGCGACCTGCGCGGCACAGCCGGACCCGAACCCCGCCGGCGCGCGGACCATGGCCACGTCGCCGCGGTCCGACGTCATTCTCGGCCGCCCGTAGGGATCGTCCGGAACGTCGTACCGGCGGCCGGTGCGGGCCACGGCCTGCAAGACCGCGCGGGCAAAGGGCTCCCGTCTCACGGCCGGGAGCCCTTTGCCATGCCGGTGAACCTGATTCGGCCGCCGGGTCCTACTCTGGTAGCCGTGGCATCGATGACATCCAGGGGCAGGTAGACCATGCGCATGCTGGGAGCGTTGTCGGTGCGGGTTCTGGACGACCGCCACCGCGACGAGGTCCTGGCGCTCCTGGACTCGTCCCCGGTGTCGAACGTCTTCGTCAGCTCACGGGTGCACGCGGCCGGACTCGACCCGGGCCGCCTCGGCGCGCAGATGTGGGGCTACGCGCGGGACGGGCGGCTGGTCGCGCTGTGCTACGCGGGCGCCAACCTCATCCCCATCGGGGGGGCCTCCGATGCCATACGCGCCTTCGCCGAACGGGCCAGGACCCAGGGCCGCCGTTGCTCCTCGATCGTCGGGCCGGTCGACGCCGTCACCGAGCTGTGGGAGCTGCTGGCCCCCCACTGGGGGCGGCCGCGAGCCGTCCGTGCCGTCCAGCCGGTGATGGCCACCTCCTCGCCGCCGCCGGTCCGGCCCGATCCGGCCGTACGCCGCGTCCGGCTGGAGGAGTTCGACATCGTCTATCCGGCGTGCGTGGCCATGTTCACCGAGGAGGTCGGGGTGTCCCCGCACTCCGGGGACGGCGGCGTGCTCTACCGCGCGCGGGTGGCCGAGCTGATCAGGGCGGGGCGGTCGTTCGCCCGCATCGAGGACGGCCGGGTCCTCTTCAAGGCCGAGGTCGGCGCGGTGACGCCCTACGCCTGCCAGATCCAGGGGGTCTGGGTGGACCCGGGCCTGCGCGGCCGCGGCCTGTCGGTGCCGGGCATGTCCGCGATCGTGAACGAGTCGCTCAAGACCATCGCGCCCACCGTGACCCTGTACGTCAACGACTACAACACGCGTGCCCGCGCCGCCTACCGCCACGTCGGCTTCAGCGACGTCGAGACCTTCATGTCCATACTGTTCTGAACTGGCCTGAACTCCTCTGAACCGGTCTGAACCCATCCGGCCCGGCCGCCCGCTCCCGGCCGCGCCGGGTCAGCGGACGAGCAGCTCCAGCAGCCGGTCGAGCTCGGCCGCGGGATCGTCGGTCAGCCCCGCGTGGACCGGTCCCGGCTGCACGATGGTGCTGCGGGGAGCCGTGAGCCAGCGGAACCGGCTGCCGAGCGGCTCCCCGGCGGCCTGACCGGCCTGTTCGCCGCCGCAACACAGGGAGTCCACCGCTTTGAGCGCGTTCCGCACCCCGCCCAGATCGAGCCGGGGGTCCAGGGCGAGCACCCGCGGTTCCGTGATCTCGGTACGGCAGCCGAGAAAGTCCTTCACCTGGCAGTAGACGATCACGCCGACGTTGACCATCTCACCCCGCTCGATGCTGGGCACGACGCGCAGCAGCGCGTATTCGTACACGGAGATCCCCGTGCTCGGCCGGATGTTCACGAGGCACCGCCGAGCCAGCCGGGCCGGTTGCCGGGGGCCGGTGTGCGCACCGCGGTGACCTGCTCGGGCAGCCACGCGCGGGGCGCGGCGGCGCGGGCCAGCAGCTGCTCGACGTAGGCGTCTCGTACGGCCCGCGCGTCGGCGAAGCCGGGCTCGCCCTCCAGCCAGCGTTCGGGGACCAGAGCGACGACCTCCCGCAGGAGGGCCTCCGTGAGCTTGGGGGCCAGTTCCCGGTCGGCCTCGGCCAGCCGATCGGCCGACGGCGCCAGAACGTGGTCGTCGGTCTCGTAGGGCCGGGTGATCAGCTTTGCGGCGTTGGCCCACGCGTGGTGGAAGTACAGGCTCGCACCGTGGTCGATCAGCCAGACGTCGCCGTGCCAGACGAGCATGTTGGGGTTGCGCCAGCTCCGGTCGACGTTGGCGACGAACGCGTCGAACCAGAGCACGCGGCTCGCCCAGTCCGCCTCGGCGGTCCAGCCCAGGGGGTCGTAGCCGAGCGAGCCGGGCAGGAAGTCGACGCCGAGATTCCAGCCGGTGCTCGCCTTGAGCAGCGCCTGCACCTCGTGGTCGGGCTCGTGCCGGCCGATGACGGGGTCGAGGTCGACGATGACCTGGTCGGGGACCCGGAACCCGAGCCGGCGGGCCAGCTCGCCGGCGATGATCTCGGCGATGAGGGCCTTCCGGCCCTGCCCGGCGCCGGTGAACTTGACGACGTAGGTGCCGAGATCGTCGGCCTCCACCAGGCCCGGCAGCGACCCGCCTTCGCGCAGCGGCGTGACGTACCGGGTCGCGGTCACAACAGGGAGCACGCGGATCACGCTACCGGGTCGGCGCCACCTCCCGTACGGCTCGTCGCGGCCGCCCCGGCCGGACCAGGCAGGCCCAGCCGGTGGGCACGCCCGTCACCTGGCCGGCGCCGCGACCCGGCCTCAGCGCACCATCCGCCAGCACGTCCAGGTTGGGATGTGATAGTCCTCGCCGCGGTTCGAGCGGATGCTGCCCAGGATGAGGTACACCAACTGGGCCACGGAGTGGAGCAGCACCACCGGGATCAGCACGACCAGACCGACGGGGCTCTGCGTCACGATGATGATCGGGACGGCGATGGCGGCCGCGATCAGCATCTGCAGCAGGATGGTCAGCTCGTAGTTCAGCACCTGTGCCGCATGGCGGCGGACGAAGGGCGAGTCCTCGCGCTTGATCAAGTAGATGATGAGCGGCAGGACGAAGCCCGCGATGAGGGTCCCGACATAGCAGAAAAGCGCCCAGATCGTGTCCTCGCTGGTCGGCCCGGCGTGGCCGGCCGCGCGGGCTCAGCGGGGCACGCCGAACGGCGGCAGCGCGCCGTCGCCCGGGCCGGTGTGGTCCGAGAGCGCCGCGGCCATGCCCTTGAGACGAAGGCCCCGGCCCATGAGGTCCTGGCTGACCCCGTCCATGGTGGCCAGCGTGATGTGCAGGAACACGTCCGGGGCCAGCCGGGTCACTTCCGCGTCATAGGAGCTTCGCATGCGGGTGTCGCCGGTGAGCTGCCCGAGCACCCCCGCTCTGACCCGCTGGGTGATGGCCTCCCAGACGTGGTCCCGCTCCGGCGCGCCGCCGCCGTCGCCGGTGTAGCGCCACGGACCGGTGTAGTCGAGCGCCCGGATCAGCTCCGGGGCGGGATGGCCGCCGCGCAGATCCCACAGCACCGCCCAGTAGGCCAGCAGCCAGTTCATCCCGTTGAGGACGCGCAGCGGATCGGTGTCGAGCGCACCGAACAGCTCTGCCCGCGCGGGGCCCTGTGTCGGCAGATCGGCCCAGCGGAGCGCGAGGTTCTCCAGCCGGACGAGGTCGTCCATGGGGAGCCGCTCGGGTGCGGGCCGGCGGATGACGGCCCGCCGCCCGGACACCGGGTCGCACAGCACTGCGGCGTAGGCCTCGGCGTGGGCGGCCCACACGTACGACCCTGATGTCACACGGGCATCCTACGGCCGGGCGCAAGAAAGGTCATCGGGTCATGGCAGGGGCCGGCCAGGAGGGCGGGGCGGGTGCCGGAACGGGCGGGCGTCAGCGGGGCAGAACGCCGTGCAGGAGGAGCCGGAGGGCGTCGGCCGTGCCGGAGGCGCTCAGGTCACCGGTCGACAGCCGGCGCACGGCCAGGCCGTACAGCAGTGCGACCACCGTCGGCGCGTGTCTTTCCGCGTCCGGGATCCCGAGCGTCGTGAGGACCGCGGCCGCCAGGCCGTCGTAGGCCCGCACCGACCGGGCCACCGCGTCCCCTACGGCCGGATCACGCGTCGCCTGCAGATGGAGCTCGAGGTTGGCGATCTGCTCCGGGCCGTGGGCGAACCCGATGATGGCCTTCTCGACCTCCTCGGCGGCCTGGTCGGGGTCGATGCCGGCGTCCATCAACCGGTCGACATGCGCGGTGATCCGTTCGATGTCCTCGTCGACGAAGCGGCTGAGGGTCTCGCGCAGCAGGTCGGCCTGGCTCGGGAAGTGGTAGGTCAGCGACCCCAGGGACACCCCGGCCGCCCTGGCGACCGCGCGGTTGGTCACGGCGCCGATCCCCTGCTCGCCGATGAGGCGCATGGTCGCGTGCAGGATCCGGTCCCGCGCGGCTTCTCGAGTGTTCATCCGTCCCAGTGTCCCTTAGACCCGGCCTTCCCAGAGCCCGCTCCACGCGTTATCGTTCGTTCGAACGAACGACTGGAGGCCACTGTGCTTGATCACCTCGGGCTCCGCGAGCAGGCCGGTCTGCTGGCGCGGAGAGAGATCTCCGCGAGTGAACTCCTCGACCACTCCCTGAGGCTCATCGCCGAGCAGGAATCCCTCGGCGCGTTCCGCGTCGTACGGGCCGACGCGGCCCGGGACGAGGCCGCGGCGGCGGACCGGCGGCTGGCCGCCGGGGAGCGGTCGCCGTTGCTCGGCGTGCCGATCGCCATCAAGGACGACACCGACCTGGCGGGGGAGACCACCCCCTTCGCCGTACCCGCAGATCATCTGCCGGCCGCCGAGGACGCCGAGCACGTCCGCAGGCTTCGTGCCGCCGGGGCCGTCATCGTCGGCAAGACCACCACGTGCGAAGTCGGGCTGTGGCCGTTCAGCGAGTCGCCCGGTTTCGGCCGGGCACGCAATCCGTGGAGCCCCGGCCACTCGCCGGGCGGATCCTCCGGCGGCTCGGCGGCGGCCGTGGCCGCCGGCATGGTGGCGGCCGCGGTGGGCTCGGACGGCGCCGGCTCCATCCGCATACCCGCGGCGTGGACCGGCCTGGTCGGCATCAAGCCCCAGCGTGGCCGGGTCTCCGGATTCCCGAGCCGGGACGCCAACGGCCTCACCGTCTGGGGACCGCTGGCCCGCAGTGTCGGCGACGCCGCCCTCCTGCTCGACGTGCTGTCGGGCAACCACGCGGAGGACCACTACCGGCTGGATCCGCCCCGCACACCCTTCGCCGAGGCGGCGGGCCGGGATCCGGGCCGTCTGCGCGTGGCCGTGTCCTTCCGTACGGCTCTCGGGGTGCCCGGCAAGGTGGACCCGGAGATCCGTGCGGCGATCGACCGGCTGGCGCGGACCCTCACCTCCCTCGGGCACCGGGTCTTCCCCGCCGATCCGGACTACGGGCCGATCGTTCTCGGCCTGGTGCCGCGCGGCACGGCCGGGGTGGCGGACTTGCTGGACTCCATGGCCGGCGCGGCTCCGGAGCCGCGCACCGCCATCGAGGCGCAGATCGGCCGTACGGTCGGGCGGCGGCTGCTGCCGCTGGCCCATCGGCTGGATCCGGCCCTGCGCCGCCGGGTGGGCCGCATCTTCCAGGTGGCCGACGTGGTGCTGACGCCGACCACGGCGCAGTTGCCTCCGAGGGTGGGGGCCTTCGAGGGGGCGGGGTGGAACAGGACCCAGTCCGCGGCCGCCGCGGCATGCCCCTTCGCGTGGCCGTGGAACGTCCTCGGCTGGCCCGGCCTCAATGTGCCGGCCGGCCTCAGCGTCTCCGGGCTCCCGATGGGCGCTCAGCTGCTCGGCCGCGATTCCGACGAGGCCACGCTCATCGCGCTGGCGGCCCAGCTCGAGGAGGCCGAACGCTGGACCGACCGGCGCCCTCCGCGGCCGCTCGCCGCCCCGGTGGGGGAGGCGGCCGGGTTCTGACCCCCCAGGTGGTGGCCGGGGGTGTCCGTCATGGATTCGCCCCACCGGGCCTCCTCCAGAAGGCCGGCCGGGATCGGGGCCCCGGGCTCCGGAGCCCGGGGAGCCGGGTCAGCAGGCCTCCCGGAGCGCCCTGCGGCACAGCCGGTCGGCCAGCCGGGTGGTCTCCGGCAGCCGGTAGCGCGGGCTGAGCGCCAGCACATGACGGCAGGCCGTGTCCAGGCCGATGCGGTGCCCGGCGGAGACGAAGACCGGATTCACCCGGGTCTGGGTCCGCAGTACCCGGCCCACCAGTTCGCCCCGGTCGACCAACGGGCTCGCCTGGCCCCGGTCGTCGCCGGGCAGGTCGTAGGAGCCCAGCAGCCGGGTCTTGCCGACCCCGACCGAGGGCAGCCCGGTGAGGGCGCCGAGATGACAGGCGAGCCCGAACCGGCGTGGATGGGCGAGGCCGTGCCCGTCGCTGACCAGCAGGTCCGGGACGACCGTGAGCCCGCGCAGTGCCTCGACCAGCGCGGGGAGCTCGCGAAAGGCGAACAACCCCGGGACGTAGCCGAAGGCCGTGGTGCCGATGACCGTCGACTGCTCGACGACCTCCAGGGTGGCGACGTCGAGGACGACGATGGCCGCGGCCAGCCGATCGCCGTCCGGGGCGTAGGCGACGTCCAGGCCGGCCGCGGTGCTGATCCTCTGCGGCCCCGGGTCGTCGAGGTCCAGCAGTGGCCGCAGCCGGTCCTGGATGGCCTCCGCCTCTTCGGGGGTCTCGGGCCAGGGGTGCAGATCCCTTACTTCCACGGGCTCATTGTGGTCCATCCCGGGGAGGAGGCCCGGCGGAGGAGGGGTCAGGCGAGGGAGGCGTAGACGGCCTCGACGAGGCGGTAGGCGCGCAGGTCTCCCGAGAGCTGTTCGCCCATGAGGTTCGGGATGTAGGCCATGCCGATGCCGCGCTCGATGTCGCCGAGCCCGATCGAGCCCCCCGCGCCGGTGTGGCCGAACGCCGTCTCCGCCGCCTCGGCGGGAGTGAAGAAGGCCGTGGCCGGGCGCATGTAGCCGAGCCCGAAGGCGGTGTCGATGAGCATCACCTTGTCCGGTCCGCTCACCCGCGGCTCGAGGGCCTCGCGGAGCGTGCCCGGCGCGACGATCCGGCCGGCCACCAGATCCCGGTAGTGCCCGGCGAGCCCCTTGGAGGTCGTCACCATGCCCGCGGCCGGCCAGCCACCCCGCAGCACGACGGGATTGTTGAACCCGCCCTTGCCGGGTGCCGGGGTGCCGAGGGCACGGTTGAGCGGGCTGTCGCCCTGGGCCAAGGCCGCCGCCGCCCGGGTCAGCACCCCCGCGTTCGGGCCGGGCGCGCCATCGGCACCACCGGGCGCGTCCGGACCGCCGGCGCGGGGCGCGTCCGGCCCGGTCCCGCCCGTGGCCGGACGCCTGCCCGCCGTGAGCTTCGCGGCCCGCTCGATGACGTCGTCCGGCGCCCCGATCCACAGGTCGAGATCCCCGGCGAACTCCTCCCGGACGAACTCGCCCACGCTCCGGCCGGACAGCCGCCGTACGATCTCGCCGGCCAGCCAGCCATAGGTGACCGCGTGATAGCCGTGCGCCGTGCCCGGCGTCCACTCCGGCGCCTGCCCGGCGAGCTCGGCGGCCATGGCCGCGGGATCCGCGGCCTCTTCGGCGGTGACCGGCCGCGCGAAGGCCGGCAGCCCCGCCTGGTGGGACAGCAGGTGCGCCGCTGTGGTGTCCTCCTTGCCGTGCGCCGCGTACTCCGGCCACCAGGCGGCGACCGGGCCGTCGACGTCGTAGGCGCCCCGCTCGGCCAGCAGCAGGGCGGCGGTCGCGGTCACCGCCTTGGTGCACGAGAACGCCACACACGGGGTGTCGGGCAGCCACTCGCGGCCCGTCCGCCGGTCCGCCACGCCTCCCCACAGATCCACGACCAGGCGATCCCCGGCGTACACCGTGACTCCGGCGCCGAGGTCCCGGCCTCGGGCGAAGCTCTCCTCGAAGACCTCCCGTACCGCCGTGAACGCCGGATCGCAGTGACCTTGCACAGTCCTCATTGCCGTCCTCTCGATAAAGGGTCAACCGAATTATGTTCGGTTCAGCGGCCGGGGTCGATGGGGACGGTGGTGCCATGCCGCAGGACGGGCGGGAGCGGGCACGGCTGACGGTCACCGCCCTGTACACCACGGTGGATCTGGGCGGACCGCCCGTACGGGGGTCGTGGTCCGGATGGCGGACCTGAGACCGTTCCCGATGCGACCGGAGATGCCGGTCAGGTTCTGGGGAAGAGCTCGACGACGGCCGTGAGCATCTGCTGGTCCTCCTCGGGCGGACGGAGCCGGTCCGGGGTGCCCTCATAGGTGTCGAACAGCAGGTGTGTGGCGCCCAGCTCGGCGAACTCCTCGATGTCGCGGCGTATCTGCTCGAGCGTGCCCTGCCCGGGGGTACGGTCCCGCAGCGGCGCGTCCGTCACCAGCAGCCTGGTGCGGGGCGTGAACGCCGGCACCGGGCGGCCCGCCGTCTCCGCGGCGGCGCGGAGCGTGGGCAGGCCGTCGTCGCGCAGCCAGTCCAGCGGTGCGTTGATCGGATGCCACGCGTCGCCGAACCGGGCCGCGCGGCGGATGGCCGCCTTGCTGGTGCCCCCGACCCAGATGGGCGGATGCGGGTCCTGTACGGGCCGCGGCGCCGTGGCGACGCCGCCGAAGGAGACGAACCGGCCGCGATAGGACAGGATGTCCTGCTCCCAGGACTGCTTGATCACGTCGAGGTACTCGGAGGTCATCGCCCCGCGGCGCTCGAACGGCACGTTCAGCGCGGCGAACTCCCGCTTGGCCCACCCCACGCCGACGCCGAAGATGAGCCGTCCCCCGCTGAACCGGTCGACGCAGGCGGCCATGCGCGCCGTCTCCAGGGGATGGCGGTAGGGGAGGACCGTGATCGTCGTGCCCAGCTTGATCCGCGACGTCACACCGGCCAGCCAGCTCAACAGCGTGAACGGCTCGTAGAAGGGCGCCGGATACCGCTCGGCCACGTCCGGGGTGACGGTGACGTGGTCGGAGGTCAGCGCGAAGTCGAACCCGTTCTCCTCGGCGAAGCGCGCCCAGCCGAGGAGAGACTCCGGGTCCGAGTATCGGCCGAAGTTCAGGATGTTGACGCCGAACTTCATCTCCCCTGCTCCGTCTTCATGCTCTCAATCTGCCCATCGGCAGGCCGGGCTAATGATCCACGTTCCGTCCACGTCGCATGGGGCCGTGTGCGCGAGGTCTCCCGCGGGCGGGTGAGGGCCCGGCCCGGGATGACCGATAACGTCGGGACGAGCGCACGAAGGAGGAGCACATGAGCGGTGTGCGGCACGTGGTCCTGTTCACCTGGAAGCCCGAGACGACACAGGAGCAGAAGGACACGCTGATACGGCGGCTGGCCGAGCTGCCGAGCCTGGTCCCGGAGATCAAGTCCTACAGCTATGGCCCGGACGCCGGGATCAACGAGGGCGGCCACGACTTCGCGATCGTCGCGGACTTCGCCGACCGTGACTCCTACCTCGTCTACCGGGACCACCCGGACCATCGCGCCCTCATCGAGGAGTGCATCGCGCCGATCCGCGACCAGCGCGCCGCGATCCAGTACGAGCTCGGCTGACCGGGTAAGCGCTTGTCCAGTGCCCCGGCCGGCTTCGCCGCCCGGGCGCAATAGGGTCGAGGGCATGTCGCAGACCGTGGTTTTCGACCTGTTCGGAGTGATCGCCCGTACCCAGACGGAAGAGGCGAGGCGCCGCATCGAAGAGCTGGCCGGAGTCGGCGGCGCGCCCTTCTGGGAGGCCTACTGGGACGGCAGGCCGGCCTACGACGCGGGCCAGTCCAGCCAGGACTACTGGGCCGCCACCGCCGGCCGGCTCGGCGTGCGCCTGGATCCGCGGACCGTCGAAGCGCTGATCGAGGCGGATCTGGCGAGCTGGACCGAGGCCGACGAGCGCATGGTCGAGCTGGTCACCGAGCTGGCCGGACAGGGCCGCCCGCTCGGGCTGTTGTCCAACATCATCGAGGATCTGGTGCCCGTCTTCGAGGGGATCCACGGCCACTGGCTGCGGCACTTCACCGCGCTGACCTACTCCTGCCGGATCGGCGTCGCCAAGCCCGACCCCCGGGCCTACGAGATCTGCGCGCGGCGCCTCGGGGTCGCCCCGGCCGATGTGATCTTCTTCGACGACAACGAGCGCAACGTCATGGCCGCCCGCGAGGCCGGCATGACGGCGGAGGTCTTCGTGTCACCGGAGCGGGTCCGGGAGGTCCTCGCCGGGTGATGTGATCTATATCGCTCTCGCCGCCCGGACCGGCCGCGGGTACGGTCGGGATCGGGCAGCTGCGAGGCGACAGGAGCCACCGTGACCGTTCTGGACCTGGTGTTGCGTGCCCGGCGGGTCGTCACTCCCGGCGATGAGTCCGCCGCGTGCGTCGGGGTGGCCGGTGGCCGTATCGCCGCCCTGGAGTCCTACGAGACGGATCTCCACGGGGCCCGGACCGTCGATCTGGACGATGACGTGGTCCTGTTGCCCGGTCTGGTCGACACCCACGTGCACGTGAACGAACCCGGCCGTACGGACTGGGAGGGCTTCGCCTCCGCGACCCGGGCCGCGGCCGCCGGGGGCGTGACCACGATCGTCGACATGCCGTTGAACTCGATCCCGCCGACCGTGGACTCGGAGGCACTGGCCGTGAAGCACGAGGCGGCGCGGGGACGGTGCCACGTCGACGTCGGCTTCTGGGGCGGCGCGGTCCCCGGCAACGCGTCAAGACGGGGCGAGCTGCACGATGCCGGGGTCTTCGGCTTCAAGTGCTTCCTTCCGCCCTCGGGCGTGGAGGAGTTCCCGCACCTGTCGGCCCGGCAACTGGGCGAGGCGCTGGCCGAGCTGCGGTCCCTGGACGCCCTCACGATCGTCCACGCGGAGGACCCGGCCGTGATCGACGCCGCGCCGTCGCCGGACGGCCGGAGCCATGCCGCCTTCCTCGCCTCACGGCCGCGGGAGGCGGAGAACCTCGCGATCGCGCAGGTCATCGCCCTCGCCCGGTCCACGGGGGCTCGCGTGCACATCCTGCATCTCTCCTCGTCGGACGCCCTGACGATGATCGCCGCGGCCCGGCGGGACGGGGTGCTGATCACCGCGGAGACCTGCCCCCACTACCTCAGCTTCACGGCGGAGGAGGTGCCCGACGGGGCCACGCAGTTCAAGTGCTGCCCGCCGATCCGGGAGGCCGGCAACCGCGAACTGCTCTGGCAGGGCCTCGCCGAGGGCGTGATCGACTGCGTCGTCTCCGATCACTCGCCCTGCACACCCGGGCTCAAGCGCCTCGACACCGGTGACTTCGGCGCGGCCTGGGGCGGCGTCTCCTCCCTGCAGCTCGGGCTCGCGGCCGTGTGGACGCAGGCGCGCCGGCGCGGGTTCACGCTCGCGGACGTGGCCCGCTGGATGGCGCGGCGGCCGGCCGAGATCGCCGGACTGCGGCGCAAGGGCCGCATCGCCGTCGGGTCCGACGCCGACTTCTGTGTCTTCGCACCGGACGAGGCCGAGACGGTCGACGCCGGGACGCTGCACCACAAGAATCCGATCACCCCGTACGCCGGTGCCAGGCTGACCGGCTCCGTACGGGAGACCTGGCTGCGCGGCGCTCCGGTCGATCCCGGCGAACCACGTGGGCGCCTTCTCATCAGGGGAGCGGCATGAGCGGGCGGGACGACGGCGGCGCGTTCCGGCGGTTCCCGGATCTGGCGGTCCGGTCGGCCGGGGGGTCGGTGGTGGCGGCCAACGACGAGTCCTTCGCGGAACGGGAGAACCTCATCACCGCGGCGCCGCCGGTGTTCTCGCCGCGGACGTTCGGGCACAAGGGCCAGGTCTACGACGGCTGGGAGACGCGCCGCCGCCGTGAGCCCGGCCACGACTGGGCCGTCGTACGGCTCGGCCTGCCCGGCGTGGTCCGGGGGGTCGTCATCGACACCGCCTTCTTCACCGGCAACCATCCGGCGCAGGCGGCGGTGGACGCCTGCGCCGCCGACGGCTACCCGGGCCCGCGGGAACTCGAGGACGAGGACTGGATCGAGATCGTTCCCAGGTCCCCGTTGCGGGGGGACGCGGCACACGCCTTCGAGGTCACGGCCGAACGCCGGTTCACCCACATACGGCTGCGGATCTTCCCGGACGGGGGAGTGGCCCGCCTGCGCGTGCACGGCGAGCCGGTGGCCGACCCCCGGTTGCTGGCCGGGCTGCCGGCCGACCTGGCCGCGCTGGAGAACGGCGGCATGGTCGAGGACTGCTCCAACATGTTCTATTCCTCGCCGAGCAACCTGATCGCGCCCGGCCAGGCCACGGTCATGGGGGAGGGATGGGAGACCGCCCGCCGCCGCGACGACGGCAACGACTGGGTGCTGGTCCGGCTCGCCGCGCCCGGGGTCGTCCGGCTCGCGGAACTCGACACGACCCATTTCAAGGGCAACGCGCCCGGTGCCGCCGCACTGCGGGGCATGGACGCGCGCACGGCCCCGGTCGACGACGCCTCCGCCTGGATCCCGCTGCTGGAGCGCACCCGGCTGCAGCCCGACACCCGGCACCGGTTCCCGCTCGGAGGCGATTCCGAGGTCACCCATGTCCGCCTCGACGTCTATCCGGACGGCGGCATGGCGAGGCTCCGGCTCTTCGGCGAGCTCACGGAGGCCGGGCGTCTGGCCGTCGAGCGGCGCTGGTCCGCTCTCACCGGCGGGTAGAGGCCCTCCGCGGGCCTGACGACTCCGGATGTCAGGTCTTGGCGACGATTGTCCCTAGCGCCCGGCTCATCCTGCCTCGTACTGTTTCCCATGATCGTGTTGATCACCATGTGGACCCGAGAGGGTGGGAATGAGCCAGGAGCCGCAGAGCATCGCGCCGTGGGCGTCACCGGTCGCGCGTGCCCGGATCGCCGAGGTGACGGCGGACCTCACCGACCTGTCGGTCACCGGGGTCACCGAGACGGTGCGCCACGCGCTCGGCGAGCACGCCCGGCGATTCGACCAGGAGGGCATCGTCCTCTACGCGGGCACCAACGTCATGAGCGCCGCGGCGCAGCGGGTCAGTGAGCCGCTGGTGGGTTCACGGCCGAGCATGGGCTGGCCCGCGGAAAAGTACCAGACCGGCCTGGACGCCCTCGACGTCCTCGAGGTGCTCGCTCCCACGCTGGTCGCACGGGTCGTCGGCGCCCGGTTCGCGGAGGTGCGCAGCCAGAGCGCCACCCTCGCCAATCTGGCCGTCTACTCCGCTTTCGCCGAGCCCGGTGACACGATCGCCGTGCTGCCGCAGCGGGCCGGCGGGCACACCAGCCATCACGCCGTCGGTGCCCCCGGCATACGCGGGCTCCGGGTCGTGGACCTTCCCTACGACGTCGACGCCTATGACGTGGATCTGGCCGTGCTCCCCGGGTTCCTGGAACGCGAGCGGCCCCGGCTCGTCGTGATCGGGGCTAGTCTCCTGCTGTTCCCGCACCGGGTCACCGCGATCCGGCAGATCACCGAGGCGGCCGGAGCATTGCTGGTCTATGACGCTTCGCACATGGCCGGTCTGGTGGCGGCCGGCCGGTTCCAGCGTCCGCTGGCGGAGGGCGCGCAACTGCTGACGTTCTCCACGTACAAGTCCTTCGGCGGCCCGCCCGGCGGCGTGATCGCCAGCAACGACGCCGCGCTGGCGGAGCGGGTCTCGACCGCGGTCTTCCCAGGGCTCACCGCCAACTACGACGCCGGGCGGCTGGCTCCGCTCGCGGTCACGGCCGCCGAGATCCTGCAGGACGGCGGGGCCTACGCCGACCGCTGCATGGCCGGCGCCCGGGTCCTCGCCGCCGCACTGCACGACGAGGGCTTCACGGTCGCGGGCGCGGACCGGGGCTTTACGGCGTCCCACCATGTGGCCGTGGACGCGCACCTGCTCGGCGGCGGGCAGGCCGCCGCGGTCCGCCTCGCCGCCGCGGGGATCTACCTCAGTGCGGTGGGCCTGCCCTGGCAGCGCGACGAGGACCCCAGCGGGGACAGGGGGCTGCGCATCGGCACCCAGGAGGTCATCCGGCGCGGCCTCGGTGCCGACGAGCTGCGTCAGGTCGCCGCCTGGATGGCGGACGTGCTGCTGCGCGACGCCGACCCGGAACCCATCCGCAAGGCCGCCGCACATCTGCGGGAGGGGTTCGAACCGGCTCGGTGATCATCGGCCGCGCCGGCCCGTCATCGGAAGGTCACGTGGGCGGGCCGCATCACGAGCACCACCCGCCGGGCCGCGTCGCCGGCCGGAGGGTCGTACGCGAGTCCGTAGCGCTCGGCGCTGGAGGCCCCGGATGAGCGGGCGGTGGCCATCGAGCGACGCATCGCCGGAGAGTTCACCGCGGAGGAGTGTGACACCCTCCGTGCCCTGCCGGCCCGCTGCAGCCAGGCGATCAAGTCCCGGTGAAGGATCCTGACCGGCCTGGGCACCACGATCCTTCACAGGATCAAGGGTCGATCCCCGGCGGCTCGGTGCTGCCCTCGGCCGGCCGGCTCCGCAGGATGCGCACCAGCTCGTCGCTCTGCTCGGTGAGCCGGTCGATGGCCGGGACCGCGAGGTCTTCGCGCACGCTGCCGGCGACCAGCTCGTCGTACTCCGCCGCCAGCTCGGCCAGGGTGTCCAGGTGCCGTCGCGCGCGGAACGCCTCGTCGGCCGCGCGGGTGCGCTGGGCGTAGCGCTCGAGCGCCTCGATCCGGCGCGTCACCGCCCGGACCGAGAGCTCGAGCTTCTCACGCAGCGGGCGCATGGCCGCCTCGACCTCGGAGGCGGCCCCGGCCTCCAGGATCTCGCGCTGCTGGTCGCGCAGCCTCGCCTGCCGGGCGAGCACCTGCGCGATCTCCCATTCCTGCCGGGGGAGGGTGACCGCGTTCTCGATCCGGTCGAGGAGCCCTTCCGTGTTGACCTGTGACTCCTGTACGGCCTCGACCGCGCCCTGGACGCGTCCGAGCAACGCCCGGGCCTCCTCGTCGAGGTCCTCGGGGGCCAGGTAACGATCCCGGCGCAGTCGCAGGGCCCGTGCCCGGCGTACGTCATCGGTGAGATGGCGGGCGACGAGGACGATGACCGCCAGCGGGATCAAGGTGAGCCCCCAGGCCCCGCCGGCGGACACCCCGAGCATGCACATGAGGAGGATGGACAGGGGGACCATCCGGTGCACGGCGCCGTGCCGGGCGACGAGCGCGTCCAGTTCCGGTCGCAGGGCCGGATCCGCGACCGGGTGCGGGTCCGCCGGCCCGCCCGGCGACGAGGCGGTGTCCCCGATGCGCCGCCAGTACGTGGAGACATGGGTCTCGAACGCGAAGTCCCCGACGTGCAGATCGACCTCCGCAGGGCCGGGCGGCAGCGGCCAGTTCCCCACGGGCCGGCCTCCGCCGGGCGCCGTGAACCGCACCCACCAGCCGCCCTCGCCCTCGTCACAGCGATAGCGGCCCGGCGCGATGTCGGCGATGTCGGGGCCGACGAAGAAGGTTCCGGTCCCGGGAATGGTGTGACTGCCGTCGCCGCCGGCCACTGCGCGACCTCCGACCAGAGGAGTCCTACCGCCGCCCTCCAGATCCGATGCGGGCGGAACGGTCCTCGTTGCCCCTTACCCATATCGGGCCGTGGGAAGTCGTCCGGGGCAGGGTCACGCCACCTGTTCGTGCGACCGCAGGAGCGAGTAGGCGGCGATGGTGGGGGAGTCGATGATCGCGCCCTCGCGGATCATCCGCTCCAGGTCGCCACGTGAGGTCCAGCGCTGTGCCATCCCCTGCTCGGTCGTCTCCCTGGCATGCGGGCCGGCGGTCAGGCCGGTCGCCAGGAAGACATCGCACTCCTGGCTCGTGATCCCGGGGGCGAGGGCCAGCCGGCCCAGCCTGCGGAGCGTGCCCGCCCGGAACCCGGTCTCCTCGGCGAGCTCGGCCCGCGCCAGCTCCTCGGCCGGGGCCTCCCGGTCATCGGGCCAGGTCCCGGAGGGGAACTCCCATGATCGCCGCCCGAGCGGATAGCGGAACTGCTCGATCAGGTGGAAGCCGTCACCCTCCATGGGGATGATCAGCGCCGCGGTGGGCTTGTCGACGACGCTGTAGATGCCGGCCGAACCGTCGGGCAGCCGGATCTCGTCCTCCCGCAGGGACATCCAGCGGTTGCCGTACACGAGGCGGGTGGCGGTCTGGATCATTGCACCACCTTGGCATGCCCGCCCGCGCAGAGGGTCCGGGCCCGGCCCGCGCCGAGCCCCGGGAGGCTCTGGAACAGAGCGACCAGGATGAGGCAGCACACCGGCACGGTCCATCCGCCGGAGAGATCCCGCAGCGCGCCGACGCCGAGCGGGCCGGTCGCCGCGATGAGATAACCCACGCCCTGCGCCATGCCGGACAGGCGAGTCGCCGTCGGGGCGTCCGCGGAGCGCAGGCCGATGAAGGCGAGCGCGAGGGCGAACCCCGAGCCCTGTCCAAGGCCCAGCACGACGGCGCCCGGCCAGATCAGGCTCATGGGCGCCCACGCGACCACGGCGAATCCCGCCATCGTCAGCACTGTGACCGCGACCACGAGCGGGCGCTGGTCGCGCAGACGCCGGTCGATGGCCGGGACCGTCAGGGATCCGAGCGCCTGCACCAGGCAGGACAGTGCCAGGACCAGGCCCGCGGCCCCCTCGTTCATGCCCCGGTCCTGGCAGAGGCTCGGCAGCCAGGCCATGACCACGAAGGCCAGCAGCGACTGCATCCCCATGAAGAAGGTCACCTGCCAGGCCAGCCGGTCGCGCCACAGCCCGGCCGCCCCGGTTCGTTCGGCGGCGGGGAGGGCGGAGGCGCGCCTGGCTCGGGGCAGCCAGGCCAGAGCGGCGATGAGGGCCGGGGCGGCCAGGAGGCCCAGGGGGAGCCGCCAGCCCGCTCCGGCGGCCTGCTCGATCGGCACCATGATCCCCGAGGACAGGGAGGCCCCGAGGGTCAGCGCCGTCGAATAGACGGCCGTGACGAGCGTCACGGACTCCGGCGTCTCGCGCTTGATGAGGCCGGGCGTCGCGACGTTGCCGACGCTGATCGCCAGCCCGGCCAGCAGCGAGCCGGCGAAGAGGGTGATCTGCCACGGGCCGATGCGGACCAGCAGCCCGATGATCAGCAGGACCATGCTCGCGACCAGCAACGTCTCCTCCCGCCGGCCGCGGCGGAGGACGGGGGCGAGCAGGCCGAAGAAGCCGAAGCACAGAACGGGCAGCGTGGTCAGCGCTCCGGCCGCCGCGCTGGACAGGCCCAGGTCACCGCGGATCTCGGTGAGGAGCGGGCCCACTCCCGCGACGGCGGGCCGCAGGTTGAGCGCGATGAGGACGATGAACACCAGCGACCGGCCATGCCGCAGCAGACTGGGGGATGTGGTGATCACCCGGGGGGAGGGCGTGGCCACGAGTGAGAACCTCCGATTCGATGAGCAGCCGCCAGGGTTTCATGCCGGGTCGGCCGGGTCGGCAGCGCCTCTCGCCTGGTGGAAGACTCCTTGTGGCCGCCGGTGTACGGCGACGCCGGGGCGGCCGCGACGGAGCAAGGGAGATCGATGCAGCTGGATCACGATCCGCCGTGGGCGATGCAGCTCGCCGTACGGGTCGACAAGGCGGCACCACCGGCGCACAGCGCCGCCTGCGAGGCGGCCGCCATGGCGGTGGTGAGGCTGCTCGCCGATCCGCGGGCGAGCGGCGGCGAATGGCGCGAGGCGGTGGACCGATGGGAGGCCGGCCGGATCCGCAAGGTGGCCCGGCGGGCCCGCGGCGTGCGCTGGGAGACCGTCCAGGCCCTGCCCGGCGTCACCGTGGACCACGCCGGAGCGCAGGCGCGGGCGTTCGTGCCCGGGCCCGTCACCGACGTGGCACCGGAGCTCGCGAAGCTACAGGTCGCCGGGCTGGATCTGCCCGACGAGGAGGAGCCCGGGCCGGCGCCCGCGCGGCCCTACGCGGTGATCGCGCTCAACCCGCACGTCACGATGAGCACCGGCAAGGCGGCCGCGCAGTCCGGGCACGCCGCTCACCTGCTGCTGCGCCAGGGTGGTGCGGCCGCCGACGCGTGGCGCGAGGGAGGACTGGCCGTCCATCTGCTGCGGGAGGCGCGGTGGGAAGACTGCGTGGGGCGGGCCGCGGTGGCCGTACGGGACGCGGGGTTCACGGAGGTCCCCCCCGGCACCATGACGGCCGTCGCGTGGGTGGAGCCGCGCTGACGCCGGGGCCCCGGTCATGCGTGCCGGTGCGGCCGGCGTGGCCGGTGCGGGGAGAGGTGCGGGAGGACCTGCCCCGGCCACGCCGGTGCGCCGGCGGCGCCGCGGACTACGGCAGCATCACCGCGACCGGGGTCACGCCGGCTCCACGCAGCGCGGAGGGCAGCCTCCGGGCGTACGGATGGTGGTCGGAGGGCAGTCCCTTCGGATTGTCCATGAGGTAGTGCACGACCCCGCCGGAGGACCGTGAGGTCCAGGTGGCGCCGAGCGAGCGGAGCGCACTCGCCGTCCTGGCCGCGTCGGCCGCCCGCACCGAGACGCGGATCGGAGACTCCAGCGCCGGGAGGGCCGCCGCGGCCCGCACCGCCGCGGCCGTCGAACCGGGGCTCCCGCCGCCACGTGCGGCCGACGGGTCCGGGCCGGTGATCGCGTTGTAGAGCATCTTCGCGGTGCCATCGGTGAAGGCCCGGAAGTTCGGCTCCGCGGCGAACAGCACCGTACGACCCCGCCCGGTGGGTTCGTCGATCACCGCGGCGGTGCCGGCCAGCTCGGCCCCACCGCTCTGGAACCCGGAGACGAACCAGTCCGGCGAGTCCGCCGCGGGGTAGGTCACCGCCGCGTGCGAGCCCTTCATGACCAGGTCATAGGAGTAGAACTGCCAGGCGGTGCCGCCGACGTCCTCGGCCAGCGGGCTCCTGGGATCGACCTTGACCCGGAAGAGTGTCCCGGGCACGTCCGAGGTGGGCTGGGAGAGCGTCGCGGTGGTGAGGCCCAGCTGTGCGGCCAGTTGCGCGCCACCCTGCCACCCGACATAGCGCCCGCCGTCCTCGGTCCAGCGCCGCAGCGCCGCCCGGCCACCGTCACCGAGCGCGGTGGCGGCCGCACCGGCCGGCCCGCCCGGCACCAGGAGCACCTCGGCGCCCGTCAGCCCGCCCGCGGCGATGTCGGCTGGGCTCAGCAGGCGGAAGGGCAGTTTCCACTCGCGCTCCAGACGGTGGCGGAGCCAGCCGGTGGACTGCCGTGCGGTCGAGGACGTCGCCGACAGCTGCAGGACGGCCACCTTGGGGGTACGGCCGGGCGCCGTCGGCCCATGGGGGGCCGGCGGCACGGGCGACGGGACGGCCCTCGGCCTCAGCTCCGCGCCGGAGGAGCCGCCCGACACGTTGGCCAGGAGGGGGAGGCTCCACGCCGTGACGTCGTAGAAGTAGGGGAACGGGGTATAGGCGTCCTCGCCGAGCATGGCCTGGATCCAGTGCTTGCGGCCCTGTGCCATGGAGATCCAGTAGGTGCCCGCGGGCAGGGCCGTACGCGCCGCGGGCCGGCCGTACGCCTTGTAGTCCGGGACGGTCAGCGGGGCGATGAGCCGTCCCACGGTGACCCCCATGCGCTGCAGGCGCCGGACCACGGTCTGGACCTCGGCCCGCTTGGCCGGGTCGTCGGCGCGCAGGAAGTAGTGGCGCACCTTCCGGTCCGGCACGGGTGTGACCACCTGGTTCGGCGGGTTGTAGACCCGGTTGGGCTCGAGCTCGCCGGTCTTGCCCTGCCGATAGGCCTCCACCGACATCTGGTGCCACTCGCGAAGGATCTTCTCGCGGTTGGCGGCCGCCGACGACAGCGATACCCACTGGGTGAGGTATTGCTCCTGCGCCCGGGCCGGGTACGGACTGTCGCCGCCCTTTTCGAAGGTCATTCCAGCGGCGTTGAATGCGGCGATCGGCACCGTGTCGCCGTATCCCATATAGAACAGGTCGTAGACATCCCGGTTGAAGAAGGGGATCCCGCGGCGGCCGAACTCGGCCGCCATCGGGGCACCGTAGAGGTTGTTGATCCACTCCACGGCCGGCTCGGCGATCTCGTGATGGATCGGGTCGGCATTGGGCGGGAAGAAATAGTCCGTGCCGCCCATCTCGTGGGCGTCGATGTAGAGGACCGGGGGGTACGTGTTGAGCATGGAGAGCTTGCCGTCGGTCTCGGGCTGGGTGCGTGCGAACCAGTCCCGGTTCATGTCGAAGCCGTAGGCGTTCTGTCTCGTGCCGGCCGTCCGGCCGTCCGGGTTCTGGGTCGGGAGCACGATCACGACGGCGTTGTCGAGGATCCGCGCGGCCGCGCAGTCGCTGCGGTCACCGAGATCGCGGAGTACGCGCAGGGCCGCCTCGGTGCCGCTCGGCTCGTCGCCGTGCACGTTCGCGGTGACCCACAGGATCGGGAGGCCCCGCTCGGCCAGCCGGTCGGCGAGCTCGCGCGGCGTGCGCGGGTCGCGCAGCAGGGCCGCCTCGGCCCGGACTCTGGCCAGTCCGGAGGACCTGATGACCTCCGGCCGGCCGACGATGGCGTATTTGAGCGGACGCCCCTGCGCGCTCGTGGCGAGCACGCCGGAGACCACCCGTTCACTGCTCTTCGCGACGGCGTCCAGGTAGCGGTCGGATTCGGTGCTCGTGGTCTCGCGGTCCCCCAGCTCGAAGCCGAGGACCGTCTTCGGAGCGGGGACCCTGCCCCGGTAGACGGGCGTGGTCCGGGTCGCGTCGCAGGTGCCGGGATCGGCCATGGGCCTGGCCGCGGCCGGGGAGGAGACGAGTGACATCGGGGTCGCGATGGTCACGGCCAGCACGGCCGCGCCGACGATCTTTCGGGCCTTCATGTGCCCAGAGTCGGCAGTAAGGAAAACAATCACCAAGGGCAAGACTTGCCAAGATCAAGCCACTTGAGGGCAATGGTCGTTCCGGCCGGTGTGGCCGGCCGAGCCCTCCCTAGGTCCTCGTGAGGCCGCCGGGCGCGTGGAGGCCATAGGTGCCGCCCATGGGCTGCGCCGGTGGCCGTGCCCTCGCCTTGCGGCTGAGAACATACGACCCGTACAGCAACGCGGTGAAGACCAGCAGGAACAGGACGTGCTCGGCGAGCCGCCCCATGAACCCGCCCCACAGGTCCAGCACACAGAAAACGCCGAATCCCGCCGTCCAGCCGAACAGGGCCGGCAGCAGCCAGACATCCGCGCGGCGCAGCATCCCGGTCAGGGCGGTGATGGTGAGCAGGATCTCGACCGCCTTGGCGGCCACGAGGAGCGCGGTCGCCGCGGCCGCTCCGGCACCGATGGTCTTGGCCAGGTAGTCCGCGATCTCCTGCTGGTGGCCGGCCCTCCCGACGATCGTCGCCAGCGCCCCTGTGACGCCGTACGTCACCAGGAACACCCCGATGAGGGAGTGGAACGGGTGCCAGGTGTGCCGCTCCGATGCCGGCCCGGATCCCGGCTGTGACGATACGGGACCGAGTGTGGGCGGGGCCGGTGGGCCGTGCGGCGCGGGCGGGACCTGTGGCCAGGGGGAGTGCAGCGGCTCCCGGGTGGCAGGTGGCGACTGCGGTCCCGGTCCCGTCCGGGGGTCGGGAGGCGGCTGCGAGTCGTGCGGCGCCGTGGGAGATGGCGCGGGCCCCGGTGCGGGGGAGTTCCTCGCGGTGCGCGCGGGCAGGGGCAGATCCAGTCGTGTCTTCGTGGCTCCCCGGTCTTCCTCCTCGGCGTCGTGCCGGTCCGCCGCGTGCCGATCCGTGGCCTTGCGCGGTTCGGAGGTGCCGTGCTCACCCGCGGTGCGGTACCAGGGGATGCCGTGCCGCTCCGCGGGCTCGGGGCCTTCGGTGGCGCCGGGCTCGTCCCCGGTGTCGTCCGGCCCGCTCGTGCCGGGGTCCCCGGCGGGGCCGGACTCGTCCGCCGGGACCTGCCGCCCGGCGGTGTCCTGCTCGGCCGTGGTGACGGGCTCGTCTCCGGTCTCTTGCTCAGCCGTGAGGGCGGGCTCGGGTTCGGCCTCCTGCTCGGCCGTGGTGACGGGCTCGGGTTCGTCCTCGGGTCCCGGCTCCGGAGGAGACGGCTTCTCGGGCAGTGGCATCTCGACCGTCGCCGGGCGCCGATCCGGCTTTTCGTGTCCCGACGAACCCGCCGCCCCGCTCGAGTCGTGCACTGCCCGTCCACCTTTCCTCGCCGATCGCGGCCGGCCGCCATGATGCCGCCTCGCACGTCCGAGTCGGCATATGCGCAAGATATCCCGGATCTTGGTCGGGCGCCGGGCGGTGGGCGTCCGGCTGTGCGGGGCCGGTCCCGGGAGCGTCAGCCGGGGGGAGGGTTGTCGCAGGGACCGGAGGGCACGCCGGCGCATGACGTGACACCCCATTCGGCACCGGTCACCCCCGCGATGGCGGCGAAGGCGGTCATGACCGAGCCGCAGGCGGCCGCGAGCCGCCGTTGGCCGGCGCGCAGGCTCTGATCGGAGGCCCTGAGCAGGAGCCAGGCCAGCCAGCCCACCGCCACGACGGCCCAGAAGGACACCAGACGATAGACGGTGACGGCCGCACCGGCGGAAGTCACGCTCGCGCCGAACGCGACGAGGGTCGTGACCAGGCCGGCCTCGATGGCGCCGAGCCCACCCGGCAACAGCGGCAGCAGGCTCCCGGCGGCCTGAGCCGCGAAATAGGCGAGCATGATCTGGTGCGGGGCCAGGCTGATGCCGAGTGCTCTCGTGGCGGCGATCAGGGCCATGGCCTCAAAGGTCCAGTTGAGCACGGCAAAGGCGATCACAGCGCTCAGGTCTCGTCTGGTGAGCCGCACGCCGCCGCGGGCACGTTGCGCCGATCGGGCCAGCCGGGCCGCGCGCCGGTGCCGCAGCGCGGCCCGCAGGACGTGGCCGGTGATCCCGCACAGCCTCCGGCGGAGGCCTGCGTTCCGCCACAGCAGGACGCCTCCTGCCCCGGCGCCCAGCAGAGCGGTTCCGGCGGGAAGCCTGAACTCCGGTTCGCCGAGCAGGGTCAGCAGGGCGACGACGGTGTAGGTCGTCGATGTCACCACGCCCCCGAGGATGATCACTGAGGTGGCGACCTGCACGGAGGCGCCGCCCCGGCGGAACTGCCGGAACGAGTAGACGGCGCTGACCGCGGGGCCGGCCGGAAGCGTCGTGGACAGGGCGTTTCCCGCATAGGTCACGGCGAAGGCACGCGGAAGCGAGATCCGCACGCCACCCGTCCGGAGCAACCTGCGCTGGAGGCGGGCGAAGGCCCCCATCGAGAGGATCTCCGCCATGACCACGACGGTGAGCCATCCCGGATCGGCGTCCGCCGTCAGAGCCGCCATGGCCGTGAGGTCCGGCAGAGCGTCACGGAAGAACACGCCCAAGGCGAGCACCGTGGCCAGCGCGGCGATCCTGACCGTCCAGGACCGGACGGGGCGGCGCGGGGAGACGGCCGGTGAGAGCGGTGGCGGTTCGTCCATCGCGATGGCTGTCATCCGCGCTTCCGAGGCCACCACCGCCTCCTTCGCGAGCATCACCCGACCAGTGCCTTTTCAGGCCCAACCTCTTGGGTGAGTACGACATTCCCAGCATGGCGTGGTGAAACACTTGTTCGTGATACGTATAACAAGACCCACTTTTTTTGGCCGCTTTAATGAGCGAGTCTGGCCCTATGCCCAGGCCGCGCGCCTGGAGAGAAGAGCGCCTGTGGGAGAAGAGGATCGCGGCGGCTCGCCAGTGTGACCGGGACCTGAACCGAACGCCCCATCTCGCCGGCCGGCCCGACCTGGTCAAGGGCTACATCGGGCCACAGGGGCTTCCCGCGGACGTGCACATCGTCGCGACGGGAAAGGACGGCCAGATCTCCGCGGCACTGCAGCCGGCCGGTGAGCTGGAGGAGCGGGGGCTCCGGGTGCTCGTGGACGACCGTTCCGGCGTCTCCGCGGGCGTGAAGTCGACCGACGCCGAGTTGGTCGGGGTCCCCACGATCCCGGTGGTCGGCAGAGGTTTCGGGGAAGGGATCCTGGAACTTCGCGACCGAAGGACCGGAGAGCGCGGGGAGATCGGTATCGACCGGATCATCGGCCACCTCACAGGAATGTCGTGAGCCGGCGGCCCCACGTCGCGGGGCGGGTTCCGGATCAGGGCCTCGAGATCGGTGAGACGGCCGCCTCGGTCATGCCGGGGAAGGCCACGGCCGGACCCTTGCCGAGCCATCGCACCGCCCTGACCGTCGCTTCCTGCATGGCCTGGGCCGCGAAGCGCCGCACCTTGGGGTCCCCGGCCCCTACCAAGCCCAGGTAGCCCATGACGACCTGATCTTCGAGTGCCGCGGCGAGCTGTGCCGCGGTGGCCGGTGAAGTGGGCCGGATCGGCAGCCGATAGGCCGCCGCGGAGGCCACGGGCCTGGTGGCGTACCCGGCGATGAAGAGGCTCAGCCGGTCCCGTTTGGCCCGGTGGGCGTCCCAGATGTCGCGAGCGGTCTGCTGCTGTGCCGTCCGCAGCAGCGCGCCCAGCACCCCGTATCCGTACACGGCCGCGTGCTCGGCGGCCAAGGCGGCCTGCAACACGTCGACGGTGCCGTCCCCGGGTGTCCGGCTTCCCGGATCCGGTTGGCTCATCGCGCTCACCTGCCGGTCGCCGGCGCCACGGGCGTGCCCCGCCTCGCAGGCGCCGATGCTGGCGAGGAGCTGGGCGAACCCCGGCTCCACCCGTTCGACTTCTTTGGCCCGCGCCGCGGCCGCCTGCCGTTCCGCGAGGCGCAACGCCGCGAGAGCCCGCGTCGCCTGCCCGGGAACGGCCGGCGGCCGGGGGGCGGTGGGGACCGGTGAAGGGCTTGTGGAATACGTGCCCGGACGATAGTGCCGCCGCAGGGCCGAGAGGTGAGCGCGGTGATGGGTGAGGAGCGGGCCGAGACGAGCGGACAGCCCGGAGTGCGCCGTCCGTACCGCCTCGTACAAGGCCACCAGATGCTCTTCCGCCGCGATGACGCCGGTCAGTACGGCCACGTCGGCGCGGGGTCTCAGCTCCTCGACGGGCTTTTTCGAGCACCCGCCGACTATGATCGGCAGGCTGATCAGGCCGACCCCCTGGAGCAGCGCGCGCCTGTCCATCCCCGCTCCCGGCAAGCGTGTCTCCTCACCCGTCGTGTGGTCTGGTCGCCCCCGTACGCCACGGCGGCCGCGCCGGCCGTGCCAGGAGTGCGCCCAAGCATCCCACAAGGACGCCACATGATCCCGATCGTTGCGTATCGGCAAGCGAATCGGATCGTCAACGCGCCGGTGACCGGACGGAAAGAGCGCTGCTGAGTCCAGCTGTCGATAGTCTTGAGAGGCGAACGGGCGCACTCGGCGCCCGACCGCGACGACACGAACCACATCGCCCACCCAGGGCTTCACAAAAGGAGGTCCCATGAGCGTCGAGTCCCAGCAGCCCGGGCGCGCTCGACGGGACCGCGGCACCCCAGGGTCGCCTTCTCGCGAGGAGACCGGCCGGCGGCTGGCACAGCTGCTGGCCCCGGTGATCTCCGAGGCGGGTTTCGACCTGGAGGAGATCCGAGTCGAGCCGGCCGGCCGCAGGCGCCTCATCCGTCTCATGGTCGACGCCGACGGAGGCGTGAGCCTGGACGACGTGGCGAAGGTCAGTCAAGCCGTGTCCTCCGTGCTGGACAGCAGCGATGCCATGGGGTCGGCGCCGTACGTGCTCGAGGTGACCTCACCTGGAGTCGATCGCCCGCTCACCGAGCCGCGGCACTGGCGCCGCGCCGTAGGCCGCATGGTCCGCGCACCGCTGACCGCGGGCGGCCAGATCGAGGGCCGGCTGGTCGCCGCGGAGGACGAGGCCATCGTCATCGACGTGGCCGGCGAGGAGCGCCGGTTTGGCCTGGACGAACTAGGCCGTGGCCGGATGCAGGTGGAATTCCGCCGCGACGGCGCGGGCGACGAGGACTAAAGGGGGAAGCCTCGTGGACATCGATATGACTGCCCTGCGCAGCCTCGAGAGCGAAAAGGACATCTCGCTCGATCTGGTCGTCAAGGCGATCGAAGACGCACTGCTCATCGCCTACCACCGCACCGACGGCGCGGCGACGAGGGCGCGGGTCGAGCTCGACCGTAAGAGCGGACACGTGACCGTCTGGGCGGCGGAGACCGACGAGGAGGGCAACCCACTCCGGGAATACGACGACACTCCCAGTGGTTTTGGAAGAATAGCCGCGACGACCGCCAAGCAGGTCATTCTGCAGCGGTTGCGCGATGCCGAGGACGAGCTGACGTTCGGGGAGTATGCCGGGCGTGAGGGCGACATCGTCGCCGGAGTGATCCAGCAGGGCAAGGATCCCCGGAACGTCCTCGTCGACCTTGGCAGGATCGAAGCGATCCTGCCGCCCCAGGAGCAGGTGCCGGGGGAGTCCTACGACCACGGTGAGCGGCTTCGGGCCTATGTGGTGCAGGTGCGCAAGGGCCATCGAGGCCCGTCGGTCACGTTGTCCCGTACGCATCCGAACCTCGTCCGCAAGCTGTTCGCGCTCGAGGTCCCGGAGATCGCGGACGGCACCGTCGAGATCGCGGCGATCGCCCGTGAGGCCGGTCACCGCACCAAGATCGCTGTGCGGTCGCGCAAGCCCGGCGTCAACGCCAAGGGGGCCTGTATCGGACCTCTGGGCAGCCGGGTGCGCAACGTCATGCACGAGCTGCACGGCGAGAAGATCGACATCGTCGACTGGTCGGATGAGCCGGCGGAGTTCGTCGGCAACGCCCTGTCGCCGGCCCGGGTCAACAGCGTCACGGTCGTGGACCCTGACGCCCGGGTCGCGCGGGTGGTCGTGCCGGATTACCAGCTGTCCCTGGCCATCGGCAAGGAGGGCCAGAACGCCCGCCTCGCCGCCAGGCTCACCGGCTGGCGGATCGACATCCGGCCCGATACCGAATCCGGCGGCGGCCGGGACGAACAAGGCAGGCCCGAAGGGGCAGGCCGTCAACAGAGTGATGATCAGCGGCTCCGTGACCGAGATCGGCATGGAGCCGGTCCGGTTGCACCAGGGCAGCATGCGACCGGGTCCGCGGACGCCTCGGCGCGGTAGACTCATGCGAAGTGGTCATGCGGTCCCACGGCGTACATGCGTGGGCTGCCGGGTCCGTACGGCCAAGTCCCACCTGCTGCGCCTGGTGGCGGTCGAGGGCAGGATTGTCCCCGACCCTCGCGGGCGACTGCCGGGCCGGGGTGCTTCTTTGCACCCTGACCTGGCATGTCTCGAGTTCGCAGAGCGTCGTCGGGCGTTTCCGCGGGCCTTTCGCCTGGCGGGGCCGCTCGATACGAGTGCGCTGCGAGAACATCTTGAGACGCTGGTCGCCGAGTGCGCCAGCAGGACGGTTGGTAATGGAAGCGACGTCTAGTCGGAAGCAGGTCGAGATTGCGATGAGCGCTCGATGAGCACGCCGCGATGAGTACGGCAAGTTAGCGACGGTCCGGAGGACGCCCCCCGGACCGAGTAGGGAGTGCAGTGGCGAAGGTCCGGGTATACGAACTCGCCAAAGAGTTCGGTGTCGAGAGCAAGGCCGTCATGGCCAAGCTCCGCGAAATGGGCGAGTTCGTTCGTTCGGCGTCCTCGACGATAGAGGCGCCGGTCGTACGCAAACTCACAGAAGCGTTTTCCAATAATTCTTCTTCTTCCGCCAAGCCGGCGGAGAAGTCCGCGGCCGGGGCAGTACCCCGTCCGCCGGTCGGTAAGCCGACCGCCCCCAAGAAGCCGGCAGCCCCGAGGGGCCCGGCTCCACAGTCGATGGCGCCGAAGCCCCCGGTGAGCGGTGATGGTGCCGCGCCGGGCACGAGCGCCCGCGGCCTGCGTCCCGAGGCACCGCGTCCGGTGTCGCCGAGGCCGGCCGCACCCAAGCCCGGCCCCGCGGCCGCCAAGCCCGCGGGTCCTCGTCCCGGCTCCGACGGCGGCACCCCTGCCGCTCCGGCTCCGGCTCCGGCTCCGGCTCCGGCTCCCGCTCCGGGCCCGAGCGCTCCGGCTCCCGGTGCGCCAGTTCCCGGTGCGCCAGTTCCCGGTGCTCCGGTCCCTGGTGCTCCGGTCTCCGGTGCTCCGGTCTCCGGTGCTCCGGTCTCCGATTCCGGTTCCGGTTCCGGTTCCAAGCCGGGTCCGCGTGGTCCCAAGCCGGGTCCGCGTCCAGCTCCCCGGCAGGGTGGTGGCGGCGATCGCCGTCCGACCGGCCCGCGTCCGGGCAACAATCCGTTCAGCTCGACCAACACCGGCATGGGTTCGGCCAAGCCGGCTCCGCCGCGTCCCGCAGGGCCGCCGCGGGCCGACCGTCCCGCCGGTGCCGGTGATCGGCCGCCTCGTGGCGACCGTCCGGCGGGCGCTCGCCCGAGCGCTCCGGGCGCCGGTGGCCCGCGGCCCAATCCGGGCGCGATGCCGCCCCGTCCGGGTGGCCCGCGGCCCAGTCCGATGAACATGCCCTCCTCCCGCCCAGGCGGGGGCGGTGGCGGTGGCGGTGGCGGTGGTGGCGCCGGTCGCGGCGGCCCCGGTGGCGGCGGTGGCCGTCCCGGTGGTGGCGGCGGCGGCGGCGGTCGTCCCGGCGGCCCCGGTGGCGGCGGTGGCCGTCCCGGTGGCGGCGGTGGTGGCGGCGGTGGCCGTCCCGGCGGCGGTGGCGGCGGCTTCGGCGGCCCGCGCACCGGTGCGGGTGGCGCCGGTCGTCCCGGCGGTGGCGGTGGCTTCGGCCCGCGTCCCGGCGGTGGCGGACGTGGCCGTGGTGGCACCCAGGGTGCGTTCGGACGTCCGGGTGGACGCCCGACACGCGGCCGCAAGTCCAAGAAGCAGCGGCGTCAAGAGTTCGACAACATGCAGGCGCCCGCCATTGGCGGCGTGCAGGCTCCGCGCGGGAACGGTAAGGTCATCCGGCTTCCGCAGGGCGCTTCACTCACCGACTTCGCCGAGAAGATCGGCGCCAACCCGGCGTCGCTCGTGCAGATCATGCTGCACCTCGGCGAGATGGTCACCGCGACCCAGTCGGTGACCGAGGAGACCCTGGCTCTGCTCGGTGCCGAGCTGAACTTCACCGTTCAGGTCGTCAGCCCCGAGGACGAGGACCGTGAGCTGCTCGAGTCCTTCGACATCGACTATGGCGAGGACGAGGGCGGCGAGGACCGCCTGCAGTCGCGCCCGCCGGTGGTCACCATCATGGGTCACGTCGACCATGGAAAGACCAAGCTGCTCGACGCCATCCGCAATGCCAACGTGGTGGCCGGCGAGGCCGGCGGCATCACCCAGCACATCGGCGCCTACCAGGTCGGGACCGAGGTCGACGGCCAGGAGCGCAGGATCACCTTCATCGACACCCCGGGTCACGAGGCGTTCACCGCCATGCGTGCCCGTGGCGCCGAGACGACCGACCTGGTCGTACTGGTGGTCGCCGCCGACGACGGGGTGAAGCCGCAGACCACCGAGGCCATCGACCACGCCATGGCGGCCCGTGTACCGATCGTGGTCGCGGTCAACAAGGTCGACAAGGAGGGCGCGGACCCGCAGCGAGTGCGGGCCCAGCTCACCGAGTACGGCCTCGTGGCAGAGGAGTTCGGTGGCCAGACCCTGTTCGTCGACGTGTCGGCGAAGGAGGGCCTGAACCTCGACGGGCTGCTCGAGGCGGTCGTCCTGACCGCCGACGCGGAGCTGGACCTGCGGGCCAACCCCGAGCAGGACGCTCAGGGCGTCGCGATCGAGGCACACCTCGACCGCGGCCGTGGCTCCGTGGCGACCGTGCTGGTTCAGCGCGGCACGCTGCGGGTCGGCGACTCCATCGTCTGTGGTGGGGCCTTCGGCCGCGTGCGGGCCATGCTCGACGAGAACGGCAACAACGTCGATGTGGCGCTGCCCTCTCGTCCGGTGCAGGTGCTCGGGCTCACCGCGGTGCCCGGTGCGGGTGACAACTTCCTGGTCGTCGACGACGACCGGGTGGCCCGTCAGATCGCGGACCGGCGCGCGGCGCGCAAGCGCAACGCCGAACTGCTCAAGAGCCGGCCCAAGCAGACGCTCGAGGAGCTGTTCAAGGACCTGGAGAAGGGTGAGGTCCAGGAACTGCTGCTCATCCTCAAGGGCGACGTGTCCGGTTCGGTCGAGGCCCTCGAGGACTCGCTGCTCAAGATCGACGTTGGGGAAGAGGTCAACCTGCGTGTCATCCGCCGAGGTGTCGGTGCGATCACTCAGGACGACGTCAACCTGGCGCTGACCTCCCAGGGCACGGTCATCATCGGCTTCAACGTGCGGCCTGAGCGCAACGCGTTGGCACTCGCCGACCGCGAGGGCGTGGACATCCGCTACTACTCGGTCATCTACCAGGCGATCGAGGAGGTCGAAGCGGCCCTCAAGGGCATGCTGAAGCCGGAGTACGAGGAGGTCCAGCTCGGCACCGCGGAGGTCCGCGAGATCTTCAAGGTTCCGCGCATCGGCAACGTCGCCGGTTCGATGGTCCGGTCCGGAACGATCAACCGCAACAGCAAGGCGCGGCTGGTCCGGGACGGGATCGTGGTGGCCGACAACCTCACGGTGTCCTCGCTGCGCCGGTTCAAGGAAGATGCGACCGAGGTCCGCGAGGGCTTCGAGTGCGGCATCGGGGTCGGTTACAGCGACATCAAGCTCGGTGACGTCATCGAGACGTTCGAGATGCGTGAGAAGCCCCGCGTCTAGGGGTTTCGGCCGCATCCTCGACTGAGAGGTGCTCCGCGTCTGTCCGACGTGCACAACCGCAAGGTCATATGACCTTGCGGTTGTGCACGTGTCGGGTGATGTGGCCGGCGGACATGGCCCGGCCGCGGGCCTCGCGGCCCGTGGTCTTGGGGAAGAGGCGACAACCGAGGTGATCCCTTAGGTGTACGTGGGTGCGTTGACACTCGACCTGTTGCTCGGCGACGTACGGTCGTTGAAACAGAAGCGCTCGGTGGTCCGGCCCCTCGTGGCCGAGGTCCAGCGCAGGTTCCCCGGCGTGGCGATCGCCGAGACCGGTAACCAGGATCTGCACCGTCGCGCCGAGATCGGCGTGGCGGTGGTGTCCGCCCAGGGGGGCAACTGCAGTGAGGTGCTCGACGCCTGTGAGCGCCTCGTCGCCGGGCGTCCGGAGGTCGAACTCCTCTCCGCCCGGCACCGGCTGTTCAACGACGAGGAGTGACGATCCTCGCGCGAGGCCATGATGGGATCGTCAATAACACAAAGCGCCCTGTGATGAGGGGCGCTGATGGGAAAAGGAGCGTGCCATGGACCCCGCTCGGGCCCGCAAACTCGCCGATCGTATTCAGCAGATCGTCGCGGAGATGCTGGAGCGGCGGATCAAGGACCCCCGGCTCGGATTCGTCACGGTGACGGATACCCGGATCACCAATGACCTGCGGGACGCGACCGTTTTCTACACCGTCTACGGTTCCGCGGGCGAGCGAGCCGACACCGCCGCCGCGCTCGAGAGCGCGAAGGGCGTGATCCGGTCCGAGGTGGGAAGGCAGACCGGGCTCCGCTACACCCCGACGCTCGCGTTCGTGCCGGATGTCCTCCTGGACAACGCCAAGCACATGGACGACCTGCTCGCGAAGGCTCGTGCCAAGGACGAACAGGTCGCCAAGGCGGCCGAGGGGGCCAGTCCGGCCGGAGACCCGAACCCCTACCGGGTCGACGTCGAGGAGGAGGCCGGCGAAAGCGCGGGCGACGAAGACGGGGAAGCGGGATACTCCGCTCCGTGACCACCAGCCATAGGGACGCCGCGGCGGGGGAGGGCCGTGCCGCCTGGGACGGTGCCCCCGCCTGGGACCGGGCCGTGGCCCTGGTCGAGGAGGCCGAGGAGATCTGCCTGGCCTGCCATGTCTTCCCGGACGGCGACGCGCTCGGGTCCATGCTCGCGTTCGCCCAGGCCATGCATGTGCTGGGCAAACGGTGCGTGGCCTCGTTCGGTGACCCCTTCACGGTCCCGACGATGCTGCGGTTCCTGCCGGGGCGGGAACGGCTCGTCGAGCCGGCCGGCTTCCCGGTCGCCCCGGACCTCATGGTGACGTTCGACGCCGCGAGCGTGGAAAGGCTCGGCGCCCTCGCGCCGCATGCCGAGAAGGCCCGGGAACTGATCGTCGTCGATCACCATGCGTCCAACACCGGCTACGGCACCGTGCATCTGGTGAGACCCGGTGCCGCGGCGACGGCCGTACTGGCGGAGACCTTGATCAGCAGGCTCGGGGTCGAACTGACCCGGGACATCGCACTCGGCCTGTACGCCGGTCTGGCCAGCGACACCGGCTCGTTCAAGTACGCCGCCACCACGCCTGAGGTGCATGCGCTCGCCGGGCGCCTGCTCGAGACGGGCGTACGGCCGGACATGGTCGGGCGGGAGCTGTGGGACCGCGTGCCCTTCGGCTATCTGCAGGTGCTGGCCGGGGCCGTCGGCAGGGCCCGGCTCGAATCCGCGGCGGCCGGCGGGCTCGGCCTGGTGTGGACCACCGTCAGCAGGGCCGACCGCGCCGTCCGGGATGTCCCGTACGACCTGCTGGAGGGGGTCATCGACGTGGTCCGCCGCACCGACGAGGCCGAGGTCGCGGTGGTCTGCAAGCAGACCGACGACAACGGCTGGTACGTCTCCACCCGGTCGAAGGGCCGCGTGGACGTCGGGCTGGCCTGTACACGGCTCGGGGGCGGGGGACATCGCCTGGCCGCGGCCTTCGCCATCGGCGATGACGTGGAGGCCGGCATGGACCGGTTGCGAGAACTCTTGGACGCACAATGACTTCAGGACTTGTGGTCGTGGACAAGCCCGCGGGCTTGACCTCCCACGACGTGGTCGCCCGGCTGCGCCGGCTCGCCGGGACCCGCAGGGTCGGGCACGCCGGCACACTCGACCCCATGGCGACCGGCGTGCTGGTCGTGGGCGTGGAGAAGGCGACCCGGCTCCTCGGCCACCTCGCACTGACCGAGAAGGTCTATGAGGCCACGATCCGGCTCGGCCAGTCGACCAACACCGACGACGCCGAGGGAGAGATCGTCGGCTCCACCCCCGCCTCGGAGGTGAGCGACGAGGCAGTGCATGCGGGGATCGCCGCCCTGACGGGCGAGATCCGGCAGGTGCCCCCCCAGGTCAGTGCCATCAAGGTCAACGGCCGGCGGGCCTACAAGATGGCCCGTGCGGGCGAAGAGGTCGAGCTCAAGGCACGGCCGGTCACCGTGCACGACTTCACCGTCCGCGACATACGGCGGCACGGCGACGTGGTGGACGTCGAGGCTTCGATCACCTGCTCCAGTGGCACCTACATCCGGTCTCTCGCCCGTGACCTGGGAGAGGACCTGCGGGTCGGCGGGCACCTGACGGCCCTGCGTCGCACCCGTGTCGGACCGTACGGCCTGGGCATGGCCCACACGCTCGATGAGCTGGCCGGGTCACTGGACGTACTCCCGATGGAGGAGGCGGTGGCCGCGGCCTTTCCACGCCGCGACGTGTCCGAGGACGACGCCCGGAAGGTCGCGCACGGCGGCAGGCTCGCCGCGGCCGGGCTGGGCCCCGGCCCGGTGGGGATCTACGCACCCGACGGCACCCTGCTCGCGCTGGTCGAGGAGACCGGAGAGGTCGCCAGGCCGCTGGCCGTCTTCGTTCCCTGAGGCCGCCGGCGTGGGCGCCGTGGGCCCGGCAGTGAGGAGGGTCACGGTGCACCATCAACCTACGGTTGCGTAACCTACGCTATCGTAAGTTGAGTGGATCAAGGAAGTGGCCGTAGGGCCACAGCAATAATGGATCATCGTGCCGTGCGGCCGAAGATGCGCGGATGGCTGCACCTGGGAGCCCTTCCCGTGGTGGTGATCGCGGGATTCGTGCTGGTCGCCCTGGGCCCGACCCCGCAGGCTCGCCTGGCGGCCGCGGTCTATGCCATGGCCTCCGGTCTCCTCTTCGGGGTCTCCGGGGCCTATCACCGTGGCCAGGCGTCCGGGCTCATGATCGAGGTGCTCCGCCGCGTCGACCACGCCAACATCTATTTGATCATCGCGGGGACCTACACGCCCTTCGCGGTGCTCGCCCTCGACGGCGCGGAACGTATCGCGGTGCTCTCGGTGATCTGGGTCGGCGCCGTCGCGGGCGTGATCTTCCGTGCGGTCTGGATCGGTGCGCCTCGCTGGCTCTACACATCGCTGTACATCGCTCTGGGATGGGTCGCGGTCGTGGTGATGCCCCAGTTCATCGATGGGGCCGGGGTGGCGGCGACCGTGCTGGTCATCGTGGGGGGCGCGCTCTACAGTCTGGGGGGCGTGGTCTACGGTCTTCGCCGGCCGGACCCTTCACCGCGGTGGTTCGGTTTCCACGAGGTGTTCCACGCCTGCACGCTGGCCGCCTATGTCGTCCAGTACATCGCGGTATCGCTGGTGGTCTACCGGGCCGGATGACGGTCATGGGGCCGATGTCATGAACACTGGGCTCCGCATGGCAGGCTTGGGGCGGCGGCTCATGAGAGGAGGAGCGGGTGCGGCGTTGGTACGGTCTCGACGAGGTTCCCTCCGGCTGGGGCAGATCGGTGGTCACCATCGGAGTGTTCGATGGCGTGCACCGCGGTCACCAGCGCATCATCGGCGGCACCGCGGACGTGGCCCGCGGACGTGGCCTGCCCTCCGTGGTGATCACCTTTGATCCCCATCCCGACGAGGTGGTGCGCCCTGGCACGCATCCGCCCCTGCTGTGCTCGCCCAGGCGGCGGACCGATCTGCTCGCGGGACTCGGCAGCGACGCGGTGATGGTGCTCCCGTTCACGCTCGAGCTGTCCCGGATGGGGCCGGACGAATTCGTCCAGTCGGTCCTCGTGGACCGCCTGCACGCGGCCCATGTCATGGTCGGGGAGAACTTCCGCTTCGGCCACAAGGCCAGGGGCGACGTCGCGCTGCTGTGCGAGCTCGGGGAGAAGTACGACTTCAGTGCCGAGGGCGTGCCGCTTGTGGCCAACGGGGACACGATCTCCTCCACCTACATCCGGGAGCGGCTGTCGGCCGGTGACGTCGAACGTGCCGCACATGCGCTCGGCAGGCCGCACCGGGTCGAGGGCGTCGTGGTTCGAGGGCAGCAACGCGGCCGGGCGCTGGGCTTCCCGACGGCCAACCTGGAGACGCAGTCGCACACGGCCATCCCCGCCGACGGGGTCTACGCGGGCCGGCTGGTAGGCGACTCCGACCGATACCCCGGCTTCAGCTGGCCGGCGGCGATCTCGATCGGCACCAACCCGACCTTCGAGGGCCAGGAGCGGACCGTGGAGGCCTACGCCCTGGACCGCGATGACCTCGATCTCTACGGCGAGCACATGGCGGTGGACTTCGATTCGCGCATCCGCGACACCCTCAAGTTCGACTCCATCGACGCGCTGATCGAGGAGATGCACCGGGACGTCGCGAGGACCCGCGAAATCGCTGGCCTCTGACTCGTCGTGGTACGGTGGGTAGTCGCCGGGGCAATGCCTGGCCGGTTTGCTGCACCCTCATGCGGCGACCATTCGATAACGCACCATGCGGACCCGTGTGCCTGCTCCATGGCCGGGATCTGCGGGTGACGACCTATGAAGGAGCCTCGTGTCGCTCGACACCACCATAAAGAACCAGATCATCGCTGAATACGCGACCACTGAGGGAGACACCGGATCGCCGGAGGTCCAGGTCGCGCTGCTGACCCGCCGGATCAATGATCTGACGGAGCACCTCAAGACCCACAAGCATGACCACCACAGCCGCCGTGGGCTGCTGCTGCTGGTCGGCCGCCGCCGCAGGCTGCTGAAGTACTTGCAGGACAAGGAGATCAGCCGCTACCGGCAGTTGATCGAGCGACTCGGCCTGCGCCGCTAGGGATCGACGAGGGAGTGACTCAGGAAGTCACTCCCTCGCCCTTTATCCGGCGCGCCACCCTCCCGGGACCGCGCGCCACAATTGAACATGCCAGCCCGCGGGCGCCGACCCGGCGCGTCGAGGGCCGGTCCTCGGTAGTGGCCCTCGGGTCGTGCCCGGCACGAGCCGGGAGCTTCAATCGAAGACCGGCACTTCTCGAGAAGTAACGCCGCAGACGGGGAAACGACCGCGGGGACCCACGAAACCAAGGAGGTTTCCCCGTGGATGCTGTGCGTATAGATGGAGCGCAGAGCGCCGAAGCCGTGATCGACAACGGCCCCTTCGGAACTCGCACGATCCGCTTCGAGTCGGGCCGCCTGGCCCGTCAGGCGGCCGGGTCCGCCGTCGCCTATCTGGACGACGAGACCATGGTGCTCTCCGCGACCACCGCGTCCAAGAAGCCCAAGGACAACCTTGACTTCTTTCCGCTGACGGTCGACGTCGAGGAGCGCATGTACGCCGCCGGGCGCATCCCCGGCTCGTTCTTCCGCCGTGAGGGCCGTCCCTCCGAGGACGCCATCCTCACCTGCCGGCTCATCGACCGGCCGTTGCGACCGTCCTTCGTCAAGGGTCTGCGCAACGAGATCCAGGTCGTTGAGACGATCATGGCGCTGCACCCCGATCACCTGTACGACGTGGTCGCGATCAACGCCGCGTCCATGTCGACGCAGCTCGCCGGCCTGCCCTTCTCGGGCCCGATCGGCGGCGTGCGCGTCGCTCTGATCGACGGCCGGTGGATCGGCTTCCCGACCCACCCCGAGCTCGAGCGCGCCACGTTCGACATGGTCGTCGCCGGGCGCCTGCTCGAGGACGGCGATGTCGCGATCATGATGGTCGAGGCAGAGTCCACCAAGGACACCCTGAGGCTCGTCGCCGAGGGTGAGACCGCGCCCACCGAGGACACCATCGCGGAGGGCCTCGAGGCGGCCAAGCCGTTCATCAGGACCCTGTGCGAGGCGCAGAGCCGGCTGGCCGACCAGGTCGCCGCCGAGTCCGGTGGCGAGCGGGCGACCCCGGACTATCCCGTCTTCCTCGACTACCAGGACGACGTCTTCGAGGCCGTCTCCGCGGCGGTGCGCGACGAGCTCGCCGAGGCGCTCACCATCGCGGCCAAGCAGGACCGTGAGGCCCGTCTCGACGCCATCAAGGCCGACGCCGTGGACAAGCTCGGCCCGGACTTCGAGGGCAGGGAGAAGGAGATCTCCGCGGCCTTCCGCGCGCTCACCAAGCAGCTGATCCGTGAACGCGTCATCCGCGACGGAGTCCGGATCGACGGCCGTGGGGTCAAGGACATCCGCCAGCTGTCCGCCGAGGCGCACGTGGTGCCCCGGGTGCACGGCTCGGCGCTGTTCGATCGCGGCGAGACCCAGATCCTGGGTGTGTCGACGCTGAACATGCTCCGCATGGAGCAGATGGTGGACACGCTCAACCCCGAGCGCACCAAGCGCTACATGCACCACTACAACTTCCCGCCGTATTCCACCGGTGAGACCGGCCGCGTCGGTTCGCCCAAGCGCCGCGAGATCGGCCACGGGGCGCTCGCGGAGCGCGCGCTCCTCCCGGTGCTGCCGACGCGCGAGGAGTTCCCCTACGCCATCCGGCAGGTGTCGGAGGCCATCGCCTCCAACGGCTCCACCTCGATGGGCGCGGTGTGCGCGTCGACCATGTCCCTCCTCGACGCGGGTGTCCCGCTCAAGGAAATGGTCGCGGGCATCGCGATGGGCCTCATCCACGAGGGTGGCGAATACGTCACGCTGACCGACATCCTTGGTGCTGAGGACGCCTTCGGCGACATGGACTTCAAGGTCGCCGGCACCCGGGACGTCATCACCGCGCTGCAGCTCGACACCAAGCTCAACGGCATTCCGGCCTCGGTGCTGTCGGCGGCCCTCAAGCAGGCCAAGGCCGCGCGACTGGCCATCCTGGACGTCATGCAGGAGGCCATCGAGGGACCGGCCGAGATGAGCCCGAACGCGCCGCGGATCATCACCATCAAGGTCCCGGTCGACAAGATCGGCGAGGTCATCGGCCCGAAGGGCAAGATGATCAACTCGATCCAGGACGAGACGGGCGCCGAGATCACCATCGAGGACGATGGCACGATCTACGTCGGTGCCACCGACGGCCTCTCGGCCGAGGCCGCGCGTCAGGCCATCAATTCGATCGCCAACCCGCACATGCCCGAGAGGGGGGAGCGCTACCTGGGCACGGTCGTGAAGACCACCACCTTCGGTGCGTTCGTCTCCCTGCTGCCGGGCAAGGACGGGCTGCTGCACGTCTCGCAGCTCCGCAAGCTGCACGGCGGCGTGCGGATCGAGAACGTCGACGACTTCATCAAGGTCGGCGACAAGATCCAGGTCGAGGTGACCGAGATCGACCAGCGCGGCAAGCTGTCGCTGGTGCCGGTCGAGGTCGTCGAGCGTGAGGCGGCCGAGGAGGGCGAGGGCGGCGATGCCGCCGAGGGCGCTCCGGTCGACGGCGGCTCGGCGGCTCGTGAGTCCTCGGCCGAGGGCGACGGCGGCCGCGGCTCCTCCGACCGGCGCCGCCAGCGCACCCGGGGTGGCCGTGAGGGTTCGCGTGACGGAGGCCAGCGCAACTCGTGAGCCTGCTCACCGCCCGGGCCCAGGGGCCCGACACGACACACACGATCCACCCCGGTGCCGATGGCGCCGGGGTGGTTCGGCGCACGGTGCTTCCCGGGGGGTTGCGCATCGTCACCGAGACGATGCCGACCGTACGATCCGCCGCGTTCGGGATCTGGGTCGGCGTGGGGTCGCGGGACGAGGCCATCGCGGACGCGGGATCGAGTCACTTCCTCGAGCACCTGCTGTTCAAGAGCACGTCCCGCCGGTCCGCGCTCGACATCTCGGCCGAGCTCGACGCGGTCGGTGGCGACCTCAACGCCTTCACGGCCAAGGAATACACCTGCTACTACGCCCGGGTCCTCGACAGCGATCTGCCGCTCGCGGTGGACGTCGTCTCCGACATGGTGACGTCATCGCTGATCGAGGTCGATGACGTCGAGGCCGAGCGCGGCGTGATCCTCGAAGAGATCGCCATGCGCGACGACGACCCGAGCGATCTGATCCATGACGAGTTCGCCCTCGCGCTGTACGGCGACGCACCGCTCGGCCGGCCGATCCTCGGAACGATCGAGTCGATCAACTCGCTGACACGTGACGGCATCTCCCGCTACTACCAGGAGCGCTATCTGGCGCCCGATCTCGTGGTGGCGGCGGCCGGCAACCTCGACCACGACGAGCTCGTGGGCCTGGTCAGCGCGGCCTTCTCCGACCGCATCTCCGGCAGCGGGCTCCCCAACCCGCCGCGGATCGGCGGTGCGGCCGCGGCGACCAGCCCGGGCGTACGGGTGGTCCCGCGCGACACCGAGCAGGCGCACCTGGTGCTCGGCGGGGCCGGGCTCGCCCGTACCGACGAGCGGCGCTTCGCCCTCGGCGTGCTCAACGCCGCGCTGGGCGGGGGCATGTCGTCGAGGCTGTTCCAGGAGATACGGGAAAAGCGCGGCCTGGCCTACTCGGTCTACAGCTACACCTCGCAGTACGCCGACACCGGCACCTTCGGTGTCTACGCGGGCTGCCAGCCGGGCCGGGTCGACGAGGTGCTGGAGATCTGCCGCGACGAGGTCGTCAAGGCGTCCGAGCACGGCATCACCGATGAGGAGCTCGCCCGTGGCAAGGGGCAGGTACGCGGCTCCATGGTGCTCAGCCTCGAGGACACCGGCTCGCGGATGAGCCGGATCGGCAAGAGCGAACTGGTCTATGACCAGTTGCTGTCGGTCGACGAGATCCTCGCCAGGATCGACGCGGTCACCCCCGACGACATCCGGGCCGTGGCGGCCGAGGTGCTGGCACAGCCCATGACCCTCACCGTCATCGGCCCCTTCAAGGACCGCGAGTTCACTCTCTGACAGTCCCGCCGGAGGCATGACCGGGAGCCCGGTCATGCCTCCGGCGGCGCGTCGGGCCCGTCCCTCACGCCGTCGGACCGGGGGAGCTCCTTTCTCCCTTCGCGTGGCCCTGTCCCCGAGGGCCGGTCGGGAGCCCGTGCGCGAAGGCCGGTGAGCCGGCCGATAGGCTCGGCAGCGCGATGAGCGACAGGAGGCGGATGTGATCAAGGTCGGGGTGCTGGGCGCCAAGGGCCGGATGGGCGCCGAGGTGTGCCGGGCCGTGGAGTCCGCGGAGGACATGGAACTCGTCGCGGCACTCGACGCCGGCGATGACCGTGATCCGCTCACCGCCGCCGAGGTCGTGGTCGATTTCACCCACCCCGACGTGGTGATGGACAACCTGCGCTGGTGCGTCGAACACGGGCTCAACGCCGTCGTGGGGACCTCCGGCTTCGGTCCCGACAAGGTCGCCACGGTACGAGAGTGGCTGGCCGCCCACCAGGGCGGCAACGTGCTCATCGGGCCCAACTTCGGGATCGGCGCCGTGCTCATGATGCACTTCGCGCAGAAGGCCGCACCGTTCTTCGACTCCGTCGAGATCGTCGAACTGCACCATCCGAACAAGGCCGACGCTCCCAGCGGCACGGCCTTCCACACGGCCGAGCTGATCGCCGAGGCGCGCGGCAAGGCCGGTGTGGCACCGTCGCCGGACGCCACGACCTCCGAGCTGCCCGGAGCCCGCGGTGCCGATGTCGACGGCGTGCGCGTTCACGCGGTACGGCTCGCGGGCCTGATCGCCCACCAGGAAGTGCTCCTCGGCGGGCACGGCGAGACGCTGACCGTCCGGCATGACTCGATGAACCGTGAGTCCTTCATGCCCGGGGTGCTCCTGGCCGTCCGCAACGTCGCCGGGCTGCCGGAGCGGCTCACCGTCGGCATCGAACCACTGCTAGGCATCGACTAGCGCGTCGCCGTCTCCCGAGGTCCCGGTGTTCCACCGGGGCCTCTTGTCCGTACGGCGGTCTCCGTTCCAGCGTTCCCGCGTGTCAACTGAAGATCGCAGAGCTACGAGGGACATCGCCTACGCCGGCCGTACTGGCCCTGCGCGGGCGGGTGAAACGCTGAGGGGCCCGGCCCGCCTGACGGCCGGCCGGGCCCCCTCGGGCCTGTTGTGATCAGAGTCCGGGGGTGTAGAGCAGCTTGTTCGGGGACCCGCTGCCCGGGCTCTTCACGACGCCGCTCGTGGCGTTGCCGACCAGGCCGTCACGCACCTGCTGCGGGGTGGCGCCCGGGTGGCCCGCCAGGTACAGGGCCGCGGCGCCCGTCACGTGGGGTGTGGACATCGACGTGCCGCTGATCGTGTTGGTCGCGGTGTCATTGGCGTTCCACGCCGACGTGATGTCGATCCCGGGTGCGAAGATGTCGACGCAGGTGCCGTAGTTGCCCCACGACGCCTTGGTGTCGGTCTTGTCGGTCACCGAGACCGTGATCGCCGCGGGGACCCGGGCGGGGGAGGTGCTGCAGGCGTTCTGCGGGAACAGCCCCAGCAGGCCGTTGCCGGCGGCGATCGCGTAGGTGACGCCGGAGTTGATCGACCGGCTGACCGCGCTGTCCAGGGCGGCGTCGGCGCTCCCGCCGAGGCTCATGTTGGCCACCGCGGGCTTCACGGCGTTGGCGGTCACCCAGTCGATGCCCGCGACGACCTGGTCGGTCGTGCCGGAACCCTGGCAGTCGAGGACCCGTACCCCGACCAGGCCCACGCCCTTGGCGACACCGTACTTCGCACCGCCGACGGTACCGGCCACGTGCGTTCCGTGGCCGTTGCAGTCCTGTCCGTTCTGGCCGTCGCCCACGGCGTCATAGCCGATCGACGCTCGGCCGCCGAAGTCGGAGTGGCTCGTCCGGATGCCTGTGTCCACGACGTAGGCCCTGACGCCCGATGCCGTGGTCGAGTAGCCGTAGGCCTGGTTGAGCGGCAGGTTGCGCTGGTCGATGCGGTCGAGACCCCATGACGGGGGATTGGCCTGGGTGGCGTTGGTCCGGTAGACCATGTTGTGCTGCACGAAGGCGACCCGCGAGTCACCGGCGAGCTTGCGGGCCTGTGCCTCGGTGGACTTGACGGAAAAGCCGCGCAGGGCCGAACCGAACGTACGCCTGACGGTGCCGCCATGGCGCGCGGTGAGAGACCGCGCGTCCGAGCCGACCGAGGAGCGCGAGACCGTGCCGTCCTTGAGGACGACGATGTAGCTGCCGGGCACGATCTCTCCGCCGGCCGCCGAGCGGATGTGGCCTTCCGCGGCGTTGGCGGGTCCCGCCCAGGTCAGGGCCATCACCGCCGCGGCGCCGATCGTGGCGCCGCGGCGCGCCCAGGACGAGAGTGCGGACATTGGGGGGGTGGCCATGTGTCCTCCTGGTCATTCAGCGACCGACACCATCGGTGGTGAGGCGGTCACGAACGATCACAGGCCAAATCGGGACAATAGCCAATGGACAGGTGTTATCGCTTGGGCCTCCGATCTTTGGCACGCTTCGCCGGTGACACTCACACGGCGGTGAGCCCCACCTTGGTGGCCTTGACGCTGACCCAGACGCCGGCCCCCTCGGCCAGGTCCATCTCCAGGGCCGCGGCGGACGTGATCTCGGCTACGATCGCGGGTTCACCGGCCACGGTGACCCGGAACCGGGTCCCCACGGGGGCCAGATCGCGCACGGTGCCTCGCCAGCAGTTGCGCGGGCTCCCGGCCGGCCTGTCGCGAAAGAGGGCCACGTCCTCGGGATCGACGACGGCCAGGGCCGCGCGGCCGGCCGGCAGCGGCTTGGCGGCGATGAGCTCGGCGGCGATGAGCCCGGTGGCGCCGGGCAGGGCGATCCCGCCGCGGGTCGTCACGCCCGGATAGGCGTTCCGGCCGAACATCCGGGCCACCCAGGCCGAGCGAGGCGCCCGTGTCACCTCGGCGGGAGGCGCGTCCTGGGCCACGTCGCCGTGGTCCAGGACGAGGATCCGGTCCGCGAGTGTGATCGCGTCGACCGGGTCGTGCGTCACCATGAGACAGACACCGTCGTAGGCGTTCAGGTGCTCGCGGAGGGCATGCCGCACGTCCGTGCGAGCCGTCGCGTCGAGGGCCGACAGCGGTTCGTCCAGGAGCAACAGCCGAGGTCTCACCGCCAGCGCACGGGCCAGCGCCACCCGCTGTGCCTGTCCGCCGGACAGCGCCGCGGGACGGCGCTCCGCCAGCTCCCCGACCCCGAGCCGGTCCAGCCAGTCCTGTGCCTTCGCCCGCGCCTCTCGCCGCCCGTCGCCATGAGCGCTCAGCCCGTACGCCACGTTCCGTACGGCCGACAGATGGGGGAACAACGCGCCCTCCTGCGGCACGTAGCCGACGGAGCGACGGTGCGGCGGCTCGTCGGAGACATCGCGGCCGGTGAGTTCCATCCGGGCGTGGGCGCGGCCGGGGAGCCCGGCGAGCGCCCGCAGGAGCGTGGTCTTGCCCGCCCCGTTGGGGCCGACCACCGCGACCGTACGCCCGGCAGGGATCTTCAGTTCCAGGTCGAGGAAGCCGGTCAGTGCGGCGGCGAGGCTCATCTCGGCCGTCCCGGGGACATCCAGCTCCCGCGCAGCAGCACCAGGACGCTCACGGATACCGCCAGGAGCAGCATGCTGACCGCCACGGCGGCATCCTGGTCGTCGTGCAGGAGGAGGTAGACGGCGAGTGGGAGGGTCTGGGTCTCGCCCGGCACGTTGCCGGCGAAAGTGATCGTCGCGCCGAACTCGCCCAGTGCGCGGGCCCACGCCAGTGCCGCCCCCGAGGCCAGTGCCGGCGCGATGAGCGGGAGGGTGACGGTGCGGAAGACGCGGAAGGGCGAGGACCCCAGCGTCGCGGCGACGTCCTCGTGCCTGCGGTCCAGACCGTGAAGGGCTCCCTCGACCGTCAGGGTGAGGAAGGGCAGCGCCACGAAGGTCCCGGCCAGGATCGCCCCGGTCGTGGAGAAGGCCAGCCGTACGCCCATCGCCTCCAGTGCCGGGCCGAGCACCCCGTGGCGGCCGAACGCCAGCAGCAGCGCGACCCCGCCCACGACCGGGGGCAGCACCAGGGGCAGCAGCACGACGGCCCGGACCAGGGCCTTGCCCGGGAAGTCCGTCCGGGCGAGCACCCACGCGAGCGGCACCCCGAGCAACAGGGAGAGCGCGAGGGCGCCGGAAGAACAGACCAGGGAGAGCCGGAGCGCCAGGAGCACGCCCGGCTCGGCCAGCCGGGAGCCGAGGCCGGTCCACGGGGTGCGCTGGAGCAGGCCGATGAGAGGCAGCGTGACGAAGCCGATCGCCCCCGCGGCCGGCAGCCATAGCGCCGGCGGCGCCCCGCTCCGCCGGTTCATGGTGTGACGAAGCCGTATTTGTTCAGGGTCGCCTTCGCCTCGGCGGAGCCGAGCCAGGTGACGAAGGCCGCCGAGGGATCGGGGTTCTCGCTGTCCCTGAGCGCCGCGGCGCAATAGGCCGCGGCGACGTTCTGGGCCGCCGGTATGGGCACGCTGCTGGCCGCGTGGCCCGCGGACCTGAGATCGGTGATGTAGACGATGCCCGCGTCGGCTTCGCCGGTGCGCACGCGGGTGAGGACGGTGCGCACGTCTATCTCCTCGGACTTCGGGGTCAGGGTGACACCCGCCTTGGCGAGGGCCTGCCGCGAGTAGCGGCCGACCGGCACGTTGTCGGCGGCGAGCACCACGCGCAGCCCGGGGCTCGCCAGGTCGGCGAGCCCCCGGATGTTCTCGGGGTTGCCCGGGCCGACGGCGATCGTGAGGGAGTTTCCGGCGATGACCCGCCGGGTGGGCGGGAGGACATGGGCGGCGAGGCGGTCCATGGTGACCTGGTCCGCGGTGGCGAGGACATCGGCGGGGACCCCTTCCTTCACCTGGGCGGCGAGCTCCTGGGAACCGGCGAAGGAGAATCGGATCTTCACATTCTTGTGCGAGAGCTGGTAGGCCTTGCCCAGCTCACCGAAGGCGTCGGTGAGCGAGGAGGCCGCCAGGACGGTGAGGGTCGTCGTGGTGCTCTGTCGTCCGCACCCGGTGGCGAGGACGAGCAGTGCCACGATCGCGGCGAGCGGGCGTTTCACGAGAGCTCCACGGTGACGTGGGTGGACTTGACCCGGGCGATGGCCTCCACGCCCTCCGCCAGGCCGAGCTCGTCGACCGCCTCCGAGGTGAGGATGGAGACGATGCGGTGAGGACCCGCCTGGATCTCCACCTGCGCGATGATCCCCTCCTTGACGACCCGCGTGACGATGCCGGGGAAGGTGTTGCGCGCCGAGGTCGGGTGGTCCGCCTCGGGGCCGGCCGGGTCCTGCCCGAGCTCGACCGCGAGCGCGGCGAGGTCCCGGCCCTCGACGACCCGGTGTCCCTGGTCGTCGCGGCGCGTGGGCAGCCGGCCGGCGTCCGCCCAGCGCCGTACCGTATCCGGGCTGACCCCGAGCAGCTGAGCGACCCGTCCGACGGTGTAGATACGCATATGCCAGATTTTAAGATGATTTACCCTCGTATATGCAAGGAGGCTCTCCGGAAGACCCCCGCATGAGCCGCATTGACCTCCCGCGCGGATGACGGCTCCGCATGAGGGTCCGACGCGGCCCCGAGCCGGCGTGATCTTGCAGTTGTCCGCCGTCCTGCCGGACCCGGGTCATAGGCTGAGTGGTGCCGTTCGAACCCGTTCATCAGGGTGTGCCGGCTCATATCGACCCCTTGCCGCGGAGGCCCGGAGATGTCCCTCGACCTGCTGGAGTTGTTGCCCGACGACTGGCGAGCACGGCTCGAGCCGCTGCTGGATCCCGATCGGATGGCGGCGCTGAGCGAGTTCGTCGAGGAGGAGTACGAGACGCAGACCGTCTTCCCGCCGAAGGAGGACCTGTTCAGCGCCTTCAGGCACTGCTCCTACGAAGACGCGCGGGTCCTCATCCTCGGGCAGGACCCCTACCACGGCGTCGGCCAGGCGCACGGCATGAGCTTCAGCGTCCGCGAGGGGGTGCGCAAACCCCCCTCGCTCCGCAACATCTTCAAGGAGCTCGCGGCCGACCTCGACGTCCCCGTGTCCGACAACGGAGAGCTGATCCCCTGGGCCGAGCAGGGGGTGCTGTTGCTCAACGCGGTGCTGACCGTACGAGAAGGCCAGCCGGGGTCGCACGCAGGGAAAGGGTGGGAGGAGTTCACCGACGCGACGATCAAGGCTCTCAACGCCAAGGACTCGCGTGTGGTCTTCGTGCTGTGGGGGGCCTACGCTCGCAAGAAGGCGCGGCTCGTGACGGCACCCCAGCACGTGGTGCTGGAGTCGGCACACCCCAGCCCGCTCAGCGCGAAGAAGTTCTTCGGCACCCGTCCGTTCAGCGCCACCAACAAGGCGCTGGCCGACGCGGGTCTGCCCGAGGTGGACTGGGCGCTTCCCGAGCGGGCCGCGACGACCCCATGACCGGAGCCGTCATCCCCGGCCGGGGATGACGGCCCTGTTCCGGCTGCGGCGGCGTGCCTCGTCACACGCCTGACAGGCAGTTCGTCCTTGTGGCGTGGGAGGGGTCCAGTGCGTTGAGCACCTCATGGAGCGCGATCCGATCGAAGGCGATCAGGACGTGCTCGGAGGTGTCGACGGCGCAGAGGTGCTGCAGGGTCACGTTGCGCACCCGCGCTCCGCTGAGGAACTGCGAGGTGTAGGGCGTCACGACCCCGTCGTACTTGGTCGCGATGACCGTGTAGCCGACTCCGTCGACCGTGTCCCCGCCCGCGTTGAGCCGGGCCAGGAAGGGCGAGCCCACGAACTGGTCGGCACAGGCCGGACAGCCCGAGGCCACGAGGTCGAGCGCTCCCGGCCACTGCATCGCGAGGGTGGTCAGGCCGCTCACCGTGGTGCCGTGGTTGGACGGCGCGAGGCCGACGAGGGTGTGGACCTTGCCGGCGCCGCCGAGGAACCTCAGATAGTGGCGCGGCATCATGCCGCCCTGGGAGTGCCCGACGATGTCCACGTCGGATGCGCCGGTGGCGGCCAGCACCCCGTCGACGAAGGTGGACAGCTGGGCCGCGGAGTCGGCGACGGGTCCGATGGCCGCCAGCAGGGGCACGCCCTGCTTCCGTCCATAGGTCAGCGCGAAGACGCAGTAGCCGCGCGCCGCGAAGGCGGGGGCCGCGACGGTCCAGTTGCTGCTGCCGTCGGCGAAGGTGCCGTGCACCAGCACGACCGGGCGGGGATGCGCGGCCGTGGGGCGGCAGGACCAGTTGTTGGCGCCGAGGACCCCCGGCGCGGCCAGTGCCTTCGCGTCATCGATCGTGCCGGCGTACGCGGGGGCGCCGGCAGCGATGAGGAACGCGGGGAGGAGGAGAGAGGCGAGGGACAGGGACAGCAGGCGGGGGCGTCGGACACGGGGCACAGGACCCTCCGGGGGGAGAAGGGGTCCAGCGGCGCGCGCCACATGTGGCACGCGTCACACCGCTGGGTTACCTGCGCGTAAGTTACTTCCAGGTAAAGCCGGTGACCAGAGCGGAACGATCACGTTTCCGTTACGGGTTCCGGCATCGGGTTTCCGGGCCGGTGAGCGACCTCCACCGCGCGGTTCAGAGGGCCAGGCCGATGGCCAGGAGAGCGCCGAAGGCGACCTGGAGTCGGCCGGTCTCCCCTAGCACGGGGATCAGCTCGGGCCCCTTCGCGCCGCCGAGGACCTTCTGCGCGGGAGGAACCGAGAGCGGCGCGGCCACGAGTGCCAGCAGAGCCCACGGATGGGGCGCGGCGAGCGCGAGCACGATCGTGAACGGCAGGGCCGTGCACGCCGCGTAGAGGAGCCGGGTCCGGGTGTCCCCGAGCAGCACGGCCAGCGTCCGCTTACCGGACAGCTCGTCGGTGGGGATGTCACGCAGGTTGTTGGCGACCAGCAGGCCGCAGGCCAGCAGCCCCACCGGCACCGCCGCCGCCCAGCTCTCCCAGGGAAGGGTCTCCGTCTGGACGTAGGCCGTGCCCACCACGGCGACGAGGCCGAAGAAGACGAACACCGAGACCTCGCCCAGTGCCCGGTAGCCGTACGGACGGGAGCCACCGGTATAGAACCACGCGGCCAGGATCGCCGCGGCGCCGATGAGCAGCAGCCATCCCGTGGTCACCGCGGCCAGCGCCAGCCCGGCCGCCGCGGCGGCGAGAAAGCAGCCGAGCGCCGCGGCCAGCACCTGCTTCGGCGCGGCGACCCCCGACCCGACGAGCCGGAGCGGGCCGACCCGGTCCTCATCGGTCCCACGGACTCCGTCGCTGTAGTCATTGGCGTAGTTGACGCCGATCTGCAGTGCCAGGGCGACGAAGGCGGCCACGGCGGCGCGCCACCACACCACGCCGCCCTGCCCCAGTGCCACACCGGTGCCGACGAGCACCGGCACGACGGATGCGGGCAGGGTACGAGGCCGGGATCCGGCGATCCATTGTGAAGGGCTGGCCACCGGTCACCTTTCGTTACGCGACAGGGTCATGGGGACGATTCTTCCGGATCCTGGGTGTCTGATCGCCCACTGGAGGTCCCGAGCCTCAGCGTCATCAGCAAGCCCAGCCCCAAGATGGCCGCGGTGGTGAGAACTCCGCGCTGTGCCGCCGCCGCCAGGCTCTCGGCCGCCGCGTGCGCCTGCGGTCCCGCGCCGGGTCGATCGCGCAGGTCACGGGCGAGCGTGCCCGCGCTGGTCCGCAACTGGGAGGCCAGGGAGGCGCGCTCCCCTGCGGGCACCCCTGTGCCCTGCAGCCGGTCGAGCATGGCGTGGCTCAGGCTGGTGGCGAACACGGTCCCGATGATCGCGATGCCGAGCGCGGAGCCGATCTGGCGCGCCGTGGACTGGGTCCCGGAGGCCTGGCCGGACTGGGCGTGGGGCACCTCCGCCAGTGAGACGTTGGTGAGCTGCGCCGAGGTCAGCCCGAGCCCGATGCCGTAGACGAGCATCCACGGCGCGAGCCGTAGGCCGGTCGTGCCCGCGTTCAGGGTCAGGCCGATCGCCAGTACGGCCGCGAGTTCCAGCACCATGCCGATCTGCACGACCCGTGCCGCGCCGTGGCGGTGCGAGAGCCGCCCCGCGTACGGGCCGGCCAGCAGCGCCCCGAGGGCGAGCGGGAGGATCGCCAGGCTGATCTGCAGTGGTGAGTTGCCGTGGGCGTTCTGCAGGAAGAGGGGGAGTACGAACAGCAGCCCCAGCTCGCCGACGCTGATCAGGGCCGACACGGCGATGCCGCGGCGGAATCCGGCGATGCGCAGCAGCTCGAGGTCGAGCATGACGGGCCGGCCGGTACGGGCGCGGAGCCGCTCGAGGGCGACCAGCGCGGCGAGGAGGCCAAGGCCGGCGAAGAGCGCCACGGGAATGGGGGAGAGCCCGCCCAGCGGCCAGGTGAACGGCCCCATCTCGAAGGACCGGGTCGGGATCCACCAGCCGTACGTCTGCCCCTCGATGAGGCCGCAGACCAGGGCGCCGAGGCCGAGTGCCGCGAGCACGCCCCCCACCCAGTCGATGCCGCGATCCGCCGAGGCGACCCTGGTCTCCGGGACCAGCCTGAGCGCGCCGACCACCAGGAGCACGCCGATCGGGAGATTGACGGCGAAGGCCCAGCGCCAGTCCAGCGCGCTGGCGAGCCAGCCGCCGAGCAGCGGCCCGAGCGCCGCCATGCCGCCGATGAGCGATCCCCAGATGCCGAAGGCGATGGCACGGTCGCGGCCACTGAACATCGTGTTCACCGTGGACAGCGTGGCCGGCATGATCATCGAGGCCCCGAGGCCCTGCAGGGCGCGGCCCGCGACCAGGGTGCCGCTGCTGCCCGCCGTGGCGACGACCAGGCTGGCCAGCACGAACACGAGCGTGCCCGCCACGAACATCCGGCGCCGTCCGAAGATGTCACCGGCGCGGCCGAACGGGATCAGCAGGGCGGCGAACACCAGTGAGTAGACCGAGGTGATCCACTCTGCGTCCGTCGTATCGAGGTGCAGGGTGGCGATGATGCGGGGGAGCAGGACGTTGACGATCGTCGCGTCGACGACGATCAGCGACACGCCGAGGCTGATGACGACCATGCCGAGCCAGCGCCGTCGTGCGGGTGGGGACTCGAACTCGTGGTGGGGGAAAGCGGTGGATGGCGAAGTCATGGAGATCCTGGCGGGAGCGGTGAACCCGAGTCGTTAAAGCTCAAACATAACCGTGGGTCCCGCGAACCCCTCACCGGCCCACCCCTGGTCAGGGCCCGCTGATGTCGGTGTGCAGGCGCATCATGGTGACCGGGACCCCCATGTCATGGATGCGCCGGGTTCCGTCAGGGGCCCAGCCGGCCGAGACCAGGAACGCGCGCATCGCCTCATGAGCCTCGAAGACCCAGGTCACGAGGGTGGTGAACCCGTCCTCACGGAGCAGGTCGACGGCGGCCGCCAGCAGTCTGCTGCCATGCCCCGCCCGGCCGTGATCAGGGTCGACGAGGAGCGTGACGAGCTCCGCCGCCGTCGCGGGATCCTGGTCGGGATCCTCGGCGGGACCGTAGGCCGCGAAGCCCCTCACCGTGCCCGTCTCGGTCGCCACGAGCACCCTGTGACGTGGGCTCGGAGGGGCCGTGACCGCGTCGGCCCACCGGCTCTCCCAGGTCCGCAGCGCGCGGGGGCTGGTCATCTCGGCCAGCGCCTCGGTCGGCACGATCTCCTGGTAGCCCGCGAGCCAGGCCCGGACCTGGACGCGGGCGACCGCGCCGGCGTCCTCGCGGCTGGCAGGTCGTACACCCACGTCGGCCATCTCGGGAAGGGTCCTCTCGTCGGGGTCAGCCCAAGGTTAGAGGTCCGCGGTCCGGACGTCGCCCCGGCGGCAGGCGAGGCCGGCGGTCACGCCGCCTTCGACAGCGCGTACGCGAGCCGGCGCACGCCCTCGGTCAGTTCGGCCTCGGTCGCCGCGGCGGTGTAGGTCAACCGCAGCCGCGGGCCCGGGGGCTCGGCCGGATAGAAGGGGCGGCCCGCGCTCACGACCACCCCGTCGCGCAGGGCGAGCTCGGCCACCGAGACGTCGTCGAGTCCGGGCGGCAGCCGGGCCCACAGGTGGGCGCCTCCGGTGGGTCTGGTGACCGCCAGCTCCGGCAGTTCCCGGGCGAGCGCGGCGCCGAGCGTGTCACGCCGCCGCCGTAGCGCGGCGCTGAGGGCCTTCAGGTGGCGGGGCCAGCCCGGGGAGCTCACCAGTTCCAGGGCCGTCTCCTGGAGCGGCTTGGCGGGGAAGAAGGCATCGACCATCTGCGTCGCCCGGATGCGCTCCGCCACGGGGCCGCGCGCGATGATCGCGGCGATCCGCAGGCTGGGTGCCGTGCCCTTGGTCAGCGAGGCGATGTGCACGACCCTGCCGTCGTCATCGTGGACCACGAGGGGCGCCGGAGGCGGCTCGATGACCAGATGCCGTGCGAAGTCGTCCTCGAGGACGAAGGCGCCGGCCGCCCGCGCGACCGCGAGGACCTGTCTCCGGCGCTCGATCGGGAGCACCGCCCCGGTGGGGTTGTGAAAGGTGGGCTGACAGTAGAAGACGCGCGAGCCCGTCGCGGCGAAGGCGTCCGCCAGCAGGTCGGGACGTACCCCCTTGCCGTCGATGGGGACCGGCACCGGGTGCAGCCGGGCCGCCCGGGCCGCCGCCAGGGCGCCCGGGTAGGTCGGCGACTCCACGAGGACGGACGCGCCCGGGGGCAGGAGTGCCCGGAGCACGGTCGTCATCGCGTCCTGGCCCCCGCCGGTGATCAGCACGTCGGTGGCCGAGACGTCGCCGCCGAGACCGTGCGCGAACCAGGCGCGCAGCTCCGGCAGCCCGCCGAGCGGCGGGCGTTCCCAGGAACCCGGTCGCCGTGCCGACCGGGCGGCCGCCGTGGCGAGCGCCCGGCCGGGCTGCAGCGACGGGTGCAGATAACCGCCGCTGAGCTGCACCGCGTCCCCGGACGGAGGGGTCAGCATGGCCCGGACGGCGCTCGCGTCCACCGTACGGTCGCCGAGAGCCACGGACTGCCAGTCGAAGTCCGGGGGTTCGCGCAGCGCGGTGCGGTGAGGCTCGGCCACGTACGTGCCGCTGCCCGGCCGGGTCACCACGACGCCTTCGGCCGCGAGCATGGCCAGGGCCCTGGAGACAGTGACCGGGCTGACCCGGTGGCGCTCCATGAGCTCGCGGCTCGACGGCAGCCGGGCGCCAGGCCCGAGTGCGGTCACCTGTTCGCGCAACCGCGCGGCCAGGGTAGTACTGCTATCGTCGTGCATGAAGATACAGAGTAGTGCTACTGGGGACAGGGTGATAGCGCTTCCGGGCCTGTTCCTCGCCGCACTCGGCGTACTGGCCTTCTCGTTCACCTTCCCGGCGACCGTCCTGGCGCTCGACGGCCTCGATCCCTATGTCATCGGCGTCGGTCGTGCCGGAGCCGCGGCCTTGCCGGCGGCCCTCTCGCTCGCGGCGGCCCGTGCGGCGCGCCCATGTCGTGGCCAATGGGCCGGGCTGCTGTTCGTGGCGCTCGGGGTGGTCTTCGGGTTCCCGGTCCTGTCCACCCTCGCCCTGGGCCATGGCGCCTCCGCCCCTCACGCCGCCGTCGTGATCGGCCTGCTCCCCGCGGCGACCGCGGCGCTGGCCGTGCTCCGCGCCGGCGAACGGCCGGGACGCGGTTTCTGGACGGCCACCGCGGCGGGCGCGCTCTGCGTGTGCGTTTTCGGGGCGACCCGGGGTGCGGCCGGGCTCGCCTGGGCCGACCTGCTCCTGCTCGGCGCGCTCCTGGCCGGGGCCGTGGGCTACGCGGAGGGCGGCCGCCTGGCCCGCGAGATGCCGGGGTGGCGGGTCATCTGCTGGGCCCTCGTGCTCAGTGGGCCACTGTCGGTTCCCATGACGCTGTGGCTCCTGGTGGAGGGGACGCCGGAGTGGACGGGCAGGGCGCTGATGGGCTTCGGCTACGTCAGCGCGGTGTCGATGTTCGTCGGCTTCTTCGCCTGGTACGCCGGACTCGGCCGCGCGGGCATCGCCCGTGCGAGCCAGGTCCAGCTCGCCCAGCCCGTGCTGACCGTCCTCTGGTCGGTGCTGCTGCTCGGTGAACACGTCGACGCCGGCACCTGGGTCGCGGCCGCCGCCGTGCTGGTGTGCGTCGCCTGGACCCAGCGAGCCCGCTCTGGCGGACCCTTGTGCGATGTGACGCCAGAGCGCACGATAGGCGCCACGGTGTCATATCTTCGTGCTCGGGTAGGAGTCGTACGTGGAAGAGAAGCTGACCGTCCCTGAGGGTGGGTTCTGGCCCGCCCCCGAGATCCCGCAGCCGAACATCTATCCCATGGAGTGGCGGGTCGAGACCGAGAAGCTCGCCGCCATCTATGAGAAGTCCAAGCGGACTGTGTGGAACCCGGCAGACCTGGCCTGGGACGGCATAGACCCCGATGACTTCACCGTGGAGCAGCGCCTCGGGATCATGTACTGGTTCGCGGTGCTGGCGAACTTCGACGCCTCGGGTCCCGCCGTGTTCGCACGGGCGATGATCCACGCGTTCGAGCAGCACGAGGAGGATCCGATCCGCAAATGCTTCTTCTCCATCACCCGTGACGAGATGAACCACGAGGAGTGCTGTCAGCGCGCCATCGCGAAGCTGTGGCCGGGCGGGCCGTTGAACTGGGAGCCGGGCACCGTGCTGGAGAAGGCGGCGCACAACAACATCGGATGGCTTTACCACAATGGCGGGCGCTACTGGAACGGCTATTCGGGCGCGGTGGGCAAATATTCGCTCGCGGTGCTTTTCACCAGCTTCATGATGGGGGAGATGGCCGCCTCCACGCTGTTCAGGGGGATGGCGACGGGCGCACGCCATCCGGTCTTCCAGGAGATGTTCCAGCGCATCGGCCGGGACGAGTCCCGGCATCTGCAGATCTGCATGACCATCCTCGAGAACGAGTGGCCGGGACTGACCGAGGAGGTCAAATCCCAGATCACCCGGCAGTTGCGCGCCGGATTCGTGTTCCTGTCGATGATCCTGTGGGAGCCGCCCGAGGGATTCTGGGAGCTGCCGCCCTACTTCCTGGCCAACCACCGGGTCCTGATGAACCACGCGCGCGACGCGGGCCTCGGGGTCCTGTCCTTCGAGGAACAGGCGGACAACTGGAGGGTCGCGATGGCACGCGTCCGGGCCATCGTAGAGAGGTGGGGGATCGAGTTCCCCGCCATTCCCGAGCTCGATATCGAGGGCGTCGCGGTCGACTTCATCGATCCGGAGGACATCATCCCCGTCTTTTAGGCGGAGTCGCCGCGATCCCTGGATCGGGAAGCCGTAAGTCCCGGATCGGAAGACGCCGGCGGCGTAGCCTATATCTCCTTATGGGAGGACAAAAGACAGAAATAGCTGAGGTTTCGGGCACCGTGCGGCGGGTGCGGCGCTTTCGCGCCTGGCTGCGCCGCCGGGCCCGTCCTCTCAGGGTGCTGCGCGTGATGATGTGGACGGCGCTGTTCACCTCCGGTCTGGCGGCGGTCTTCGTGGTCCAGACGTGGGTGTGGTGGCAACACGAGCCCCGCTCCGGAGGCACCGCGGCCAACGCGCTGTGGGCCCGTCACCAGTGGGTCGGGGAGCGGCACACCGAGGCCGAATACCGCGCTCTCGCGGACCGGATCCGCAAGGCCGGGATCACCGATGTGTTCTTCCACGCCGGGCCGTTCGAGGCCGACGGCACGGTCCCCGCGGAGAAGTACGCCAACGCCGGGAAGCTCATCGAGGCCATGCGCAGGTTCGCGCCGGGCGTCCGCGCCCAGGCCTATCTCGGTCAGCTCCGGAGGATGGACGGCTACGGGGTCCTGGACCTCGACAGGCCCGACGTCCGCCGTCGGATCCTGGACACCGACAAGATCTTTCTTGACCTGGGCTTCGACGGCATCCACTACGACGTCGAGCCCGTCTATCCCGACGATCGCGCGTTCGTCCTTCTCCTGGAGGAGACCCACCGGCTCACCCGGGAGCGCGGGCGGGTCCTGTCCGTCGCGCTGGAGCAGCTCACCACCGTCGACTCCGCCGAGCCCGCCTATCGGACGCTTCTGCCGCGCGGCGCCGTACATTACCCCGCCCGGCCGACCGTGGCCTTCCTGCGGACCGTCGCCGACCGCGTGGACCAGATCGCGATCATGACCTATGACGTGCCCCTCCCGACCAGGTCGCTGGTGGGGAGACACTTCGCCCGGCATACCGAGCGGACCCTGCGCCTGGTCGGTGACAAGGTCACCGTGTTCATGGGCGTTCCGACGTACACGCCGATGATGGGGTGGGCCGAGGACCTCGGGAGCGCGTTGGGCGGGGTCCGGCGAGGGGTGGACTCTCTCGCCCGCCCTCCGGCGAAGCCGTACGGGGTGGGGATCTACGCCGAGTGGACCACGAGCCCGGCCGATTGGGCGCGTTTTCACGCGGATTGGCAGGCCCGATAGCGATCGGTGACCGCTCCGACGTGCCGCGTAGCCGGAAGTGACAGGAACTTGGCCGGCCGGCCACCCCCTTCGTCACGTTCCGATTCTCTCGTTTCCGCAGGTCAAAGCGTTTGTTGCGATGTGGTTGCGGACGGGTAAAGACCGGTTCGTGACGCGGTAGCGGCAAGGCCCTCCGGGGCCTGTAGGGAGCGAGGCCGATGAGCATCGAGCAGACCGCGCAGCAGGCCACTCGCCGGCTCACGGAACTGGCCGCCGAGTTCGCCGGCTGGCGGATCGGCCGGGGCGGGTCCGGGATCTGGTGGGCGGTTCGGGGCAATGACCTCGTGCGGGCCGTCAACGTCGAGGATCTGCGCACCCGGCTCCGTGAACTCGCCGCCGGACAGCTCGGGCATGAGGATCGCGGCACTCGGCCGCGGGGGTGAGAACCGGCGCCGGACAACTCGCCATGGTTTCACCCGTAACGCGGGATTTGCGGATCGCGATGACGGTGTAGACACCGCCGGTGGGTACGTACCCCCGAGCGTGACCACCGGCGGGGTCTTCCACCCAGGTCCACGGACAGACCAGACACGGGCGGTCGAGGCCTCTGTTACCCGGTGGGACCGGTACCGTTCGGTTCATGGGACCCAGCACAACCAGTGACGCGCCGTTCGGCCGGATGCTGACCGCGATGGTCACTCCGATGACCACTGAGGGAGCCGTCGACTACGACGGCGCCGCGCGTCTGGCGACCTACCTGGTCGATGAGCAGCGCAACGACGGCCTCGTGGTCAGCGGGACGACGGGTGAGTCGCCGACGACGAGCGACGAGGAGAAAGAGCGGCTGGTCCGGACGGTGCTCGAGGCCGTAGGCGACCGCGCGACGGTCGTAGCCGGAGTAGGCACCAACGACACGGCCCACAGCGTCGAGCTGGCCCGGCAGGCCGAGCGGGCGGGCGCCCACGGCCTGCTGGTCGTGACGCCCTACTACAACAAGCCACCCCAGGAGGGGCTGCGGCGCCACTTCACCACGGTCGCGGACGCGACCGGGCTGCCGAACCTCCTGTACGACATCCCCGGTCGTGCGGGCATCCCGATCGAGACCGAGACCCTCATCCGGCTCGCCGATCATCCCCGGATCGTCGCCGTCAAGGACGCGAAGGGCGACCTGTTCGCCGCCTCGCTCGTGATGGCGCGCACCGACCTGGTCTTCTACTCCGGGGACGATGTGCTCAATCTGGCCTGGCTCGCGCTGGGCGCCGCGGGGGTCGTGAGTGTGGTCGGCCATGTCGTGGGCACCGACCTCCATGAGATGATCGAGGCATACCGTGCCGGCGACGTCGGCCGGGCGCTCGCCGTACATCGGCGACTGCTGCCCGTCGTCGCGGCCATCATGACCCGCACGCAGGGGGCCATCGCCGTCAAGGCGGCGCTGAACCTGCTCGGCCGACCGGGCGGACCCTTGCGGCCGCCACTGGTGGAGGCCACGCCGGAGTTCGCGGCGCAACTGCGTGAAGACCTGACGATAGGGGGAGTAAAAGTGCCGGAGGCCAGTACGTCGTGACTGTAGTGAATCTGAAAGTTCAGTATCCCCACCACGGCTCGGGAACAGCCGAGCCGTCAGGCAAGGTGAGCGCGTGAGTCATCCTCACCCGGAACTCGGGAGTCCACCTCCTCTTCCCGCCCAGGGCCTGAGGATCGTCGGGCTCGGTGGTCTCGGAGAGATCGGCCGGAACATGACGGTCTTCGAGTTCGGCGGCCGTCTGCTGATCGTCGACTGCGGTGTGCTCTTCCCCGAAGAGGAGCAGCCCGGCGTCGACCTGATCCTGCCGGACTTCGAATACATCCGTGATCGGCTCGACCAGGTCGAGGCGATCGTCTTGACGCATGGGCACGAGGACCACGTCGGTGCCGTGCCCTATCTGCTGCGCGAACGCCAGGACATCCCGCTGGTCGGCTCCAGGCTCACGCTCGCGCTCGTCGAGGCCAAGCTGGTCGAACACCGGATCAAGCCCGTCCTGCGGCAGGTCGCCGAGGGCGAGCGGCATCGCTTCGGGTCCTTCGACTGTGAGTTCCTCGCGGTCAACCACTCGATCCCCGACGCGCTCGCGGTGGCGATCCGCACCCCGGCAGGGCTCGTGCTCGGCACCGGCGACTTCAAGATGGACCAGTTGCCGCTGGACGGCCGGCTCACCGACCTTGGCGGGTTCGCCCGGCTCGGAGCCGAGGGCATCGACCTGCTCATGTCCGACTCCACGAACGCCGAGGTCCCCGGCTTCGTCGCGAGCGAACGCAAGATCGGCTCGGTGGTCGCGGAGGTCATCCGTGCGGCCGAGAAACGGGTCATCGTCGCGTCCTTCGCCTCGCACGTCCACCGGGTCCAGCAGGTCATGGACGCGGCGCACGCCAACGGCCGCAGGGTCTGCATGGTCGGCCGCTCGATGGTCCGCAACATGGGGGTCGCGCGCGACCTCGGTTACCTGCGCATACCACCCGGCCTGATGATCGACCAGAAGCACCTCGACGACCTGCCACCGGAGAAGGTCGTCCTCATCTGCACCGGCTCGCAGGGCGAACCGATGTCGGCGCTGTCGCGGATGGCCAACCGCGATCACCAGATCCGCGTCACCGAGGGCGACACGGTGATCCTGGCCTCGTCGCTGATCCCCGGCAACGAGCACGCCGTCAACCGGGTCATCAACGGCCTCACCCACCTGGGCGCCCGCGTGGTGCACAAGGGCAACGCCCTCGTGCACGTCTCGGGGCACGCCGCGGCCGGAGAGCTTCTCTACGTCCTCAACCTCACCAAGCCGGGCAACTTCATCCCCATCCACGGCGAATGGCGCCACCTGCGGGCTCACGCGGAACTGGCCGAGCTCACCGGTGTGCCCAAGGAGAACATCGTGATCGCCGAGGACGGCGTCGTGGTGGATCTCGTGGACGGGCAGGCCAAGATCGTCGGAGCCGTCCCGGCCGGTTATGTCTACGTCGACGGGATCTCGGTGGGGGCGATCACCGAGACGTCGCTGAAGGACCGCAGGATCCTGGGTGAGGAGGGGTTCGTCTCGATCGTCGTCGCGGTGGACTCGACCACCGGCAAGGTCGTGGCCGGACCCGAGATCCACGCGCGCGGGTCGGGCATCGACCCGGAGGGCTTCGACGAGGTCGCCGCCCGCATCCAGCGCGTGCTCGAGGACACCGTGGCCACCGGGGTCACCGACGTGCATCAGCTGACTCAGCTGGTCCGGCGGACGGTGGGCAAGTGGATCAGCGACACCTATCGCCGCCGCCCGATGGTCATTCCGGTGGTCGTCGAGGTCTGACCGGCGGGGATGCGGGGGCGGTCCGGCGGCTGCCGTGGGCCGCGCGATCATGTGGTGGTTTCCGACCTATCGGGTGATCGCGGGGGATAAGCGGCGACACGCCGGGCCGCTACCGCCGAACCGGCGGGGGTGCCTCGTTACTCTCACCATCATGGCCACGCGTACGTCCAAGGGAGCGAACAACCCTTCACGCGCGCGTGGCGGCGCGTCTCCCCGGTCCTCCGGTCCCGCCGCCCGCAAAGCCGCCTCCCGTGCGCAGGGGCCGGCCGGCTCCCGGCCCAGGAACCGCGCGGGCGGAGGCCGGGGGCCGCGGCGGCCCGACCCCATCGCGCAGGTGATCTTCGGGTTCTTCCGGCTGATCGCCCGGGGATGGCTGCTGATCGCGCACACCGTCGGCTCCGTGTTCCGGGCGTACGGGCAGGGGGCGCGCGGGCTCGACCCCGAGCATCGGCGTGACGGGGGCGGACTGGCCCTGCTCGGCCTGGCGATCGTGCTGGCGTCGGTGATCTGGTGGCGGCCGCAGGGCATGGCGACCATCGCGCTCGAGCGCGTGGCCCGAGGCGGTTTCGGCGTGTTCGCCATGGAGCTGCCCGTCCTTGTGGCCCTGTTGGCCTGGCGGCTGCTGCGCCATCCGGAGCGCAACGAGGACACCGGCCGGGTCGTCATCGGGGCGAGCGCCCTGCTCATGGGGGTTCTCGGCATCACCCACATCAGCGCGGGGACCCCGTATCCCGACAAGGGCATGGGCCCGGTCCGCAAGGCGGGCGGAGTGGTGGGCTGGCTGGTGGCGGCGGCGCCCGAGAGCCTGCTGGGCGCCTGGGTCGCGGTGCCGCTGCTGTTGCTGCTCAGCGGCTTCGGGCTGCTCGTGGTGACCGCGACACCCGTCCACAGGATCCCCGACCGCCTCATGCTGCTATGGGATCTCGCGACGCTTCGCGAACGGCCTCCCGGGGGCGATGAGTCCCAGGATGACACTAAAGCCGGTAAAGGCGGGAGATCTAAGCCAAAGCAGAGCAAATCGGGCATCGAGGTGGGCGACCACAAGAAGCCCTATGACAGCCCGGTGGTGGAGGACAAGCCGGACTCCCGGACCAAGCAGGTCCCCGCTCCGCGGGAGGCGCCGGATCTGCTCGACGAGCTCATGGACCCCGAGCCCCCCGAGCCCGAGGCCGGACCCGCGGAGCCGGCGGTCTCCGCCGAGCCGCCCGATCCGTCCCCGGCGCCGCGGCGCTCCGAGCAACTCCCGCTGTCGTCCTCCGGGGAGATCTATGAGCTTCCGGCGCCCAACGTCCTCCGCCCGGGTTCCGTGCTCAAGCCACGGACCAAGGCCAACGACATCGTCGTGGCGGCGCTGACCGGGGTGCTGGAGCAGTTCGACGTGGACGCTCAGGTCACCGGGTTCACCCGGGGTCCCACCATCACGCGTTACGAGATCGAGCTCGGCCCCGCGGTCAAGGTCGAGAAGGTCACCGCACTGACGAGGAACATCGCGCTGGCGGTCAAGAGCGCGGACGTACGGATCATCTCGCCGATCCCCGGCAAGTCCGCGATCGGGGTGGAGATCCCCAACGTCGACAAGGACATCGTCAGCCTCGGGGACGTGCTGCGCTCGCCCACCGCCACGAAGCAGCACCACCCGATGCTGGTCGGCCTCGGCAAGGACGTCGAGGGTCGTACGGTCGTGGCCAACCTGGCGAAGATGCCGCACATGCTGATCGCCGGGGCCACCGGCGCGGGAAAGTCCACCTGCATCAACGGCCTCATCACCTCAGTGCTCATGCGGTCCACCCCCGATGAGGTCCGCATGGTCCTCGTGGACCCCAAGCGGGTCGAGTTGTCCTCATACGCCGGGATCCCGCATCTCATCACGCCCATCATCACCAACCCCAAGAAGGCTGCCGAGGCGCTGCAGTGGGTCGTCGGCGAGATGGACCGCCGCTACGACGACCTCGCGGCCTCGGGTTTCCGGCACATCGACGACTTCAACAAGGCCGTACGGGCGGACAAGCTGACCGCTCCGCCGGGGAGCGAGCGGGTCTACCGCCCCTACCCCTACCTCCTGGTGATCGTGGACGAGCTCGCGGACCTGATGATGGTCGCCCCCCGGGACGTCGAGGATTCGGTCGTCCGCATCACCCAGCTCGCCCGGGCCGCCGGGATCCACCTCGTGCTCGCGACGCAGCGGCCGAGCGTGGACGTCGTGACGGGTCTCATCAAGGCCAACGTGCCTTCGCGGCTCGCGTTCGCGACCTCCTCCCTCGCCGACAGCCGGGTCATCCTCGACCAGCCAGGGGCGGAGAAACTGGTGGGACAGGGCGACGCGCTGTTCCTGCCCATGGGCGTCAGCAAACCCCTGCGGCTCCAGAACGCCTTCGTGTCCGAATCGGAGATAGAGCGCGTCGTCGCCCACTGCAGGCAGCAGATGGAGCCGGCCTATCGCGAGGACGTGGCCGAGGTCGCCACGCAGAAGAAGGAGATCGACGAGGACATCGGCGACGATCTCGACCTGCTGGTGCAGGCGATCGAGCTGGTGGTCTCGACCCAGTTCGGATCCACGTCCATGCTGCAGCGCAAGCTCCGGGTCGGATTCGCCAAGGCCGGCCGGCTCATGGACCTCATGGAGAGCCGGGGCATCGTAGGGCCCAGTGAGGGCTCCAAGGCCCGCGACGTGGTGGCCAAACCAGACGATCTGCCAGAAGTCCTCGCCCAACTCCGGGGCGGCGGCTGAGTGGCCGGTTACCGGGAGCCGGAAAACCGGGGAGTTTCGTGCCGCGTTGCGTATCGCATTACGAGCGTCCTCGTTCCTAGACTGGTCAGCGGGAATGGGAACCGCACGTCAGCACGGCGCGGGGGGAGTGCCGGCTCGAGTTTCCCGGGAGGCTCAGCGTGAGGATCGGCGAGACCTTGGCCGAGCAACGCCGGGAGGCCGGTCTCACCCTCAAGCAGGTGAGCACGCGGACCCGGATCCGGGAGACCGTGATCCGCGGCATCGAGAACAACGACTTCAGCCTGTGCGGTGGCAACTTTTACGCTCGTGGCCATATCCGCAGCATCTCCCAGGTCATCGGCATCGACCCCGAGCCCCTCGTGCGCGAGTTCGACGACGCGCACGGAGCCCCGCAGACGCTGTCGGCCGTCACCGCCTTCGAACCGGAGATCCCGGTGCGGATCCGGGAGCGGCGGGCGCCGAACTGGAGCGCCGCGATGCTCGTCGCCCTCGCCATCGTCGTCCTCTACGGGCTCGTGCGCGTGTTCAGCGGTGACGGGACGCCCGCACGGACGGCCCGCCCGCCCGCCCCGGCGGCCCAGCCGACCTCGTCCCCGGCCACGCAGGACCGGTCTGCGCCCGTCCTCCCGCCCAAGCAGGTGGAGCTCATGGTCAAGGCCAGTCGCTCCAGCTGGCTCAACGTCCGCGACGCCACCGGCAAAGAGATCTTCAGCGGGCTCGTCCACCGCGGGGACGTCAAGGAGTGGACCGCCTCCAGGCGGATCCGCATCCTCATCGGCAATGGCGGTGGCGTGAAGCTGACCGTCAACGGCAAGGATCTCGGCACACCAGGGGCCTCAGGACAGGTGCTCCGCCTCAGCTTCGGACCCGGCCGGCCCGAGACGGCCTAGACGCGGTGTCCGGTTACGGTGCCGGAGGCCATTACCGTTAGTGGCATGCCCACATCCGGTAGGTTCCTCACAGACGTGAGCCCGGCTCGCCGCTCTGTATCGATGGACGCGCTCGCCTTCTCGTTCTCGGGGCGGGCGGCGTGGAAGGGACGCTTCGCGTGACTGATGCCGACCACCCCGCTCGCTCGGCGGCTCGCCGCTCTGTGTCCCTGGTGACGTTGGGCTGCGCGCGCAACGAGGTCGACTCGGAGGAACTGGCCGCCAGACTCGAGGTCGCGGGCTGGAGCCTGGTCGACGAGGCCGACGAGGCCGGTGTGGTCGTCGTCAACACCTGCGGTTTCATCGACGCGGCCAAGAAGGACTCCATCGACACGCTCCTCGCCGCGCAGGACTCCGGGGCGAAGGTCGTCGCCGCCGGGTGCATGGCGGAGCGTTACGGGGCGGAGCTCGCCGAGGCGCTGCCCGAGGCCGACGCGGTCCTGAGCTTCGACGACTACACGGACATCGGCGCGCGGCTCGACGACGTCCTCGCCGGCCGGCGCCGCGAGGCCCACAAGCCTCGTGACCGCCGGACGCTGCTCCCACTGACTCCGGTGGAGCGGCGTTCCTCGGATGTCCACATCCCCGGCCACGGCGGTACGGCGGATCAGCCCGTCACCGTGGCCGACCTGCCGGACGGTGTGGCCCCCGCGTCCGGCCCTCACGTGCTGCGGCGGCGGCTCGGCGGTGGACCCGTCGCCCCTCTCAAGCTGGCCTCCGGCTGCGACCGGCGCTGCACCTTCTGCGCGATCCCGGCCTTCCGCGGAGCCTACGTCTCACGTCCACCGCGTGAGGTGGTCGAGGAGGCCCGCTGGCTCGCCGGCCACGACGTGCGGGAGCTCGTGCTCGTCAGTGAGAACTCCACGTCGTACGGCAAGGATCTGGGCGATCTGAGGGCTCTCGAGACCCTGCTGCCCGCGCTCGCCGCGGTGGAGGGGATCGCCCGCGTCAGGGTGAGCTACCTGCAGCCCGCGGAGCTGCGCCCTGGCCTGATCGAGGCGTTGTGCTCGACTCCGGGCGTCGTGCCGTACTTCGATCTGTCCTTTCAGCACGCCAGTGGCCCCGTCCTGCGCCGGATGCGCCGCTTCGGCGACCGGGTGCGGTTCCTGGAGCTGCTCGACCAGATCCGGGCTCTGGCCCCGGAGGCGGGCGTGCGGTCCAACTTCATCGTGGGCTTCCCGGGTGAGACCGAGGACGACCTCGAGGAGCTCACGGAGTTCCTGTCGGCGGCCCGGCTCGACGCGATCGGGGTCTTCGGTTACTCCGACGAGGACGGCACCGAGGCCGCCACGTTCGACGGCAAGCTGGCCGAGGAGGACGTGGCGCGGCGGCTGGCCGAGGTCGCCGAGCTCGCCGAGGAGCTGACGGCACAGCGAGCCGAGGACCGGCTGGACTCCGTCGTCGACGTGCTGGTGGAGGCGCGGCTCGGGGACGACCGCTATGAGGGCAGGGCAGCGCACCAGGCACCCGAGGTGGACGGCGCGGTGACCGTGCGGGGGAGGGATCTCGCCGTCGGCGAGATCGTTCCCGCTCGCGTGACCGGAAGCGAGGGTGTGGACCTCGTCGCCGACGCCTTGGAGACCGCGAGCCGGACATGACCGGACCCGACCCGTTGGCGGTGCCCTCGGCCTACTCCGCCGCGGACGCGGTCTCCGCCAAGGAGTCCGTCCGGCCGAGTGTCTGGAACATCGCCAACCTGCTGACCCTGGTGCGGATGGCCCTCGTGCCGGTGTTCGTCCTGTTGCTGTTCACCGGGAGCACGTCAGGGCGTCTCGCCGCACTGGTGGTGTTCGGCGTCGCCTCGATGACCGACTGGATCGATGGCGAGCTCGCCCGGAAGAGGAACCTCGTCACCGACTTCGGGAAGATCGCTGATCCGATCGCGGACAAGGCCCTCACCGGCTCGGCTCTGGTCGGGCTGTCCGTCCTCGGTGAGCTGTGGTGGTGGGTCACGATCGCCATCCTGGTCCGGGAGATCGGCATCACGCTGCTGCGCCTGGTGGTGATCCGGTACGGCGTCATCCCGGCCAGCAAGGGCGGCAAGCTCAAGACGGTGCTGCAGATCATCGCGATCACCCTGTTCATCCTGCCGGGCCCCATCGACCCGCTCCGCTGGGCGGTCATGGGGGCGGCGCTGCTGGTCACCGTGGTCACCGGGCTGGACTATGTGGTCCGGGCCTGGCGGCTGCGCCGTCAGGCCCGCCGTTGAAGCGTGCCGCCGTCCCGGCTGCTTTTCGGGCCATGCGCTGCGGAGCGGCGCGGCGGCGCCTTGTAAGTTCCTGAGCCATGCGGGTGGAGCTGCTCACCATCGGGGACGAACTGCTGCTCGGCGACACGATCAACGGCAACGCGGCCTGGCTGGGACAGCGCCTTGCCGAGAGCGGGGTGGAGGTGACCCGCAGCGTCGTCGTGAGCGACCAGATCGATCCGATCATCGACGCGGTCGCCGAGGCGTTGAGCCGCGCCGAGGCGGTGATCACTACCGGTGGTCTGGGCCCGACCTACGACGATCTGACCCGGGACGCGCTCGCCAAGGCCGCGGGCGTACGACTGATCCGAGATCCCGACATCGAGGCGCGGCTGCGCGAGCGCGCCACCGCGGCCGGCCGGCCGCTGAAGCCGATGGCGCTGCGCATGGCGCAGGTCCCCGAGGGCGCGACGCTGCTGGGCAACCCGGCCGGAAGCGCGCCCGGGATCCGGATGAACCTGGCGGGCGGGGTCGTCTATGCCCTTCCCGGGGTTCCCCACGAGATGCGTGCGATCATCTCTGACGTCGTCCTCCCGGACCTGCGGACCCGCTTGGCCGGGCCGGCGCCGCACCGGCGCACCCTTCGCACCGCCGGGGTCTGGGAGTCCGTGCTCGCGACCCGGCTGGCGCCCGTCGAGGGGCTCGATGGCGTACGGATCGCGTACCTGCCGGAGCCGGCCGAGGTGAAGATCAGGATCACGGCCACGGGCCCCGACGCCAGGGTTCTGCTGGGCGAGGCCGAGGAACTCACCCGGGACCTCCTCGGCACCGCCGTCTACGGGGCGGAGGAGGACACACTCGACCGGGTCGTGCACCGGTTGCTCTCCGAGCGCTCCGCCACCGTGGCCGTGGCCGAGTCGCTCACGGGCGGCCTGCTCGGCGCCGAGCTCACGGGCATGCCGGGCTCGTCGGCCACGTTCGCGGGCGGCGTCGTGGCCTACTCCACCTCGCTCAAGTCCTCGCTCCTGGGGGTTCCCCGCGAACTGCTCGACCGCCACGGCGCCGTACATCCCGAGGTGGCCCTCGCCATGGCGGAGGGCGTGCGAGAGCGGCTCGGAGCCTCCTACGGGGTGGGCGTCACCGGAGTCGCCGGTCCCGACCCCCAGGACGGGCAGCCGGTCGGCACCGTGCACATCGCCGTGGCGGGACCAGGGGGCATGTCCGTGGTGGAGTCCCCGCGGCTCCCCGTGCACGGCACGGGCGAGCGGGTGCGGCCGCTGATCCGCCGGATGACCGTCGTCCACGCTCTTGACCTGCTGAGACGCGGGATCCTCGGGCTTGACGCCACGTACGAATGGCCGGAAGGCCTGGAAGATCGGGAAGAAAGCCCCTGATTACAGCGTTACGTTCGGAGCGAACATGAAATCTTCGGTCTGCCATGCCTGCCGTGAAGGCGGGTACGGTGGAACCGTTAGAGGGTCCGAATTATGAGGAGGGAGCGAGACGATGGTCCTGCTTCGCCAGCTGCTTGGTGACGTACTGCGGCAGCTGCGGCTGCGCCAGGGTCGCACCCTCCGTGAGGTGTCGGCGGCGGCAAGGGTCTCGCTGGGCTACCTCTCCGAGGTCGAGCGGGGTCAGAAAGAGGCCTCCTCGGAGCTGCTCTCGTCTATCTGCAAAGCCTTGGGCGTGCCCCTGTCCCATGTACTACGTGAGGTCTCAGACCTCCTGGCGCTCGCCGAGCTCCAGCATGAGCCGGTCATGGCCGGTGCGCCGCCCGCGCACGAGCGGCTGGACGGCACCGGGATCGATGCGGACAGCATCCCGTCCACTCCGGAAGAGATCGCCGGCGACGCGTTCCGTGCGGACATGGTAGCCGCCTGATCCCCGACGCTCCGGAATTCGGGGCAACCCGCCTATGTTGGAAGAATTGAAGCTTTCAATCCTGGCACGGGGGGAGGCCGCCGATGACGACGGTCAAGAGCCCGCTTACGGACGACGCCCGGAAGGGCGTAGCCAAGGCACTTCAGGGCGCGCTCGTCGATCTGATCGACGTGGCGCTGACCGCCAAGCAGGCACACTGGAACATCACCGGACGACATTTCAGGCCGTTGCACGAGCAGCTCGACGAGGTCGTCGACACCGTGCGTGAGCATTCCGACTCCGTGGCCGAGCGTGCCGTCGCCATGGGGATCAGTCCGGATGGGCGGCCGAGTACCGTCGCCGAATCCACGGGGCTGCCGCGGCTCGAGAGCGGTTTCCTCGACCAGGACAAGGTGATCACCACGTTCACGGACATCCTCGGCCAGTCGGTCCAGCGATTCCGTGAACGCATCGCGGAGACCGAGAACGCCGACCTGGTCACCCAGAGCCTGCTCATCGAGATCACCGCCGACCTGGAGAAACACCTCTGGATGTTCAGCGTCCAGAGCTGAGCGAGCCCAGAGCCGAGCGAGCCCTGAGCCGGCCACACGGACGTGGATCGACCGGTCCGTCCATCGACCAGCACAGTCGCGGCGAAAGGCCCCCGCGTCGCCCGAGAGGGGCGGCCCGGGGGCCTTTCGCATGTCAGGACGCTCGTGTCCGTGCCACTGTCCCTGTCACCCCGTCACCCCGTCACCCCGTCACCCCGTCACCACGTCACCCCGGCACGCCCTCCCGTGCGGCCGGGTCGCCGGCCCGTGCGGGCATGATCGGGATCGCGGCCCGCCGGCATCTGCGAGATCACGGCGCGCGGGCGGGGATCAGTCCGGTCCGGGTTGGCAGGAGGGACACCAGTACGTCACCCGCTCACCCTGGTGGACCTTGCGGACCGGGGTCCCGCAGCGGCGGCACGGAGCACCCCGGCGGCCGTGTACATAGACCGCGGCCCCGCCGCCCAGCGACCCCGTGGTGCTCTGGGACCACCGGGCGCGGTTGGCCTCGAGCATCCGCTGCGCGAGCGCTGTGAGGCCCTCCAGGTCCGGAACGTCCCCCACCGGAGTCCAGGGCCAGAGGCCGCGCAGGAAGAGCAGCTCGCATTTGTAGAGGTTGCCGATGCCGGCGAGGGCACGCTGATCGAGCAGGGCCTCTCCGATGGCCCGGTCCGGCCGCTCGCGCAGCCGGCGCACGGCCTCGGCGAGATCCCAGTCCGGCCCGAGGAGGTCGGGCCCGAGATGACCGACGGCACGGTGCTCCTCCGTGGTGCGGAAGAGTTCGACCACGCCGAGTGAATAGCCGAGCGCCCGCCATTCGGCGTTGGCCAGGGCCAGCCGGATCCGATGGTCGCGGGGCGGCGGAGCGGCCGTCCGCCTGATCCGCCACGAGCCCTCCATCAGCAGGTGCGTGTGAACGGTCAGGCCGCCCTCGACCCTGATCAGCAGGTGCTTGCCCCGTGACAGCGCCTCCCGTACCTCCCGGCCGCGCAGATCCGTCGTGGCGAGCCCGGGGACCCGGAAGTCGCTGCGGGTGAGCGGCCGGCCCGCCAGCGCCGTGTGAAGACGCCGCGCGGTCAGCCAGACGATGTCTCCCTCGGGCACGTCACCCCCCGTGAGCCCTCAGTGGAAGGCCGGTGATTCCCACGCCCCCGGGGCGGCGGCGAGCTTGCGCACCGCTTCGGGGAGCTCACCGCCCCCGATGTGCGCGAGCGTGACCTGTTCGAGGATCGCGCGTTCGCTGGCCCGGAGCGCGATCCAGACCTCCTGAAGGGACCGTGCGGCACCGCCGTAGCCGAGGTGCTCGGGACGTTCGCCCCGGACGCCGAGCAGAGGACCGTCGATGGCCCGGATGATGTCCGCCAGCGAGATCTGCTCGGCCGGCCTCGCGAGCCAGTACCCGCCCTCCGGCCCCCGCTGGCTCCGGATGATCCCGGAGCGGCGCAGCTGGCTGAGGATGTTCTCCAGGAACTTGGGCGGGATCTGCTGCGCCTCGGCGAGCTGAACCGCCGTGACGGGGTGGCTACCCGCGACGGTGAGTTCGGCGGCCGCGCGCAACGCGTAGTCGACTCGGGCGGACAATCGCATGATTTCGATTATCCCTTGCCGATAGGAGTAGTCGGGCTTTTCTTCTTTACCTCATCACAGCCTCGCGCCTATCCGGGGATGAGGCCGAGCCGCTCGGCGGCCGCCCGTCCATTGGCGGACGCGGCGCCGTAGGTCGCGATGAAACCCGCGCTGGCCGGACGCCACACCGGCAGGCCCATCTCCACCACGACCGCGTCGGGACGCCGGGTGAGCAGGGCCGACACGAGGGCGCGCTGCCGCGAGTCGCGGTGGGCGTCCCGGACGACGATCACGAGGGGCCGCTCGCCGGCACGCTCGACCAGTTCGGCGGCACGGGCCGGCTCCCCGTCGACGCGCACGAGATCGGCGGCCGGGATCCAGGGGCCGAGCCCCCAGGGCACGGGCCCGACGGCGATGTTGCCCTGGGCGTGCAGTTCCACGACGAACGGGGAGCCCGCGGGCAGCCGGCCCGACACCCGTACGGCTCGCCTCGCCGCCTCCATCCCGGCGGCCCGGTCAACGGTGCCGGAACCGGGCTGTGCCAGCCAGGACTTCAGCCGCTCGGTCCGCTCCGCCGCCTCCGCGAGCCGCTCGAGCGGCAGCCGGCCGGACCGGACCGCCCCTGTGATGGCGTCGAGGATGGCCCGCACGCTGTCCTCGTACTCCCGGGAGCCCAGGCAGAGCAGGTCGGCGCCGGCGATGATCGCCCGTACCGCCGCCTCCGGGATGCCGGTCCGCCGGCTGGCGCCGCGCATGTCCAGAGCGTCGGTGACCACCACGCCCTGGTAGCCCAGGCGTTCGCGCAAGAGGCCCGTGATGGCCGGGTGCGACAGGGTCGCGGGCTCGCCTCCGGTGATGGCCGGCAGGTTGAGGTGGCCGGTCATCACCGCCTTGACACCGGCGTCGATGGCGGCACGGAAGGGGACGAGCTCGCGCCGGTCGAGAAGGTCGAGGCCGGCGTCCACGACCGGGACCTCGAGGTGGGAGTCCTCCCGGGTGGCCCCGTGGCCGGGGAAGTGCTTGGCACAGGCCGCCACCCCGGCCTGCTGCAGGCCGATCGTGGCGGCGGCCGCGTGCCGCGCGACCAGCAGCGGGTCGGACCCGAACGACCGGGTGCCGATGACGGGGTTGTCCTCGGCGGTGTTGACGTCGACGGTGGGGGCGAAGTCGACGTTCACCCCCACGGCGGCCAGCTCAGAGCCGAGGGACCGATGGATCCGCGTGGTCAGCTCCGGATCGTCGACTATGCCCAGGGCCGCGTTGCCGGGGTAGGGGCTGCCGGTGGTGTGGGCCAGCCGGGTGACGTCGCCACCCTCTTCGTCGATGGTGATGACCGGGCGGCCGGCCTTGTGCAGCTCGGCGGTGAGGGCGGCCAGGCGCTCGTTGTCCGGGACGTTGCCGTTGATGGCGAACAGGGTCACGCCGCCGAGGCCGTCTTCGAGCAGGTCCAGGACCCACCGGGGCGGGGTCGCCCCGGGGAAGGAGACCAGGAGGGCGGCTCGGGCCAGCCGGCCGAGATCGGAGGCCGTCATGAAGCGCCGCCGCGGTGGCCCCGGAGGGGAGCCGTGGTCGCCGCCGCGGTGTCCGTGGTCCTCGGATATCTCACTGAAACTCCCTGTCCGGCGTCGCCTCGCGCCTGGTGGGACGGGCCGGGCCGGTCGGGAACCCGTAAAGTCCTTGCCATGCCCGGCTTGTGTTCGCACTGGTCGGGGGGCGGCCTCCTACCGATCGGCGCTTTGTGCACCCCCCGGGGCCTGAGCCGGTAGGACGCTTCGTAAAATAACAAGAAAGTTTCCTAAGTGAAAGCTGCCGTTAGCGGATCGAGACGCGAGGAGTGAGCATGGCCCAGGGCCCCGGTACGCCGAGGTTGTTGCGGGCGCTGAACGACCGGGCCGCTCTCGAGCTGCTCATCGAGGAGGGGCCGCTGACGCGTACCCAGATCGGCGAGCGTACGGGGTTGTCCAAGGTGACGGCCTCGCAGCTGCTGGGCCGGCTGGAGGAGCGCGGTCTCGTCGAGGTCGTGGGGGAGCGGGCCGGCGGTCGCGGTCCGAGCGCGGCGTTGTACGCCGTGGTCCCGTCCAGCGCCTACGTCGCCGGCGTGGAGGTGGGGCCGTCCGGGGTCACGGCCGGCGTCGCGGACATCACGGGCCACATCCTCAGCCAGGTCACCGTGGACCCGAACGGCGCCGACGACCCGGTCGCCGTCGTGCACAACGCCGTGGTCAAGGCCTGCAGGTCGGCCAAGGTCGGGGTGTCCCGGCTGAACGCCTTCGTCATCGGCTCCCCGGGGATCGTGGACCCGCGTACGGGCGACGTGCGGTTCTCTTTCGACCTGCCCGCCTGGCACGAGGGCGTCCTGGACGGGCTGCGGACAGACCTGCGCCGGCCCGTGGTCATCGAGAACGACGTCAACCTGGTGGCGGTGGCCGAACGGGCCTACGGAGCGGCCCATGGGGCCGACGACTTCGCACTCGTCTGGGTGGACCGTGGCATCGGGCTCGCCGTCATGCTCGGAGGGCGCCTGCGCCGGGGGATGTCCGGCGGCGCGGGCGAGATCGGCTATCTGCCGGTCCCCGGGGTTCCGCTCCCGGAGGGGGTCACCGAGTCGATGACGTGGGGCAAGCCGGCTCTCGCGGGCGGGTTCGGCTCGCTGGTCGGCGCGGACGCGGTGCGGGAGCTCGCCCGGGGGCACGGCTTCACCGAGCCGTCCGCGATGGAGTGCGTACGGGCGGCCGCCGCGGACGAGGAGCGGGGCGGAGCCTTCCTGGACGAGCTCGCCGCCCGGATCTCCTATGGCGTCGCGTCCGTCAACATCGTGCTGGACCCGGGGCTGATCGTCCTCGCCGGTGACCTCGGCCGGGCGGGAGGGCGGCCACTCGCCCGGCGGATCGAAGAGGCCGTCGCCCGGATCTGCCCCACCCGGCCGCAGGTCACCGTCACCGAGGTCCAGGGCAACCCGGTCCTCCGCGGCGCCGTGCACGCGGCCCTCGTGCGGGCCCGTGAGGAGGTCTTCTCCTCCACCACCGACGCGTGAGCGTGGGCCCCGTGGCCCGGGCCCGCGACGGCGCGTGCGGGCGTCCCGGGTCGCGGCCGTCCGCCGTGGACCGGCGATCAGGACTTGGGCTCGGCGGCCGAGGTCGGCGCGGTCTCCGTGCGCCTCGGATCGTGCTGGATGCGGTCCCGTAGTGTCCGGCTGATCACGATCCGCCTGCGCCGCTGTGCGATGACCCATCGCGCCGTCGATGTCATGCCCATCCCCGTTCTGACCCGCGGGCCGAGCCCGCCGAACCCCGTATGTCCCAGACTCCCCGACCGCACCGCGGGTTCACATCCGCCACGCGAGGGACTACGGCGGCGACTTCGGGGGGAGGAGGCGCCGGGCGGAGGAGATGTGAGACCGGAGGACGTCACCGCGGGGAGGGGAGCGTGACGGAGGCCGGCCTCGCGGGCGTGGACGCCAGGCGGCCGGGTGCCCCTGACCGGTCGCCGCATCAGGCGCGAAGGCGCAGACCTCGGGGGGTGGGGTGGAAGCCGGCGGCTTCGAGCGCGTCGCCAAGGGGAGAGTTGGTGATCGACTCGCCGTCGGCCCGCTCCACGGTCAGCTTGCCCAGGGCGCCCTCTCGGATGGCCAGAGCGAGGGCGTCCACCGCGGGCTGCAGCACGCCCGGTTCGTCGGCCCACGACAGCAGCGTCCGCCCGCCCCGCTCGACATAGAGCACGAGCCGTCCCTCGACGAGCACGACCAGGGCTCCGGCCTTGCGGCCGGGCCGGTGCCCGCTCGCGATGCCGTCCCCGCGGTCCGGCCAGGGCAGGGCGGCACCGTAGGGGTTGGCGGGGTCGGCGGCGGCCAGGACGAGCGCGCGAGGCCGCCCTTGGAGCCCGTCCGAACGCAGGGCGCGCAGCCGGTCCACCGCACCGGGCGACGCGAACTGTGCCGCGCCCAGGCCTTCCACGAAGTAGCCCCGCCGGCACCGGCCGCTCTCCTCGAAGGCACGGAGCACCGGATAGACGGCGGCGAACCCGCCGGGCGTGCGGTCGGCGACGACCGCGCCGCGGATCACGATGCCCGAGCGGTCCAGCAGCGTCTCGGCGAGTGCGTGCGAGCGCCGGGTCGAGTCGGTCTCACGGGCCGGGAGCGGCCACCACCGGCCGGCCACCGTGGGCGGGCCGGTGCGGGACGGCATCACCGGCCGGGCGCGCCGGGAGGTGCGCGGCCGATGGGCCGGCCGTCCGGAGCCGAGGGTCGCCCGCAGCGGGGACAGGGTGTCATTGGTCAGGTATCCGGCCCACACCAGGTCCCACAGCGCCGAGACGAGCTCCTGGTCGGTGGGGCGGGTCCCGCCGGACTCGCGTGCCTGCAGGAGCGGAACGACACGGCCGGACAGCGTACGGAAGAACAGCGCGCCGCCGTCACCGAGGGCCTCGAGCACGGCCTCGTGCACGGGAGTGAAGGTGATCTCGCCGGGCTCGGCCATCAGCAGCGGCGCGGTGTCGGCGAGATAGAGCGCCACCCAGCCGTCTCCGCCCGGCAGTGCCCCCTGGCCGGCCCAGATGACCTCTCCCGCGGACGTCAGCTCGTCCAGGAGCGCGGGAGAGTAGTCCGGCACCCGCGCGGGGAGCACGAGAGACTCGAGCGCGGAGGCGGGGACGGCCGCTCCCTGGAGCTGCTCGATCGCCTGGATGAGCGCGTCCATCCCCCGTAGCGGCCCGGTCCCGACGCCGTGCCAGGCCGGCAGGAAGCGCGCGAAGGCCTCGGGCGGGGACGGCTCCACCTCGGCCCGCAGCCGGGCCAGCGACCGGCGGCGGAGCATCCGCAGGACGCCCGCCTCGCACCACTCCGTCCCCGCAGGTCCGGTCAGGGACTCGACCGGCAGGAACTCGCCCTCGACGACCCGGCCGGTGGCCGCGAGCCGTCGCAGCGTCTCGGTCACCACGGCGCCGCCGATGCCGAACCGCACGGCGGCGTCGCGGGCGCGGAAGGGCCCGTGGGTGCGGGCATGGCGGCTGAGCAGGTCGCCCATCGGGTCGTCGACCGGCTCGAGGAAGGCCTCGGCGATCCCCACCGGGAGCGGGACGCCGAGCGCGTCGCGGAGCCGGCCGGCGTCCTCGATGGCGATCCAGCGCTCGATGCCGCCGATCCGTACGCGGATCGCCCTGCGGGTGTCCTCGAGTTCGGCCAGCCACCGGCCCGCGTCGGGATGGGGCGACACGACGGAGCCACCGTCCGGCCCGGTGGCGTCCGGCCCGGTGGCGCGCGTCCGCATCATGACCTCTTCGGTGCCGAGCGGCCCGAGATCTCGCAGCAGGTCGGCCACTCCCTCCAGGTCGCGGACCCGGCGATCGTGGGTCAGGCGCTGCAGCTCCAGGGCCGCCTCGGCGACGACCTCGGGGTCGAGAAGCTCGCGCAGGTCGGCCTGGCCGAGCAGCTCGGCCAGCAGGGCCGAGTCGAGGGTCAGCGCCTGGGCCCGGCGCTCGGCGAGGGGTGAGTCCCCCTCGTACATGAACGCGCCGACGTAGCGGAACAGCAGCGACCTGGCGTAGGGGGAGGGGGCCGGGGTCTCGACCTCGACCAGCCGGGACTTGCGCCCGGCGAGGTCGCGCATGATCTGAACCAGTTCCGGCACGTCGAAGACGTCCTGCAGGCACTCCCGTACGGTCTCCAGCACGATGGGGAACGAGGCGTATCTGCCGGCCACCGCCAGCAGCTGCGCGGCCCGTTGCCGCTGCTGCCACAGCGGCATGCGCCTGCCCGGCCGGTGGCGCGGCAACAGCAGCGAGCGGGCCGCGCATTCGCGGAACCGGGCCGCGAACAGTGCCGAGGCGCCGAGCTCGTCGACCACCATGCGTTCGAGGTCGTCGGGGTCGAACAGGGCCAGGTCGGCCGACGGCGGCTCGTCGGTGTCGGGGATGCGCAGCACGATGCCGTCGTCGGCGTGCATGGCCTGCGCGTCCATGCCATAGCGTTCACGCAGCCGCGCGGAGATCGCCAGGGCCCAGGGGGCGTGCACCCGGGCGCCGAACGGCGAATGCACGATCAGCCGCCAGTCGCCCAGCTCGTCGCGGAACCGCTCGACCACGAGGGTGCGGTCGTCGGGGACGTATCCGGTGGCCTCGCGCTGCTCCGCCAGATAGGCGACCAGGTTGCCGGCCGCCCACTCGTCGAGTCCGGCGGCCCGGACCCGGTCACGGGCCTCCTCCGCGGGCAGGGCCGTGAGCTCACGGCTGAAGGCGCCGAGGGCGCGGCCCAGCTCGGCGGGGCGGCCGGCGGTGTCGCCGTGCCAGAACGGCAGCTTGCCGGGCCGGCCGGGGGCGGGGGACACGAGCACCCGGTCGGGTGTGATGTCCTCGATCCGCCACGAGCTGGCGCCGAGCACGAACACATCGCCGACGCGAGATTCGTAGACCATCTCCTCGTCGAGCTCGCCGACGCGGGAGCTCTTCTCACCGACGAGGAAGACCCCGAAGAGCCCTCGGTCGGGGATCGTGCCGCCGTTGGTCACGGCGAGCCGCTGCGCTCCCGGGCGGCTCCGGAGCACGCCGGTGACGCGGTCCCAGATCAGGCGCGGCCGGAGCTCGCCGAACTCCTCGCTCGGGTAGCGGCCCGCCAGCATGTCCAGTGTGGCCTCGAGCACCGACCGGGGAAGCGCGGAGAACGGTGCCGCGCGCCGCACCACCGTCTCGAGCTCGTCGACGGTCCACTCGTCCATCGAGACCATCGCGATGATCTGCTGGGCCAGCACGTCGAGGGGGTTGCGGGGATAGCGCAGCTCCTCGATCGCACCGGCCTGCATGCGCTCGGCCACGACCGCGGTCTGTACGAGATCGCCCCGGTATTTCGGAAAGATCACGCCCTTGGAGACCGCTCCGACCTGGTGCCCGGCGCGGCCGACCCGCTGGAGCCCGCCCGCCACCGAGGGGGGCGACTCCACCTGCACGACCAGGTCCACCGCCCCCATGTCGATCCCGAGCTCGAGGCTGGAGGTCGCCACGACCGCGGGCAGCCGCCCCTGCTTGAGGGCGTCCTCGATGCCGGCCCGCTCCTCCTTGGACACCGAGCCGTGATGGGCCCGGGCGACCTCCTGTGGCGCGCCCGCGGCGACACCGGCCTGGGCCATGGTGTCCGCGGGAGAGTGGTCTTCGGGCGGTGAGTCGCCGTGGGTCCTCTCGTAGGCCAGCTCGTTCAGCCTCCCGCAGAGCCGCTCGGCCAGGCGGCGCGAATTGGCGAACACGATGGTGGACCGGTGCTCATTGATCAGGTCCAGCACCCGGTCCTCGACATGGGGCCAGATGGAGCGGCTGCGCGGGTCGGCGGCCCCGGCGTCGTCGACGAACTGCCCGGCCTCCGACATGTCCTCGAGGGGGACGACGATCCGCAGGTCGAACCGCTTGTCGTGCGGCGGCTGGACCACCGTGGCGGACCTGCGGCCGCCGAGGTAGGCCGCGACCTCTTCCACCGGGCGTACGGTGGCGGACAGGCCGATGCGCTGGGCCGGCCGCTCCAGGAGGGCGTCGAGCCGCTCCAGGGACAGTGCCAGGTGCGAACCCCGTTTGGTCCCCGCGACGGCGTGGACCTCGTCGATGATCACAGTCTCGACGCCGCGCAGCGCCTCACGGGCCTGCGAGGTGAGCATGAGGAACAGCGACTCCGGCGTGGTGATCATGATGTCCGGCGGCTTGGCCGTCAACCGTCGCCGTTCGCCGGCGGTGGTGTCACCTGAGCGGATGCCCACCTGTATGTCCGGCTCGTCCAGGCCTAGCCTGCGCGCGGCCTGCCGGATGCCGGTCAGTGGCGCGCGGAGGTTGCGCTCCACGTCCACTGCCAGGGCCTTCAGTGGAGAGACGTAGAGGACGCGGCAGCGCCGCTTCGGGTCCTCGGCCGGCGAGGCGGCCGGCCGGTCGAGGGACCATAGGAAGGCGGCCAGGGTCTTGCCGGAGCCGGTCGGGGCCACGACCAGGGTGTTGTCGCCCCGTGAGATGGAATCCCATGCTCCCGCCTGTGCCGCCGTGGGCGCGGCGAAGGCCCCGGAGAACCACGCCCGCGTGGCCGGGGAGAAGCGTTTCAGCACGTCATCGCTCACGGCGTCCATCTTGCCTCGCCGGACGGGCACAACGGCCATTGGTGGCTCACATCACGTTTCGGCCGTGAGTTCGTGTCGTCGCGGCCGGAGCGGGCCACGGCGGTGTCCGCCCGCGGAGGCGCCTGCCGTCTCCCGCCGAAGGGACCGCGCGAACGACCGCGAGATCACGGCGCAGGGGTCACGAGAGATCAGTTGACGCGGCCACGGCGGTTGTCGCGCAGGCGCGAGAGCTCACGTCGCTGATTCCTGCGGGTCCGGATCAGCCGGGCTCGCCCGAGACGCCGCCGCCGGCCGTGTGGCCCCCCGCGCAGCAGTGCCCAGGCCAGGAGCACGGGGATGGCCACGGGGACGAGAGCGACGACCTGGGGGATGGAGGGCCGCAGCCAGGGGGTGCCGTCCAGCGTCCACGCCTCGCCGGCCTTGGCGCCCGAGAGCGCGGCCGGGTAGCTCACCGGACCCGGGAGGCCGCCCCCGTGCCCGGCGCGATCGAGCAGCTCCATGGCTCCGTTGACCCGGACTCCCGCCCGCCGGACACGGCCGTCCGCGGAGGTGAAGTCCCCCGTGCAGTAGGTTCCGGTCAGATGGGACCCGCACGAGGTGACGGCGACGGTCCCCTTGATCCCCTGGCCGTAGGCGGCCCGGTATCCGGTCATGCGGTGCCGGACGTCGATGATGAGGAAGAGCAGACAGAGCAGACAGACGATGGCCGAGAGGTTCAGCAGGCCCCTCAGCGAGATGGCTCCGGCGTCCTGTCGGATGCGCGCCATGGTCACCTCCTGTGCGGAGGGTCCCATGTCCGTGGCTCACCTTCCGTGCCCTGTGACACAGATCGGGACACACCTCGGGACACAGATCGGGCCGAGCACCCACGGGGTGGCGGCGCCGGCCGCCCCGGTAGCGTGGACGCGTGCGACTGACGGCGTTCTGGGAGCGGATGAACCAGCAGTTCGGCGAGGCCTACGCGGAGAGCCTCGCGAAGGACTACGTCATGTCCGAGCTCGGCGGTCGGACGATCGACCAGGCGCTCGCGGACGGCGAGTCCGCCAAGCGCGTGTGGCAGGCGGTCTGCGCGACCTTCGACGTGCCCGACCGGCTCCGTTGAGGTGGGCCCCCGTCCCGTGCTCCGCCGTGCCCTGACGGCGTGCCGCTGACAGGGCTACGGCGAAATCACCCAGAACCCCGGTCCGCCGGGTGGCGGCGGTCCTAGAGAACCGCGATGGCGGTGACGAGGCCGATCATCACGTGGGTGACGCCGAGAAGAGCGGCCGCCGGCTCCAGTCTGGCCTCGGTCATCAGGCTCCGGATGTCGATGCCGATCAGCCGGTCGAAGACCAGCACGGACTCGTCCCAGTACGGGCGGGTCAGGTGCTCGGGGTGGCAGATGCGGTGGAAGGCGAGCCCTTGGGGCGGACGGAGCCGCCCCGTGACACGTACCCGCCGGAGCTCCTTCCTCCGTAGTACCGGAAATACCGGTCGTACGGGTCGCCGCCCTGGCAGTAGAGGTCCGGGACCACCTAGTGGCGGCCGCCCGGGGATTCCGTGGATTGCGGCGATCTCGGGCGGGCCGCCGTCGGTGTTCCCATCCGGTCAGGTGGGATCGGGCAGGTGCACGTACAGGTCGGCGGGGTCGGCGCTGGACGGCAGGTCGCTCACCTGGCCGTCGCCCACCTCCACCACGCGCCAGACGCCGTCGGCCCGCCGGGCCAGATCCGTGGTGATGAACCGGCACCCGAACGCGCGCACGGCCGGCCGGATCGCCTCGAGGACGGGCTCGGGGCAGGCGCCTGGCGTGTCGGGATGTGGCCCGATCAGCGCCGGCTCGCCGTCGACCCACCAGATACGCGCCTCGTCCCCTTCGTACGGCTCGTACTCGCGGACCACGATGCCCCCGGTGAGGAAGCCGTCCTGGAGCTCGACCATCCTCGCGACGATCCGGTGGAGCCCGCGGGCGTCCCGGACGTCGGGGACGAAGCACGCCTCGTCCCACTCGTGCTTGCGCGACTTGACGTAGTCCTTGACGACGGCCGGCCCGTCGGCGAGCGGCCGTACGAGCTCGTCGAGCTCCTCCGGCGTCGGGGGCGTGCCGGGGGAGAGGGGGAGCCAGACGCTGCGCGGCGTGAGACCGGCGAAGGTGTCGTGCCATCCCGGCAGCTCGTGGGCGCGCTGATAGTCCTCGGGGAGCGTGAGGAGGGTCGTGCCGCGGTCTTTGAGGGCCCTCGCCAGCGCGGAGTAGTGCCCGCTGCCGACCATCCACCCGCGGTACCACGCGAGCCCGAGGTCCTTCGGTACGCGCCGTACCGCCTCGGCGGCGTCGCCGCGCAGGAGCGTGTCGTGGTCGATGAGGCCGACCGTGCCGCCCCCCGCGATCACGGTCGCGCTCTCGCGGGCGAAGTGCGGATCGGCACGCCTGGGGTTGAGGGGGTCGGCGCAGAAGAGAACTGTCAGCGTCATGTGGGTGCCTTGGTCGGTCGCCTGAGGGCGCCAGCGTACGGGGCGGGGACCGGGGGCGCACCGGGATTCCGGGACAAACCGGCGTGTCGGGCGCTTGTCGAACTTGTGTTCGGTAAGCTTGCGTCCGACGCGTGACGCGACCGGCGTCGTCCAGCGCGTCCGGTGCGACGTTATCCACAGGTTCCGCATGAGGGTCGAAACTGTCGGGGAGTCCCCGTAACGTCGCCACGGACCACGAAGGCTACGACCCCGACCGGGGATAAGGCAGGGACTTTTCATGGCAGCAAACGACCGGGAGAAGGCTCTCGAGACCGCGCTCGCCCAGATCGAGCGCCAGTTCGGCAAGGGCTCAGTGATGCGCCTCGGCGATGAGGGGCGGGTCCCGGCCGAGGTGATCCCGACCGGCTCGATCTCCCTTGACGTCGCCCTGGGCATCGGCGGCCTCCCACGCGGCCGCGTGATCGAGGTGTACGGACCGGAGGGTTCCGGAAAGACCTCCATCGCGCTGCACGCGGTGGCCAACGCGCAGAAGAAGGGCGGCATCGCCGCCTTCATCGACGCCGAGCACGCGCTCGACCCCGAATACGCCAAGAGGATCGGAGTCGACACCGACGCCCTCCTGGTCTCGCAGCCGGACACCGGTGAGCAGGCGCTCGAGATCACCGACATGCTCATCCGCTCGGGAGCCGTCGACATCGTCGTCATCGACTCGGTCGCCGCCCTCGTGCCGCGTGCCGAGATCGAGGGCGAGATGGGCGACTCCCACGTCGGCCTGCAGGCCCGGCTGATGTCCCAGGCGCTGCGCAAGCTCACCGGAGCCATCAGCCAGACCAAGACCACCGTCATCTTCATCAACCAGCTTCGCGAGAAGATCGGTGTGATGTTCGGGTCGCCCGAGACCACCACCGGTGGCCGGGCGCTGAAGTTCTACGCGTCGGTGCGACTGGACGTCCGGCGGATCGAGACGCTCAAGGACGGCACGGAGGCGGTGGGCAACCGGGTGCGGGTCAAGGTAGTGAAGAACAAGCTGGCGCCCCCGTTCCGGGTGGCCGACATGGACCTCATCTACGGCCACGGCTTCAGCAGGGAGGGCGGGCTCATCGACCTGGGCGTCGAGCAGGGCTTCGTCCGCAAGTCCGGTGCCTGGTACACCTACGAGGGCGACCAGCTCGGCCAGGGCAAGGAGAACGCCCGCAACTTCCTGAAGGTCAACCCCGACATGGCCGACGAGATCGAAAAGAAGATCAAGGAGAAGCTCGGGGTCGGCCCGCGGCTCGACAAGGACGCAGGGGAGCCCGGCGCGGCTCCGGCGGCCAGTGCTCCAGCCGCTTCACCCGCTCCGCCGGCCCCTGCGCGGCGGGGTGCCAAGGCCGCGAAGCCAGGGGATTCCTGACGGCAATTCTCCCGACCGGGATGACTATTGACGAAGTGTGAGCGATGATCAGTCCTGATGGGCGGCGGCGCCGTACCCCGCCACGGAGCTCTCCGGGTCCGGTCCATGGTGACCGCTCCCGCGGGGCTGTGCGGCGGGAGTCCTTCCCCGGCGGTGCCGCCGCCTCCTCAGGAAGCCTCTCGTGACCCGTGGTGGCCGGTGGCGAAGTGGTCGCCGGCCGTCGCCGGATGATCCGGCCGGGAACGGGGACGAGGCTCCGGCGGATCCCGAGGCGCTGGCCCGGGAGATCTGCCTGCGGCAGCTGGCCATGGCGCCGCGCACCCGCGCCCAGCTCGCCGCGGCGCTGCACCGTCGTGGCGTGCCCGACGAGGTCGCGGACGCGGTCCTCAGCCGGTTCACCGACGTCGGCCTCATCGACGATGAGGCCTTCGCGCAGGCGTGGGTGCGGTCCCGGCACGCCGGCCGTGGCCTCGCGCGCCGCGCACTGGCCTCCGAGCTGAGGCATCGCGGCGTGGCCGATGAGACGGTCGATGAGGCGGTCGCGGCCCTGGACCCCGAACAGGAGGAGGCCGCCGCCCGTCAGCTCGTCTCCAGGCGTCTCCGGGCCACGAGGGGACAGGATCCCGCCAAACGCATGCGCCGGCTCGTCGGTGTGCTGGCTCGCAGGGGCTACCCGCCCGGCCTGGCCTACCGCGTCGTCAAGGAGGCCCTCGAGGCGGAGGGCGGGGAGCTCGAAGACCTGCCCTGGTCCCTGGACTGAGTGACCCACCGAGACGCGGCCGGCCCCTGCGGTGAAAGCCGGATCCGCGGCACCGATGGCGCTCCGCTCCGCGCCCGGACGCGCCGCTCCAGCCCCCCTGCACCGACACGCCCGGGTATGAACCCGGTCTCGGCTCCGCCCGTGGCCCCGCCATCCCGCCGCCCCGCCGCCCCTCCGCCGGTAGGCGGCATCCTGCGGCTTTGACAGAGGGTAAGGATTTCCTGGCGCGATCGTGTGGTTAGTCCGTATTGCGGGAAGCTTTGCTTGCTCATTACTTGCTGGCCGCTTACCGTTACGACAGTGAGGAGTTACTCCGCGCTCTGCGGATTTCCATACGACCGAGCACCCTTGAGCGGTTGAGAGGCTTACAGATACGACTTCGGCCGGATGCCGGCCGATGGGCAGGTGCCCGCGGAGTCCGGTTGTCGGCCGGATTCCGGCGATGGCGCGTGCCCGGCGCTCCTGGCGTCGGCGTTCGGTGTGCTGTCGGGTGCGTGTGACCCCTCGCGTTGACAGGCTCCCCATCTCCTGCGGAGCCGACGCTGAGGAAAGACGAAAGGGGTCCGCGCCATGGAGAGCGTCCTGCTGGGCGTGGCGCTACTGATCACCCTGGTCGCTCTTGTCATCGTCCTGCTGCGACGCCCGCATGCGGACAAGGGGTCGTCGGACCAGGAGACGAACACCGTCCGGCGCGAGGCCGACGAACTCCGGGCGAAGGCCAAGGCCGACGCTCAGGAGATCGTGCAGGAGGCCGAGGTGAGGGCCCAGGAGATCGCCGGCTCCACCCGCTCGAAGCTGGAGGACGAGGGCAAGGCGCTCAAGGACGACCTCAAGTCGCTGCGTGACGACCTGGAGCGACGCGAGACCCGGCTGGCCGAGCGTGAACAGCGGCTCGACGCCGAGATAGGCAGGCTCGAAGAGCGCGACCGGAAGCTCTCCGAGCTCAAGGGAGCGCTCGAGATCCGCGGCGCGGAGCTGGACCGCCTCGACGAGGAGCGCCGGCAGATCCTCGAGCGGACCGCCGGTCTCACCGCGGACCAGGCCAAGGGCGAGCTCGTCGCGGTGATCGAGAACCAGGCCAAGCGCGAGGCCGCGCTGCTGACCCGGGACATCGAGGCCGGCGCCCGTGAGGAGGGCGAAAAGCGAGCCCGCAAGATCGTGACCTTGGCGATCCAGCGGTTCGCCGGCGAGCAGACCGCCGAGTCGGTCGTCTCGGTGCTGCACCTTCCCAGTGATGAGATGAAGGGGCGGATCATCGGCCGGGAGGGCCGCAACATCCGTTCCTTCGAGACCACGACCGGTGTCAACCTGATCATCGATGACACTCCCGAGGCGGTGCTGCTCAGCTGCTTCGACCCGGTCCGCCGCGAGGTCGGCCGGCTCACGCTGGAAAAACTCGTGCTCGACGGCCGCATTCATCCGCTGCGCATCGAGGAGATCTACGAGCGGAGCAAGTCCGAGGTCGAGCAACTGTGCGTCCGGGCCGGAGAGGACGCTCTGGTCGAGCTCGGCATCACCGACATGCATCCGGAGCTGACCGCTCTCCTCGGACAGCTGCGCTACCGCACCTCCTATGGCCAGAACGTGCTGAAGCACCTCATCGAGTCGGCGCACATCGCCGGGATCATGGCCGCCGAGCTCCGGCTCCCGTCGATGTTGCTGAAGCGATGCACGCTGCTGCACGACATCGGCAAGGCGCTCACCCATGAGGTGGAGGGCAGCCACGCGCTCATCGGAGCCGAGGTCGCCCGCCGCTACGGCGAGGACGAGGACGTCGTCCACGCGATCGAGGCGCACCACAACGAGGTCGAGGTCCGGACCGTGGAGGCGGTGCTGACGCAGGCCGCGGACGCCATCAGCGGAGGTCGGCCCGGTGCCCGCAGGGAGTCGCTGGAGGCCTATGTCAAGCGGCTGGAGCGGCTCGAACAGATCGCCAAGAACAACCACGAAGGTGTGGAGAAGGTCTACGCGATGCAGGCCGGCCGTGAGATCCGGGTGATGGTCAAGCCCGACTCCGTGGACGACATCCAGGCCCAGGTGATCGCACGTGACATCGCCAAGCAGGTGGAGGACGAGCTGACCTACCCGGGTCAGATCCGCGTCACCGTCGTGCGGGAGTCTCGCGCCACCGAGTTCGCCCGCTGATCCGGTCGGTTCCCGATCCTCCGGCGCGCCGGGCCGGGAACCGGGTCGCGGGGACGTGCCCTGACACGCGCCCGGTATGCCGTCGTTCGGTCGTGTCCTGTGATGGTGCCGTGCGGTGGTGTCGTGCGGCGGCCCGCCGCAGGGTCATGCCAGGGACGCCGGGGGCTCTGGGTCCGCGCTCCGGGCAGGGGTCGGCGGCGTGCCGATGCTGAGCTCCACCGGCCTGACGCCACGCGCCTCGAAGCCGAGGGTCTGGCCGTAGAACGCCAGCTCCGACTCGAGGCAGGTGATCGTGGTGTCGGCCCGCCGGAACCCGTGGGACTCCCCCTCGAAGGTGAGGTAGGCGTAGGGCATCTCCTTGGCGGCCAGGGCGGTGGCGAACTTCTCCGACTGCGCGGGGAGCACGATCGGGTCGTCGACGCCCTGCAGGAGCAGGACGGGACAGGAGGTGCGGTCCGCGCTGTTCAGGGGCGAGCGCTCCGCGTAGGCCCGCTCGAAGCCCGGCATCGGGCCGATCAGGCCGAAGAGGTACCTGGACTCGAAGTCGTGCGTCTCGTCCATGAAGGACTGCAGGTCGCTGATGCCGTAGTAGGACGTCGCGGCCTTGAAGACGTCGGTCTTGGTGATCGCGGCCAGGGTGGTCCAGCCGCCGGCGCTGCCGCCACGGATCGCGAGCCGGCCGGGGTCGGCGGCCCCGTTCCTGACCAGCGCCTCGGCCGCGGCGACGGCGTCCTCGACGTCACCGACTCCCCACTGCCGGCGAAGCCGCTCCCGGTAGGCCCGTCCATATCCCGTGGAGCCGCCGTAGTTGACGTCCACCACCCCGATGCCGCGGCTGGTGAAGTAGGCCCGCTCCAGGCTCAGCATGCTCGACGTGCGGCCTGTGGGCCCGCCGTGCACGAAGATGACGTACGGGGGGAGCTCGCCCTCGGGGGCCACGAACGCCGGGTTGGCCGGTGGGTAGATGAGGGCGTGCACCGGGCGGCCGAACCGTCCTTCGAGCCGTGCCTCGGCCGGGGCCGGCAGGAACTCGGGATCGGGGACGTCCCGCAGCTCGCGGTGGAGCTCTTCGATCCGGCCCGTGGCGATGTCGATTCGTACGACCGCGGTCGGCACGGAGGGGCCCCCGGCGATGCCGACCACCGTCGAGCCGTCCGCGGACACTGCGAGCCGCCAGTCGTCGTAGGGCGTCTCCAGGTCGGCCAGCTCGAGCGTGTCGGGATCGCAGACGCCGAGACGCTGGTTGCCGTGGCCGTGGAGCACCGCGAGCCGTCCGTCGCCGAGGAGGGCATAGGGCATGCCGCCGAGTTGCCACAGTGGCCCGGCGAACTCCTCCTCGGCCGGGTAGAGCGCCTGCGCGGACTCTCCGGCCAGGCCCACCTCATAGATGTTCCACCACCCCGACCAGTCGGAGATGACATAGAGGATCTGGTCGTCGCGCCACATCGGTGCCAGGACCGACTCGGTCATCCCGCCCTTGACGGTCCGGGGGGCGACGAGAGCGCCGTCCTCGACGGCCGCCACGCGGAGCTCGGTGCCGTCCCAGGGCATCCGCGGATGGCTCCACTGCACCCAGGCGAGGTGGCCCCCGCTGGGCGACGGGGTGGGGTTGGCGTAGAAGCCGGCGCCGGAGACGAGCTCGCGGACCGCCCCGGGGTCGTCGGCGGCGCTGCCGTCGAGAGGTACGGCGACGATCGCCCGGCGCACCCCGTCGGGCGTGTGTCCCTCGCAGACGCACCACACCTCGGTGCCGTCCGGGGACAGCACGAAATCGGCATAGCGCAACCCGGCCGGTACGGCCGGCACCGGAGTGAGCGGGTGCGGTTTCGCGTCCCCGGGATCGAGCCGGTGGATCCGCTGATCCTCGTAGTCCGTGAAGACGATGCCGTAATCCTCGCCGGACGGGATCGGCAGATATGAGCGGCCGCCGTACTCGTGGACGCGGGTGCGCGCGTTCCAGGGACCGGGCAGCAGCTCCTCGCGATGGCCGCCACCGAGCCGTATGACCGTCGTCCGCCCGCCCTCTTCCGGTCGGGTCTCCTGCCACCAGACGTCGTCGCCGTGCACCGTGGGGAAGCTGAGGCGCAGCTGGGCGCGAGCGACGTCGGAAGCCGAGATCGGAGAGGGCCAGGAACCAAAGGGGGCGGTAACGCGAGCGGTCATAGGTGAATCGTCCCGCAAACGGATGGTCATTGGGACCATGACAGGACAGTTGAGGTCGTAAAGATACGAGGTCGTCGCCTCACCCGTCATCGGGCGCCGGAGCGGAGAAGGGGCCGGCGGACGAGTGTCCGGCCGGCCCCGTCCCGTGTGAACGGTGCGTTCCCGCGGCCTGGTCAGCGGCCTGGTCAGACGCGTCCGCTACCCATGCTCGCGTCGGGGAGGGCGGTGGGGTTGGCGCTGAGTGTCGTGGCCGAGGTTTTGCGGTTGCGGCGGCCACGTGCCTCCAGTCGTTCCGCGAGGTGGCTGAGTGTCATGTTCATCGCGATGTAGATGAGGGTGATGACGATGGCGGCGGGGATGAGGTTGCCGTAGTTGGAGCCGACGACCCGGAAGCCGGCGTTGAGGAGGTCTTCGTAGGCGACGATCCAGCCGAGGGCGGAGTCTTTGAGGAGTACGACCATCTGGCTGACGATGGCGGGCATCATGGCGGTCGTGGCCTGGGGGACCAGGACCAGGCGCATGACGCCGTTCTTGCGCAGGCCGATGGCGTAGGCCGCCTCGGACTGTCCTTTGGGCACCGCGTGGATGCCGGCTCGGAAGATCTCGGCGAGCACTGAGCCGTTGTAGAGCATGAGGCCGATGACCACGGCGGTGAAGGCGGTGACCTCGGGGAATTCGCGGTTGAGGGCGTTGGCGATGGTGGGGGGCCCGGAGAAGATGAAGAAGATCAGCAGGAGCAGCGGGATCGCGCGGAAGAACTCCACGATCGCCCCTGAGGGGATTCTGATCCACCGGTGGTCGGACAGTCGCCCGAGTCCGAAGATCACGCCGGACAGCAGGGCCAGGACGGCGGCCACGGCCGTGACCTTCAGTGTTCCGAGCAGTCCCGGAAGGATGAACTCGGTCCAGACCTTCAGGTCCAGGAAGGGCTTCCACAGCTTTCCCTGGAACTGATCCGCCTTGTTGAGGCGCATCATGATCACATAGACGATCGCGAGCAGCACGACCGCGGCGGCGAGCGTGATCAGGTTGTTGCGCCGCCGGGCCCGGGGGCCCGGGGCGTCGAACAGCACCGAGGGCTGCTGTTTCGGCGTTTTCGCGGGCCGCCGGGTCTTGGCGGGTGCCTTGGTCGTGACGGTCATCGGACCACCGCCCATCGCTTGGCCGCCCAGCCGAACAGGAAGCCGGTCGGCAGGGTCAGGATCATGAAACCGGCCGCGAAGCCGAGGAAGATCGGCAGGGTCGCGCCGTACTGCTCGAACATGTCCTTCATCAGGGCGGCCGCCTCCAGGTAGCTTGCGACCAGGACTATCGTCGTGTTCTTGATCATGGCGATGGTGATGCTGCCCAGCGGGGCGATGACGGCCCGGAAGGCCTGCGGCAAGACGATCATGCGCAGTGACTGGGTGAACGTCAGCCCGATCGCCCGGGCGGCCTCCGCCTGGCCCACGGGCACCGTGTTGATGCCGGCCCGCAGCGCCTCCGCGACGAACGCCGCGGTGTAGGCCGACAGGCCCAAGACCGCCAGCCAGTAGAAGTTCACCGACGCCGAGTCGGACAGCTTGACCCCGAGGGTGTCGCTGAGCGCCAGGCTGCAGAACAGCAGCACCAGGGTCAGCGGGGTGTTGCGCAGTGTGTTCACGTAGAACGTCCCCGCCATGCGCAGCACCCGGGTCGGAGAGACCCGCATTCCGGCGAGGACCGTCCCGAGGATCAAGGCCAGCAGGCCGGTCATCAGCGAGAGCCGCAGGGTCGACCAGAAGGCACTGACGATCTTGCCGAATTCATTGACGAGCGGGCTGAAATCGAAGAGAACGTCCCAGTTCACGATGCTCCTAGAACCGGCGCCGGTGAGCCCGCACGGGGCTCACCGGCGCGGTGGTCGCCGTTCGAGGATCAGCTGCAACCCTCGGGGGCCGGTGCGGTGGCCTCGAAGGGCAGACCGGCCTTGGACATCCACTTGTCCCAGAGCTGCTTGGCGGTGCCGTCCTGGTACATGGCCGCGATGGCCTTGTTCACGGCCTCGCAGCCCTTGACGTCGCCCTTCTTCAGGCCGACGCCGTACTTCTCGTCGGTGAAGGGGGCGTTGACGACCTTGAAGGACGAGCCCTCACGGTTGACGAATCCGGCGAGGATGGTCGCGTCGGTGGAGATCGCGTCGATCGACTTGCCCTTGAGCTTGGTCATGCACTCGTCGTAGCCCTGCGCGGGAACGAGTTTGGCGGCGACCTTGGTCTTGGGCTTGTTGGTGCCGTCGGTGATGTTCTTCCAGGAGTTGGAGCCCGAGACCTGGCAGAGGTTCTTGCCCTTGAGGGAGTTCAGATCCTTGATGGCACTGTCGTCGGCGCGGACCATGACGTCCTGGTGCGTGACGACCCAAGGGCCGGCGAACGTCACCTTGGGCTTGCGGGCCTCGGTGATCGAGTACGTCGCGATGACCATGTCGACCGTGCCGTTCTGCAGGAACGTCTCACGGTTGGCCGAGCGCGCCTCCTTGAACTCGACGCTCGTCCCCTCGACACCGAGCTTCTTGGCGATGTACCTCGCGACATCGATGTCGAGACCCTCGACGCCGCCGGTGGTCTTCAGGCCCAGCGACGGCTGGTCGTACTTGACCCCGATGATCAGCTTCTTCTTGTCGGCGATCGAGGAGGCCTTCTTCTCCGCGCAGCCGGCCAGCACCATGCCCATCGCGGCCACACCGGCCATCGCCACGCCGATTCGACGTACTCGCATGCTCTTCCCTCTGCTTTTCCTTGCGGAACCGCGTCCCGCGGCTCAGTGAGTAAGGATCTTGGAAAGGAAGTCCTTGGCGCGGTCGGTCCGCGCGTCGGTGAAGAACTCCTCGGGGGTGTTCTCCTCGACGATCTGGCCTTCGGCCATGAAGACGAC